>NZ_CP162129.1:137500-782500 GCF_040834005.1 Paenibacillus sp. PL2-23
TTAGACGCACAACGGTGCCATTGTGGAACTGAGTGACCTTCTCTACGAAGGTCTGCACATAAGCCGGGTCCAGCTTGCCGAACGAATCGCTCTGAAGCTGCTCCAGGACGAGGTAAGGAGAAGCCGCTTTGCGATAGGACTTGTTCAGCGTCATGGAGTGGAAGATATCCGCTATGCTGACGATCTTGGCATAGGGATGGATTTTGGTCGCGTCGATACCAAGCGGGTATCCCGTCCCGTCCACTCGCTCATGATGCTGTAATGTCGCAAGCTTGACGCCCTCGTTCAACGCAGCTACATTCTTCAGCAGCTGATAGCCGTGTACGGTGTGGCGCTTCATCTCATCGTTCTCTTCGGCCGTAAGAGGAGTCGGCTTCGTTAGAATGCCTCTATCGATCCGAATATTCCCGATATCCTTCAGAAGGCCGGCGAGTGCCACCTGCATCCAATCCTTCTGAGGCTGGGCCACCCACTGTGCGATCAGATAGGAGGTCATTGCCGACATCACGCTTTTGTGGAGCAGATAGTCGCTTTCCTGGAATACCCTCGGTGAAAAGGTGAGAATCTTGTATTCCGAAATATGCTGAAGCAAACGCTCCAGCTGTGTTCGGACATCCATAATCGGTAGTCCAGTGCCTGTAACGAAGGAGTTAAAAATGGTCCGCAGGAGCACGATCATTCTATCGTATTCCGTCTGCAACGGGTTTGCAGGAGGAATGGGTCTTCCCCCTGCCGCCGGTTCTTCCTTCTTCTCTTCGCCTTCTCTGGCATCGGCAGCCGGAGCTTCGATTGTCACCTTAGCAATCAGAAACGCCTGCAAGATGTCCAATTCCTTCGGCGTAATGATCTTGCCCTTCTGCAGCAGGACACTCCCAAGCGAAGTGAGGACATCTTCTCCGATTTTGTCGCCTGGCTTTACTTGTGATACTCCAACTGTAACCACGGGAGTCCTCTCCTTGCGCTAGTTAGTCAGTGCTGGATTCTGTTGACGGAGGCGCCTCGCCAGGACCCTCTTCCTCCGCATCCACTTCTGCCTCGGCTTCTTCACTGCGCGCGACGCGGGTCACCGTGGCGACGGTATCGTCCTCACGCGTATTAATCAGCTTCACGCCCTGTGTATTGCGTCCCATCGTGGAGATGCCTTCCATGCTGGTTCGGATCAGCGTACCCGATGCCGTCATGATCATCAGATCCTCATCGTTCTCGACGACCTTAAGCGATACAATCGGACCGTTCTTATCGGTCACGTTAAGCGTCTTAATTCCTTTTCCGCCGCGGCTTTGAATACGATATTCGCTGATCGGCGTTCGTTTGCCGTAGCCCTTGGAGGTGACGATCAGCACGTCCTTGTCCATCACGACTACGTCCATATCGATGACAACATCGTCGTCATCCAGACCTATGCCCTTAACTCCTGTAGCGGAACGACCCATGGAACGGACATCCTGCTCTGGGAATCGAATAGACATGCCTTGCGCCGTACCCATAATAATCTCCTGATTCCCGTCCGTCAGCTTCACGCCAATCAGATCATCGTCCTCGCGCAGCGAGATGGCGATTAGCCCTACCTTGCGGATGTTGGCGTAATCGTCCAGCGGCGTCTTCTTCACAACGCCTTGCCGTGTGGCGAAGAATAGATACTGCTCGGCATCGAACGCTTGAACCGGTATAACAGCGTTAACGGTCTCTCCCTGCTCAATCTGGATCAGGTTAATAATTGGAGTGCCTCTCGCCGTGCGGCTGAGATCCGGAATCTCATAAGCCTTCAGCCTGTAGACCTTGCCCTTGTTCGTGAAGAAGAGCAGGAAGTGGTGCGTATTGGATACAAAAAGATGCTCTACGAAATCGTCGTTTTTGGTATCCATACCCACAACGCCCTTGCCGCCGCGCTTCTGGCTGCGGTAAGTGGATACAGGCAATCGCTTGATGTAGCCGGAATGCGTGATGGAGATAATGACATCCTCGCGAGGAATCAGATCCTCGTCCAGAATCTCTTCGTCGCTGGCCGTAATTTCCGTACGGCGCTCGTCTCCGAAGCGCTCCTTGATCTCCTCCAGCTCCGTGCTGATAATATCGAGAACAAGCTGCTCGTCCGCAAGAATAGCCTTGTACTCCGCAATCTTGCGCAGCAGCTCCGCGTATTCCGCTTCGATCTTGTCCCGCTCCAGGCCTGTCAGGCGCTGCAGGCGCATATCCAGGATGGCCTGTGCCTGCTCATAGCTGAGCGAGAAGCGACTGATCAGCCCTTCACGCGCTTCATCCGTCGTCTGGGAAGCGCGAATCAGCGCAATAACCTCATCCAGATGATCCAGCGCGATGCGCAGACCTTCGAGAATATGGGCGCGAGCCTCCGCTTTCCTCAGCTCGAATTCCGTACGGCGACGGATAACCTCGATCTGATGCTGCAAGTAGTGATGCAGCATATCGCGAAGGTTCAGCGTCTTGGGCTCGCCGTTGACGAGCGCCAGCATATTAATGCCGAAGTTGGATTGCAGCTGTGTCTGCTTGTACAGATTGTTGAGCACCACATTGGGATTCACGTCGCGGCGAAGCTCAATCACCACGCGCATGCCGTTGCGGTCGGATTCGTCGCGAAGATCCGTAATGCCCTCGACCTTCTTCTCGCGAACAAGCTCGGCAATCTTCTCCACCAGCCTTGCCTTGATGACCTGATAAGGCAGCTCGTGCACAATGATGCGCGCCTTGCCGTTGTTCTCCTCAATCGTCGCCCGAGCCCGCATCGTAACAGAGCCGCGCCCCGTTAGATAAGCCTGGCGAATGCCGCTGCGTCCCATTACGAACGCGGCTGTCGGGAAGTCCGGGCCTTTGATATATTCCATGAGCTCCAGCGGCGTCAAATCCGGATTGCGGATCAGCGCTTGAGCGCCGTCAATCACTTCGACCAGGTTATGAGGCGGAATATTCGTCGCCATCCCGACGGCAATGCCTGTAACCCCATTCACCAGCAAATTCGGGAAGCGCGAAGGAAGCACAACCGGCTCCTGCTCCTCGCCGTCATAGTTCGGCGCGAAATCGATCGTTTCTTTGTTGATGTCGCGCAGAAGCTCCATCGCCATCTTGGACAAGCGGGCTTCCGTATAACGCATGGCTGCCGCCATATCACCGTCAATGGATCCGAAGTTGCCATGGCCGTCGACAAGCATATAGCGCATGGAGAAGTCCTGCGCCATCCTAACCATCGATTCATATACCGCCGAATCGCCGTGAGGGTGGTACTTGCCGATTACTTCGCCTACGATCCTGGCCGATTTCTTATATGGCTTGTCCGGTGACATGCCCAGATCGGACATCGCATACAGGATGCGTCGATGCACCGGCTTAAGCCCGTCTCTTACATCAGGCAATGCGCGGCTGACGATGATACTCATCGCATAATCCATAAAGGAATCTCGCATCTCCGTGCCGATGTCGCGATCTGTCACTGACATTCGTTGTTCTTCCGCCATGCTTTACCTCCCTGACGTCATCTATCTGTGACCCAATGACTCATTCCTTATATTTGTTTCACAATTGAAGCGTATGTAAACCTTGCCATCTGCGCTTCCTCTGCTGCTCGGGACCTATCTAGGCCATCACAGCAAAAATAGGCCATCCACCATTCTCCATACCAAAAAAACAGTCATAAAGTAAAGAGACCCAACTTTTATTATAGCATTCAATCCACAGTCTGTCTTGTATCCTGTCTCTCGCTATGGAGAAAAAATACACCGGATGAGGAAGCGAGGTGAATGGACATTGGCCATCAGGCGAGTAAAAAGCAAATGGGCCAAAACGAAGGTGCTTCTTCGTTCTCGGGATGTGCGCCCCTATATTCCGTTAACGAAGCGATACAGCCGCGAAGCGCTGCGCGCCCTGCTGGAGCAATTCGGCATGGTGTATGTGAAGCCCGTGAACGGCATGTATGGAGACGGTGTGATTCGTGTCGAGAAGCGGAGGGAAACCTCGAGCTATCACTATCAAATACAGAAGACGGGACATGATGTCCCTTCCTTCGACGAGCTCTGCCAAGAGCTGCAGCGACATATTCAGGGTAAGAGCTACCTGGTACAACGAGGCATACACCTGCTGAAGCATCAAAAAAGAAGATTCGATCTGCGCGTCATGATTCAGCTGAATCCCCGCAATCGCTGGGAGACGACCGGCATCATCGGCCGGCTTGCCCATCCCCGCAATGTCGTCACGAACTATCACAGCGGAGGAAAGATGGTGGCTTTCGAGAAGCTGATGTCCGGGCATCTGTCAGCAGCGGAATTATCCGCATATCGCCAGAAGCTGGAGAAGCTCGGCGAGGCCATTGGCAATCAATTGAGTGCGGCTTATCCCGGGATCAAGGAGCTCGGCGCGGACATTGCGATCGATACCCAATTGCATCCATGGGTGCTTGAGGTGAATACGAAGCCGCATCCTTATATTTTCAACAAACTGTCCGACAAAACGATGCACCGCAAAATTATGCGATACTTCAAGGCCTACGGAGGCGGCAGGAAGAAGCGTGCCTAACTCCCGCAGAACAACAAAGAGCAGCCGACTGCACCGGCTGCTCTCCAAGGGTTAAATATCAAGATTCGTTACATATTTGGCGTATTTCTGGATGAATTCACGGCGCGGCTCAACATTGTCGCCCATCAGCGTATCGAAGATCGTATCCGCTTCAATCGCGTCCTGAATGGAAACCTGCAGCATGGAGCGGCTCTCCGGATCCATGGTCGTCTCCCACAGCTGGGTGGCGTCCATCTCTCCGAGGCCTTTGTAACGCTGAATGTTGATTTTGGCGCCTTCGCCGAATTCGGCGATAACCGCGTCTCGCTCCTTCTCCGTGAGCGCATAGCGCACAACCTTGTTCCGTTCAATCTTGAAGAGCGGCGGCTGAGCGATATATACGAAGCCCGCTTCGATAATCTCTCGCATATAGCGATAGAAGAACGTCAGCAGCAGCGTGCGAATATGCGCGCCGTCAACGTCGGCATCCGTCATAATAATAATCTTGTGGTAGCGCGCCTTCGCAATGTCGAAGTCGTCGCTGATGCCCGTACCGAGCGCCGTAATAATAGCGCGAATCTCGGCGTTGCCCAGAATGCGATCCAGACGGGCTTTCTCCACGTTCAATATTTTGCCGCGGAGCGGCAGGATCGCTTGGAAATGGCGATCACGGCCCTGCTTGGCTGAGCCGCCGGCGGAGTCGCCTTCGACGATGTACAGCTCGCTGATGGAGGCGTCCTTGGAGGAGCAGTCCGCCAGCTTGCCCGGCAAGGAGCCGACCTCAAGCGCACTCTTGCGGCGTGTCAGCTCGCGTGCCTTGCGCGCGGCCTCGCGCGCCCGCGCGGCTTGCAAGCCTTTGTCCACGATTTTGCGCGATACGCTTGGATTCTCCTCCAGAAACTCCTGGAACTTCTCCGCGAAAAACGATTCCACGATGCCGCGTACCTCGCTGTTGCCGAGCTTGGTCTTCGTCTGGCCTTCGAACTGCGGCTCCGGAATTTTGACCGAGATGATGGCTGTCAAGCCTTCGCGAACATCATCGCCGGAGAAGTTGGAATCGTTGTCCTTGATCAGATTCATCTTGCGCGCGTAGTCGTTAATAATACGTGTCAGCGCACTCTTGAAGCCCGATTCATGCGTGCCGCCCTCGTGCGTGTTAATGTTGTTGGCGAAGGAATAGATATTCTCCGTGTAGCTGTCATTGTACTGCAGCGACACCTCCACCTGAATGTGGTCCTTCGAGCCCTCGACGTAAATCGGCGTTTCATGGAGCACCTCGCGGTTCCGGTTCAGGAACGTCACGAACTCGTTGATGCCGCCCTCGTACTTGAACGAATTGGACACGCCTGTCCGTTCGTCCGAAAGGGTGATCTCGATGCCTTTATTCAAAAACGCCAGCTCGCGAATACGCGATTGCAGCGTCTCGTAATCATAGACGGTCGTGTCGGTGAAAATCTCCGGGTCCGGCAGGAAGGTGACCTTCGTTCCCGTCTGCGCCGATTCTCCCACGATTCGAATATCGTATTGCGGAGCGCCTCTGCGATACTCCTGCTGATAGATATGTCCCTCGCGCTGCACCTGAACGATTACATATTCAGACAGGGCGTTCACGACGGATACGCCAACGCCGTGGAGGCCGCCGGACACCTTGTAGCCCTCGCCGCCGAACTTGCCGCCCGCATGCAGGACGGTCATGACGACCTCGAGCGTCGACTTCTGCAGCTTCGCGTTCATGCCGACCGGAATGCCGCGCCCGTTGTCGATGACGGTAATGCTATTGTTCTCGTGAACGATGACGTCAATCTTGTTGCAATAACCGGCGAGAGCTTCGTCAATACTATTATCGACAACTTCCCATACCAGATGGTGCAGACCTTTGCCGCTGGTAGAGCCAATATACATACCAGGGCGTTTGCGTACGGCCTCCAGCCCCTCCAGGACCTGTATCTGACTCTCGTCATACGTATGCTGTTCCAAAGACATGCAAGTTCACTGCTCCTCTCGACTGCTCTTCCTGGTTCATTATCCATTCGCCACGAAATGATGGGCTCGTTTCTTAAGCGTAGAGGAAGATATAGGCGAATAATAAATTTTCTTCTGCGTGACGACTATGGATTTTGGTTCTTCCTCGCCGATTGTCTCAACGTCCTTGCGTCCCCGCGCGCCCGCGACGAACTGCTTGGACAGCTTGGAGGATTGCTCGATGGAAATATCGAAGATGGCCACCAGCTCTGCTGCCCGGATAATCTTCTCTCCGCCCAAGTGAATATACATCCCTCTCACTGCTCCTTAATCGCCCGATTAGACCGTCACTTTGCCTTCCCGCACATAATAGATACCGGCGTCTTGGAGCTTGCTCATGTTGACGCTCTCCAGGCCGGTGGTTGTAATAAACGTTTGCACTTTGCTCTGAAAGGTTTCTATCAGCTGCGTCTGCCGGTTCTGATCCAACTCGGACAGAACATCGTCAAGCAGCAGCAGCGGATATTCGCCGATCTCTTCTCGGATCAGCTCAATCTCCGCCAGCTTCAGCGACAGCGCCGTTGTGCGCTGCTGCCCTTGCGATCCGAACACTTGCGCTTCCTTGCCGTTAATGAAGAACGCCAGATCATCGCGATGAGGCCCCACAAGCGTGACTCCTCTCCGAATCTCCTGATCTTTCACCTTTGTTAACTTTATCATAAATTGATCAAATAAAACAGATTCATCTTGCAGCGCGTCCGTGTCGAAGGAGGGACGGTATTCGATCGTCAGCTGCTCCGAGCCGTTAGTGATGCCGGAATGGATGTTCTCCGCGAACACTTGCAATTTATGTATAAAGTGTTTCCTTTTTTTCATGATTTTAACACCAAACTCTGCCAGCTGCATATTCCATACGTCCAGCATCGCATGATTCATGCCCCCGGGCGAGGCGGACTTCAAGTAATTATTCCGCTGCTGCAGCACTTTGCCGTACTGCGTGAGCGTATGCAAATAGCCGGGCTGCACCTGTCCGATTTCCATATCGAGAAATCTTCTTCGTACGCCCGGCGAGCCTTTGACGATCTCCAAGTCTTCGGGCGCGAACATGACGACGTTCACCGAGCCTATGAAATCGCTCAGCTTGCGCTGCTCCAGCCCATTGATCTTCGCTTTTTTGCCTTGGGAGGAGAACAGCAGATCCAGCGTGGCGTTGCCGTAACGCTTGCTCACCTCACCCGAGATGCGGGCGGAATCGCCCTGCCAGCCGATCAGCTCCTTATCCTTGGAGGTGCGATGCGACTTGGATAGCGCAAGGACGAATATCGCTTCCAGCAAATTCGTCTTCCCCTGGGCGTTCGGCCCCAGGAAGACGTTCACCTTGTTCGGCGTTGCGAGCGAGAGCTCTCCGTAATTGCGGTAGTTATGCAATTCAATGCGATGTAAGAACAATCTGTAAGCCCTCCCGCTCTATAAGAGCTTCACTTCTCGGCTGTGACAACAAACGCCCCAAAGCCCTCTACTTCGACGCGATCTCCCACGTACAGCTTCCGGCCTCGGCGATTGTCCACATCGCCGTTGATGTGGATAATCGTTTCCTGGACAAAAAATTTGGCTTGTCCACCTGTGGATATGCAGTCCGCCAGCTTCAGAAACTTGCCGAGCTCAATATATTCCGTTCGAATGGCGATTTCCTTCATCCCTTATGACTTCCTCTCTTCGAGCGTAACTAGCCCGTTGTACGATATGGCAGAATGACATACAAGCTGTAATCGTGATCCTCAGGTGAAATAATAATGGGTCTCATGGCTCCTGTGAAACCGAAGAACAGCCGTTCGCTGTCGATAACCTTCAAGACGTCAAGCATGTATTTCGAGTTGAACGAGATGCGCAGCGGTTCGCCCTTCATGCTGATGGCCTCCAGCTGCTCTGTCACTCGGCCCAGCTCCGTGGAGCTGGAGGATATTTCGATTGTGCCATCCTCGAAGGCGACCAACCGGACGATATTGGTCTTCTCCTCACGCGACATAAGGTAAGCGCGGTCGATCGCGTCCATGACCAGCTTGGTATCGAGAACGAGCTCCGTCTCGAATTGCTGTGGAATGATTTTGGACGTATCCGGGTAAGTGCCATCCAGAATCCGCGTGTAGAACAAGATATGATCCACCTTGAAGAGGACCTGGTTCTCGGCCACGACGATATCCACCAGCGTATTCTGATCCGGAATGAGGCGGGACAGCTCGCTTAAGGTCTTGGCGGATATGACGACATTGCTGAAGTGATAAGAGCTGTCCGCATTGACATTGGTTCTGCGGCTGGCGAGGCGATGGCGGTCCGTCGCCACGAATTTCAGCTCTCCCTCATGAAGATTCCAGAGAACGCCGGTCAGTATAGGCGTCTGCTCGCTTGTGGATGCGGCCATAATCGTCTGTTTGATCATGGATTTGATCAGATCGCCGGGAACCTGCAGCACATCCTTCTGTTCAACGTCGGGCAGAATCGGGAATTCCTCGGGATCCAGTCCCACCATCTGAATTTCCGTGGAGCCTGAGCGGATCGTCGTCTGGAAGCTGGCGCTCACCTCGATAACAACCTGGTCGGAAGGCAGCTTCTTGACGATCTCTGCAAAAAATTTGGATGGCAGCACCACGCTTCCAGGCTTATCTACCGTGGCGATAATGAGATCTCCTTGTTCTACGGTGATAAAGCTTTGAATAGATATATCTGTATCACTTGCGGTCAAGGTTACATATTGGTGGTTAACATCAATCTTGATGCCTCCGAGAATCGGAATGGCGGGTCTGGAGGAGGCCGCTTTCGCGACGTGTTGAATCGCTTCGTTCAGCTCGTTTTTGGAAATCGTCAGTTTCATCTCGTCACCCGTTTCGGCGTATTTTTGAAGATATTTTTTAATAAATTATTAGTAGTCGTAGTAGTAGGGGCCCTGAATATGTGGATAACCCCGTCAAACAGGGATAAAGCAAGCCTATCCACATGTGCATAGCGTGTGCATAGGCTTGCTTGGTTGTTCACATTTGGTTTTTAATTTTTTCTGTCAGGTTTTGCACAATTTTGTAGAGCTCCTGATCGGACTTTAGCTGCTGCGATATCTTCTCATGGGCGTGGATGACCGTGGTATGGTCTCTTCCCCCGAACGCTTCGCCAATCTTCGGCAAGGAGAACTCTGTCAGCTCGCGGGACAGGTACATAGCGATTTGCCTAGGGAAGGCGACGGCCTTGGTCCGTTTGCGCGCTTTGAATTCCTCCATCCGCAGCCCATAGAACTCGCCGACCTTCGCTTGAATGTCACCCATCGTAATCATTCTAGGGCGTCCCGACGGAATGATGTCCTTCAGCGCTTCCGCGGCCAGATGCGAGGTGATATCGGCATTGATAAGGGAGGAATAGGCGACGACGCGGATCAGCGCGCCCTCAAGCTCCCGAATATTCGTGTTGATCTGATTGGCGATATAGTTCATCGCTTCGTTCGGAATATCGAGATTCTCCGCTTTGGCTTTCTTGCGAAGGATCGCGATTCGGGTCTCCAGGTCAGGCGGCTGAATATCCGTAATCAGACCCCACTCGAAGCGGGATCGCAGCCGATCCTCCAGTGTCGGAATTTCCTTAGGGGGACGGTCGCTGGAGATCACGATATGCTTGCGTTCCTCGTGCAGCGCGTTGAAGGTATGGAAGAACTCCTCCTGCGTCTGCTCCTTGCCCGCCAGGAATTGAATATCGTCAATGAGCAGAACGTCGATATTGCGGTACTTGGTGCGGAAGCTCTCGCCCTGGTTGTCCCGGATCGCGTTGATGAACTCGTTGGTGAATTTCTCCGATGAGATATAAAGAACCCGAGTATTCGGGTTATGATCCATAATATAATGCCCGATGGCATGCATGAGGTGCGTCTTGCCGAGACCCACTCCGCCATACAGGAAGAGCGGATTGTATACCTTGGCCGGCGCTTCCGCGACGGCAAGCGAGGCGGCGTGTGCAAACCGGTTATTCGCGCCTACGACGAACGTATCGAACGTATACTTCGGGTTCAGCATATTGATATGCGGCTCCTCGACATTAACGGGCGCTTTGGGCGGCCTCGGCGGCTGCGCGACGCTCTGCTCCGAGTTTTTGGGCTCCCCGATCGAAAATTTAACGTCGACCTGTCTTCCTAAAAAATCGAATAAGGTTGAGCGGATGAGCTTTGTATAGCGGCCCTCCAGCCATTCAGCCGCAAATGTAGTTGGCGCGGTAATCTCAAGCACGGAATCATCAACAAAAGAAGCCTTCGTTTCTTTGAACCAGGTATCGTAACTTGGTTTACTGAGCTTGGTTTGGATGATTGACAATACTTGTTGCCATAAATCGTAAGTATGGCTGTCCACAGACTGTCACTCCTTATCATCAATCGCGCGGAACGCGGATGTACGCAGAAATATGTCGAATTGAAAGGCGATGCGGATCCAATCATCCACATTATTAAGAATGGCTTCCCGATCAGTTATAAATAGTGGATAAACTTGTTCACAATGTTATCCACAGCCTGTTAATAATATTGCACCGAACGGACCGCAGTCCACAACGAAAACATATCCATCATAGCAAATGGAGCCTTATATTTCAACGAGTTTGCGTATATTATCCACATCCTCAATAACTTGTGTACAAAAGTTATCTACAACACTAGATATTGTTTATATCTTGTTGAGATTTCGACAAAGTTCGAAAAATGCCGATCTTTTTTATCCACATGTTATTAATTTGCCGCGGGAGGTATGCCCTTATACATTTATCCACAACCTATAGAGGGGCGATGCGGGGCAGCATTTGCCAGCAAGGTGGACCGGGGCTGTACGTTGACTTTTGCCCGCTGGCGTGGTTTAATAGTAAAAGTGATTTTTACGGTGGTGCGGCCTTCAGGCCGAGTACACTTCTACATGGAATATAGGAGGTGCAGCATACATGAGACCTACATTTAAACCGAATGTTAGCAAACGCGCCAAGGTTCACGGCTTCCGTAAACGGATGAGCTCGAAGAACGGCCGTAAAGTACTGGCGGCTCGTCGTCAGAAGGGCAGAAAAGTACTGAGCGCGTAAGCAGAAGACCACGTCTGGTGGTCTTTTTTTTTGCTTTCCTGGCGATACTGAATAGATTGAGGAAGGGAACGGTGGCGGACAACTATGCGCAGAGCACTGCGTCTTCGAAATCGCGATGATTTCAATCGGATCTATAGAGGCGGCAAGTCGTTCGCAAACGGTCAATTTGTAGTATATTGGTCGAAGCAGAAGGCTGCTGAGCCGTTCCGTCTGGGCGTATCCGCCAGCAAGAAGATCGGGAATGCCGTTATGCGCAACCGAATGAGGCGGATGGTGAAGGAGATTGTTCGACATATGGAGGATCGGGTGCTGCCTCGCACAGACTTCATTCTAATAGTAAGAAAGCCGGCAACGGCAATGTCCTACAAGGAGCTGGAGAAGAGCATTCATCACGTGCTCAAGAAAGCCGGTCTGCTGAAGGAAAGATAAGGCGGAGGGACGAGCCGGGGCTTGTTTATTTGTAGTCTAAATTATGGTATAGTCAAACTTGGAATAGAACTAGGCTAACGGCTCTTTAGAGAGGAGATTAGATGTTGCTTCGGAATACAAATCGCAAATGGCTGCTCGTAGTCGGCTTGGTGATGGCGTTAGGCTTGCTTGCCGGCTGTGTGCCTGCAGACCATACCATGGACACCCCTGACTTATTGGAGGGCAACTTCTGGGAGAAAAACGTTGTTTATTATTTTGCCATTACGCTTGATACGTTCGCCAGCTGGATGGGCGGCTCTTACGTGCTTGCGATCCTGCTGCTTACGATTGTGGTGAGGACCTTGATTCTTCCGCTCACAATCAAGCAATTCCGCAGCTCCAAAGCGATGCAAGCGCTGCAGCCGCAGATGGCGGAGATCAAGAAGAAATATAAGGATAACCCGCAGAAGCAGCAGGAAGAGACGATGAAGCTCTTCCAGACGCACCAGGTGAATCCGCTGGCCGGCTGTCTGCCGCTGATCGTTCAGATGCCGGTGTTCATCGCACTGTATAACGCGATTTATTGGAACAAGGATATTCGGACGGAAGAAATTTTCGGCGTTGTTCTAGGTGAGCCGAGCCCATGGTACTTCCTGCCGGTGCTTGCCGCTCTGACAACGTTTATTCAATCCAAGATGATGCAGAAGCAGCAGACGCAGCAGATACCGGGCATGGCGATGATTATGACGATCTTCCCGGTGCTGATCTTCGTGATGTCGCTGTCCTTCCCGGCAGCCCTGCCGCTGTACTGGGTATTCAGTAACACGTATACCATCGTCCAAAA
The DNA here is from genome assembly GCF_040834005.1 of Paenibacillus sp. PL2-23. Classification (NCBI taxonomy): domain Bacteria; kingdom Bacillati; phylum Bacillota; class Bacilli; order Caryophanales; family Paenibacillaceae; genus Paenibacillus; species Paenibacillus sp. PL2-23. Next base: position 150,306 of record NZ_CP162129.1, read on the forward strand.
CTATTTCCTATACGTACGTTCCTCAGACAAGGGTAAGAAGGAGGTCCTTGCGAAATGAAGAAAATCGTTGCATCGGGCAAGACGATAGACGATGCGGTGCGGAATGGATTGGCCCAATGGCAAGTAACGGAAGATCGCGTGGAAGTTGTTGTATTGGAGCAGCCCTCCAAAGGACTGTTCGGATTGTTCGGCGCCAAGGAGGCGAAGGTAGAGCTGTCGCTTATACCGGATCCTATCGAGGAGGCCGAGCAATTCCTACATGAGGTAGCAGGAACAATGGGAATGTCCGTGCGTATCGATCGCAATCATACAAGAGAGGGAACGCTGCTGTCCGTATCGGGCGGCGGGGACCTCGGCATGCTGATCGGACGGCGGGGCGGAACGTTAGACGCTTTGCAGTACTTGACTAATATTGTGGCCAATCGTTATGCAACCAGCCATCTTCGTATCGTTCTCGATGCAGAGGATTTTCGCGAGCGTCGGCGCAAGACGTTGGAGGAGTTATCCGACCGTCTGGCGGGACGCGTCATTCGCACGAGAAAGGAAGTTGTTCTCGAGCCGATGTCATCGCATGAGCGCAAGGTTATCCATTCGCAGCTTCAGAATCACCCCAAGGTGAAAACCTTCAGTAAAGGCGACGAGCCGAATCGGCGTGTCGTCATTGCACTGAGGTAAGCGAATCGAAATCCATCTATACCTTATAATCGCAGCAATGGCTTCTAATCGGGTCATTGCTGTTTTTCCATTTTATGATTGGACCGGAAGAGGTGTGAGCAAGCATGGTGCATGATACGATAACGGCCATCTCCACAGCGGTGGGTGAAGGCGGCATTGCGATTATTCGCATTAGCGGACCGCAGGCGATCAGCGGGACGGATGCGATATTCAAGTCGAAAATAAGTCTAAAGGATGCGGATACGCATACCGTACATTACGGACATATTATAGATCCAGCCTCCGGCGAGAAGGTGGAGGAGGTGCTCGTTACGCTGATGCGAGGGCCGCGCTCCTTCACGGCGGAGGACGTTGTGGAGATTAACGCGCATGGCGGCGTTATTGCGGTGAAGAAGGTGCTTGACGCGGTGCTGCAGCAGGATGGCATACGTACGGCGGAGCCTGGCGAGTTCACCAAACGAGCGTTCTTGAACGGACGAATTGATCTGATGCAGGCGGAGGCAGTTATCGATCTGATCCGCTCCAAGTCGGATCGGGCGTTCTCGGTAGCGAGGAAGCAGGCAGAGGGGGCTTTGTCGAAGCGGATTAAGGCGCTGCGGCAGACCGTTATCGAGCTGCTGGCCCATATCGAGGTCAATATTGATTATCCGGAGCATGATGTTGAGGAGATGACGAGCGCGTATATTCGCGAGCAATGCCAATCGGCCATCGGCGAAATCGACAAGCTGCTCAAAACCGCAAGCGAGGGCAAAATATTGCGGGAAGGCATTATGACGGCCATCGTAGGCCGGCCGAATGTGGGCAAGTCATCGCTTATGAACATGCTGACGCAGGAGAACAAAGCTATCGTGACGGATATCCCCGGCACTACACGGGATGTCATTGAGCAATTTGTTACGTTGAACGCTATTCCGCTTCGCTTGCTGGATACGGCCGGCATTAGGGAGACCAGCGACGTGGTGGAGCGAATTGGCGTGGAGCGTTCGCGGGACGCGCTGCAGGAAGCGGATCTGATCCTGTTCGTGCTGAATTATAACGAGCCGCTGGGCGAGGATGACCGTCAGCTGCTGGAGCAGCTGAGGGAGCGATCGGTTATCGTTATTATTAATAAGATGGATCTGCCCGGGCAGCTGGAGCTGTCAGAGGTGGAGAGGTATGTGTCCGCCGACTCCATCGTCAGGATGTCGGTGCTGCAGGAGCGCGGCCTGGACGCGCTGGAAGCGACGATCAGCGAGATGTTCTTCGAGGGCCAACTTGAGGCGAATGACTTGACCTATGTGAGCAACGTCAGGCATATTGCGCTCCTTAAGCGGGCGAGACAATCGCTGTCTGATGCCATAGAAGCGACGCACGCGGGTATACCGATTGATGTGATTCAGATCGATGCGAGACAGGCTTGGGAGTCGCTAGGAGAAATTCTGGGCGATGAAGCGGGCGACTCGCTGATAGACCAAATATTTTCACAGTTCTGTCTTGGAAAGTAGGGATAAATGATGGGATATATAGCAGGACAATTTGATGTTATTGTCATCGGAGCGGGCCATGCCGGCTGCGAAGCGGCACTTGCTTCGGCGAGAATGGGCTGCGAGACGCTGCTTCTGACAATTAATTTGGATATGGTGGCGTTTATGCCGTGCAACCCGTCGATCGGCGGGCCGGCGAAGGGGCATGTCGTGCGCGAGGTCGATGCGCTTGGCGGCGAGATGGGCCGCAATATCGACAAGACGTTTATTCAGATGCGCATGTTGAATACGGGCAAGGGCCCCGCGGTTCATGCTCTGCGCGCGCAGGCCGACAAATTCTCCTACCAGCATCTCATGAAGAAGACGATTGAGGAGACGCCTCATCTGACGCTTCGTCAAGGTATGGCGGAGGAGCTCATTGTCGAGGACGGCAAGTGTGTCGGCATCCTCACGAAGACAGGCGCGGAATATCGCGCCAAGGCGGTAGTTGTGACGACAGGCACCTATCTGCGCGGCAAGATCATTATGGGCGAGCTGATGTATGAGAGCGGTCCGAACAACCAGCAGCCTTCCGTGCGCTTGTCCGCAAGCCTCAAGGAGCACGGTCTGGAGCTGATCCGCTTCAAGACGGGTACGCCTCCGCGTGTTCATAAGGACACCATCGATTTCTCCAAAACGGAAATTCAGCCAGGCGACGAAAAGCCGAAGTTTTTCTCCCATGAGACGGAGGCATCCAGTAATGAGCAGCTGCCTTGCTGGCTGACTTACACATCGGAGAAGACGCATCAGATCATTAACGACAATCTCCATCGCGCTCCCATGTTCTCCGGCGCTATTGAGGGTACTGGACCTCGTTATTGTCCGTCCATCGAGGATAAGATTGTGCGGTTCGCCGATAAGCCAAAGCATCAAATCTTCCTGGAGCCGGAGGGGCGTCATACATCCGAATATTACGTGCAAGGCTTGTCCACAAGCATGCCGGAGGATGTGCAGCTCGATATTTTACGTTCAATCCCAGGATTGGAAAAAGTTGAGATGATGCGCAACGGTTATGCGATTGAATACGATGCAGTTATCCCCACTCAGCTATGGCCTTCGCTCGAAACAAAGAAGATTGACAGCTTATTCACAGCTGGACAAATCAACGGCACCTCGGGTTATGAAGAGGCGGCTGGACAAGGCATTATGGCGGGGATCAACGCGGCGCGCAAGGTGCAGGGCAAGGAGCCCGTTATTATTGGCCGCTCCGAGGGCTATATTGGTGTTATGATCGATGACCTGGTCACAAAGGGCACGAATGATCCTTATCGCTTGTTAACCTCGCGCGCTGAATATCGTCTGCTGCTTCGCCATGACAATGCGGATCTTCGTCTGACGCCAATCGGCTACGATATTGGGCTCATTCCTGAGGAGCGCTATAACAGCTTCCTGCGGAAGAAGGAGCTGGTGGAGCGTGAGGTGGAGCGTCTTGCTTCGACGAAGATCAAGCCTGATGATGTAGCGGATATGCTCCAAGCAGCCGGCTCCGCACCGCTGACGCAAGGCGGCGATATTCTGTCTCTGCTCCGCAGACCTGAAGTAACGTATGCACACTTGGAGTCGGTATCGCCAAGCCCCTTCGAGCTGACGGACGAGATGAAGGAGCAGGTCGAAATTCAGATCAAATATGCGGGGTATATCGAAAAGCAGCTGCTGCAGGTGGAGCGCCTCAACAAGATGGAGAAGAAGCTGATCCCGGACGATATTCGATATGAGGAAATTAACGGCTTAGCCTCCGAAGCGAAGCAGAAGCTTAGCGTGATCCGCCCATTGTCGATTGGGCAGGCTTCCCGGGTTGCCGGTGTTACGCCAGCTGACATCTCCATACTGCTTGTCTACCTGGAGCATTACAATCGTGTGAAGGCGGCTAGAGGCTGAGGCATGGATACGACGACGACATGGTTTGTTGAAGCGCTGGCGGAGAAAGGCATCAACCTTTCTCCGCGTCAGCTGGAGCAATTCGAGCTGTATTTCCGGATGCTGGTGGATTGGAACGAGCGGATGAATCTAACGGGCATCACAGAGCGTGACGCCGTGTATGAGAAGCATTTCTATGATTCGGTGTCGCTAGCCTTCTTCGTTGACATAGGCCGTGTGAAATCGCTGGCCGATATTGGCTCGGGGGCAGGCTTTCCTAGTATCCCTCTCAAAATTTGTTTTCCTCATCTGCAAGTCATGATAGTAGATTCGCTTAACAAACGAATTGGCTTCCTGAATGCTCTGGTAGAGCAGCTTGGCCTTGACGATGTAGCCTGTATTCACGGTCGGGCTGAGGATGTCGCAAGGCTGACTGCATATAGAGACGGCTTTGATCTTGTGACGGCACGCGCGGTTGCTCGTTTGAATGTGCTGAATGAATTTTGTTTGCCGTTTGTGAAGAAGGGCGGGTTATTCGCCGCCATGAAGGGCTCACAATCGGAGGAAGAAGTGAAGGAGGCAGCTACCAGCTTCCGGGAGCTGAAGGGTGTCTTGAAGGCTCAGCACGCATTCCGTTTGCCTCATGAGCAGTCGGACAGGGGGATTGTTCTGGTATCCAAGCGAGAGGCTACGCCTCGGCAATATCCGCGCAAAGCCGGAACGCCATTAAAGCAGCCTATCCTGTAGGGGAAGAGGAGCAGCACGCTATCCGCAATTGTTCCACGTGAAACATATAGAATTCCGTACACATAATGATCACGATTTGTACATGGGATAATATAAGTGTCAAGCAGGATTTCGGAGAAATGAAGTCGAATGGTTAGACATAACGAAATGTCCTCTCAAGGATGAGCGGGTCTTTCCTTTCGAAAGAAACCTAAGCGGCAAGATTACGCTTAGGATTTATCACATGATCGGGTGGTAGTCATCGATATGAAAGAATCATTTTCTCGTTTGTTCGGTTTGACTGAGCAGCGATCGGGACAAGAAGAAGTGCGGCAGATTCCTATAGGCGATATCGACACGAGTCCGTTTCAGCCTCGTACGATATTCGACGACGACCGTATTGAGGAATTGTGTCAGACCATTAAGACTCATGGTGTGATTCAACCGATCGTTGTTCGCATGCGCAATAATCGATATGAGATCATTGCAGGAGAAAGACGTTGGCGGGCCGTGACCAAATTAGGATATGAGACGATACCGGCCATCGTTCGCGAGTTCAATGATTCACAGACCGCCTCCATTGCGCTTATCGAAAACTTGCAGCGTGAGAATCTAACCGCCGTCGAAGAGGCGATTGCATACCAGAAGCTGATTGAGCTCCATCAATTAACGCAAGAGAGCTTGGCTCAACGTCTGGGCAAAAGTCAGTCGACCATTGCCAATAAGCTTAGATTGTTGGCTCTTCCGGAATCTATTAAGCTCGCATTAATGGAACGGAAGATTACGGAGAGACACGCTCGCGCATTATTGTCGCTGGATACCGAGGAGCTGCAGCTGAGGGTGCTGGAGGAGATTATTACCAAAGACCTGAATGTGAAGCAGACTGAGGTGCGTATTGCGTTTCTTAAGGAAACAACAAAACCGAAAAAGGCGAAACGAATCTCATTCACCAAGGATGTGCGGTTGGCCTTGAACACCATTCGTCAATCCATTGATATGGTGTCTGGCTCTGGCCTTCAGATTAAGACGAATGAAAAGGATCACGAGGATCATTATGAGATTGTGATTCAAATTCCAAAGCGTTAGCACTTATGCGTTATTCATGTTATTTCAACTAAATGCTATGAACTAGTGTGCCGCCTTCACTGAAGGCGGCGATGCCATTTGTACAAAAGCTTCACTCATGAGGTGAGAAAGAATAGTGTCGAAAATTATTGCAATTGCCAACCAGAAGGGCGGTGTCGGAAAAACGACAACGTCTGTTAATCTCGCTGCTTGTCTTGCTTCTCTGGGGAAAAAGGTTTTGTTAGTCGATATTGACCCACAGGGCAATACAACGAGCGGTTTGGGCATCAACAAAGCGGATGTGCCGAACTGTATATACGATGTGTTAATCAATGATGTGCATCCCAATGATGCTATGGTAGAGAGCAGTGTGCCAGGTCTGAAGGTTATCCCGGCAACGATCCAATTGGCGGGAGCCGAGATTGAGCTGGTGCCGACAATCTCAAGAGAGCTGAGATTGAAGAAGTCGCTGCATATGGTTAAAAATCAATTTGATTATATTCTCATTGACTGTCCGCCATCGCTAGGCATCCTAACGATTAACTCATTAACAGCAGCCGATTCTGTTTTGATTCCGATTCAATGTGAATATTATGCCCTGGAGGGCTTAAGCCAGCTTCTGAATACGGTGCGTCTCGTGCAGAAGCATCTGAATACAACACTGCAGATTGAAGGCGTCCTCCTGACGATGCTGGATGCCAGAACCAATCTGGGCATTCAGGTTATTGAGGAAGTGAAGAAATATTTTCAGCAGAAGGTGTATCAGACCATTATCCCGCGCAATGTGCGATTGAGCGAAGCGCCTTCTCATGGTCAAGCCATTATCACATATGATCCGAAGTCGAAGGGTGCAGAAGTTTATCTTGAACTTGCGAAGGAAGTGATTATGTATGAGCAAGCGGCTAGGTAGAGGACTGGACGCGTTAATCCCATCCTTATCGGTGAATGATGATGACAAGGTTATCGAGGTGCCATTAAGTCAGCTTCGGCCCAATCCGTACCAGCCTCGGAAAACCTTCGATGAAGACTCCATTAAGGAGCTGGCGGAATCCATCAAGCAGCATGGCGTCATTCAGCCGATCATTGTCCGAACGGTACTGAAGGGCTATGAGATTATTGCAGGCGAACGCCGTTTCCGTGCTTCGCAATATTGCGGCAACACAACGATTCCGGCTGTCGTTCGTACATTCACGGATCAACAGGTGATGGAGATTGCGCTCATCGAAAACTTGCAGCGTGAGGATCTGAATGCGCTGGAGGTTGCGGTAGCTTATCAAGCGCTGATGGACAAGTTCAGCTTAACGCAAGAAGAGCTGAGCTTGAAGGTAGGCAAATCACGCTCTCATATCGCCAACTTTGTTCGACTGCTCACGCTGCCTGCTGAAATCAAGGATTATGTTTCACGTGGAACAATCTCGATGGGGCATGCCAGAGCGCTTGCAGGGGTGAAGGAGCAAAACATCCAGAAGCAGTTGGCTGAACAAACAGTGAACGCCGAATGGAGCGTTCGTGAGCTGGAGGATGCCATTCAGAAGCTGGATTCCCGCCAAACACCTGAACAGAAGTCGCAGAAGCAGAAGAAGCGTGATCCGTATATTGAATCGTTAGAGGAGACGCTTCGTGAACGCTTCAAAACGACGGTGAAAATTAAGCAGCAGAAGGATAAAGGGAAGATTGAACTGCAATATTATAATAAGCAGGATCTGGAGAGACTGCTTGATCTACTTCAATTATTGGCATAATGGAATGATATCATTAGATGCATGACAGCTTGTGGATGATGGCATATCAAAGTTGTAATCCCTCGGTTGAAGGATTAAACTAAGATATGCCATTGTTGATTTACAGGGTAGGAGAGGTGGACAATATGCACAAAGAGGAAGCACCATTCATCTATTTGGACCATGCGGCAACATCCTGGCCGAAGCCAATAGCGGTCACAGAGGCTGTCACGCATGCCATGCTGAATGACGCCGCGAACCCTGGCAGAGGAAGCCATGCTATGGCTGTCAGAGCTAGCAGGGTGTTGTTCGATGCGAGAAAGCACTTGGCCAAGCTGTTCAATATTCGCAACCCTAATGATATAGCCTTCACATCCAACACCACCATGTCGTTGAATTTGGCTATCAAGGGATGGGTGAAGCCAGGGAATCATGTTATCGCTACGTCGGTGGAGCACAATTCCGTTCGGCGACCATTGTATCATTTGGAGCGGCATAACCAGCTAGAAGTTACCTACATCGAGTCGGACGCCACGGGTAAAATAAAGGTGGAGGATGTTGAAAAAGCCATTCAACCCCATACAACGATGATTATCGTCAATCACAGCTCGAACCTGCTGGGCACGATTTTGCCTGTAGCGGAGATTGGTGAAGTGGCGAGAAAGCATGGTGTGAAATTACTGGTGGACGCGGCTCAAAGCGCCGGTATTATGCCTATTGATGTGCAAGCGATGGGCATAGACCTGCTGGCCTTCCCCGGGCATAAGGGGCTGCTTGGTCCACAAGGGACAGGAGGTCTGTATATCGCTCCTGACATGGAGCTGGAGCCGCTCCTGCATGGCGGGACCGGCAGCCAGTCAGAGACGCCAGAGCAGCCGCTTGTGCGCCCAGACCGGTATGAGGCAGGCACCCAGAACACACCGGGCTTAGCGGGTCTCCGAGAGGGCGTTAAGCACGTGCTGAAGCTGGGAGTAGAGGCCATCTACGAGCATGAATGGAAGCTGGCGCAGCATATGATGGAGGGGCTTAGCGGTGTTAAAGGGGTACGGCTGCTGGGTCCTCCGCTGGGAGAGGCGAGAACGGGTATTGTCGCGCTGCATATGGATGGTGTTGATCCATCAGAGCTTTCATTTATATTGGACCAGCATTATGGAATCGCCGTTAGAGCGGGATTTCATTGTACGCCGTTAGCGCACGCTGCAGCGGGAACCTCGTCAACAGGAGCGGTAAGGGCGAGTGTAGGGGCATCTACTTCTGTTGACGAAGCCGATGCATTTGTCCGGGCCATCAAGGAGATCAGAGAGCAATATCGTATATAGGGGATGGGAATAGAAATGGACGAATGGTACTTGGAACCAAGCTTTATCGCAATCGTCGCAGTCGCTTTTGTAACAGCTTTGCTCGTCATCTGGATAGCGGTGCTGGGCGTGCGACTGAAGAGACTGAGAAAGCAGTACGTTGCCGTGATGGGGAATACGGGCTTAACGAATATGGAAGATGTCATCGTAGAAATGAAGGGACAGCTGGAGGCGCAGCGTCAATACATAGATACCCTGCAGCATGAGCTGAAGGACGTACAGGCTGCTCTGCCTCAGATGAAAGCAAAGCTCGGCATCATACGATACAACGCATTCTCGGATGGCGGCAGCGATCTCAGCTTTTCATTAGCCATTCTGAACGCAGAGAAGGATGGCGCCGTGTTCTCAGGCCTGCACAGCAGGGATAATACGTATGTGTACGCGAAGCCCGTTGAGAAAGGGCAATCGTCGTATACACTGACCCCGGAAGAGCGCAAGGCCATCGATGCGGCCAAATAGCCGCACCGCATAAGGTTTAATCCGAAGCAGCCGCTTGATCACGGGCGGCAGAGGTGATGTGGACATGATTGGCGATTGCAGTGAAGAGACTGGTCGCGATGACATCCGACATGCGAATGACAAGGTGCAGCCTGGTGTTCTGCAGGACAAAATATTCCATGAACCCGCCTACATTCACAATGCCGGTTACATGAATATCGCCAACGGGAGGGAGCTCCTTATTCACGCCTGCTCCAGGACGAACCGGTCCTTCTCCAATCTGAATGCAGCCTACACTGGAAACCTGGCCAAGGCAGGCGTCGATTCCGATGATGTAAGGGTTGGCATGCGAAGCTTGAATTGCCGCCAATGTATCCTCCAAATTCATGGCGTGCACAGGCTCCTCCAGCGTGCCATAGAGATGGAAGTGAGGGCTGCGGTACTTGAGCAGGGCCGTGCCAATCAGAGGGCCTAATGCATCGCCTGTAGAACGATCTGTGCCGATGCACACAACGACAATGGGACGAGTACTTGGAACCTCCATTAGAAAGCCGGAGAGACGATTGACAAGCATACCTACGATGCCTGATGTGGTATAGGGGACTTTGAATGTAGCTTCTTTCATAAATGGCAGTTTCATAGAATCCCTCCCATTAACGCTTATATGATACTAGTATATGGATGGGACAACCAATTTATACTTGGCGGAGAAGGGAAAGTTGGCGGAAAGGACGAAAGGGACATGCTGCTTATTGCATTCGATTCGACGCAACAGGCGCTGAGAGCGGAGATGCTGCTCGAATACGCAGAAATTGAAATCGATATTTGTCCGACGCCGAAGGAAATTACGGCGGGCTGCGCGTTGTCGATCCATTTTCCAGAGGAAGACCTTGCGACAGTGAAAGACGTAATTGTACAAGAGTCGGTAGAAATCAGAGGCATATTCAAACCCGCAGCGGAAGGGTATGAAGAGATAGAACGATAAGGGACAGGCCAGGAATGGAGGGATGCGATCATGATGGAGTGGTACAACAGCATGGTGGACATGCTGCCGGATGAGGTTATGTGGGAGAAGCTAGCAGTCGGGGCGTTAAGAATCATCATTATTCTAGTATTGAGCCGAGTGGCTCTATGGATTCTACATAGGATGATTGACAGAGTCATGCTGGAGCGTACGAGCAAGTACGTTCAGAAAAACGTGCGAAGAATGACGACTGTCGGCAAGCTGCTGCGCAACGTGACGGCGTATATCGTATATTTTATTACGGCGATGCTGGTGTTGTCGGAGGTTGGTATTAATCTTGGGCCGCTGCTAGCGGGGGCTGGCGTAGTGGGGCTGGCCATTGGCTTCGGCGCGCAGAGCTTGGTCAAGGATATTATTACAGGCTTCTTCATTATCCTGGAGGATCAATTCGCGGTTGGCGATGTTATACAGACAGGTCAATTCAAGGGTACAGTGGAGGTCATCGGGCTGCGTACGACGAAGATATTAAGCTGGACCGGAGAAGTCCATATCGTGCCTAACGGCATGATTAATGAGGTGACGAATTTCTCTATCAACAACTCCTTGGCGGTTGTGGACGTATCTGTTGCGTTCGAGGCGGATGTGGATCAAGCTATGATGATCATCAAGGAGACTGCAAAGGAAATTCAGTATGATGACCTGGTGAAGGAGCCCGAGGTGCTGGGCGTTCAGATGATGTCGGCATCCGGCATAACGATCCGCGTCGTGGCGGAATGCAGACCGAACACGCAGCATGCGCTCGCCCGGAAGATGAACAAGGAGATGAAGGCGGCATTCGACCGTTATGGCATCGAAATTCCATATCCGCGCATGGTAACATACCAGAGGGGTATGAAGGAGGGGTAGAGGATGGAGCGTAAGCAGTTCGAGCTTGGGGATATCGTCATGATGAAGAAGCAGCATCCCTGCGGCACTAACGAGATGGAGATTATCCGGATGGGGATGGACATTCGAATCAAGTGTGTAGGCTGCAAGCATAGCGTCTTGATCCCTAGAGCCAAATTCGAGAAAAACATGAAAAAGGTGCTCCGTTCCAAAGCAAGCGAGGAAGGCTCTGATGGGTCAGAATAGACGGCATTTGGAGCGCTAAAAATTATGCGGGACACGCTTGCACAGAGGTTCGATATGTGATATATTATTACTTACTGGAGAGGTACCCAAGAGGCCCAAGGGGGCTGACTCGAAATCAGCTAGGCGTGTCAAAGCGTGCGTGGGTTCGAATCCCACCCTCTCCGCCACTCTATAAACAATGAACAGCGATCTCATCGGAGGTCGCTTTTTTTATGGGCATTTTAATGAAATTAGCGGGGGATGACATAGAAGAAGAGGACTCCTGAGAGTCCTCTTCCTGACGGTGTTTGATCTGGTATTCGGTATTCTCGCACAACAGCTTCTTGAAACATCTGAGTGTAACCGGAGTTAACCCTCTCGCGCTTCATGACGCGGAGTTACCTAAAGTGTTCTTTAGCACAACGCCTCGCTTTAACGTGAAGTGGATGAAATACGCTTAGATCCTTGCACCAATGGGTCCAATGGAACCACACCTCTCTTCCACCGTCATTTATAGAATGACCCCTTTGCGGTTTTCTTATTCGTACATCTTCATGAAATTTTAAAAAATAGCTCAGGGCAACAGGAAAAGAGGGCTCCTGAGAGTCCTCTTTCCTGACGGTGTTTGATCTGGCATTCGTGTATCCTCGCACAACAACGATCTGAAACATCTGAGCTTAAACGAAGTTAAGCTCTCGCGAATCAATGGAACGTGGAGTTACCTAAAGTGCTCTTTAGCACAACGCCTCGCTTTAACGTGAAGTGGATGAAATACTCAAGAGATCCTTGCACCCAGTAGGTCCAACGGAACCACACCTCTCTTCCACCGTCGAGATATAGAATAGCCCGAACGGAGATATGTTATTCACATTATCTCAATAAATAATTTAACGTTTCGGCATGCGGATCCACTTGCGCTCATGATTCGTATTCTCGGGGAAGCGTTCGCCCTTATGCAGCTTCACCTTCTTGGGATCCTCGATCCCCATGTGGAAATCATTGACGCCGGTCTCGATGTACGTGCCGTCGTTCGGAGCTTTGTCGCCTTGGTTAAACATTGTAAATTCACCCACTGCTAAGCACCTCCAGTCGAATTGGACAGCCGCGGTCAAGCGGTCACGTCCAATGGTTAGTATAGGCACGCCATGGGTGGCGCATGAGTGACAGATAACGGATGCTGGCCGATGTGGAACGGGCACTTGTCATGCTGTACATAATTTGATATAATATAGAGATGCGAGCCTAAGGCTCGTTCCTTGCTCCGCTTGCGGGGCCGTTAGTCCAAAAGGAGGTGAAACACAATGCGCAAATATGAAGTGATGTACATCATTCGTCCAGAAGTAGAGCAAGAGAACGTTCAAGCTCTGGTTGAAAAGTTCAATGGCATCATCTCCAACGGTGGCGAGGTTACGAAAACAGACGTAATCGGCAAACGCCGTCTTGCGTATGAGATCAACAAGCTTCGTGACGGATACTTCGTTCTGGTACACTTCAACGCTACAACTGAAGTTGTTAATGAACTTGACCGTATCATGAAGATTTCCGACGAAGTCATTCGTTCGTTGATCGTCAGAGACGTAGCTTAAGTCTAACGCAAGATTTGTTCAATGGGGAGGTCATGACATTGTTGAACCGTGTAATATTGATTGGCAGATTGACGAGAGATCCGGAGCTTCGTTATACGCCGGCAGGGGTTGCGGTTACGCAATTCACGTTAGCCGTGGACCGTCCGTTCAGCGGCGGCGAAGGGCGTGAGCGTGAAGCGGACTTCATTCCGGTCGTTACATGGCGTCAGCTGGCCGAGACGTGTGCCAATTACTTGCGCAAAGGCCGCTTAACGGCGGTTGAAGGTCGCATTCAAGTGCGGAACTACGAGAACAACGAGGGCAAGCGTGTGTATGTAACGGAAGTTATTGCAGACAATGTTCGGTTCCTGGAGTCGAGCCGCGAAGGCGGAGGACAGCAGCGTGAGGATAATGGCGGCGGATATGGCAGCGGCGGTAATAGCGGCAATGGCGGTGGCGGCTACAGCGGAGGAGGAGGCAACTCTTCTTACGGTGGGAGCAATAACGGCGGCGGCGGTTACAGCGGCAATCGTTCGAATCAATCACGGAACGACAACAATGATCCGTTCAAGGATGATGGACGCCCGATTGACATCTCAGAAGATGATTTACCATTCTAAATTTCAACGATAAGGAGGATGTACCATGAGCTTCAGACAAAGAGAAGGCGGCGATGAGCGTCCAGAACGCAAATTCGGCGGTCGCAAAGGCGGTCGTAACAAGCGCCGTAAAGTTTGTTTCTTCACTGTGAACAAAATTACTCACATTGACTATAAAGACACAGATCTGCTCAAGAAGTTTATCAGCGAGCGTGGCAAAATCTTGCCTCGTCGTGTAACAGGCACAAGCGCGAAATACCAACGCTTGCTGACTATCGCGATTAAACGTTCCCGTCAGATCGCACTGCTGCCTTACACGACTGAATAGTCGGATAAGCACAGCGAGAAGAAAGGCCTCCTTAGGAGGCTTTTTTTTATGTGAACAAACGACCATACTGTGGATAACTTTATGGACAAGAGTGGGGCAGGATGTGTGGAGCCAAGCGGGATAATGGGGTTTACACACAGTTAACAAGAGAATATCCACATGTTTTCCACAGGTCACCTTAGGACAAGGCACCGCCTTATCCACATGTAGATAAATGCACCCCTTTGCGGGGTTATCCACCTATTTATTAGATTTATTAAGAATAGGTGCGAGAAAAGAAGAAAACAGGCGAAAAGGCAATAAGTATGCGCTTACTTCAAATTTGGTTCATGAGAAACCGTTCGTCAGACTGTGTATAATGTTGACCATTGGATATCGGCCCCGACCTTTCTGAGAGTGGAAGGTCAACTACACATTATCATACGAAAGAGAGGCTATTTTATTTTGCTTACCCAACTAAAAAACACATGGTTTTTTAACGTGCGCGGCGATTTGCTGGCTGGCATCACGGTTGCGCTGGCCTTAATCCCGGAAGCGATCGCCTTCTCCATTATTGCGGGAGTGGACCCGATGGTCGGTCTGCATGCGTCGTTCTGTATTGCGGTCATTATCTCGCTGGTGGGGGGACGTCCCGGTATGATCTCCGCTGCAACGGGAGCGATGGCTGTATTGATGGTCACGCTTGTTGCGCAGCATGGACTGGAATACCTGTACGCTGCGACGATCCTGACAGGTATTATTCAGATCATTATCGGATTGCTGAAGCTAGGCCGGTTCATAACGTTTGTGCCGCATTCCGTCGTCATCGGCTTCGTGAATGCCCTTGCTATCCTGATCTTTATGACACAGCTGGTGCAGTTCAAGGGCGTAACCTGGGTCACCTATGCCCTGGTAGCAGCCACACTAGTCATCATCTACGGGCTGCCGCGCCTGACGAAGGCTGTTCCTTCCGCCCTGATCGCGATTGTCGTCATTACGACGATAACGGTGCTATTCGGCATTAACGTCAATACAGTAGGCGATATGGGCAACATCGAACGCGCATTGCCGCTGTTCCATGTGCCGGATGTCCTGTTTAACTGGGACACGCTGATGATTATCCTCCCTGTATCGCTGACGCTGGCGATTGTGGGTCTGCTGGAATCGTTGATGACGGCTACCATTCTCGATGAAGAGACGAATACAAAAAGCGATAAGAACAAGGAAGTGCGCGGTCAAGGCATCGCCAACACGGTAACGGGCTTCTTCGGCGGCATGGCGGGCTGCGCTATGATCGGCCAATCGGTCATTAATGTGAAGTCGGGCGGCAGAGGACGATTGTCTACGATGACCGCGGGCGTGGTGCTTCTGTTCCTCATTATGGTGCTCAGCGATGTCGTGAGGATCATTCCGATGCCGGCTCTTGTCGGGGTTATGATCATGGTGTCTATCGGTACGTTTAACTGGAGATCCATTCTGGACATTAAGAAAATACCGGTATCAGACACGATCGTTATGGCCACTACCGTAGCTGTTGTTGTATATACGCACGATCTCGCCAGAGGCGTCATTGTCGGCGTCATTATGAGCGCGCTCATCTTCGGCTGGAGAATGGCTAAGCTGAAGGTGGAGATGAAGGTGACGGAGAACGGCACGAAGCATTATCTCATTCGGGGTCAAATGTTTTTCGGCACAATGAGCCACTTCACGGAGCTATTCCAGCCGGAGCAGGACCCCGAGCATGTCGTGATCGACTTCTCCGCCTCTCACATCTGGGATCATTCAGCCGTTACCGCTATTGCGAAGGTGAACGCCAAATACGAGGCGCTGGGCAAGAAGGTAACGTTAGTGGGACTGAACGACGAAAGCCGCAAGCTGGTCGACCGAGTCGGGTTAGCCGCAGCGGGCGGGCATTAAGATCCGCAGCATTTGTATCATAGCAAAGGGCTCATACAGCAGACCAACGGGGTCGCTGCATGAGCCCTTTTTGTTTCTTCTCTTAACCGATGAGGATATGATCCTCGGGATAGCCAATCTTGGATTTGGCTTTCTTCTGTGCCAGCGCGTAGGCCAGGGTTAGCGGACCCAGTCTGCCCAGATACATCGTAATCGTCACGATGACCTTGCCGGCGTTCGACAGCTCTGACGTCAGACCCATCGACAGGCCCGTCGTGCTGAACGCGGACGTAGCCTCGAAGAGCACCTCCAGGAAATGATCCTCCAGCATGTTCTCCGTAATCGTCAGCAGAATAGTGATGAGAAGGACGAAGCACAGGGAGCTGATGACGACGGCCAGAGCGCGCATAACGGTATCCTCCGAGATGCGCCGGTTGAAGGCATGGATTTGGCCGCCGCCACGGAACGTGTTAATGGTGGCCAGAATGAGCACAACGACCGTATTCGTCTTGATGCCGCCACCTGTGCCGCCGGAGGCCGCGCCGATGAACATCAGAATGATGAGCAGGAACTGCGACACCGCCAGCATGCTTCCAATATCAATCGTATTGAAGCCGGAGCTTCGCGGCGTCATGCTCTGGAAGATAGCGGCCTGAATCCTCTCCCACAGCGTAAGCTGTCCGAAGGTTGCGCTGTTCCAGCTCTCCAGCAGGAACAGGAGCAGGAAGCCGATCACGAACAGGACGGAGGTAGCCAGCAGGACGATCTTGGAATGCAGTGACAGCTTGCGCCAGGACCGCTTGCGGAAGATGTCCACAACAACGATGTAGCCAAGGCCCCCCACAATGAACAGGATCAGAATGGTGAAGTTGACGATAGGATCGCCTACATAACGGCTCAGCCCGTCCGACCATAATGCAAAGCCCGCGTTATTGAAGGCAGAGATGGAATGGAACAGGGCGTAGTAGGCGGCTTTGCCAAGGCCCATCTCCGATTCCCAGCGAAGGGTCAGCACGAGAGTGGCGATCGATTCGAATAGGAATACGATAAGAACCATGTACAGCGACAGCCGGACCAAGCCTTGGGCGGAGGTGGACTGCGTCGTCTGCTGAATAATGAGACGCTGCTTCAGCCCGATTTTTTTGCCAAGCAGAATCGCAATCACGACACCCAGGGTCATGAATCCGATCCCGCCGATCTGGATAAGAATCATAATAATGACTTGTCCGTACACGGAGAAAGCGGAGCCTGTGTCCAGCACCACCAATCCATTCACGCAGACGGCGGATACGGAGGTGAACAGGGCGTCCAGCAGGCCAATGGATTGCCCCGTGCTGGAGGCGAACGGCATGCTGAGCAGAATGGCCCCGACCGTGATCAATACCAGGAAGACGGCTGTAATAAGCTGAGGTGGGCTAATATTGTTCTTCAGGCGATAGATAAGCCTCTCGATGTATGAGGAATCGCCCCGGCGAGAACGAAAAGCCTTATTCATAATCATTCTCGAGCTCTCGAATTTCTTCGTTGCTTCCGATAATAAGCAGAATATCGCCGGTGTGAATAGCGTCATCGGCTTTCGGCGATACGTTGATATGCTGGCCTTTCTTGATCGCCATAATGGTGCAGCCGTATTGGGCGCGGATGTCGAGCTCCTTCAACGACTTGCCGTTCATCGCTGCGGGAGCAAGAATTTCGGCGAGGTTGTAATCTGGCGACAGCTCGATATAGTCGATCAGCGTGTCGGAGCTTAGCTGGTTCCCCAGCCGCACGCCCATGTCACGCTCCGGATAGACCACATGATCCGCGCCGATCTTGCTCAGCACCTTGCCGTGCATCTCATTGCGCGCCTTGGCAGTCACCTTGGGCACCTTCAGCTCCTTCAGCAGCAGCGTCGTCAGAATGCTGGCCTGCAGATCGTCGCCTATAGCGACGATGCCATGCGTGAAGTTGCTGACGCCCAGCTCGCGGAGCACCTGCTCGTCCGTGCAGTCCGCCTGCAGCGCGTGTGTAGCAATGTTGGCCATCTCCTGAACGAGCTGCTCGCTCTTGTCGACGGCAAGCACCTCGTGGCCGTTCTGAATGAGTGTCCTTGTAATGCTGGAGCCGAATCGGCCCAGACCAATCACTAAAAATTGTTTTTTCATAGAATCACATCCTGTTAGTAATAGAAATGAATGGGACGTGCATAATGTTGGAAGAAATGTGCGTGCTGTGTAACATGATAGGAGACTGCCTGCTATTTGTCAAAGGTTATTGAGTCGCTTCGCCTTGGGCGGGACGGATGATTCGAACGTATTCTCGCGGACGGTACGGAATGAACGTAAATCCGTTCTGGCTGCTGTCGAAATCATTGTAAATCCGATAGGCTCCGTCGGGAAGCGGCGGACGCATATCATAAGGGAATCGCTCTTGCTTCATTTGATGGTGCAGAAGCGCGCCTGCCACAAGCAGAGAGAGGCAGAGCAGGGCGCAGATCGCAGCTTTAAGCTTCAACATGGGTATCACTCCTTTGTTAAGAGTAATCCCCTTGGCGTCTCTCTTTCATTCCCGCTCTGCCATAATTCTTTTGACACCGCATAAATCCCAGTCTATAATAATAATGATTTAGAGAGAAGTGAATAGGCATCAATCGGAGGAGCCTGCCAACAGCGGGCTTTTTTTGCGTTTTTTCGGAAAATAAGGAACCAGTAGCCGCTTGATTCCTGGGTAAAGTGGAAATACTGGTTAGAATTGCAAATGGATTGTGCTAAGGAGGCCTTTCAGTTGGTTTTTCTTCATTTCGCCATTATGATTCCTTTTTTGTTCGCGGTGCTCAGCCCCATCATGAAGAAGGCTGCGCCCAAAGTGCATACAGGCTGGTTCATGCTCCCGGCTCCCGCGGTGCTGTTCGCCTATATGCTGAGCTTGGTGCCCGGGCTGAACGGCGGCGGGGGCATTGTACAGGGCTCACTGGCCTGGATGCCGTCGCTTGGCGTGAGCTTCGACGTGTACGCCGATGGTCTGGGCATCCTGTTCTCGCTGCTCATTACGGGCATCGGCACGCTGGTTATTCTGTATTCCATCTATTATCTGGATCGCACGAAGGAGAAGCTTGAGCACTTCTACGTCTATCTCATGCTGTTCATGGGCGCTATGCTGGGGCTTGTGCTGTCCGACAATCTGATGGTGCTGTACGGCTTCTGGGAGCTGACGAGCATCTCGTCCTTCCTGCTCATTGCATTCTGGCAGGAACGGGAGCGGTCCCGTTACGGCGCCATGAAATCCATGGTTATCACGGTGGCTGGAGGCCTGGCGATGTTCGCTGGCTTCCTGATGCTCTATGTGATGGCCGGCACATTCAGCATCCGCGAGCTGATCGAGGTCGCTCCGACGCTGCTGAACGAAGGGCTGTTCCTGCCGGCGATGCTGCTGGTGCTGCTCGGTGCGTTCACCAAGTCGGCGCAATTCCCGTTCCATATCTGGCTGCCAGACGCGATGGAGGCGCCGACGCCGGTCAGCGCGTACCTGCACTCCGCCACGATGGTCAAAGCGGGCATCTACCTGGTAGCGCGCCTCAGCCCCGTCTTCGCGATGGAGGAGCTGTGGCTGTGGCTCGTAACGGGCTTCGGCCTGCTTACGCTTATCTACGCGTCCTACCGCGCGCTGAAGCAGACGGATCTGAAGGCGATGCTGGCCTTCTCGACAGTCAGCCAGTTGGGTCTCATTATGAGCTTATTCGGTCTCGGCTCGGCGTCCGTCTTCTATGCCGGAACGGATCAAGCGTCCTTCTACAGCAAAGCGACATTGGCGGCGATCTTCCATCTGATCAATCATGCGACGTTCAAAGGCGCGCTGTTCATGACGGCCGGTATCGTCGACCATGAGACAGGCACGCGGGATATCCGCAAGCTGGGCGGACTCATGTCGCTGATGCCCATTACGTTCACGATTGCCGTCATTGGCTCGTTCTCCATGGCCGGCATTCCGCCCTTCAACGGCTTCCTGAGCAAAGAGATGTTCTTCACGTCAGTGCTGAATATCAAGGACTCCGATCTTCTCGGCATGGACTTATGGGGTCTATTGATCCCTGCCATTGCGTGGACAGCCAGCGTATTCACGTTCGTCTACAGCATGCTGTTCGTATTCCGGACGTTCGGGGGCCAGCGCAAGACGGAGGAGCTTGCGAAGCAGCCGCATGAGGCGCCGCTTGGCATGCTGCTGCCGCCTGTTGTCCTGGCCTCGCTGGTTATCCTATTCGGCCTGTACCCGAATCTGCTGTCCTACACGATTATCGAGCCCGCTATGGCGGCGGTGCATCCCGGCCTGCTGGGCGCGGGCGAGAGGTTTATGGTGTCCATCCATCTCTGGCATGGCTTCAATGCGGAGCTGTTTATGACCATCGGCGTAGCGGCGCTGGGCATTGTGCTCTTCCGAATGCACGAGAAGTCGGCGGTGCTTAACGCGCCATTGTTCAGCCGCGTGTCGCTGAACCGCGCCTACGACGGAGGTCTCAAGGGGCTGGACCGCGTATCCCGGCGGATTACGAAATTATATATGACGGGCTCCATCCGGCAATATTTGATTTATATTTTCCTATTCCTCGTGGCATCCATCGGCTGGACGCTGTATGGGGAAGGGGCATTCCTGATCGACACGACGGGCTTCGCGGAGATGTCCTTCTATGAAGGCATCATTATTGTCGCGCTAATTCTGTCAGCCATTGCGGTGCCGTTCGCGACCTCACGCTTGATGGCCATTATCTTGACCGGCGTGGCGGGCTACATGGTCACCTTGTTCTTCGTTATATTCCGGGCGCCGGATCTGGCGCTGACGCAGATGATTGTGGAGACCGTATCGGTCGCCCTGTTCCTGCTCTGCTTCTACCACCTGCCCAAGCTGAAGAAGGAGGTTGTGAAGCTGCGGCTGAAGCTGTGGAACATGCTGATTGCGGTCAGCGTCGGCGCAGTGATGACTCTTGTGGCGCTCAGCGCCAGCGGCAGTCCGTCGTTCGAGTCGATCTCTCATTATTTCCTGGAAAATAGTTATAAGCTCGCAGGCGGCAAAAACGTCGTCAACGTCATTCTCGTCGACTTCCGCGGCTTCGACACCTTGCTGGAAATCGTCGTGCTCGGCATCGCCTCGCTTGGCATCTATGCGCTCATCCGCATTCGGCTGAAGGGGGACGAGGAGGAGCTGGCGGCGCCTCCGGGGGCGATGAAGCTGCTCCATACGGTGTATGGGCCGCGCAGCAACGACGTCATTCTGCGGACGGTATCCAAGCTGGCGATCGTCATTATTATGTGCTTCTCGCTCTACCTGTTCTATATGGGGCATCATCACCCGGGAGGCGGATTCATCGGGGCGCTCATGGCGTCGTCTGCTCTGCTGCTTATGGCGATGGCGTTCGGTATGGACAAAGTGCGCCGCGTCGTGCCTATCGACTTCCGCAGGCTGACGGCGGTTGGCATTCTCGTCGCGCTGCTGACGGGCATGGGCTCCTTCCTGTTCGACGCGCCGTTCCTCAGCCATACGTTCGACTACTTTGATATTCCGCTGCTCGGTGAGCTGGAGCTGGCGACGGCCACCTTGTTCGACCTTGGCGTCTATCTGACGGTCATCGGCGTGACGATGACGATTATATTCTCGATAGGGAGGGATCGATAGATGGAGCTCTATATGTCCTTGGCGATCGGCGTGCTGTTCACGGTGGGCGTCTACCTCATCCTGTCGAAGAGCTTGCTGCGCATCATTCTCGGCACCTCCTTCCTGACGCATGGGGTGCATCTGCTGCTGCTGACGATGTCCCGTCTGAAGACCGGCGCGGCTCCGCTGCTTGGGGAGAAGGCGGACGCTTATGTCGATCCGCTGCCGCAGGCGCTCATTCTGACGTCGATTGTCATCAGCTTCGGCGTCACGTCATTCTTCTTCGTGCTGGCCTACAAGGCTTACCGGAAGCTTGGCACGGACGATATGGAGCAGCTGAAGGGGGACAATCATCATGAATAACTGGCTGGTGCTTCCGCTGCTGGTTCCGTTATGCACGGCGGTATTGCTTGTCTTGGTCAAAAATCAAATCCAGCTGCAGCGCGTTATCAGCGTCATCAGCGCTCTGCTCAATATTGGCGTAGCAGCCTATATGCTGTACCAGGTGAAGACGGAGGGCATTCAGACGCTGTATATGAGCGGCTGGGTTCCGCCGTACGGGATTGTGTTCGTGGCCGATATGCTCGCCGCGCTGCTCGTCCTGACGACCACGATTATCGGCTTGTTCTGCCTGCTCTTCTCGTTCCGCAGCATTGGGGAGGAGCGCGAGCGCTATTATTATTATCCGCTGCTTCAATTCCTGATCGTGGGTGTATGCGGCTCGTTCCTGACCGGTGACATCTTCAATCTGTTCGTCTGCTTCGAGGTCATGCTGATCTCCTCATACGCGCTTATTGTGCTGGGCGGCACGAAGCTGCAGCTTCGGGAATCCATCAAATATATGCTCATCAACATTTTGTCCTCGGCGCTGTTCGTTGCGGCAGTGGCTTATCTGTATGGCGTTACAGGAGCCCTCAACATGGCGGACCTGTCGGTTCGCGTAGCGGAAGCGGGGCAGGGGGGCGTGCTGAACGCGATCGCCATTCTATTCCTGGTCGTGTTCGCGCTGAAGGCGGGCTTGTTCCTGTTCTTCTGGCTGCCGGGCTCCTACGGGGCGCCGCCGACGCCAATCGCGGCGATCTTCGCGGCGCTCCTGACCAAGGTAGGGCTGTATGCGCTGCTTCGCACGTTCACGCTTATCTTCTATCATGACCAGGCCGTGACGCATAGCTGGATTGGCTGGATGGCGGGGGCGACGATGGCGCTTGGCGCGTTCGGCGCGCTGGCATACCGGGACGTTCCTCGCATTCTGAATTACAATGTCATTATAAGCGTTGGGTTTATCGCGTTTGGCCTGGCTGCTGCGACGAACGATTCTCTGGATGGAGCGGTATTCTACCTTCTTCACGATATGCTCGCGAAGGCGCTGCTCTTCCTGCTGGGAGGCATGATGATAACCGCGGCCGGCACGAAGGAGCTGTCCGGCATGGGCGGCTTGATCCGCAAGCATCCTTATATGGGCTGGATGTTCTTCGTGACAGGCCTTGCCATTGCCGGTATACCGCCGCTCAGCGGCTTCGCAGGCAAGCTGATGATCGTGCGCGGCGGTCTTGAGGACGGCCAGTACGCGCTGGCGGCGCTGTCCCTCGCCTCCAGCTTCATCGTGCTGTATTCGCTCGTCCGTCTGTTCATGGCGGCGTTCTGGGGCGAGGCGCGGAGCTCCTCTCTAGAGGGAGCCGCTCGCTCAAGACTGCCGCTTGATGCGGCTGAACGCCGTCAGGCCGGCATGAGCCTCCGACTGCAGCTGCTGCCGGCAGCGGGCTTGCTCGTCCTGGTCATCGCGATGGGACTTGGGGCGGAGTGGATCTACGGATTCGTCAGGGAGGCGGGAGATACGCTGACCCAGCCGTCTCTGTACATCGACGCGGTGCTAAAGGAGTAGATGATGATGATCGGCTATATAAGACGAGGCTGGGCTGTTGTGAAGCTGTTCGTGCTGTTCAACCGGGAGCTGCTGCTCTCAAGCTATGATGTGCTGGTCCATATTCTCCGGCCGCGGCTTACCATCCGCCCCGGCATTGTGGAGCTGAAGACCAAGCTCCGGTCGAACACGGAGATTACGCTGCTCTCCTGTCTCATCTGCTTGACGCCCGGCACACTGACGCTGGATGTGGGCAATGACGGAGAGACTCTGTATATTCACGCGATGGATATAGAAGACGCGGAGGAGCTGGCGGAGCAAATCAGGAGCACGTTCGAGCGTGCCATTATGGAGGTGACGAGGGCATGATGAACGGACTGCTGCTGGCATCGCTTATTCTCTTGTCCCTCGCCATCCTAGGCAGCCTGTTCAGGCTGCTGGCGGGACCGTCCATTCCGGACCGTATCGCGGCGCTGGACACAATCGGCATTCTGCTGCTCGCGATGATCGCGGTGATCGGCATGCTGCTGAGGACGACGGCTTATTTCGACATCGTGTTGCTTATCGGCATTCTTGCCTTCATCGGAACGACAGCGTTTGCCCGATATATCGAAAGGGGGGTCGTGCTTGAATCCGGAGACGATCGAGAACATCATTGAGCTCATTATGGGCTTGCTGGTCCTGCTTGGGGCAATAGTGGCTGTTATCAGCGTCATCGGCCTCATAAGGCTGCCCGACGTCTATCTGCGCTCTCATGCCGCGACCAAAAGCGCCACGCTTGGCGTGCTGCTAATCCTGAATGGCGCATTCCTGTACTTCTGGATCATGGAGGGCCACTTCAGCATCAAGCTGCTGCTGGGCATTGTGTTTGTATTCCTGACGGGCCCCGTCGGCGGCCATCTGAACGGACGCGCCGCTTACCGCTCGGGCGTGTCGCTCTGGAAGGGCAGCGTTCGCGATGACCTGAAGGAGGATTTGAAGCGGGAGCGGCTGGAGAGCCGTGAGGGCTGAGCTTGCGAGTCTGGTTACAGAAAGAGGGCGTTGCAGAATGGCAACGCCCTCAGCCTGTTGATAAACCTCAACAGGCTTTTCTATTGCATTATTTCTTTATCGATTTACCGCGTTAATATAGTGTAATATTATTAACTTACTTAAGGAGTTGTTAGGATGTTACGTTCTAATTCAAACATTCAAAATAGCTACGAATTTGTGTGCCTCGAGGATCTCGTTCCGCAGAATCACCAACTCCGAAAAATACATAAGCACGTCGACTTCTCCTTCATTCTCGAAAAGGTCAAACCCTATTATTCAGTAGATAATGGACGCCCATCTGTCAATTCCATTATGCTCTTTAAAATGATGTTCATTGGTTATTTGTACGGGATCCGCTCTGAGCGCCAACTCGAACAAGAAGTGCAGCTCAACAATGCCTACCGGTGGTTTGTTGGTCTGGGACTTACGGATCGAGTACCCGACCATAGCACACTAAGCCTGAATCGGAAACGACTCGCGGACAGTAATCTTGTCCAAGAGATATTTGACCATATTGTCTTCAAAGCAATTGAACTTCGTATGGTGGCAGGCCGCGTCCTAGTTACGGATTCTACGCATCTTAAAGCGAATGCCAATAAGCGAAAATTCGTCAAACAAGAAGTTGAGAAGAGTGTAAAAAACTATCTCGACGAGCTGGACGCAGCCGTTGAAGCAGACAGAGCATCGAACGGAAAAAAGCTCTAAAACCTCGAAAGGTGGTGACGGAAAAGAAGGAAACAAAGATAAGCACAACGGACCCTGAGAGCGGCTATATGGTGCGCGACGGTAAGCCAGAGGGCTTCTTCTATCTTGATCACCGCACGGTTGACCATAAATACAACATCGTTACGGATGTGCACATCACGCCAGGAAATGTCCATGATTCGACGCCTTATTTAGATCGCCTTGAACTCCAGGTAAAGAAATTCGGGTTTGAACAGTCGCTTGAAGCCGTTGCTTTGGATGCAGGTTACTTTACAGCTTCGATTTGCAGGAAACTTCACAAAAAGAACATTTACGCTGTCATTGGTGGCAGAAGCTTTACCCCTGTAAAAGGATTAATTGCGAAATGGCGCTTTAAATATGATCCGGAACACAACGTCTACATCTGTCCGCAGAAGCACGAACTGCCTTATTCCACAACCGACCGGGATGGATACCGCCACTACAAGTCTGACCCAAAGATATGCGCAGCGTGCCCCATGCTGCATGAATGCACGCGTTCGAAAAAGAAACAGCGAGTGCTCACGCGGCACGTGTGGCAAGACAGCAAGGAATGGGTCAAGCAGAACGGTCGCAGCCGTTCTGGCAAATATCTTTACCGATTACGATACCAAACTGTTGAGCGAAGTTTCGCGGATGCCAAAGAGCTCCACGGACTTCGCTATTGCCGGTTTCGGGGACAGAAAAAAGTCCTGGAACAGGCATTGATGACCGCCCTCGTTCAGAACGTAAAGAAGATCGCCAACCACCTAGCCAAGCAGGTAGGGTAAGGCGATCTTCTTTGATTTCATATACGAATATTTAAATAAATAACCTTCTCTGTAGAACAAGGCCCCAGAAATCTGGGGCTTTGTCAACAGCCTGAGGGCGTTGCAGAATGGCAACGCCCTCCTTGTGTCCAGCGTACTGTGTCTCCGTTAATAAGCAGCTGGAGGTGTTGGTGTGAGCATCTTCGCGCGGTTCGGACGCCACAACGCTAACGGACAAAAAATGCGCCTAGAGCTCGAATTTGGCGCTTTCCAGCCTGTAACGGTCACATTTGACGCTTAGCCCTTCTAAACGCACCGACTTTCCCTCAAGTGTCGTTCTAACGTTCGAAAATGTCTGTTACAATTTCGAGCGACCCATTAGAAGGGTGTAAAGTTTTTTTTTGTCCGTTAGAAGCCTCAATGGTACGGTTGGCATCGTCGAGACGATGGCAAGGGGGAAAATGTTGGTCAAGGACGCCGTCAGGCGTTTTTCTTAGAAGCTGCTGCCCTGCTTCTCGATCCAGTCGCCGATGAGGGGGAGCTTGTACATGCGGCCCTGCAGCGCCAATAACATGAGGGCAATCCAGAGCAGGAATGAGAGCGGGCTGAGAATAAGAGCGAACAGCCAGCCGATGAGCGGCAGGCTTCCCAGGATAAGGCTGGCGACGATCAGCACGACGGAGATGACGATGGACTGCAGGGCGTGGAACTTCACGAAGCGGCTCTTCTTCTCCAGCATGAGAAACACAATTCCTGTAATAAAGCCGAACAAGTAGCAGAGCAAGCCTGCCACCTTGGGGTCCAATCCCGTGGAGGAGGGATCGGGGTTGACTTGTATCGGTTGCATAAGGGCTGCACATCCTCTCTTGGACATCTTCTTGCCAAGATTGTATTCGGCAGCCCAGCGGGATAGACCAATGGCAGGAATGTAAATGGCGCTGGCAAGCTTTACCAGAGGATCCGTTGTAACGGCTTTGTAACCTGTACGCGGTTCGCTTCGTCTAGAATGGGTAGTGGTACGATAGAAGACGAATGAAGGCGGATTGGAGAGAACAAAGTCGATGAAAAAAATCAAAAAATCGTATATATTCGGAATGATAGCGCTGGTGCTGCTGACGGCAGCCTATATGAACCGCCAAACGCTGGCGATGGCGGGGTTCGATTGGTTCCTGCAAGGCGAGGTGGAGGACAGGCTGGCGGATACGTATAAGCCCGTTGATCGGGATGTGAAGACAGTGCCAGTACCGGTGAGCGCTGCTCTGGAGGAGGACCCCTTCTCTGTGCTGCTGATCGGTGTCGATCAGCGCGACAATGAAATCGGGCGATCCGACACGCTGATCTACACGGTAGTAAGGCCAAGCGATGGCAGCATGCTGCTCGTGTCGCTTCCAAGGGATCTGTATGTGGAGCTGGCAGGCAAGGGTCGCGCGGACAAAATCAATCATGCCTTCGCCTTCGGAGGAGCGGGCCTCACGATGGATACGGTGGAGCAGCTGCTGGACGCCCCCGTCGACCACTATGCCTCCATCAACTTCGAGGGCTTCCGTGAAGCCATTAACGCGATCGGCGGGATTGCGCTGCCCATCGAGGAGGATATCGTCAATGATGATCCCGGACATGAATATTTTGTCATCGAGGGCGGGCAGGACCTGTATAACGGCACGGATGCGCTCAATTTCGTCCGCTACCGAGAGGATGCGGGCGGCGATGTAAGCCGAACAGAGCGACATCAGCAGTTCCTTCATGCTATGATAGAGAAGGCGAAGGGCATGAAGCAGTGGAGCCAAATTCCGGAGCTGATCGACATTATGGGCGACAACTTCAGCACGGACATGACTCCAGGGAAGCTGATTGACCTGGCCCAGAGGCTGATTCAAGCCGATAACCGTATGATGTACAGTCATACGCTGCTTGGATACGGGCATCGCCTGGTTCAAGGCGGGGCGTGGTATTATTTTGCCGATGAAGAGGATCTGGCGAGTGTGCAGACCATGATTCGGAGCTGGCTGGATGCCGATACGACACAAGCGAGCTTGCGGCTTCCCCCTAAGTATGAAGAGCTAGAGCTTCAACAGAAAGAGGTACAATCGCTCGCTATGGATGAAACGGCGAACGAAACGGAGTGAACGATACCAATGAATATTGCTTTTTTCTTGCTGCCCAAGCAGGAGGTCGTGTGCCTCCCGCATGATGCGACGCTTAGGCAGGCGCTGGAGCGGATGGAGTATCACCGCTATGCCGCTGTTCCGATTCTGAACGACGAGGGCGGCTACGTCGGGACAGTGACGGAGGGTGATCTGCTATGGTTCATGAAGAACCGGGCGGACCTGACGTTCGAGAGCGCGAATAAGGTGCGGCTTGCCGATGTGCCGCTGCGCATGAGCAACAAAACCGTCAATATTGACTCCAATATGGACGACCTGATCTCCCTGGCCAAAGTGCAGAACTTTGTTCCAGTGGTGGACGACCGCAATCATTTTATCGGCATTGTACGCCGCAGTGAAATTATTGATTATTGCCAGAAGGGATTGTCTCAACGAATCTAGCTAGATTCGGCGGGACGTCCCTTCCCTGCGTTTCATGAGGGTAATGGGACAGGCTTGCCTTCATTTGGAGAGCGACATTGCGTGCGGCAGGCTGCTTTTATGCTATAATGGCTAATGAATGCCTATTAATTGACTGATTTCGTAAGAGGTGAACCGATTGAAGACTGGGCCTAGACCCTTGTTATGGAGCGGGGCGGCGCTGCTGTTGCTGCTCATGCTTGCCGTCCCTGTATTGAATTTGCCTGCGCTGCTGCTTCTGATGGTGCCGTATGCGGTGCTGTACGCGACGTTGTCGCGAGGCGCCTTCCTGCTGCATCTGCTCCCTGTTTGGTTAATGGCTGGCTTGATCGCCGGTCCGGGTGTGCTTATATTTGGCTTGTTCTTCCTGCTGCCCGGCATTGCGATGGGACATCTGTACCGCAAAGCAGCACCCGCGTCCAAGGTCATTCGTGTTGTCACGCTGATCATGCTTGCCCAGCTTATGCTGGAGCTGCTGTTGTTCGAGATGATTCTGGACCTATCGCTGCTGGATGAGATGAGCAGCACGATCCGGGCGACGCTGGAATCGGTAGGCGCGGAATATATGGCGGCAGCCGGCTGGAGCGATGAGCAGACGGAATTGCTTATTCAGATGATCATTCATATGATCCCGCTGACCTTCATTGTGATTTCGTTTATGGTGACGGTGCTCTCGCATTACATTGCCCGCAGGGCTGTGCTGCGCAGCGGCCTCGATGTGCCGGCCTTTCCACAGGCGAAGGACTGGCGCTTGCCGCGCGTCCTCGTTGTGTATTATTTGATCGCTTACGTCATTGATCTGGTAATGGCGGCAGGGGACGACTCCTTCCTCGCCGTAGCGGTTATGAATTTGGTGCCGCTCCTCAGCTATGTGTTCGCGATTCAAGCGGTTGGATTCTTTTTCTTCATCGCGCATGAGCGAGGATGGAACAAGGCGGTTCCGATTCTAATCGCCATCCCTGTGCTGCTGATTCAGCCGCTGAGCTTGATTGGCGTTCTGGATACTGCTTTTCCTATACGGAAATCATTTACCAAATCCAAATAGCACAGGAGCGAATGGGAAATGCCTAAGTTTCTAATTACGAGATGGCACGGAATGCATCACATTGTCGCTCTTGCGGTTATGCTGCTGCTGTCTGCCGGGCTCGCCTGGTACGAATGGGTAGCCGGCGCAGTGGCTTTGGCGATGACGATTGGCGTGGCCGTCTATACCTTCTTCGCGGAGAAGGCCTTCCGCAAGGATCTGAAGGCTTATCTCGGGACGTTGTCCTACCGCGTGAAGAAAGGCGGCAATGATGTTATCAGCGAGCTGCCGTTCGGTATTATTATTTATAATGAAGAACGTATTGTGGAGTGGCACAATCCTTATATTGCCCAGCTGATGGAGCGGGAGAATGTGATCGGCACGCCGCTGACGGAGCTGTTCCCTACGCTGCAGCACGCCAAGGACCGGGAGGGCACCGTGGAAGCCGCTGTCGGCAATCACATGTATCAGCTGATCTTCCGGCCGAAGGAGCGCATCCTGTATGTGAAGAACATTACCGATTTGTGGCAGCTGGGCCGCAAATATGAGGATGAGAAGCTGTCGCTGGGCGTGGTTATGATCGACAACCTGGAGGAAGTGACGCAGGGACTCGACGATCATCAGCGCGGGACGATGCTGTCCAAGGTGACGACGGAAATTACGGAGTGGGCGCAAAAGTACAAAATTTATTTGAAGCGCCTGACCTCTGACCGCTTCCTGCTCATTACCGATCACAAGACGCTGCGCCAGCTGGAGCAGTCGCGCTTCGTCATTCTGGATGAGGTGCGGGAGATGACGGGCGAGCAGAAAATTCCCGTTACGCTCAGCATCGGCTTCGCGGCCGGCGCCGAGCATGTGGTCGAGATTGGACAGTGGGCGCATACGAGCCTCGACATCGCGCTTGGCCGCGGCGGCGACCAGGCCGCCGTCAAGGTAGGCGGCAGACAGTCGTTCTATGGCGGCAAGTCCAACGCGGTAGAGAAGCGGACTCGCGTCAGAGCGCGCGTTGTCGCGCATGCGCTGCGCGATCTGATCCGCGAGAGCCACAACGTGATGATTATGGGGCATAAGCTGCCGGACATGGACTCTGTTGGCGCAGCGGTTGGCGTCCTGAAGGCGGCTCAGCTATTCGGCAAGGAAGCCTATATCGTGCTGGAGGGCCTCAATCCTTCTATCGAGAAGATGATGGAGCTGATCCGCGAGGATGAGAAGCTGTCCAAGCGGTTCGTGCATCCTGACCAGGCGCTGGCGCTGATGACGCCGCAGACGCTGACGATCGTGGTTGATACGCATAAGGCGTCCATGCTGAAGGAGCCGAAGCTGCTCAGCCACTCCGAGCGAGTAGTGGTCATCGACCATCATCGCAGGGGCGAGGAGTTCATACCGAACGCGATTCTCGTGTACCTGGAGCCGTACGCTTCTTCGGCCTGCGAGCTGGTCACGGAGCTGCTGCAATATATTCACGAACGGGTCGGCCTGGATGTGCGCGAGGCAACGGCGCTGCTCGCCGGCATTACGGTTGATACGAAGAGCTTCTCGCTCCGCACGGGGGCGAGAACGTTCGAAGCGGCGTCGTTCCTGCGACGGAACGGCGCGGACACCATGATCATCCAGCGTATGCTTCAGGAGGACCTGGATGAATACGTGAGCAAGGCGGAGATCATTAAGCACGCGCATGTATACTTCGATCATGTGGCAATTGCCGACGCAGAGAGCGGCAAGAGGTATCCTCAGCTGTTGAT
Organism: Paenibacillus sp. PL2-23; assembly: GCF_040834005.1. Classification (NCBI taxonomy): domain Bacteria; kingdom Bacillati; phylum Bacillota; class Bacilli; order Caryophanales; family Paenibacillaceae; genus Paenibacillus; species Paenibacillus sp. PL2-23. Next base: position 181,406 of record NZ_CP162129.1, read on the forward strand.
TGCGCAATCGGCTGATACGCTGCTGAATATGACGGATATTCTGGCCTCCTTCGTCATCGCGGAGAGACCGGATGGCCTTGTCGGCATCAGCGCGAGATCGCTCGGCGGAATGAATGTCCAGATCGTGATGGAACGGCTGGGCGGCGGCGGGCATCTGACGAACGCGGCGGCGCAATTCGAGGGTACCGTTGAGGAAGCCAAGATCAAACTGATGGAAGTGCTGGAACAAATAGAATCGGAAGAGGGGTTGTTCGAATGAAAGTTATCTTCTTGCAAGACGTGAAGGGCCAGGGAAAGAAGGGCCAAGTAAAGGATCTGTCGGAGGGTTATGTACGCAATTTCCTGCTGCCTAAGGGACTCGCCAAGCTGGCGTCTGACGGCAACCTGAAGACGCTGGAGGTGCAGAACGCCTCCGAGCTGAAGCGCAAGCAGAAGGAGAAGGAAGACGCTCAGGCGCTGGGCAAGCGTCTTGAGGAGATGACCGTCGTCATCAAAGCAAAATCCGGCGAAGGCGGCCGTCTGTTCGGCGCCATTACGAGCAAGCAAATCGCCGAGGCGCTCGAAGCGCAGGGCATTAAGATCGACAAACGCAAAATCGAGCTGGAGGATCCCATCCGCACACTCGGCGTCACGCAGGTGAGCGTCAAGCTTCACCCTGAAGTAAAAGCCAAGATGAGCGTCCAGACGGCAGAAGAGTAAGCGACGAGACGAGCGAGGCAGCGAAGAGAAGAGGGTTGTTCCGTAGAAACGAAGTGTTCGCCTTTGCAGCCTCCATTCCAACCGCTTTGCGGGTAAAGTTGAAAGGAATGGAGCTGGAACAGCGATCGTAGGAATAACCCTCGCTCGCAGCGAGCTTCCGCGAAGACATGCAAGCGATACTTAAAAGGAGGCGCACGATGAGTACCCATACGGAACTGATGTTCGACCGCGTTCCGCCGCAGAACATGGAGGCGGAGCAAGCGGTCATTGGCGCGATCCTGCTTCAGCCGGAAGCGTTAATTACGGCGATGGAGCGGGTTCGCAGCGAGGATTTCTACAGCAGCGGACATCAACGTATCTACGAGGCGATGATCGAGCTGGCTGAGGCCAATCAGCCCGTCGACCTTGTAACCCTGACGGCGCATCTGCAAGACCAGGGCCTGCTGGAGGAAACCGGCGGCGTCAGCTACTTGGCCAAGCTGGCGAATGCCGTTCCGACGGCGGCCAATGTGGATTATTACGCGCAGATTGTGGAAGAGAAGTCCATGCTGCGCCGCCTCATTCGCACGGCTACTAATATCGTAACGGATGGGTATGCTAACTCCGAGGATGTAGGGGTGCTGCTGAGCGACGCGGAGAAAAAGATTCTCGAAATCTCGAATCGCCGCTCCAGCAGCGGCTTCGTCTCGATCCGCGACGTGCTGATGGAGGTATTCGAGAAGGTCGAATTCCTCTACTCCAACAAGGGAGGCTCCACTGGCATTCCCTCGGGCTTCGTGGATCTAGACCGCATGACGGCTGGCTTCCAGCGAAGCGACCTCATCATCGTCGCTGCCCGTCCCTCCGTCGGCAAGACCGCCTTCGCGCTGAACGTCGCCCAGAACGTAGGCGTTAGGGCGAAGGAAACGGTAGCGATCTTCTCGCTGGAGATGTCCGCGGCCCAGCTTGTGCAGCGTATCATATGCGCCGAGGCGAATGTCGACGCGACGCGCATGAGAACCGGTACGCTGGAGGGCGACGACTGGGAGAAGCTTACGATGGCCATCGGCGCCTTGTCGGAGGCTGAGATCTATATCGACGACACGCCGGGCATTACCGTCGCGGATATTCGCGCCAAGTGTCGCCGCCTGAAGAAGGAGCGGGGTCTCGGCATGATTCTGATCGACTACCTGCAGCTGATTCAGGGCCGGGGCAAGGCCGGAGAGAACCGCCAGCAGGAGGTATCCGAGATTTCCCGTACGCTCAAGATGATTGCGAGGGAGCTTGAGGTGCCCGTCATAGCACTGTCCCAGCTCAGCCGCGGCGTCGAGCAGCGGCAGGACAAGCGTCCCATGATGTCTGACCTTCGGGAATCGGGTTCGATCGAGCAGGATGCCGATATTGTCGCGTTCCTGTACCGGGACGATTATTACGACAAGGAATCCGAGAAAAAAAATATTATCGAAATTATTATCGCCAAGCAGCGGAACGGGCCCGTCGGAACGGTCGAGCTCGTCTTCCTGAAGCAATATAATAAATTCGTCAGCCTGGACCGCACGCATATCGATCCATCACAGGCTTCTTAGAATTCCGAACAATTGCTGGGGGCACCTTGCAATTGTTCGTTTTTTCGTTTGACTTCCGCTGGGGAGACTGCTACACTAGTAGTGCTGTCTTCTGGCCATGCGACGCGTTAAAGAACGTGACTGTCGCCGCAAGACGGTAATTTTCGATGCACATGAACGCGCATCGGGCACGGGGGTATGTTTATGTCTACGGTTGTTGTAGTCGGCACGCAGTGGGGAGACGAAGGAAAAGGCAAAATTACCGACTTTCTCGCAGAGGGAGCTGACGTTGTTGCCCGTTACCAAGGAGGCAACAATGCGGGACACACCATTCTCATCGATAATAAGAAATATAAGCTGACGATGATTCCATCGGGCATTTTTAACCATAACAAAACTTGCGTCATCGGCAACGGGATGGTCATTAACCCGCAAGCGCTGATCGACGAAATTAATTATATTCACGATAACGGCTTCTCCACGGACAACCTGAAAATCAGCGATCGCGCGCATGTTATTATGCCGTATCATCTGGTTCTGGACGCGCTTGAGGAGGACCGCAAGGGCGACAACAAGATCGGCACCACGCGCAAGGGCATCGGTCCATGCTACATGGACAAGGCAGCCCGCAACGGCATCCGTATCAGCGACCTGATGGACGCTGAGGAATTCCAGGCACGCGTTCGCGCCATCATGGTGGAGAAAAACAATCTGATCCAGCAAGTATACGGCGGCGAGCCGCTGGATACGGAGCAGGTCATTCGCGATTACCTGGGTTACGCAGAAGTGCTTCGTTCTTACGTAACAGACACATCCGTCGTGCTGAACGACGCGATTGACGAAGGCAGAAAGGTATTGTTTGAGGGCGCGCAAGGCGTCATGCTGGATATCGACCAAGGCACGTATCCGTTCGTAACGTCCTCCAATCCTTCCGCAGGCGGCGTATGTATCGGCTCCGGCGTAGGTCCATCCAAGATTCAGCAGGTTATCGGCGTAGCCAAAGCCTACACGACACGTGTCGGCGACGGTCCGTTCCCTACGGAGCAGGACAATGAGGTGGGCCAGCTGATCCGCGACAAGGGCCATGAGTACGGCACCGTTACAGGTCGTCCGCGCCGCGTGGGCTGGTTCGACACGGTTGTTGTGCGTCACGCGCGCCGTGTGAGCGGGATCACAGGCTTGTCCCTGAACTCGCTGGACGTATTGACGGGTCTGGACACGGTGAAGATCTGCACGGGCTACAAGTACCGCGGCGAGATTATTCATCACTACCCAGCCAGCCTGAAGATGCTGTCGGAGTGTGAGGCGGTATACGAGGAGATGCCAGGCTGGTCGGAGGATATCTCCGGAGCGAAGAAGCTGGAGGATCTGCCGCAGACTACGCTGGACTATGTCAATCGTGTATCGGAGCTGACGGGCATTCCAATCGCCATCTTCTCCGTTGGCCGCAATCGCGAGCAGACGAACCCGGTTCGTCCCATCTACGAATAATATTCATAAGCTGCAAAGAAGCCGTTCCTCCAGGTCGAGGGACGGCTTCTGTCGTTATATTTCCTGCTAGACTGGGAGTGCCCGCGCTGATGCCTGTAATTATTTTCATCCCCATCCTCATGAATGGAATGCTTGCCACTATCGTTGACCATAATGGTAGAGAGAAGAGTGGACTGGCGTATAGAGAGGATCGTTATTTCGGGATAGGAGATGGTTCATCATGTGGAGAGGTCTAGCGTGGATCAGCAGGCTGGTGGCTGCAGGGCTTATTATCAGCTTTCTGTCGATTTGGACGACGGGATATATTGTAACCAGCTATGTAGAGACTCTATTGAAGCAATTCCAGCTTCCAATAGAAGTGCCGCCTATGGCTATGTCGGGCGTATGGGGGCATCTGTGGGGCAGTGATCCGTTGCTCGTGTCCGATGTAGACGGGCGGGAAGCATTGACAGACAGTCGTATAGAGGAGGGAGCCGACTCGGCAGAGCAGCCGGAGGCGGAGGAAGCGTTCAACTCGATAGAGGACGGAGGAGCGCCGTTAACGGACATCGGGGGCGGAGCAGGCAGTCACGCGACAGGAGCAGGCGAAATCGGTGGAGGCAGCTCCGTAGAGGAAGGCACGGCTGGCGGGAGCACGGCGCATGGCGATGATCACGGCTCGATAGAGGGTCTGGACGGCACGGAAACGGCGGTGACAACCGACGAGATCGAAGCGGCCAAGGAGGAGATGAGCGAGGCGGACAAGGCCCAATTGTTCGAGCTGCTCATGGCAAAGCTGCCGCAGGAAGCGTGGCAGCAGATATCCTCCTATGTCGAAGGCGGCTTGACGGAGCAGGAGTTGTCCAGCGTCCAGCAGATCATGGCGCAGCATCTCGACGACACGGAGTATCAGCAAATGATGGAGATTCTGAAAAAATATTAATATTACGTTATGAAGGCAAAGGTTGCCCCAATAATTAACGCTGTGTTAAAGTATTAGGCGAGTGATCCGACGGGAGAATTCGTCTTTTTTCATGTTCGGAGCATGCAAATCTCTCGGTAAGAGTGCGAAAAGGAGACTATCATGACCGTTTTCAGGGACATGAGTCGTATGAAGAAGGTATGGGAGCAGGCGACCCGGTACTTCAAGCGTACGCGCTCGCAAGATTTGAAAGAGCAGCAAGAGGCGGCAGAGGTGATTGTGTCTCAACCGCTGTGGCGCAGGAGGTCGACTCAGCTTATAGGCGGAGCGGCGGTCCTCGTAACGGTTGCCGGCATCATTGGCTACCAGCAATATACAGATTATGTAGAACGCAATACATTCGAATTCTATCATGTATATATAAACGGTGAAGCAGTAGGAACAGTAGGTGCGCCGGAAGAGGTCGACCGCTTGATCGCGGCGGAGACGGCGGAGATGGGGCAAGCCAATCCTGAGATCCATATGGTGCTGGATACGGGCGAGATTACATACGAGCTCGACAGCGGCTTCAAGGTGGTTCCCGAGACAGAGACGACATTATCGAAGCTTGAGGGCTTGTTCACGACTCACGCGCTTGGCGTGGAAGTGAAGATTGACGGCAAGCTGATGGGCGTCGTGAAGGATCAAGCTACGGCGGACAGCATCCTGCAGCGCGTGCAAGCGAAGTTTGCACCGGAGCTCGCAGCTGCAAGCAAGAGTGTAAAGTCCGTTACGACATTATCTTACACACAAGACGGCAAGGTTGAACCATCCGGCGAGGAACAATCGACGGAGCTGACGGAGCCGGGACGCGTCGTGACAGAGGTGGACTTCGTCGAGGAGGTCCAAGTAACGAGCGTCGATGTGGAGCCTTCGGCAATTGCTGAAGGCGAGGATATTTACAAGAGAATTATCGAAGGCAGCACGAAGCCAACCAAATATATCGTACAAGCCGGTGACTGTGTCGGCTGCATCGCGCAGAAATTCGATATCTCCCCACAAGTCATCTATGAGAACAATCCGTGGATTGTGGATGACAAGATTACAGTCGGGGACGAGCTGGACTTGACGGTGCTCATGCCAGAGCTTACCGTACGCACGGTCGAGACGCTGGTTGAGCTGGAGAGCATCGCGCCGCCCGTGGAGGTCCGCAAGAATGACAAGGTCCGCGTGGGCGAGCAGAAGATTATCCAGGAAGGCGTCGATGGCACACAGCGTCTGACGTATCGCATTGAGAAGCAGAACGGCTACGTGATGGCCGAGGAGCTTGTGAACAAGGAAGTTGTCTTAGAGCCGATTACCGAAATCGTCGAGAAGGGCACGATGGTCGTGCTGGGTGAAGGCACGGGCAAATTCATGATTCCGGTGAAGAACTACCGCATCACCAGCACATACGGCCAGCGTTGGGGCCGCCTCCATAGCGGCATTGATTTCGTCGGCAGCTCATCCATTCTGGCTTCCGATTCCGGCAAGGTCGAATACGTCGGCTATCGTACAGGAACGGGCAAGACGATTGTCATTAACCATCAGAATGGCTACAAGACGTTGTACGGCCACTTGAAATCGTATAGCGTAAGCGAAGGCGACAAGGTTCAGAAGGGCGACAAAATTGGCGTCATGGGCAACACGGGCAACTCGACCGGTACGCATCTGCATTTCGAAATTCACAAAAACGGCGTTGCGCAAAACCCGATGAAATATCTGTAAGCAGCTATTATGTATAACGATCATTTATAATAAGACGCAAGAAGCACAGCCTGGCATTTTGGGGTTGTGCTTTTTTTGCCTATATAAGGAACCTATCGCTGACATGCGGTGTCTAATTGGTGAGAGGTGATGGGATGGAGCAGGATTACTGGAGATACGTTGCACGGTTTACCCCGGAGACGCTTGGGGAGCTGATGAAGCAATATGGCCAAGAAGTATGGAACTATGCCTACTGCTTGACGGGTCGAACGGATCAGGCGGACGACATCTCGCAAGAGGTGTTCCTTAAGGTGCTTCGAAGTACAAACGGATTCCGCGGGGAATCGTCGATACGGACATGGCTGTTTGCTATTGCTCGTAACTGCGCCATTAATCTGCGAAGGTCCGCTTTTCTAAGACGTGTCACGCTTATGGACCTAGTCGAGCGGCGAGAGCTGTCACCTTCAGCCGAAGCTGAGGCAATGGCAAATGTATTCGCCGATGATTTGTGGGAAACGGTAATGGCTCTGCCTGCCAAATATCGCGAGCTTCTCGTACTCGACGCCAAATATGAGATGACGCTCAAGGAGATGGCTCAGCTGACGGGGTTGTCGCTTGGGACGGTCAAGTCACGACTGTCGCGCGCAAGGCGCAAAGCCGCTGAGGCTTGGGAAGGAGGAGACGCGTATGAGCGAGCCTAGACCGGAGTGGTATAAACGTTTGAAGCAAGGACCCTTCCGCGAGCCTTCATTCACGGAGGAGCATATGCAGAAGATTATGATGCGCGGACGAAGCGGCGGGAGCGGAAGGGGACATTTCGGGGTTTATAGGTGGCTAGGATCAGCTGTGGCTGTGGTTGTTGTGCTTGCCATTCTTATAAATACTCAGCTTATATGGCGGTTGGAGAAGGAGCCAGTGCATGCTGTGGTAACGGAGAAGCCGGAGCCTACCCCTGCTCCGACGCCGACGGAGGGCCCACAGCTCACCAGCGAACGGCATTATGTGAAAGGAGCGGCAGAAGCATATGAGGAGCCAGATTATTTTCCCATGAATGAGCCCGTGTTTACGGTACAGCCAGGCATGAAGCTTGAGGTCATGGAGATCAAGGCCGGCTTCGCACGCGTAGAGCGGGACGGGGAGTCAGGATGGATCAACGAGTGGTATCTCACAGCGGATTCAGAAGATCGGTCGGTTACAACGATAGAGCCTTATGTGATGCTGATTGGTCAGCCTATATCGATCCGATCTCACCCTGGGGGTAATGAATGGCCTCCATACAGGCTAGAGCCTGGCAAGGTTGTTCGTGTAATGAAGGAGTATGAGAATTGGGTCAGTATAGACATCGTAACCTATGATCAACCATTTGGAGGCGAGATGTGGGTAGAGAAGGCAGAGCTGGACCCTTGGCATCCCGATCTGGCGAAGGAAGGTATCCTCCGCCAGGGAGCGATGGTGTTCAATGAGGATGGCAGCACGGAGGAGCTTTCCCTCTTCAATGTGGTAATGGTGGAGGAGAAGCTGAGCAACGGACAATATCGGATATCTGCGCCAGGGGGCTTGAACGGGTATATGGATGCGCGGGACTTTGTGCCGAATCCGTTCCTGGCGGAGAGCGAGATGCTGCGACTATTATCCTCGGCCATGCAGGAGCGCTGGCAGATGACATCCGCAGAGATGGCGAATTATGAGGCGTTCGCGGCAGACCGTGATCCGAAGAGACTGCGGGGACTGTCGCCCATTGAGATCTTTCGGTATTATGTACAGGCAGAGGAGAAAGGCGATTTTGAGACGTTATATGCGTTGTACATGGACGATCCCGGGCATGGTGTTCCCGACTATGCGACGTATAAGGAAGACATTCCGCGTTATGAAGCGGAGTTGGAGCGGATCTGGCAGAAGTGGGCGAAGCTGAGAATGGGGTATCGTCTGACAGAGGAGTTAGAGCTAAGCGACAAGGACCACGCCCTGATTCGAATAACGCCTGTGAAGGTTGGCGATCGAAGCGGGCAGGCTGTCTCCGAAGAGGAGTACGGCTTCCAATTGCTCCGGAGCGGGGACGGCATTTGGAAGGTTGCTTGGATGCCGATGCAGTAGGTTCATTGGCGGGACCCATGATCATCATCATGGGTCCTCTTCTTATTGTGGCCAGCCAGAATGAGGGAAGTTTCACTGTGTAGCCAACATCGCAGTATGTTAAAATAGGGACATGACTTAGCATAATCGACGGGCGGTGGAACGATGCACGGGAAAATACTGGTGGTCGACGACGAACAACCGATCGCGGATATATTGAAGTTCAATCTGGAGAAGGAAGGTCATCAGGTGATCTGCGCCTTCGATGGCGGAGAGGCGGTCCGTCTGGCCTTCGAGGAGCAGCCGGACCTCATTCTTCTGGATCTTATGCTGCCGGTGAAGGACGGCATGGACGTCTGCCGCGAGGTGCGGACGAAGCTGCATATGCCGATCATTATGCTGACGGCCAAGGATACGGAAATTGACAAGGTGCTTGGCCTGGAGCTGGGCGCTGACGATTACGTCACGAAGCCGTTCAGCACCCGCGAGCTGCTCGCCCGGGTGAAGGCGCATCTCCGCCGCCAGAATAAGAGCGGACAAGCTGATGGCGCGGATGGCGGGGCGCCTCAGGAGCAGGAGCAGCAGGGGCTGCGCCTGTTCAATCTGTTCATCGACACGAACATGTATGTCGTGTACAAGAATGGCGAGCCGCTGGACCTGACGCATCGGGAGTTCGAGCTGGTCCATTATATGGCGCGCAACAGCGGCAAGGTGATGACGCGGGAGCATCTGCTGCAGGCGGTGTGGGGCTTTGAATATTTTGGCGATGTGCGTACGGTGGACGTGACGATCCGCCGCCTGCGGGAGAAGATCGAGGATGATCCCAGTCGGCCGGAATACATAATGACGCGGCGCGGACTTGGCTACATGATGCGCAATGCGAAGTCGGGAGGCTTCGGTTACGGATGAAGGGAAGGAACTTCTTCCGCACCATTCAGGTGAAGCTTGTCATTATATATTTGCTGCTCATTCTCGTGGCGATGCAGCTGATCGGCGTGTACTTCATCAGCACGGTGAAGAACTCGCTCATTACAAGCTTCACCAACAATCTGAAGGAGCAGGCCGGCATGCTGGCCCAGTTCTCCGCGCCCAGTCTGCTGCCGAAGCTGGAAGCGGGCGACGATTCTGCCGTCAACACGACGGAGGATCTGAATCTCGTGGTGCGTAATCTATTCAGCATCAGCGGCGCAGAGGTGCAGGTGCTCGACGCCAACGGCACGGTTGTCGCGACATCGCTGCAGGTGCATCAGAGCTACATTGGGCAGAAGAACAAGTCGCTGGCGGTCAGCCGGGCGCTGCAGAACATTCCCGATAACGAAGAGGAAATTATTGACGAGGACAATACGCGCAAGAAGATGATCGCTTTGCCCGTTACCTATAACGAGAAGGTTGTCGGCGCTGTCTATGTGGTCGCCTCCATGACGGACCTGTATGAGACGGTGAACCGGGTCAACCAGATTTTTTTCTCGGGGACGCTGATCGCGCTTGGTCTGACCGGCGTGCTGGGCATTCTGCTGGCGCATACGATTACGAATCCCATTCAAGGGCTGACCCGGCAGGCGGAGGCGGTTGCGGATGGGCGGTTCGATCTGAAGGCGCCCGTGCTGGGGGATGACGAGATTGGACGGCTCAGTATGGCGTTCAACGAGATGACGATCCGGCTGAAGGAAGCGTTGTCCGCGAATGAGGAGGAGAACGAGAAGCTGGTGTCGGTGCTCTCCAATATGAGCGACGGAGTGGTAGCGGCGGATGAGCGAGGCGTCATCATCGTCTGGAACCGGCGCGCGCTGGAGCTGCTGGACGCGGAGACCTTCCAGGATGTGAAGCTGTCGGAGCTGCTGGAGCTCTCGCCGGAGAAGATGGCGGAGCTGCAGACGGGTCGCGGGCGCACCCTCCTGATCAAGCGGGAGCCGACTGATCCCGCGCTGCGAGGCGCGGAGCATGAGGGCAGCCTGCTGCGCGTCACCTTCACGCCGATTCACCGCAGAGGTAAGGGCATGACGGGCACGATAGCGGTGCTGCAGGACTTCACCGAGCAGGAGAAGCTGGAGCAGTCGCGCCGGCAATTCGTCGCGAACGTCTCCCATGAGCTGCGCACGCCGCTCACCACGATCAAGAGCTACGCAGAGGCGCTTGGTGATGGAGCGCTGGAGGAGCGTGAGCTGGCGGAGCGGTTCGTGGGGGTTATCAGCAACGAGACGGAGCGGATGATTCGGCTGGTCACGGACCTGCTTCATCTGTCGCGCTTGGACTCCAACCAGGCGCCGCTGCGCCGCCGCCAGACGCAAATCCACGAGATGCTGGACGAGGTGGCGGACCGGTTCTCATTCCAGCTGCGGCAGAAGTCGATTGGCGCGACCGTACAGGTGGAGCGCGGGCTGAAGAAAGCTTGGCTGGACCGCGACCAGATTGATCAGGTACTGGATAATCTGATCTCCAACGCGATCAAATATACGCTGGACGGCGGCACGATACAAATCGCCGCTCGCAAGGCGGGAGACGGAAGCCTGCTGGAGATTAGCGTCAAGGATACCGGCATCGGCATTCCGAAGAAGGACCTGACGCGCATCTTCGACCGATTCTACCGGGTGGACAAGGCACGCTCGCGCAATATGGGCGGGACGGGTCTGGGCCTGTCGATTGCCCGGGAAATCGTGAAGGCGCACGGCGGCACAATCGCGCTGCATTCCGAGCTGAATGAAGGCACCACCGTGTCGTTCACGCTGCCGCTGCTGCAGGAAGGGGGCGAGGCGTAATGATGGAGAAGGCGAAGACGGGCATTCTCATTGTGATGGTTGCCCTCAGCCTGCTGCAGAGCTACTTGCTGGCGTACAGCATGCCCGGTCTCGGCGCGGCGGTGCGAAGCGAGCAGAACTACGTGAACGCAGAGCCGCTGGGGACGGCGTCGAGCGTGGAGGGCGTTATTTTTCCCGATGAGCTTATTCTTCACAAAGGCGGGGACAAGCACACGGTTATCTATCCCGGCACGCAGTTCTACGAAATGATCCTGAATCAGCGTATCGTCGGCCGGGAGTTCAAGGGCTTCCAGCGCAGCACGGCGGCGATTCTGAATTGGGACGAGGTACGTAAGAACGACATGGGGATTGAGCTTCGTTTTGCCGAGGGGATCTCCATTGAGCTGCTGCAGAAGCTGCTGAAGCTGGAGGGCGATCTCCTGTTCCTGAATGAGAAGATCGACAACATCTGGATTCTGAAGACGGAGGGAACGGAGGAGATCCGGACGTTCTTCTTCAGCAGCGAGGAGGACGTGGTGTACGAGTCGGTGCGGGCCGATCTGACGGTGCGCGATGTTCAGGACTATGTCGGCTTCGGCGAGCATCTGCCGGAATACCGGATGACCGCAGACGGGTTGTATATCCCGGCCGAGCCGTTCATGGCGACGGAGATGATCTTCCCGTTCGAGACGTATACGCCGGAGCAGATGCAGCGAAGCCTGTTCTTCGACTCCAGTACAACGCGGGCGTTCGTGGACCGGAGCGGCTCGCAGATCTACACGGACGGCAAGCGGGGACTGAAGGTGGAGCAGGGCGGTATGTGGATTAACTACACGAACCCGGCCGCAACGACCAGCGGCAATACGCCGCTAAGCGAGAATGTGTACGCATCGGTCGATTTCATCAATCAGCACGGGGGCTGGGACGGCACGTACCGGCTCATGAGCGCGACGCCTGAGGATGAGCAGAAGCATGTCACCTTCCGAAAATATATCGAGCAATACCCCGTGGTCGATTCCACGGTGTTCCAATACGGGTATATGAGGCTGACGCTGCAGAAGGGCGTCGTGACGGAATATGCGCGCTCGCTCATTACGCTCGGCTCCCGCACGGAGTCCAGGACGCCGCGCTGGCTGCAGGGCGGCAGGACGCTGGAGGAGATGCTGGAGCGGTATCCGCGCCGCGGCGAGGTGACCGCGCTGTTCCCGGCGCTGAAGTCCGTCCTGCTGGAGAATGCTCGGATGATGTTCGTGCCGGTCTGGGTCGTTCGGCTTGCCGGCGGCACAGAGGAGGTGCTGCTGGAGGCGTACCCGGCAGGCTATGAGCCTCCGCCGGAGCTGCCGGCGGCGACAGAGCGGACCCAGCAGACGGAGGAAGCGGGAGATACGGGGAGGGGCGGCCAAGCTGGCATTGCGGCTGCTGCTGCCGGGCTCGGCGGGCGGCAAGCAGCGGCCATAGCGGAGCAGGATAGGGAGACAGCGGCTTCCTGGGCTGGAAGCGGTGGCGATCCGCAAGGCGATGTGCCGCAGCCTCCCGCAGTCTCGGGAACGGGGAGCGGGAATGATGTCAGGGAGGATGCCGACCCCTATAGGCAGCAGGAGTCGATCGTGGCGTGGACGGACGACGCGAAGCAGGAGCAAGCAGTGGATGAGGAAGCGTCAGCGCTTGACGAAGGACCGGCGGACAATCGGACGCAGAACGGGTCAGCGCTGGAGTAAAGGGCTGATGAACAGCGATGAGGGAGGTGTGTTGGGGTGGATTGGGGCAGAGCCAAAAGCGTATTGATCATCTCGTTCCTCATGCTGAACGTGCTGCTTGGCTATCAGCTGTGGGTCGACATTCGGGAGCAGCTGAATGCCAATGTTAATTCTGCGGAGCTGCCGCCGGACAAGGTGCAGCTGATGAACCAGAAGAGAATATCGATCTCGGCGAATACGAATCTGCCCGTCAGCACGCCCAAGCTCAGCGATCTGTCGTATCTGCTCAAGGCGGACAGCCGCAAGCTGGAGAAGCCTGCGCTGCTGGAGAAGCCGGTGGACAGCGCGCTGATCTTCTCCAAGACGGAGCTGATTCGGGGGCTGGAGGAGCAAATTCCGGATATCGCGTCGTATACGTTCGATCTTCACAGCAGCTCGGAGAGTGTCGCTGTCTTCCACCGGATGGTGGAGGGACGGCCGATGTTCAACGTGAAGCTGGAGCTGTACATCAGCAATTTGAAAATTACAGGCTTCAGGCAGGATCGTGTCGACGACATTAAGCTCGGCGAGGAGCAGCAGGTCATTCCGGCGGCGAAGGTCGTCGCCTCCTTGATTGAGACGTATCTGGAGCCAGGCTCCGTGATTACGGATATTCAGCTGGGCTATCACGGACAAATCTTCGACTCCGAGGAGCAGGTGTCCGCGCCCTCCTGGCGCGTTATGCTGGAGGATGGCGAGGTGTTCTACGTTCATGCCATCAGCGGCGAGGTGGCGACGGACGGCAGCAGCGACCAGCTGACTGTTGGTCCGTCCGGGGTGCCGGTCGGCGAGTAGAGTGCTAGAGTGATGGAATGGAAGCATAGAAGAGGAAGAGGCTGGCCTGGTCAGGACAGCATTGGTCCAATGCTGGACCAGCAGGCAGAAAACAACAGAGGCAATTTGCGCTCTGCAGAGGTACAATGGGGATAGCAAGTACAGCGTGGCAAGCGGGAGAGGACTGGACGTTTTGGGACTTCGATTTACGGTATTGGCCAGCGGGTCGACAGGCAACGCGACGATCGTGCAGGGCACCGAGAAGACGGTAATGGTGGATGCGGGCTTAAGCGCCAAAAAACTGGAGGAGCTGATGCGCGAGCGAGGCGTCGCCGGTCATGAGCTGGACGGACTGTTCGTCACGCATGAGCATTCCGATCATATTAAGGGACTTGGCGCTTTCGCGAGAAAGTACGAGCTTCCGATCTACGCGAATGAAGCGACATGGGCGGCGATGGAACGGCATGTCGGTAACATAGAGGCAGAGAAGCGGGTTGTGATGGAGACGGGAGAGAGTATGGACTTCGGTCCGCTGCGCGTGCAGTCGTACCCCATCTCGCATGATGCCGCCGAGCCGGTAGGCTACACGTTCGAGGAGCATGGCGAGAAGCTGAGTCTGGCAACGGACCTTGGTTATGTAAGCGAGAGGGTCAAGCGGCAGATTATCGACTCCGACGTGCTGGTGCTTGAATCCAATCACGATACGGAGATGCTTCGCATGGGGCGTTATCCCTGGAACATCAAGCGCCGCATCCTGAGCGATGTAGGCCATCTGTCCAACGTGGCGGCGGGCGAGGCGCTGATCGAGCTGATGACGGACCGCACGAAGCGGGTGTATCTGGCTCATCTCAGCCTGGACCATAATCAGATGGACCTGGCTATGCTAACCGTCAATTCTATATTGGAGAATCACGGAATATTTTATAAGCAGGATGAGTTTCCGCTTCGCAAGACGTTCTATGATCGGCCTACGCCATGGGATGAAGTGAGGCGGAAATAAGAGATTCCAGCTGCTCGTCAAGCGCTTCGGCCTTGGCCGCAAGCTCCTCGCGAGTGATGATGCCCTTGTCTACGAACAGCTCCAGCATGGCGCTCAGCGTTAGCACGGTGCGATAGTGGTCATCCTTCAGATCGGCGAGCTTGGCGGCTAGCTGAACGTGCTCCCAGACGGGAGAGGGCTTGGCATTGGATTTCATCAGAAATATCGCTCCTTTGGCTTTGAATCTATTATTATTGTAGTCAATTCTTCCGAAAACATTCCTAGATGATGAATGTAGCCTAAGTTCCGCAGCAAGGAGAGGAGCGTTTCCGATGAGCATTTTCGATGACGATTTTTATTCGACGAAGGTATCGAGACGAACGGTACGCAAGAGCCGGCGTGAAGACGGCAGCCGGATGTCCTCCTTCAGCGGAGACCGCAGGTGGTCCAGCCTGAGGATCGCCCTCGTGTCTTCCTTCACGAGCGCGATAGCGGCCACCGTGTTGTTCGGACTGTTCATGGGCGGCTTTGGCCTGGACTTGGGCGGCGGCGGCGGCAAAGCGCCGGGGAATGCGGCAGTGTCGGCCGATCCATCGGAGCGGACGATCAATGCGACGGCGAAGGTGAGGCCGGCCGTGGTCAGCGTTATCAACGAGCAGACCTTCGAGCTGGGCCTGGGCGGAGAGCTGCTGGAGGAAGGGGCGAAGGGCTCGGGCGTGCTGCGTGAAGCGGGCGTTGGCTCGGGCTTTATTATACAGAAGAAAGCCGGCAGGGCGTTTGTGGTGACGAACTACCATGTCGTGGCGAATGCCGAGAAGGTGAAAACCGTGCTAACCACCGGCGAGGTGCGGGACGCGCGCGTCGTTGGTCTGGATCAGATTACGGATCTGGCGGTGCTGGAGATTGACGCCAAAGGGATCGACACGGTTGCGGAGATCGGCGATTCCTCCGCGCTGCAGGCGGCTGAGTTCGTCATGGCGATCGGCAATCCGCTCGGCATGGGCGAATCCATTACGATGGGCGTGGTCAGCGTCATCAAGGAGACGGTGCCGGTATCGCTGAATCAGAACGGCGTGATCGACTGGGAGCAGGAGGTCATACGCGTCGATGCCGCAATTAACCAAGGCAACAGCGGAGGGCCGCTGATCGACCTCGACGGCCGTGTGGTCGGCATTAACAGCATGAAGATTGCCGACTTCGGCGTGGAGAGCATCGGCTACGCCATTCCGATCAACAACGCTATGCCCATCGTGGAGAGCTTGATGGAGAAGGGCTTCGTGCCTCGTCCGTATCTCGGCGTCTATACGCTGGATCTGGCGCAGTATTGGGAGCAGCAGGACCTGGAGGAGCTGTACGGTGAAGAGGGCAAGAAGGACCGCTCCGAGGATAAGGATGGTCTGGAGGGCTCCGCTGGCGACATTAAGCTGCCCGACGAGGTGCTGTCGGGGGTGATCGTGCTGGAGGCTGTTGGACCGGCGCTGGATGCGGGCCTGCAATTCAACGACGTCATCGTGAAGCTGGATGACAAGCGGATTGGCAGCACGATGGAGCTGCGGAAGTATCTGTACGAAGCCAAGTCTGCAGGCGACGAGCTTATCGTGACGTATTACCGTGACGGCAAGCAGCAGACAACGAAGCTGAAGCTTGGGGAGACCGGAGCGGAGGAGTAGGGCTTGTGGAAAACAAAAAGCCGGGAAGGCGCTTGTGGGCGCTGTTCCTGGCTTTTTTTTGTGATGAGATGGGGGTGGGGGCTTGGGGGGCTGCTGTCGCGGATGGCGGAGAAAAGCTTGGTTCAGGTGCTATGACGGAAATTGTGGATCGGACCATTATAATCGGGGTCCTTTTTATACACATTATGAGAACAAGGAAGCGCTGCTGGGCGAGGTGTGGAGCGAGCTGATTGAGGGGAAACCAGAATCTAGGAGGAAAAAGGTTCACAGCCATCGACATTTTCTGCTATTCTGGACATAGACGTTAAGACTTATAACTAACTGTAGAATAGGAAGCGAAACCATATGTATTGTGTATGCAAACCGTGTATTGAACATGCTTTGGAACGATTCGTGGACGAATATGAGGACGCCCCGGATGTGGTCGACCTGAAGGAGACGCAGTTCGCGGACTGGGACCCTCCGAGAAAATGTGATTTCTGCGACGCGGCGGCGGAGTTTTTGGTCGTTTAGAGGATGGGGCGAGGTCGGGGCTTGGGAGAAGGAGTTGCGATAGAAAGAATAGTGAATGAAATGAACGTGAAAGAAAAACATGAATGAAGCAAGAGTGAATGAAGCAGCTGTGAATGATACGAGCGTAAAAGATGCAAGAGTGTAAGAAATCGTGAAAGAAGCAAGCGTGAATAAAACGAACGTGAAAGAAACAGATATGAATGAAACAAGCGTGAATGAAGCAGGCGTGAATGAGACAGACGTTAATGAAACTACCTTGAATGAAACAAACGTGAATGATAAAAATAAATACGCGAATGAAAATCAAAGCAAAGAATGAAAAGATTTCATGCCATGTCGTCGGAGAGAGTCGACGATTAGGCTGAAGGATAGAGGATGGGTCGGCTATGCATATTCAGATTGCGACCGTAGGGAAGCTGAAGGAGAAGTACCTGGTACTTGGCATCGCGGAATATGCCAAGCGTCTCGGGCCTTACGTGAAGCTTACGCTCACGGAAGTGCCCGATGAGAAGGCGCCGGAGACGATGAGTCCGGCGGAGGAGATGATTGTTCGCGAGCGAGAGGGGGAGCGGCTTCTGGCGCAGCTGAAGCCGGACGCCCACGTCATCGCGCTCGCGATCGAGGGCGAGCTCTGGTCCAGCGAGGATCTCGCGGACCAGCTCGATAAGTTAGCCACATATGGGCGGAGCCACGTGGCTTTCGTCATTGGCGGGAGCAACGGGCTCGCTCCCGTTGTCTTGAA
The DNA here is from genome assembly GCF_040834005.1 of Paenibacillus sp. PL2-23. Lineage (NCBI taxonomy): Bacteria > Bacillati > Bacillota > Bacilli > Caryophanales > Paenibacillaceae > Paenibacillus > Paenibacillus sp. PL2-23. Next base: position 198,988 of record NZ_CP162129.1, read on the forward strand.
GCGCGCCCAGCAGAAGCTGAGCTTTGGGCGCATGACCTTGCCGCACCAGTTGATGCGGCTGGTGCTGGTGGAGCAGATTTATCGGGCGGTGAAGATCAATCGGGGGGAACCGTATCACAAATAGTGGTAAAGCGGAAAGTTGAGTTAACCATTGCGATAACTACACTAGAAGTTCAAAGGGGGGGAATAACCCAGTGATTTGAGAGGATGTACTTTTATAAAATGGGTTGACTTTCACATAGGCACATGCAATAATAAGAACAAACGTTCCTATTTATTTTCAAGTGTATCATCTTTTGTTCTTTTGCATAAGATATATCTAAGGACGCGGCAGGTCACATTGAGCGCAAGCTCCTTAATATGTGGCAGTTCCCAGTTGGGAACGGGCTCCTCCCGCGTCTGATCGAGGCTTGACATTCTAAGCAGTAAACTTTATTATTTAATCTAGGCGGCAGGTCACATTGAGCGATGAGCTCCTTTCTTGTGGCAGCACTCAGTAGAGTGTGGGCTCCTCCCGCCCTCGAACAAAAAGTTAAAGTAGCCTATAGGCTACTTTTTTTTATTGTGGTATGAATATGTGCTTATAGTTATCCTTGTTTGTGTATGGATGATAAAGTAGCCCTTTCCAATCCCATTTCGGAAATTGATAGTAGCAAGAGTCCACAACATTTTTGAAGCTTCTATAGTATGAGAAATTTGATGTGGTACAAGAATAAATACCATAGTCTTTATTACATACTTTACAAGCAGTGCTTACATTATCTTGATAATCTGTCAATGAGCGAAGCGTAACACCAGACATAAAATCGGATAAGCCGAGGATTGAATGTGTTTCAGGATTAATCCACTTAGGTTTTGAATGTCTTGGGTGTTGCCCAGTTTGATATCTGGAGACGCTAGCAATATATTGTCGCAACGATTCTTGAGCTAGGGTGTCGGTATTACGGTCAATAAATAATTGAGCTCTGGAATTGGTTGACTTAAGAAATACGGATAATCGTTTAAACATTAATCCGTACAAATAATTCATGAATTTTGTTCTGTCTATCATCCCAGCACCATTAGTTTCATGTTTGTTACATATCACTTGGGATACGATGTAGTTAGGACCGTGATTGTCGATACTACGAAGGAATTTACTAATAATTTTATCGTCTTTCTTTTGTGCTGATGAAAGTTTTTTCCACTCAAGTGGAGCTTTCATTCTCAACACTTTATATTTATAAGTATCAATAGTGTTTACAAGCGAATTTACATCTTGTTCCAAAACGAGCACAGAAGTTACTATATAGAAATGGGAAGATCCAGGTATCCACGGTATGCCTTTATCTCCTGATTCTTCACAGAAAATATGCCAATTTGCCATTAATATTCTCCTTAACATTTGCCTTTCTTTCAATTATAGTGTGTTACCAAAATCTAGGCAACAAATAAAGTAAGAGTATAGAACCAAGAATGCAAAACGCTTTACCACGGACTTGAACTGAACCGTATCATAAATGAACCGAATTTTATAATAATTAACGCACCACTTTGAGTGTCTACCCATATTATGCGACCCCCAACTTCAACAACTTCGCTGACAGTAGATGTCAGTGAAGTTGTTTTATAATGATGACAATCATGAATTACCGATGGATAGTTGGGATCACTTGATGAATCGTACAATAGGGAGAGATTGCAAATGAAGAATACGGTATATCTTTATGTGTTTGACACAATGGCAGACTGGGAAATAGGTTACTTAACGGCCGAACTGAACTCGGGAAGGTATTATAAGAAGGGGCTGGCGCCCTCCAAAGTAGTTACTGTGGCAGTGGAGAAGACACCTGTAACGACAATGGGCGGATTGAAAATACAACCTGACATGAAGCTGGATGAGTGCAGCATGGAAAGCATAGATGCATTGATTTTACCCGGTGGAAATACATGGACAGAACCCATTCATCAGCCCATCTTAAAAACCGCTCAGAGGTGTTTAGAGGAGGGTATACTGGTTGCAGCGATTTGTGGCGCAACAATGGCACTTGCCCAGGCAGGATTGCTGAATGCACGCCCGCATACAAGCAATGATCTGGAATACCTTAAAATGATCTGTCCCACTTACACGGGTGAAGAGTATTACAGAATGGAGTCTGTTGTTACGGATGGAAATCTGATTACTGCATCTGGAATAGCTCCATTGGAGTTTTCTGTACATGTCCTGAAAGCTCTAGGCGTGTTTTCTTCACAAGCATTAGATGCTTGGTATAGTCTTAATAAGACTCAGGAATCCAAACATTTCTATGAGCTGATGAATGCCATTCAGTAATCTTGAGAAAAGGAGGGGGCTTCCGATAGCGAAATGGGATAACATGCTTTCAATGCTTTGGATACTTAGAAGCGGAAGGAAGCTCACCGCCACACAGATCGCGGATAGCTTGGAGATCAGCGTTCGCACCGTGTACCGATATATCGACGCATTATGCGCCAGCGGTGTGCCGGTCGTTGCGGAATCGGGCCATGACGGAGGCATTCGTATTCTGGAAAGCTTCAAGGAGACGCCATTGTTCTTCAACTCTGTAGAGGTGAAGGCGCTTGTGGATGCGTTTAAATTTGCGCAAGGCGCTGGGTATCCATATACAGAGGAGCTGGAAAGCGCGTTGAAGAAGGTAGAGAATGGGCTGCGCGAAGAGCAGCGCCACGAGCTGTTTCTTGGGTCAAATGGCTTGGATGTGATTGCTCCGTCACGTCTACCTTCCGTCGTGCCGGTGTTACGAGACCTAGAGCAGGCGGTGAAGGACGGATTGACGGTTCGCATCACCTATCGCAACGCGAATACGGAGCAGGACGACGGACGAGAAGTTGATCCGTACGGGCTGGCTTACGACCGCAACGAATGGTACGTTGTCGGGTTCTGCCATCGTTCACAGGCGGCGCGGACGTTCCGCGTGGACCGCATCGCGTGGCTGGAGCTGACTGAAGCACGGTTCGAAAAGCCGGAGCGTTTCTCCGCGTCCGTCTATTTCCGTGACCAGTCCGAACGAGAACGGGAGGCAGATGGACCACTTACGCTCATCCGCATCGAGGGAGATCCCGACACGCTTAACGCGGTTTGCCGCCACTGGCATATGCGCCACTATTTGACGGAACGGACCGATCGGGAGGCGCGGTTTCTGCTCGACGTCTCGACGATGAACAAGTACCTTCCGATGTATCTCATGACGTTCGGCACAGCCATTCGCATTCGGGAGCCGCTGGAGCTGAAGCGTCAAATTCAGGAATTGGCCTATGGTATCGCCCAACATTACGACGAAGATTCCGATTGAGCTTCACTGACAGCGCCAAGGTATCACTTTCAACTTTGTTGTATATACTTGTGTATACATGTCATTGGGGGTGTGATAAAATGAGCGAAAGGAACCGAAAAGAGGGAGGACTCTTCATGTCGACTACTGTACAGAAGTGGGGCAACAGTCTAGGCATTCGTATTCCCAGCCAGATAGCCGAAAGGATTGCGGTCACCCAAGGGTCGGAAGTTGACTTGGTTGTGGGTGATGATCATTCGCTCATCGTCATACCCAAGAAGAAAAAGCCGACATTAGAAGAATTGTTGGCCCAATGCAAGCCGGAAAATCGCCACGACGAAATGGATTTCGGTGTAGAAGGGAAGGAATTGCTTTAGAATGAGTGCAGACCGAGGAGATCTAGTATGGATAAACTTTAATCCCCAAGCAGGTCAAGAACAAGCCGGGAGAAGGTCTGCGATCGTACTGTCGCCAAAAGCATTTAATGAAACGACGGGTTTTGTTTCGGTTTGCCCAATCACTCATACAGTCCGAGGCTGGGGGTATGAAGTGCTGCTCCCGAGTGGTTTGGTGTTTAACGGGGTCATTTTAACCGATCAGATAAAAAATCTGGATTGGCGGGCTGGGCGAATGGATATCGTCGGATAAGCCCCGAATGAAGTCGTCAATGAGTGTTTAGACAAAATACACACATTTTTGTAGCGAGTCTCTTTTTAGGAGCTGGCTTTTTTACCACAATAGAATTTATAAGTTTTCGAGCATTCGAAACGGAAATTCTATTTGGCGATAAATCCTACATCTAAACGCGGTCGCTCATCTCTGAAAGGCCTCGATAGAGGATTTCTCATTCCAAGCCTACATGTTGTGTAAGATGTTCGACTTGGCTTCCGTAATCAACTACTGCCTCTGGCTTAGCGATCACAAGTAACCGCAAATTTTTTAGGTGAGGGCCTTGGTTTGCAGAAAGCAAAGACCCCCTCCGGTGGCTGGGGGAAGGGGCGGTCAAGCGGATGGATCTTCATATGATGATGAAGGTCCTGTTTTTGTTTTTTCTGCCAGTCTAGTAATTGACTCCACGTCTTGGTCGGCTAGTTGTTCTAGAAAATGCTTCCGTATTGCCTTTGCAACAATGGGATGAGCTTCATCCAAAGCTGTGTTTCCGGCAGATGTAATGATGACTTCAACTCCACGATCTGTGTCTAGTGGTTTCCTCAAAACAAGTCCCCGTTTTTCCATGCGTGTTAGATGATGTGACAATCGGCTCTTATCCCAGTCCATCGAGTCTGCTAATTCCTGTTGGCGAAGCTTGCCGTTACCAAACTGGACTAACCGGTCTAAAATTCCAAAGTCACCCTCAGATAGTCCGGTGTGTTCGGACATGTCCTTTACAACACGACCAAAGATTCTTTTGAAGGAACCTTTCCACATATCCCATAGTTGCATTTCCTGTTCGTTCAGTTCGTTCTTGTCCATACGCCCATTTTAACATTGTTGACACGTCAACCACAAGGTGTTAGAGTGGGTTTAGGTTGATGCGTCAACCAAGATAATCAGTAGGCCCTGCACTGATGCTGCAAGGAAATGTCTTACTAATTTAATGAAGGAGTGTGTCATGGAATGGAATATGTGAAACTTGGGCGTTCCGGTTTGGATGTCTCGGAAATATGCCTTGGCTGCATGAGTTTTGGAGTACCTGAACGAGGCAACGCCCCATGGTCTCTGAATGAGGAGCAAAGCAGACCGATTATTAAAAGGGCACTTGAATTGGGAATTAATTTTTTTAGTACCGCCAACATGTATTCCGACGGAACAAGCGAAGAAATTGTCGGGCAAGCATTAAAGGACTTTGCTCGTCGTGACGAAGTCGTCATTGCCACCAAGGTATTCGTTCCGATGCGCCAAGGCCCAAATGCAATGGGGCTTTCTCGTAAAGCGATCATGACCGAAATTGATAAAAGTCTAAGTCGGCTCGGAACGGACTACATTGATTTGTACCAGATTCATCGTTGGGATCCTCATACGCCGGTCGAAGAGACAATGGAGGCCCTTCACGATTTAGTGAAAGCGGGGAAGATCAGATACATCGGAGCATCTTCCATGTTAGCATGGCAGTTCGCAAAAGCTCAGCATGTTGCGGTGAGCAATGGTTGGACACGGTTCGTTTCCATGGAAAATAGACTTAACTTACTCTATCGGGAAGAAGAAAGAGAAATGCTCCCCCTTTGCAAAGATGAGGGAGTTGGTGTCACGCCATACCTGCCTTTGGCTGCAGGACGGCTAACCCGAGAGTGGAATGAGCAGACCTTACGTTCCGAGAAGGACCATATAGCTAAGGCATTATTTGAAAAAACGGAAGAGGTTGATCGTAAAATTGCGGGAAGAGTTGCGGAGGTTGCCGCTAATCGAGGAGTTTCACGCGCAGAAATTGCACTGGCATGGTTGTTACAAAAAGAGGAGGTCACAGCACCGATTATCGGTTCGACCAGAATCAGCCATCTAGAGGATGCCGTGTCGGCGTTATCGGTCAAATTGACAGCGGAGGAAATCGTGAGCTTAGAAGAGCTTTATGTACCGCACCCGCTCGTTTGAAATCGGTGTGATCCCAACCTGCGCGGAGAACCGTATCATAAATGACGAAATTGTCGAGTAGGATGCTTTTAGAAAAGCTTTTTGAAGGGTATAACGACTAACATTCAAGTTAAAGCTATTAACACTTTGAAAAATAGAGGTGTTCATGCATGAATGTTGTTTGCCCTTCATGTAAGAGAGAAGTGAAAATTAAAAAGAATGGTAATGGACGATGTGTTTGCGGGGCTAATATAAAAGTGTTGAGCTAGCCTAGAGAGAACAAAATAGATTCTATGTTTAAAAATGCATGATTTTTTTAACATAGATATGGACATCATCAGTTTAATGTGCAAAAATCTTGTTAAATGTTAAATTGGTGGTGATCACATGAGACACCTGTATAAAATATTCCATGAAAGTAGTGCTAGCGAATTTAATAGGGTGTATGAAGAGAGATTTAACTTTTATTCAACCATGAGGCTTGGCTTACATATTAAACCTATGGACCAGACCAATTTTTATGAATTATATTATGTTCCCACAAACAGAATGCTAAAAATGATCACCGAGCTTTATAGCATTTCAATGGATTTTGAAACGACCTTTAAGACACTTCCAAATGTAGCACAAAAACAATTTATTATTGAATGTATTTCGGAGGAGTTGTATAACACAAACGAATTAGAAGGAATAAGAAGTAATAGAGAGGAGATCGTTAGAAGCACCAAGGATGTTCTATTTAACAGGAAATCAAAAAAAAGATTCGAGAGTATGATTAAATCATATTTCCGACTACTTGATCATTTTGAGTATCCGAAAACATCAAAGGATATTAGATCAATATATGATGATATTACACAAGGGGAAATTGACTCGCAAGAGCTTCCCGACGGAGAAATTTTCAGAAAGGATATCACATATATTTTAAAGAAATCAGGAAGCGGAAAAGTCATACATCAGGGAATTACACCAGAATCAGAGATCATTGCACTAACAGAAAAATTGTTGGATTTTATGAATAATGACAATGTTGAAATACCCCATATCATCAAAGTGGCAGTAGGACATTATTACTTCGGATTTATTCATCCATTCTATGATGGGAATGGGAGAACATCTAGATTTATTAGCAGTATGTATTTGGCAAGAATTTTGGGCAATATATCCACCTTGTCTTTATCAAGAGGTTGTAACAAATATAAAACGAAATACCTTGAGGCTTTTGAAATTTCCAATAGTATTAGAAGTAGAGGGGAAATGAACTGCTTTATTGATATCTTTTTAGAAATAGTAATAGAGGCTCTTAAGCAGATGAACGCTGAATTGAAAGAAAAGAACCATTTGTTAAATATGGCGCTTAGAAAAATAGACGGCGATCCTCAGTTAGGTGAAATGCCAAAGGGCCACAGAGAAATGATGTTCGTCTTGGCACAAAATCATTTCTTTGATTCTAGTAGTGGATTAACAATAGGGGATCTGTCGGAAATCTTGGAAAAATCAGCAGCAACAATCAGAAAAATTGTTAAGGATCTGCTCGAGATGTCGCTGGTAGAACAAAAAGGAGAAAGACCAGCATATCTCTGCGTTAGGAGAAAATACTTTGAAGAAGCAAGGCATGTTGAATGAGGGATGTCGCTTCTTATTATAATCCGTACCCGTCATAACGGTGCATGAGATGTCGGATGCACAGCGCGAAATCTTGATATTCTGTACCTGAAGGGAGGTCGTTAAAGTGAGTGGGCTGGCGAATCTGAATCGAGCATTGGAGTATATTGAAGAGAATCTTGCCGGGGATATGGATGTGAGGGAGGCAGCCAGGTTTGCTTGCTGTTCGGAGTACCATTTCTCAAGAATGTTCTCGTTTCTTGCAGGCATCACGTTGTCGGAATACATCCGTCGAAGACGACTAACGTTAGCGGCGTTCGAGCTTCAAGCGGGAAATGGGCGAATTCTGGATATCGCGGTGAAATACGGCTATAGCTCGGCTGACGCGTTCTCGAGAGCCTTTCAAGGTTTGCACGGATTCGCGCCCTCTTCGGTAAAATCCCAGACCGGGTCTATTAAAGCCTACCCTCGAATGACCTTTCAATTAACCGTTCAGGGAGGAAGCGCGATGAACTATCGTATTGTAGAGAAGGGACCCTTTCGGATCGTGGGGATCACAAGAAGGGTACCCATCCAGTTTCAAGGGGTGAATGCGGAAATTGAATCCATGGCTAAGAGCTTAACACCGGAGGACATTGCGAAGCTGAAAGCACTTTCGGATACGGAACCACGGGGTATGATTCAGGCTTCGGTGAATTTCTCGGAGGAACGCATGGAGGAAAAGGGCTCCGTAGATCACTATATCGGGGTAGCGACGACAAGCGGGGAATGCCCCGAGCGGTTTGCGAAGTTGGAGGTTTCGGAAGCGACCTGGGCGGTCTTCGAAGCGGTCGGTCCCTTTCCGGAGACGCTGCAGAACGTCTGGGGACGCATCTACTCGGAATGGTTCCCCTCCGCGAGTTACGAGCTGGCCAGTGGGCCGGAAATGCTGTGGCATGAGAGCAAGGAGTTCTCTTCGTCTTCTTTCCGAAGCGAAATTTGGATACCTGTAGCTGTGGCTAAGTAATCAAAAAAAGGCTGACTAGTATTCAATAATCCGCCTGTATTCTGGTTGCATAGCGATCCGGAATACTCAACCGCTCAAACAAGAACCGTTTTGTGGGCGAATTCATACATTGGTTTTGTATAAACCTATATGGAGGGATTTCATTGAATAATAGGGTTCCAGCATCTGCAACGCCTCAGATGACAATGGGAATGCATCAGCACATGCAACCCATGCAGACCATGCACCAGCCGATGCAGGTCGTTGTCGTTGAGCCTTACGTGTACGCAGCCTTACGCAGTCTGATCGGAAAAAGAGCGGTTCTCGATACGGTTCGGGGCTCAGTGAGCGGGACGGTAGCTGACGCAAAACCGGATCATGTTGTCATTCAAGAAAGGGATTCGACCTTCTTCGTTCGCTGCAGCGAGATTGTCTGGATCATGCCGGAAACAGGCAACTAAGATCAGGAGCACCTATAGCGCCTGTCAGAAATAGAACGTAAGGGGCTTGCAGGGCTGGAACTCTAATAGCTTCCAGAAAATTAGAGAATGTTAAATGTAATGGAGGGCTATCCCGTAAAAGGATAGCCCTCTCATCTTACCATCACAGACAGCTCGGTGCACGCACTCCATGTACGGCAATAATTCGCACACATCCCGCCCAGCCCTATATTTTCTCAACTCCCCGCCCAGTCCCGCCGAAGCGAGAACATCTCGCGCAGCGCATCCGTGGACAGCTCGGTGATCCAGCTCTCGGAGCTGGTGATGACGTTGTTGCTGAGCTGCTGCTTGTTGTCCAGCATCTCGTCGATGCGTTCCTCGAGGGTGCCGAGCGAGATGAATTTGTGCACCTGTACGTCGCGCGTCTGGCCCATGCGGTAGGCGCGGTCGGTGGCCTGGTTCTCGACGGCGGGGTTCCACCAGCGGTCGAAGTGGAAGACGTGGTTCGCCGCGGTCAAGTTCAGGCCGACGCCGCCGGCCTTGAGCGAGAGGATGAACACGTTCGGCTGCTCCGATGGCGGCAGGTCGCGGGATTGGAACCGCTCCACCATCCGGTCGCGCTGCGTCTTCGGCGTACTGCCGTTCAGGTACAGCACGGGCTCGCCCAGCTCGCGCTGCAGCACATCCTGAATCATCTGGCCCATGCCGATGTATTGCGTGAAGATGAGACAGCGCTCGTCTGACTCGCGAAGCTCCTTCACCATTGCCAGCAGCCTCTCCAGCTTGGAGGAGCGGGCGACGATCGCCTCCGTCGGCAGGGGGCCATCCTCCGCGTCCAATTCCATCTCCTCATCCAGCAGAGCGGGATGGTCGCATGCCTGCTTGAGCCGCGTCAGCGCGCCAAGTATTGCGCCTTTGCGCTGAATACCGTCAAGCTTCTTCAGCTTCTCCATCAGCTCCTTAACGCAATTATCGTACAGGGCAGCCTGCTCGGAGGTTAGCGGAACATAGGTTTTCATCTCGTTTTTGTCCGGCAGATCGAGCTGGATGGCGGGGTCCTTCTTCTTGCGGCGCAGCATAAAAGGCTTCACCAGCCGCTTTAATTCCGCCGTGCGGCGCCCGTCCTGCTCGCGCTCGATGGGGCCCGCGAAGCGCTCCTGGAACGCCTTGGCGGACCCCAGATACGTGGGCACGGTGAAATCATAGATCGACCATAGCTCCGCCAGGCGATTCTCAATCGGCGTCCCGGTAAGCGCGATGCGATGGAGCGCCGGGAAGCTCTTGACCGCCGCGGCCTGCTTGGTCCCGGCGTTTTTAATATTCTGCGCTTCGTCCAGACAGACGGCGCCCCATTGGAACGCGGCCAGCGTCTCCTGGTCGAGCGAGGCGGTAGCGAAGGAGGTCAGCACGACGTCCACGCTGCGTGCCTGCTTCCGGAACGCGTCTCCGCTCTTGCGCCCGGAGCCGTAATGCATAGCTACCCGCAGCGATGGGGCGAAGCGGGAAATTTCCTTCTGCCAGTTGCCCAGTACCGACGTAGGGCAGACGATAAGCGAAGGGAGCCGCATGTCCTCGTCCGCCTGCTCCTTGGCGTGCAGCAGGTAGGCGATTAACTGGACCGTCTTGCCGAGGCCCATGTCATCGGCGAGACAGGCTCCCAGCCCGAAGCGGCGGAGAAAAGCCAGCCAGGAGAACCCGTCCTGCTGGTAGCTGCGCAGCTGGGCGCGCAGACCGGCGGGGGGATCGATCCGAGGCCATTCGCTCTGCTGATTGATCTTGGCGAACAGCCCCGTCAAATGCGCATCTAGCTCAACCTCAAGCTCTACGCGGGGAGAAGAGGCCTCAGCTGTCATCGCGCTGACGTCAGTTCCCGCGCCGTCAGCTCCGCCCTCCGCGTTGCCCTGCGAGAGCAAATGCAGCTGCAGCACATCCTGAAAGCTCAGCCCTTGGCTCTTGTCCATGCCTTCCATCATACGGCGGATCTGGGCGATTAAAGCCGGATCCAGCACGATCCAGCGGTCCCGGAACTTGACGAGCCGCTCCCCTCGCGCAAGCAGCTCGTCGAACTCCGCCTCGTTCAGATCGGCGTCTCCGATGGAGATGCGCCAGTTGAAGCTCAGTATCGCCTCCAGCCCGAATAACGACTTGCCGCGGCCTAGTTGCTTGGTCTTGGCCTCCTCCTCCGACTGCACCGCCGCGCGCAGCTTCGGCTTCTTGCGGCTGGCAGCCTCCCACCATGCCGGCAGCAGCACCTGCCAGCCGGCTTCGAGCAGCCGGCGGCTGTCCTCGTTCAGGAAGCGCCAGGCCGCCTCGTCGTCAAGCGGCTTGCCGAGCACGTCCTCGCCGCGCGACAGCCGAGCATGCGGAAGGCTGGCCCGCAGCCGCTCCAGCCAGCCGGCCGAGCGGCTGCGGACGGCTTCCGTCCAAGCGTCGGGCCACTTGCCTGACGCCGAGCCATCGTCGCCGAGCCGCACTCTGCGGAGCTTGGCGGGATCGCTTCTGTCCTGCAGCACAAGCCGCAGCCGCCAGCGGGAGTACTCGTCGCCCTCCCACGGCTCCATAAGCTGCAGCAGGGGACGGAACGGCGCCACATCCGCCTTCCAGCCAATCTGCACGAGCCAAGTCTCGTCGTCGAGTCCCACCGTTGCGGCCGCCGCGTTCTCGCGGGCGAACAAAGCCGGGAATTCCCGGCGCAGCTCCGCCTCGTCCGGCTCCGTGCCATAGAAGCGGCTCGTTACAGCCGCCGAGAAGGCCGCCATTAACCCGTCGCGCGCCTCATCGCTCCAGCTGCCCAGCAGCTGCTCCAATTCGTCGCGGCGCGACTGCCCGAGGGTGGCTTCAATTGCCGCCGCGTCCCAGCTCCAGCGCAGAGAGCCTCCCCGGTAAGCGGCAAGGTCGGGCGCGTACAGCCCTTTCTCCATGCACTCGCCGAGGAGCGGCGCCAAAGCGGCCAAGCGCGCGGCATCGTCCTCCCATTGCCACTGCATATGCGCCAGCTGCTGTCCCGAAGCGAAGAAGGTTATGACCTCTTCGGCAGGCAGCACAACGGCTTCGACCTCCCCGACCTGGACGAGCTCCAGCTCTGTGCCGTAGAAGGACGGCTCATGCCAAGCGAACAGGCGGTGCTTCAGCTGCAGTCCGGTCCACTCCCGCAGTGAGTCCGGGTCCGCGAAGAACAACGCGTCGCCAGCCGACGTCAGCACCATACGAACCGCGATGGTATCCAGGTGATAGCGTGTAGTCGTTGTCATGACAGCAATCCTCCCCTCCGAAGCTCCTCCTGCAGAGCCCGCAGCCGACTGTTGCGGCTGGCGAATGTCTCGATATAAGCCTCCCACCGCTGCTCAAGCTTCAGCTTCTTGTACAGCTTGGCCAGCCGTTTGAGCAGCTTGACCGCCCGCTTGTAGCCGTCGCGGTTCCTTAAGAGCACATATTTCTCCACGCCTTGGTGGTAAAAGGGCAGCAGCGCTGCCGGCGCTTCCTTCTCAATGGGCTGCAAATCCTTGGCCCGAAAGTCGAGCGGATCGCTGCCTTGGCTGAGCTGATAGTCGATCCACTCCCGGTAGCGGCCATAGCGCATCAGGCTCTCCTCGTACAGACTGCTGCAGTAGGGAGGCAGGCTCGCGATTGCGCTCCACATTTGCTCCTCCGCCTCCGGCAGCTGCTGGACAACAGCCTCCCAGAAGCGGCCATATTCCGTCAGGCTGCCGGAGCTGCGCCCCGCTAGCAGGCTCCCGCAATGGCTTAGCCAAGCGGCCAGCCGGGTCCAGTCGCCGTTCTCCTCCAGCAGCTGCAGGAGACGACATACATGGCCGGGCTTCAGTCCATGCCGCTCTGCGGCATGCAGCAGCCGCCAAGCCTCTTGATCCTCCCCCAGCCAGAAGCGCATCCAGGCGAGGGCGACAAGCGGGAAGAGCGTGTTTGCCTTGGCGGCTCCCTCAGCTAAATGCGCGAGCTCCTCCTTTAAGAGCTTCAAGAGACGAGGCCTGTCCGCAGCGGAGGATAACAGAATCAGCCACAGCTCAACGTAAATGTCCAGATAGGCGGGCGGAACCCCTGGATTCGCAAGCGCAAATTCACGTAGGTATGAAGCCGTCTCCAGCAGCCGATCCTGTTGCTGAACCGCGAGCTCCGGAGGCAAGCCATTCTGGAGCTGCCCCTGGATGGTCTCCAGCGTCTCGGCTGCCGCCATCTGAGCGAAGTAGCCTAAGTGGCGTTCGGTCGTTTGCTTGCGGAGCAGGAACAGCCCCACGTTCAGCTCGAACAGCCAGGCCTCCTCCGGTGTCAGCTCCGACATGCTGGGGCGCACCAGGCTGCGCACCTCGTCGCTGTAATGGCTTTCGTACGGGGTGCTTGCCGCATGCCGCGCGCAGCCGGCGATCAGATCCTGCCACTGGACGACGCTTAGTCCGATCGGTGAAGTTCCATTTATTTGAGCCATAATGGCAGAAATTCCTTTCCTTAACAGGGTGGGATTGATGTTGGTGGTAAAGCGTGTTACTCTAACAGCGTTAAGCGCAAGCTCTGCGTACATCTAATAATAGCCATTATCTCAGGGATAAAGAAAGGTCAATCTTATGATAAAAGTCGATAGCTTATCCTTCTCGTTTCCGCAAAAGGAGCTCTATCACAACGTTTCATTTACGCTAGAAGACGCGCAGCATTGCGCGTTTATCGGAACAAGCGGCAGCGGAAAAAGCACGTTAATCGATATATTGAGGGACCCGGAACGTTATCTCTATGATGGGACAATAGAGCTGGACCCCGATTGCTCAATGGGATACGTGAGTCAGTTCCCGGAGCTGGACTACGCCAACGAAACCACCGTTTTCGAATATATAGGCGAGCCCTTTATCAAGCTTCAGCAGGACATGCAAGCCATCTGCGTAGAAATGGAAACCTCAGCGGATATCGAGCCGCTGCTGGAGAAGTACCAGCTCGCTCTGGACGCTTGGGATGCCATGGGCGGGGATGACTACGAGAACAAGATTCATAAGGGCCTAAATGCGGCAAACCTGATGAAGCGAAGAGACTGTAAGGCAGCTGATCTGAGCGGCGGGGAATTCAAGCTGGTTCAAGTGATGAAGGAAATGCTCCATCGTCCCGACATGATTATTATGGACGAGCCGGATGTATTTCTAGACTTCGACAACCTCAATGCGCTCAAAGACTTGATTAATTCGTACAAGGGCACCCTGCTTGTCGTGACGCACAACCGCTATCTGCTGAATCATTGCTTCAACAAAATCTTACACCTTGAAAACACGGAGATTCAAGAGTTCGATGGGCGATATATCGAATATAGCTTCTCCTTGCTTCAGGCCAAGGTCGAGCTGCAGGAGATCGCAGTTGCCGAGCAAGAGGAGCTGGATCGTAACGATACGATTATCAACCATCTCAGAGTGGTCGCCACTTATAATTCCAACGCCTCCAGAGGACGAGCGTTAAAGGCTAGAGTTCGATTCCAAGAGCGTCTGGAAGCGCGCCGGATTAAAGCGCCTTTTGTTGAGATTAAGCAGCCCCGTATCAGCTTTGAGCTGGATCATAAGGTGAGGGACGCTCCTGCTGTAAGGGTTCGTGAGTATAGCGTTGGCTTTGATGAGCTGCTTCTGGACAAGGTTAGCTTCGACATCCAATCGACGGATAAAGTCGCGATTATCGGAGCCAATGGCACGGGGAAAACAACCTTGCTGCGTGATGTCTTCCATCACAATCATCCCTCCATTACGATCAGCAGCGATGCGAAGGTGGCTTATCTCTCTCAGTCTCAAGGGGAAATGCTGCAGGACGCCTATACGATATTTGAGGAATTTATCGATGCAGGCTTTCCAACCTACGAGGAGATTGAAGCGTATCTGTCCAGCTACGGCTTTGAAGGAGAGGTCCTTCAACAACGAATCGGCTCACTATCCGGCGGCGAAAAAAATCTGCTGCAGCTGGCTAAGATTTCGGCCAGTCAAGCTAACGTCCTGCTGCTGGATGAGCCGACCAGCCATCTAGACACCTACGCGCAATTAGCGCTGGAGAAAGCCATTGAACAATATCAAGGCGCCATTCTTATGATTTCCCATGATTTCTATTCCGTTGTCAACGGCATGGATTATGTGCTCATGATTGAAGACAAGACCATACGGAAAATGACTTTGCCGGCGTTTAGAGAGATGATCTATGCGAGCCACTTTGATCAAGGCTACTTGGAGATGGAGCAACAGAAAAAAACGCTCGAAATGGCCATAGAGCGAGCGTTAGAGGCTACGAATTTCGAGCTTGCCAAAGGACTGGTGGATGAGCTGGAAGCGCTGATTCAACGGCTTTAGGCAGTAGGGAGGGACGCGCATGGACCATCATTCGAATCGGAGCAAGGGGCAAGAGCCTGAGCATGGGAATGACGACCCGTATGGTGACGAGGAGTGGGACTTTGAGCCGGACGAGGAGGAGGACGGGGACGACGACGGAGGTTCATCAGACAAAGGGCGGAGGTGGATCAGCAGGTCGATTATCGTCCTGCTTGTGGCCGCTCTAGTGGGCAATATATTGGCCTTCTGGCCGCAAATCTACAACATGAAGACGATCCCTCTCTTGTTCGGGTCGAAGCAATTATCCAGCCAAGCCGATATCCAGGGCTACAAAGAAGCGGTTGTGACCGTCAGCACGGGGAGCAGCAAGGGCACCGGCTTCCACATCGGCGGCGGCTATATGGTGACCAACTATCATGTTATTGATGACAGCGGCTATATCATCGTGCAATTCCCGGAGCAAAGTCAGACCTATACAGCGGAGCTGGCGAGCAGCGATCTCGATCTGGATATCGCGATATTGAAGGCGGACATCGGGGAGCAGCGGCTGCCGTTTATTGAAGTCGAGCGGGGAGACCAGCCGCGGAAGTGGGAGCCGGAGGAACCAATCTATGTGATTGGCAATCCGCTTTATTTGACACAAATCGCCATCGAAGGCTCTATTATTGGCTTGGTCCCCATCCAAGGCCGGGAGACGCCAGTCATGGCTCTTGATGCGCCGGTCTATAAGGGCAACAGCGGCTCTCCCGTCATCAACAGGAATGGCAAAGCCATCGCCGTTGTATTCGCCACTGCCGATGTCATGCATCAGGGCCAAATGATCGAGGCGGGTCTGGCTGTACCGATTGCGGATATGGAGGGGCTGCTGGAAAAGTGAAAGAAGAAGCGTCGAAGACCTTGAACCATGTCCTCCGACGCTTCCCTTATAAATCTTGGATCCTTAGTCCCATCCGCTACTTAAATATAGGATATGTCTGCTTTAAAATCTCATCGGTATGCACTCTAACGTTTTTCACGATGGTATTGTTCAATTGATTATAGAATGCGTGGTTTTTGTGGTTGGGCATAAAGGTTCGTTCCGTCTTGACCATTCGATCGGCAGCCTCATAGAAGTCCCTGTAGACCGACAAATACGTACATACACATATAGCTGCTCCAAGACACGCGCTGCTGCTGCTTTGGCGCCTATGCACAGGCAATCCGAAGAGATCCGCAATGATTTGCATCAGTACATCGCTTTTAGAGCCCCCGCCAATGACAACCAAATCGTTCAGCTTCACACCTAATTCCTCTAGCATATCATCCATATTATTTTTAATATTGAAGGAGATCGCTTCCAGGATGGAACGGTAGATGTGGTATTTGGTATGCCGCTGGTCGAAGCCGATCATGATGCCTTTTCTATAGGGGACAGATGACGAAGGCAGCCAGTCAAGAATGGTAATCAGACCGTCACTGCCTACAGGAACATCTTGTGCCTTCCTATTCAGATATTCCTCTTCCGAAATATGCAGCGCTTCCGCATGAGTCACAAGCTCTTCGCCAATAAGCTTCTTGAACCAGCTTACGGTCCACATCCCACGCCGGATTCCATTGGATTCATACACATATTTAAATGGAATACAGGCGAGCGTAGGGAAGAAATGGCGAGCGTGGTCATAATAGTCATGTCTAAACAGCATCGAGGAAATAAAGGTTCCAAGCGAGATCATAATGGAGCCTTCGTCCTTCACTCCGGAGCCCAGTACCTCCACAGCTTTATCATTGGCTGTCGCTACCACGGGTATGTCATGACGTAATCCCCAAGCAGAAGCCCATTCCGGGCGCAGCGTTCCAAGCTTCTCTCCCGGCTTGACGAGCTCGAATAACATGTCTCTTCTCAAGCCATTGGCTCTTATCACTTCATCGTCCTGGGACCAATCTAATGTGGTGCGGTCTAATGGCCAGTGAACCTCATAATTGGCAGCCGTATCCTTCCTTTCACCTGTCAGTCTGAAGCCTAGATAACCAGAGGTTGTCGTGACAAACTTCACTTGCTCATCCGTATGCTCATAGGGCCTATTCAGCCTGACGTCCATCCAGCTTATCACGGGATAAGCTAGATGGCCTTCTTCATTCAACAAGACACGGCAGCATCTAATGGTACACAAGCCAATTCCAGCAATGTGCTTAGGATCGCCTGTGAAATTAGCAAGACAGTTTTGAATGCCACCATATACACTGTCCCATAAATCATCATCAGGATGGATCACGACACCGGGTTCGGGAGATAAGGTTTCCTGTAGCTGATGGGAGCCGAAAGCCACTTCATTGCCTTCTAGATCATAGATCGCTACTTTTGTACTTTGTGAGCCATTATCAATCCCCATTACATACTTGCTCACAAAATCACCTCAGTTTTGCCCCGTTATATATTTCATTCCTTCTTCTTGGGGGAAAATAGTGCCAAAGTTCATGATGCCGTTCGGATCAAACGCTTCCTTTAGCTTTTGCAGCATATAGTAAGCCGAACCATGCTCTTCTAGTGTCCATTGAGTGCGATATTTGCCAATCCCATGGTGATGGCACATGGAGCCGCCAAGCTTCAAGGTTTCTTCGATAATGATCGCATGGATGGGATGGTGATAAATGCGCATCTCATCCTCCGGAGCGCAATTAATATTGTAGTTGTATACAAAGTACATATTGGTTCCATTGATATAGCTATGCGAGGAGTGTCCGCCCAGCATGGTGATATCTTCGAACCGGTCAAACTCGTTTTTTACCCTGTTCATCACATTGTGATAAATCTTAATAATGTTCTCCCAGTCAGCGGATACCTCGGTTGTAAAACCATCGTGCTTGCTGTGATCAACCATTCTCTGGAATTCATTGTCGATGGATTGCTGCGTCCAATTCAAGTGGCTGAACCATTGCTCAATGAAGTGGTCCTCGACCTTTTCGATGACGCCATCCTGGAATTTAGCAACGGCTGCTTCAATGGCTTCTACAGTTGCTTTCACAATGCCTTGCGGTCCTTCTGACATGAAGATTAATACACATTTGTTGTTATAGAAGTGTGAAAAATGCTGCTGTGCATCTTCTTCGGAATAGACACGCGCAACCGAAGGCCTAAAGCCGTTTACAATGACTTCCCTCAAAATGTTGATGCCTGTGTCAACATCTTTCAATAGATAGCCATGGAACACATTATTTTCAGGGTAGTATTTAAATATTTTCACCGTCACTTCTGTGATATAGCACAGCGTTCCTTCATTACCGATTGCAATATGGCGAATATCCGGCCCGCCAGCTCTTCGCGGAACATTTTTGATTCTGGAGATGTGTCCGTTAGGAAATACACATTCCAGTCCCACCACCATGTCTTCAATGGCGCCGTACAGAGTGGAGAACTGGCCAATACTTCTTGTTGCCAGGAGTCCGCCATATTGCGCAACTGGCTTTGACTGTGGGGAATGCCCAGTCGTATACCCGATTTTACGCAATTCATCCTCTAACGTTTGCAGAACCACACCGGCTTGTACGGTCGCTTGCATATTATAGGGGTCAATCTTGATAATGCTGTTCATCTTGGAGCCATCAATAACCAAGGTGGTTTCCTTCCAGTTTTCAAGCCCGCCTTCTGTGGCCGTCTTGCCGCTTCTAGGAATCACATTGATGTTATGCTCATTGCAGAACATCAACAGGGACTGTACTTCTAATGTGGTGTACGGATATACAATGGCGATCGGGACTGGGACATCAAGCGCTTTTTTGGCTTTTGCATATTTTTTATAACGATCTGCCGCTGCGTCGTAAAGCGCTTTCGTATCTGTGTTGATTTGCTCTGCTGGAAGCATGGACTGCAATTCTGTTAGCAATTGTTCGTTGTTCATGAGATTCATTTCCCCTTTATTCTGAAGTTATCTTACCAAGTAGCCGCCATCCACGTTGATCAAGGTGCCATTGATATAATTGGAAGCATCAGAAGCAAGAAATACGACGGCGCCCATCAAATCTGAAACATTTCCCCATCGATTGGCCGGAATGTGGTCCAGGATTCGTTGATTGGCTGCCTGGTCAGCTCTTGTCGCTGTTGTCAGCTCGGTCGCAAAGTACCCAGGCGCAATCCCGTTCACTTGTATATTAAATTGTGCTAATTCATCACAATAAGCTTTGGTGAAGCCTGCCAAGCCATGCTTGCTGGCAGCGTATGCTGGCGACCATTGCCCTCCAAGGTAGGAGAACATGGAGCACGTATTAATGATCTTTCCGCTATTTTGCGGAATCATGTACTTAGCTGCTTCATGTGATAATTCAAAGCAAGCTGTTAAATTAAGCGAGATCATTTTGTCCCATTGCACTCGTGTAAACTTGGTGACATCCGGTTCATTGATACACATACCGGCGTTATTCATGAGAATATCTATTTTTCCATATATTCTGATGCATTCTTCAATAACCTCTTTGCAGACATCATCCTTTGTAATGTCAGCAAGCATAAGGTGGTACTTCACATTTTCTGCTTCGATCAAGTGCTTCGTGACATCATGGTCATCCGCTATGCTGACGGCAAAGATGTCCGCCCCCGCTTTCGCAAGTGCAAGCGCAAAGCCTTGCCCCAGCCCTGAATTTCCTCCAGTAATGATGGCAACTTTACCTTTGAGGCTGAAGAAATCCATTGAGAAGTTTTTGATATCGTTGTTCATTCTTGCACCTGCTTTCTCAATACTTGGTTCACACACTCATCTTATCACAAAAAAATTTGAAATCAACGAAAATTTTCTTTTTAATGCGTATATTTTGATTCAAAACGGAAAATTTCTAGATTTTGATGGGTCCCGAACGACTGGAATGATCTTGACAATCATGCCCGCTAGCCTAAAATGAAGGATAGAAACGCTGCAGCAACCCATTCCGAGAGCTCAGAAAAGAGGGAATATGTTAAATATAAGTGTAAGTAAGCTAAGCAAGCCTGAGCTTTCGATTCACAACAAAATGGCTGAGGCTATTGAACAAAATCACAACATAAAAATATTGGAAGCAGCCCAGTTTTGCGATGTCTCTCCATCTAAAATATCCAAGCTTGTAAGAAAGCTAGGGTTTGAAAATTTCAAGCAATATAAGCAATATTTTGGAGGCCAGGCCATCGCCTCCGGGAATAAGAAGAGATCCAGCGAGCTGGAGAGACTTCAACATTTTATAGAAAGCTTTAATCCCGCTCTGATTGATCAGTTCATGGAAGTGTACCAAAGATACAATAAAATCGTCTTATTCGGCCTCGGTCCATCCTTTTTTTGCGTGGAATATTTTTCATATAAGCTTGCCCCATTATCGGATAAAAGTATTTTTGTGACCCAAAGTCAATCGTATGCACAAAATCTGGTGGATAAAGAAACGCTTTTGATCGTTTTTTCGGTAACGGGCAAATTTGATTCCTTTGAAAGCCTGTTTCATCGAGCGAAATCACGCGGAACAGCTATTATGCTCATTTTGGAAGAGTACGATGGCTCCTTAACCTTCGAAGCTGACCATCTATTTTACCTGACAAAGTCAACTCAAAATGAGGAGCTGCTGCCCTTTGAAAAAACGCGTACCGTATTTTTTATCTTTATCGAAGAAGTGATTGCCAGATTCATGTCAGAGAGAGCGGACACATGAGAGTAGGAATCATGTCTTAAATGCGCTAATGGCATCCTTGAGCTCCACAGACATACGGCTCAGACTACCGGACGAGACGGTGATTTCCTCCATGGCGCCAATCTGATGCTCGGTCGTATCCGCGACATGAAGGGAGCGAAGAAGCGATTGCTGGGCGATGCTTGTCAGCTCGGCCAGCGAGGCGGCGAGCTGCTCGGAGCCTGCCGACATCTGCTGCGCAGAGGATGCAATCTCTTGAATATCGGAGGCTACGCTCGAATTGGCAGCCTTAATACGATCAAACGATTCACCAGCGCGTTCGACGAGCTGCATACCTCGTTCAATCGCATGTACGCCTTGCTCCAATACTTCCAGCACCGAACGAGAATCGGTATGGATGAGCTTCACCAGCTCGGCAATCGATTCCGACGAGTCCGCGGATTTGTCGGACAGCTTCTTCATCTCATCGGCCACGACGGAGAAGCCGCGCCCCGTGTCCCCCGCGCGAGCCGCCTCGACGGAAGCGTTCAACGCCAGCAGCTTCGTCTGCGTCGAAATTTCGTTCAGCATGGCCAGTATCGTATTGATCTTGCTGAGCTTTCCGCCTAGTTGATTCATGGCGCTGCAGGTTAGGTTGATGGAGTCTTGGATGGAGCCCATTTGCCCAATGGCAGAATGCATGTCCTCGCAGCCTTGCTCAGCCTCTGCCTTAGCATCAATGGCAGCTTGTGAAGCGTCCTGTGTCGCTTCCGCAATTCGACCAATGACAATGCTTATCTCGGACATGGCGACAGCATTGTCGTTCATGCTTTCCGTCTGCCTTCGGGTGCCTGCGGCGATCTCTTGACTGGAGGCAGCGATTTCTCCCGTCGCCGTGTTCATTAAGCGGGCGCTTGCGGACAGCTCATAGGAAGATGATGAGATGTGTCCGGCATTCTCATGTACTTTGCCCACGATTCGCCGCAGGTTTTCAACCATGCCATTCATCGCGGCTGCCAAGCCGGCTATCTCGTCCTTGGTTTCAGCAATGATCGGCTCCCCTCTCAAATCGCCATTGGCGATGGAATGAATTCGGTTAATGATGCGAATAATAGGTCGAACAATCGACTTCGCCAGATAGAGGGCGGTGACCGTTCCGGTCAATATACTGATGACGGTCAGAATCAAAACGGTGAATTGGTTGCTTTCCAAGCTATGGATAAGCGATCGTTTATTTGTATTGATTTGCTCATATGCGGAGGAGGCTAATTGATCGAAGCCGGTCATCAGCGCCATGGCTGCGGGCTCGGACCTTGTGTTCAAGTATTCCATTGCTTTATCGATATTCCCGGAAGCATACGCGGGGAATACATCCCCTTCCACCATCACGCGCCACTCATCGTTGAGAGCGACAAGCTTTTTCGCATCCTCGGATGGATGCAGCACTAGCAGCTTCCTTTGCAAGGCTTTGCTTGTTTCGGTATACCTTCTGAAATCTTGCAGAAGCGCGCTGTCGCCGAGCAGGGCGTAGCCGCGGACAATCGCCACGCGCTGCGATACGTTTTTGGACAATTGCTCGCTGACGGTGATGAGCTCCAGGTCCCGTGTCACCATTTCATCAACTTGCTTCTTTCCGATATCCATGCTGATTGCGGCTGAAGCTCCGGATATGGCTAGCAGGATAAGGACAACAGCGAAACCAAGCAGAATTTTGCTCCTCAAATGTTTCATCGGGGGGACCTCCCAGTTGTTGGTTTCAAGCCTCCAAAGAGTATAGATGTGTTATTCTCATGATAGGAAAACGGAAAGCGCTTGCATAGATTTGGGAGTGCCCAAAAATGCAACACTCATGTTGAAAAATGATACAATTAAAAGAGCAAAAACGATGTAAGAAGCGATTGTAGACATGGGATGGGCGGTGTACAATGCTGATATGAAAATGACGCGAAAATTTCTCCTTGTTGTCATGCTGATTCTCATTCTGCCGATTGTGGCGATCCACCAAGGCATCGTCCGTTATTCGGAGACCGTCATGAAGGCCAATATTGTCGAAAATAATGAGATTATGGCCGAGCTGATCGTCAATCGGATGAACAGCGAGATGAA
Source organism: Paenibacillus sp. PL2-23 (assembly GCF_040834005.1). NCBI lineage: Bacteria > Bacillati > Bacillota > Bacilli > Caryophanales > Paenibacillaceae > Paenibacillus > Paenibacillus sp. PL2-23. Next base: position 221,873 of record NZ_CP162129.1, read on the forward strand.
TGATGTCGTGTCCCAGCTGTTGCTTGTGGCAGGCCTTCCAGACCAGCAGAGGCTCAATCTGTCGACGATGTATGCCCGGGCTAAGCAGGCCATCTCCAAAAGCACCGTCATCCAGTCGATTTATTTCCTCGATACGGGCAAGCGCATGCTGTTCGAAGCGCCGTTCCAGCCAGAGCTTGCGGATAGGAGCTTCGAATATCCAAAGTTCGAGCATGTCAGATGGAGCTACACCTACGTTGTATCCGGTCTCATCTCTAATATTCGAATGGAAGAGGCTGTTACCGTAGCGATTCCCATCTTCTATGACGACCGCCAGTTTCAAGGTGTGCTCGTGGCGGAATTAAGCCGCAATTTCTTGTCCAACATCTTAAGAAGCACTAGCGAGACGCGTGAAGGGTTCAGCTTTATCATCGACGACGAAGGCAAGGTGATCGCTTCTACAAGCGATGAGGATTGGAATCGGGATTTCTCCAGCGAGCCAATCGTTCAGCTGCTGCTGAAGGGCGATTCGGGCTCCGTTGAGGAAGCGTACCGGGGCACGCGCAGCGTCATGACGTACCAGACGATGCGCGAGAATTGGGGACTGGCTCTCGGAGTTCCGGAGCAGGTTGCCTTCTCTACCGTGCAGACTCTATCGAAAGCGCTTACGTATAGCTTTCTCGGCATCTTTGCCCTGATCGGCTGCTTGATATTCGTAGGGGGCAGGCAGATCGTCGCTCCGATTCTCAAGGTGACGAAGTTCGCCCAGCGCATTCAGAGCCAGAAGGCGCCGATGCCACTGCCAGAGCCGATGATGAAGAGGAAGGACGAGCTCGGCGAGCTTCTGCGGACGTTCCATGATATGAACAACCGGGTGGAGCGAAGCCATCGCTTCCTGCAAGATATTATCGAGGGCATTCCCTATGCGCTCATTACGTTAGATGCGGCGGGACAAATTACCCGGGTGAACGGGAAGTGGGTCGAGCTCTTTGGCCTATCGGAAGCGGTATGGGAAGGGAAGCGGCTGGCGGAGCTGTCCGGCTTCGAGTTTCTGACGGCAGAGCCCTCCGTCGGAGAGAGGGAGGTCACGTGGTCAGACGGAAATGGTGCGGCCCGCGTCCTGAATGTCGTCATCGCTTCCTTCTACGACGGGCTGCTCGCAGTCGTTCACGACATGTCCCAGATCCGGATGCTGGAAGCCCATGTGAAGCAGAGCGAGCAGCTTGCGCTAATCGGACAGATTACGGCCGGCATTGCGCATGAGCTGAAGAATCCGTTGGCCGTGCTGTCCAGCTCCTCGGAGCTGCTGCGGGAGGAGATTGAGCTTCATCCCGATTCCGAATGGGTGCCGACGCTCGTGCAAGACATTGACAGCGAGATCGCTAGGATGACATCCATCGTCAACGAATTTCTGACGCTGGCGAAGACGAAGAAAGAGGCTGACTCGCTCGTTCGGCTCGACGACCTGCTGAAGCGGGTGCTGCATTTGCTCCGCATCAAGTTTAACGAGCTGGGCATCCAAGTGCGGTGCCGCTTCCCGGAGGAAGTGCCTGATATTATCGGGAAGCCTAACAAACTGATTCAGGTTATTCTGAACCTTCTCGTCAACAGCATGGAAGCCATGCCCCGAGGAGGGACGATTGAGATCCGAATCCGGAGGTCGGACGGAGAAGTAAGCGTAGAGATCGAGGATGAAGGGGAAGGCATTTCGGAGGAGCATCTGCAATGGCTGTTCAATCCTTTTTTCTCGACCAAAGAAACGGGGAACGGGCTTGGCTTGTCCATTGCCCGCGACATTATGAAAGAACACGGCGGCAGCCTGGAGATGCGCAGTGAGAAGCATAAGGGAACGACGGTGATCTGCCGGTTCCCGATTGGCTCGAAGGGGGATAATGTATGACGGTGCCTGGTATCCTGATTGTAGATGACGAGATCAAGCTGTGCAGGAATATCGCTCTGAAGCTAAGACGGGAAGGTTATACCGTTTACGAGGCGTACGATGGCAAAGCAGCTATTCGAAAGCTTCAGCAGCACTCCATACGCGTCATGATTTTGGATTTTATGCTGACCGATATGACGGGTCTGGAGGTATTGAAGACGGCCAAGGAGCTGTCTCCCGATACCAAGGTTTATATGCTGACAGCTTACGGCAACGTAGAGAACGCCGTGCTGGCCATGAAATGGGGCGCTTCGGATTATTGGAATAAGCCGTTTGATTTGAAGAAGCTGGCAGAGCATGTGATGGATGCTTACCGTTCTCAGGACGACGCGTCCGGCGAGGTCGTGTTTAGAAGCCCTAAGATGGAGGCGATCAAAGGTATTCTGGACCGGATCGTGACAACCAACGCGCCGGTGCTTCTGTTAGGGGAAAGCGGAGCCGGTAAGACGATGCTGGCGAAATGGATTCACGATCATAGCGGAAGGCGGGATCAGCCGTTTCTGCATGTCAATTGCGACTCCATGCCCGAGGGCATGCTGGAGCGCGAGCTGTTCGGGTGGTCGGGCAAGGCTTTCGCGGCGGAAGGAGGCACGCTGTTCCTGGACGAAATCGGGAGCCTCACTCCGCTTAATCAAGCCCATCTCTATCGTATGCTGAAGGATAAGAGCTTGTTGTCTGCCGATACACAGGAGCGAAGAGAAGTCAATGTGCGGCTTATCACCTCGACTCGCGAGAGGCTCCCGCAGCTTGTGAAGGAAGGGCGCTTCCGTGACGATCTTTATTATATGCTCAACCTGGTGGAGCTGGAGCTTCCTCCGCTGAGAGAGCGCAAGGAGGATATCCCGCTGCTCGTCGAGCAGAAGCTTGCGCAGCTGAACGCGAAGTATGGCAAGCCTCTGAAGATTTCGGAGGAGCTGATGCTCATGCTGGTCGAGATGCCTTGGCTAGGCAACATTAACGAGCTGATGAACGTGATCGAACGCATGCATTTGCTGAAGGTGAACGGCGCCCTTCATGCAGAGGATCTGCCGGCCTCCTTGCTGGGTCACTCCGCCAGAACGGTCGATGGTCTTCAGCTGGAAGGAAGATTGTACGATGTGCTGGAGGAAGTGGAGGGACGTATGATTGTCGACGCGCTAGAGAAGACAGGCGGCAATCAGAGCCGGGCGGCAGAGCTGCTTGGCATATCGCGCAATGCGCTGATTTACAAGATGAAGAGGATTGAGCGATGAAGAAGCTTGCGGCTGTGTTGGCTGCGTTGACGCTGCTTGTGCTGCTTGCCTTCATATACCAACACGAGCGGGGAACGCCGGACAAGCAGGGAAAGCCGCAGCTCTCTGAACCAAAAGGCGAGATTACGCTCGGCTCGAAGTCGCTGACAGAGCAATATTTGCTCATGAAGATGAGCGCCCTTCTGCTCAGGGACAAGGGCTATAAGGTGAACGAAATGGTGTTTCTGGACAGCCAGGCGGTTCGTTCGGCCATGGAAGCGGGCGTGGCGGAGCTGTATTGGGAATATACAACAACGGCCAGAATTTTCTATCATAAAAACGAGCCGCTGTACGAATCCGAAGAGGCATTCCGAGAGGTTGCCCAGACGGATGCGGCCAAGGGCATCGTATGGCTAAGCAGAAGCTCGTTTAACAGCAGCTGGGCGCTATTCATGCGCAAGGATATTTCCGAGCGGCTTCGTATTTACAGCATCAATGATTTGGCGGAATATATCCGCACTCAGCATACGGGGATGAAATTCGCTACGAATGCCGAATATTTGACGCGGGAGGACGGGCTTGAGCGGCTGATGGACGTTTACGACTTTCAGCTTCCCGTAAGCCAGGTCGTCGCGATCGAATCTGATCTGCTGCCGCAGGCCGTCAAGGACGGGCGTGTGGACGTGGCCGTCGGCATGGCCTCCGATCCTCGTATTCAGAGGAATAACCTTGTCCTGCTTCTGGACGACAACAGCGTGTTCCCGCCTTACGAGGCCGCGCCGGTCATTCTGGAGAAGACGCTGACGCAATATCCGGATATTGGGGAGACGATTGAGCGTTTGACGCCGCTCATTACGCAGGAGAACATGCTTGATCTTATGTATAAGGTCGATATTTTGCAGAAGGACATTACGAAGACGTCTCGGGATTTTCTCGTGAAGCAAGGACTGTTGAAGCCCTAGAACAAGACAAGCATGAAGCCGGATCTCAAAGATCCGGTTTTTTCTTGTCTTTAAGCATATGTAAGCGCATTCGTAAACCCGTTTCATTGCCCATTTTTTTTACACCGTTTTGCGAAATGATTGCGCAGCAGACCGTCTGTGCAAGGCGCCGCACAATGTTCATAATGAAACTCATAAAGCTGACAGCGAGGTGAAGAGATGAATAAATTCGCGATTCAACGGCGTTCCCGCATTATCGAGAGCATCGACCTTCTTCCGCAAGAGCCTGGAAATGGCGCCGGACTGGATATGGGGGCCGTCGGACGGTACGAGGGTGAATCGACATGAACTATTTGATCGATAATCCCGACAAAGTGATGCCTTTCTTCTGGGAGCATCTCTCCCTGACATTCAGCTCCCTGCTCATCGCGCTCTGCATTGCCTTGCCGCTCGGCTTCCTCATCACCAAGTATAAGAAGCTGCAAGCTCCCGTAACGAGCGTGCTCGGCATTATCTACACGATTCCAAGCATGGCGCTGTATGCGGCGCTGATTCCCTATACGGGGCTTGGCGTCACGACGGCAACGGTTGGACTGGTCGCTTACGCGCAAATGATCCTCGTGCGCAACGTCATCGCCGCGATGAACGGGATTGATCCCATGATGATTGAAGCGGCGAAAGGCATGGGGATGAGCAAGGCTCAGATCCTGTTCAAGATCGAAGTTCCGCTCGCCTTACCCGTCGTCATTGCGGGCATCCGGGTAGCGACTGTATCCATTATCTCGATTGGAACGGTGGCGGCATGGATCGGGGCAGGGGGGCTCGGCAGACTGATCTATCAAGGCTTGAATCACGATCACACAGGAAAGATCGTGGCTGGGACGGTGACCATCGCCATTCTGGCGATCGGGGCTGATCTCTTGTTCCGAGTCATTGAAAAAATACTCAGCCCGAGAACGACTTAAAGGAGGTGTGAGCCGTGAAGGTTCTGGATCAGATTCGCGAGTACTTCGAAGGGAATGCGCCTGTATTCTTCGCCAATATGAAGATGCATATCTGGCTTAGCTCCTTCTCCATGATTGCAGCGATGCTGATCTGCATTCCGCTCGGAATCTGGATTTCGAGAAAATTATTGATAGCGAACTACGTGATCAATGCGGTCAATATTGTACGGGTTATTCCCAGCCTGGCTGTACTGGCGCTTGCGATGCCGCTGCTCGGCGTCGGGTTCGCTCCGGCCGCGGTGGCGCTTACCATTCTGGCATGCCCGCCCATCCTGATCAATACGTACGTCGCTTTCCGGGAAATTAATCCCGCCATTAAGGAAGCGGCGCGGGGCATGGGCATGACGCCTCTCCAGACCATTATAAAGGTCGAGCTCCCGCTGGCGCTGCCGGTCATGCTGGCCGGTATCCGGATCGCATCGGTGGAGATCATCGCCAGCGCAACGCTTGCTGTTCTTATCGGCGGCGGAGGACTTGGCAGCTATATTATTAACGGAGTCAGCATGATGTCGAAGAGCTTCCTGCTGATCGGGGCGGTACCTGTGGCACTGCTCGCCATCCTGAGCGAAATTGTATTCAGCTACATGCAGCGCAAAACAAACTATTCGCACTAAAAAGGAGAGATTTTCAATGAAAAAACGTTTCTGGCTATCTCTGATTGCGGCTATGGTACTGGCAACAACGCTTACAGCTTGCAGCGAAAGTAAAGAGAGCAAATCCGACTTGACGATGACCGTTGGCTCTAAGGACAATACGGAGAATCATCTCATTGGCGAAATGTATGCGCTTATATTAGAAGATATGGGCATTTCCGTTAAGCGGCAGCTTAGCCTTGGCGGTACGGCGCCGACATTCGAAGCGCTTAAGAAGGGAGACCTCGACCTCTACCCGGAATATACGGGGACGGGACTTGGCGTCATGCTGGAGCAGAAGGAGCCGGAGAAGGACTCCGCGGTCGCTCTGCAGAAGGTGCGCGAAGGCTTCAAGCAATGGGATCTGGAATGGCTCGAACCGGCTTCCGAGAATGCCACCTATGGCTTCGCGATGAAGAAAGAAACGGCTGAGAAATACGGCATCAAGACCTATAGCGATCTGGCGAAGCACACGAAGGACCTGGTGCTGTCTTATCCGCAGGAATTCGACGTTCGCGAGGACGGTCTGCCGGGCCTGCAGAAGGTATTCGCCGACCAAGGCGGCTTCGCGTTCAAGAAGCAATTCCAGATCGACTACAGCCTTCGTTACAAGCCGCTGGAGAGCAACGAATCCGACGTGACGGTATCGGTCGGCACTGACGGCCAAATCGCTGGCATGGGTCTGCAGCTGCTCCAAGACGACGTAGGATTTTTCCCGGTATATAACGTCGCTCCGCTTATCCGCAAGGAGAAGCTGGACGCTGAGCCTATTATCAAAGAAAAGCTGAACGCGCTGGCCCCGCTGTTGACGGACGCTGCCGTGCAGACGATGAACTGGAAAGTGGACGGTCCGGAGAAAGCGGAAATTGAAGATGTGGCCAAACAATTCCTGATTGACAATAAACTCATTACGGAATAGAACCATTCATTCAAGGCGCATGGACCGAGGCTCACTGGAGTCTTCGGTCCGCTCTTGTCAATGATTTAGACTTGAATTTCTCATAAGGGGGAGACGGAATGAGCATCGTGTTCAAAAACGTAGTGAAGCAGTATCCGAACACTGCTTCCCGGGCGGTGGACGATGTCTCGCTCGACATCCGGGAAGGCGAGTTTATCGTTTTCCTTGGTCCGTCGGGCTGTGGCAAAACGACTTTGTTGAAAATGGTGAACAAGCTTTACGATACGACGGCGGGCTCGATTGAGATCGACGGGGCTGACATTCGCGACATGCAGACGGAGCAGCTTCGCCGGGGAATTGGCTACGTCATTCAGCAGAACGGCCTCTTCCCGCATATGACAATTGAAGCCAACATTGCGGTCGTGCCGAGGCTTCTGAAGTGGGACGAAGCGACAATCGACAAGCGGATTGACGAGCTGCTGGAGATGGTGCATCTGGATCCCAAGACGTACCGGAAGCGCAGGCCGAGCCAATTGTCGGGCGGCCAGCAGCAGCGAGTCGGTATCGCTCGTGCCATGGCGGCCGGGCCCAAAATCTTGCTCATGGACGAACCGTTCGGAGCGATCGATGCCATTACGAGAACGAGTCTGCAGGATGAGCTTCACCGCATTCAGCGGCTGCTGAAGAAGACGATTCTATTCGTTACTCATGACGTCGATGAAGCGCTTCGGCTGGCGGATCGCATTATCGTCATGCAGGCGGGCAAGGTCGTGCAATTCGCCTCGCCTTACGACATATTGACGAATCCGGCCAACGATTTCATCCGGCAGCTCATTGGCGAGAGGGACGTATACCGCAAGATGGGCTTCTTGAAGGTGTCGGACGTCTATACCTCAGGCGGATGGGAGTCGGCTTCCTCATCAGAAAGTGTTGCATTGAAGGATGGTCTGAAGGACGTATTCAATCGCATGGTCGAGGATAAGGTGCGCGAATACCCCGTTGTCAATGACAGCAATGTCAGGGTCGGCATGGTTACGATGGAACGCATTCTGACTAAACTGGCGAACTGAAGGAGAGATCATCGTGCGGTACGTAGAAGACGCATTCGGGCGGGTTGAGCTGCCGGATGACGCCTTGTATGGCGCTCAGACGTTCCGAAGCGCGACGAATATGAGCTTCTCAGGCAGAACGCTTGCGGCTTATCCCGGCTTCATCGTGGCGATGTCCGAGGTGAAGCTAGCGGCGGCCAGAACGAACGAACGCGCCGGATTGCTTCCACGAGCGATAGCGCGAGTCATCGAGCAGGCTTGCAAGGAAGTTCGGTCTGGCTGCTATAACGAGCAATTTATCGTCGATCCCTATCATGGCGGCGGGGGCATCGGCAGCAACATGAACATGAACGAAGTAATTGCTGGCCTTGCGAATGAGATTGTCGGCAGCTTCAACGGGAGCTCCCCGGTACATCCCACCGATCATGTGAACGCTTCGCAATCCACGTCGGATGTTTGCCATACCGCTCTGCGTATCGCGGTCATTCGAAGCGGAGAGAAGCTGGACTTGGCGCTGGTGCGGCTTATTGAAGCGCTGGAACAAAAAGCTGAAGAATTGGCGAAGGTGCCGACCATTACGAGGACCTGCCTGCAGGATGGGATGCCGGGTACGCTCGGCACGATGTTCGGCGGCTACGCATCCGGGCTAAGGCGCAGGACCAAGCATCTTGCTGATGCCATTGCGGAGCTGCATGCCGTGAACCTTGGAGGCACAGTAATTGGCTCGGGCCTGGGAGCTCCAGTCGTCTATCGAGAGAACATTCTGGACGCCCTGATGGCGGTGACGGAGTTGCCGCTGCGTCATCGGGAGAATCTCTACGACGCGGCACAGAACATGGACGATCTGGCGGCCGTCTCCTCGGAGCTGCAATTGTTATCCGGTGTGCTGATTAAGCTGGCCAAGGATCTCCGGCTGCTGTCCTCCGGTCCGGAAGCGGGCTTCGGCGAGCTTCGGCTGCCGGCGGTTCAGGCGGGATCGTCGTTTTTCCCCGGCAAGATTAACCCGGTTGTGCCGGAGACGCTTATCCAGTGCTGCTTCCAGGTCAGCGGCCTCGACCGGGCCGTTCAGGCATCGCTGGAGCATGGCGAATTGAACTTGAACGTATGGGAAGGCTTCGCCGGGTTCAATGTGCTTGATATGATCGGCATGCTGGAGAAGGCGGCGACTTTATTTATAGATAAATGCATGGTGGGCATAGAAGCCGACGAGAACAGATGCCGGGAGCTGTCGGACACGTTCATTCCGGCTGTCGTCACACTCAAGGAGAAGTACGGGTATACACAAGTCAGTCAATGGCTGAAGGAAAAGTCTAGGGAAGAAATTCGCGCTATCTACGAAAAAGGGGTTGAACGAGAATGAAAGCACCACGATTGGAGTGGGCCCGCGAGTGGCTGAAGGATACGAAGAAGCTATATATTAACGGCGAATGGATTGCCGGCTCGTCCGGCACGACGATAGATACGGTTAATCCCGCGAATGGAACCATCATTGGCTCATTCGTTGGCGCGTCCGGCGACGACGTGGACGCAGCGGTTAAGGCTGCGAGAGCGGCGTTCGAGTCAGGGGAATGGAAGGACATGTCCCGCAAGGAGCGCGGCAGAAGGATGCACGCCATCGCTGCGCTCATCCGCGAGCATCAAGACGAGCTGGCGACGCTGGAGAGTCTGGACAACGGCAAGCTGTACAAGGAAGCGTACTATGACGACGTGGCGGAAGCCGCCGATTTCTTCGACTATTACGCGGGCTGGACAGACAAATATTACGGCGAGGTCAATCCCGTCGAAGGCAACTTCACGAGCTTCACAACTCGCGATCCCGTCGGTGTCTGCGGCTTGATCGTGCCATGGAATTTCCCAATCGACATGGCTGCGATGAAGCTGACGCCCGCGCTTGCAATGGGCAATACGGTCGTGCTCAAGCCATCAAGTGTAACCTCGTTGTCGGCGATCCGGCTATTCGAGATCATTCATGAAGCGGGCTTGCTGCCCCCGGGCGTCATCAACCTCATTCTGGGCGAAGGTCGCACCGGCTCGTTCATATCCTCGCATCCCGATGTGGATAAGGTATCCTTCACGGGCAGCACGCAGGTCGGGAAGAAGCTTGTGCACGATTCCGCGGATTCCAATCTGAAGGCGGTCACGCTGGAGCTTGGCGGCAAGTCGCCGAACATCATCTTTGCGGACGCGCCGAATTTGGATGCGGCGATTGAGCGCTCCTTCTACGGCCTGTTCACGCATAAGGCGGAGAAGTGCAGCTCCCCTACCCGATTGCTTGTGGAGCGTCCCATCTACGACCGTGTCGTCGATGCGCTGGCGAAGTACGCCGAGGGCTACAAGCTCGGCGATCCGTTCGATCCCGCGAGCGACCAAGGTCCGCAGGCGTCGAAGGCGCATATGGAGAGCATCCTCCGCTACATCGAGAGCGGCAAGGAGCAAGGCGCCCGGCTGGCAGCAGGCGGCTATCGGGATATGGAGGGAACGAACGGAGAAGGGTATTACGTTCGCCCCACTATCTTCGCGGACGTTACGAATGACATGAAGATCGCGCAGGAGGAAATTTTCGGTCCGGTGCTGTGCGTCATTCCTTTCGATACGGAAGAGGAGGCGGTACGAATCGCCAATGACACGATTTACGGTCTGGCGGCTGGATTATGGACCAACGACGTGGCGCGGGCGCATCGCGTGGCGAAGCGGCTGGACGCCGGTCAGGTATTCGTCAATCGCTACGGCTGCTACGACATCGCCAGCCCGTTCGGCGGCTTCAAGCAATCCGGCTGGGGCAAGGAGTATGCCATTCACAGCTTGGCGTCATACACGAGAATGAAGGCAATCTGGATTGCCCATTAAGAAGCGGGAGGAACGGAACAATGAACATGCTTGCAGCGGTAATGAGAGGAACGCATCAACCTCTGTCCATTGAAACGGTGGAGCTGGCCCCCCCGAAAGCGGGAGAGGTGCTCGTGAAGATACTGGCCACTGGCGTCTGCCATAGCGACCTCAATGCGATAGAGGACGAGACGACGCCGATTCCCACCATTCTCGGCCACGAAGGAGCCGGCATCGTTATGGAGGTCGGTCCGAACGTCAAGACGGTGAAGCCGGGTGACAAGGTCGCTCTTAGCTGGGTGCCATTCTGCGGCACCTGTGAGTTCTGCCAGACCGGCCAAGTCCATCTGTGCGAATCGGCCTTCGGCCCCATGTTTGCAGGCACACTGCTGGACGGGACATCGAGGCTGAGCCAGAACGGGCTAGGCATCTACCATAATTCATTGCTCAGCACGTTCGCGGAATATACCGTTGTGCCGGAGATGAGCTGTGTGAAAATGCCGGAGGATATGCCGATGGCCCAAGCCTCCTTGATCGGCTGCGGCGTCGCGACTGGCTTCGGCGCGGCTGTTCGAGCGGCGCAGGTGAAGCCGGGCTCGACAGTAGCCGTGTTCGGCATCGGCGGCGTCGGCGTCAACGCGATCCAAGGCGCGCGGATTGCGGGAGCGAGCCGCATCATCGCTTGCGACCTGAAGGCCAAAAACCTGGAGATTGCTCGCACATTCGGGGCGACCGACGTTGTGAACGTCGGTGAAGTAGACGCAGCGGAAGCGCTCAGGGAGCTGACGGGCGGCTTTGGCGTCCATTATGCGATCGATTGCTCTGGGAATACGATGGCGGCCCAGTCTGCATGGAAGGGCACGCGCAAGGGCGGCACGACGGTCGTCGTCGGCGCATTCAATCCCAAGAAGGAGCTGGCATTGCCTGCCGGCGGCTTCCACCGTGTCGGCAAGGTGCTGAAGGGCAGCTTTTATGGCGACGTTCATCCGTTCCGCGATTTCCCGATCATTGCCCAGCTTTATCTGGACGGCAAGTTCCAGCTAGATGAGCTGGTTCTGGACCGCATTCCGCTGCAGGACATCAATAAGGCAATCAATGGCTTTCACGATCCATGCTGTGTGAATGTCGGGCGCACGGTTGTGGAATTCAGAGCTGAAGCGTAACGTTCCTACCGGGAAACGAGGGGATGCGGGATGACAGTCATCTTATCGATCATGGCTTTGCAAATTACGTATGTCAGCATGCTCTCTGTACGATTCATTCTGATGGTGAAGGGCTTCCGGTATATCGCTTCGATGATGAGCGCAGTCGAGATCGGCATCTATGTCATCGGTTTTAAGCTTGTGCTGGACAATCTAGACAACCCTGTGAACCTGCTGATCTATTGCTTAAGCTACGGCGCCGGCGTATTGCTGGGGGTAAAAATCGAGGAGAGGCTCGCGCTCGGCTACATTACCGTGCAGATCACGACAAAGGAAGAATTCGGGGAGCTTGCGGATCAGCTCAGAGCTAAGGGCTACGGCGTAACTCGCTGGGCGGGCGACGGCTTGGAGGGGCGCCGCTGGGTGCATAACGTTGTGCTTCCGAGGAAGCGGCACCAGCAATTGCACAGGGACGCGCTGGCCATCGATCCGAACTGCTTCATTGTCAGCTACGAGCCCAAGGCGTTTCATGGTGGATTTATGGTTAGGCGCATGTAGCGCGCCTTAGAAACGGAGGACTACACTCATGGGGAATCACATTCAAGATCGCGGCGGCAACAGCGTCATCATCCGTCTCGACATTAGCGGAGAACGAATGAGCTTCGGGCTCGTCGCCAACATCGTATCCAGCTTGGGCGGGGATATTATCGCCATTGACACCATCCATATTGGCCCCGACAGCAGTATCAGGGACATGACGGTGAACGTCGCGGACGCATCCGGCGTGTCGCTCATTACGGAAGCTATCGGCAAAATACCGGGCATTCGCATCGTCAACACGTCCGATCGCACGTTTCTGCTGCACCTTGGGGGCAAGATCGAGGTGACGCCGAAGGTGACCATTCAGAACCGGGATGATTTGTCCCGCGTCTACACGCCGGATGTCGCCCGGGTGTGCGCCGCTATTCAGGACAATCCGGACAAGGCGTTCTCCTTGACCGTCAAGCGCAACACTGTAGCGGTCGTCTCCGATGGTACCGCCGTGCTGGGCCTCGGCAACATCGGACCGAGGGCGGCCATGCCGGTTATGGAAGGGAAAGCCATGCTGTTCAAGCAGTTTGCCGGTGTAGATGCGTTCCCGATCTGTCTCGATACGACGGATACAGAGGAGATCGTCCGTACGGTGAAGGCAATCTCACCGGCGTTCGGGGGGATTAACCTGGAGGATATTTCGTCGCCGCGCTGCTTCGAGATTGAACAGAGGCTGCGGGAGGAGCTCGACATTCCGGTATTCCACGACGATCAGCACGGCACGGCTGTTGTCGCATATGCCGGTCTCATTAACGCGCTGAAGGTCGCGGGCAAGACGCTCTCCGAAGCTACTGTGGTCATCTGCGGGATCGGGGCAGCTGGCGTTGCGATTAGCAATATTCTAATGTCCGCCGGGGTGAAGGAATTAATCGGCGTCGATAAGGGCGGCATTCTTGTCGGGGGAGTGGATTACGGCAATCACGTCCATAATGCGTTCGCGAACGCGGCCAATCCGAATCGCCGCACAGGGACGCTGAAGGACGCGTTGAAGGGGGCGGACGTCTTTATCGGCGTCTCGGCGGGAGGCCTTCTGACCCGAGAGGACGTATTGGAGATGGCACCGAACCCTATCGTGTTCGCGCTTGCCAATCCCAAGCCGGAGATCGTGCCGGGCGAGATCGACGATATCGTCGCCGTGGCGGCAACGGGGCGTTCGGATTACCCGAATCAGATTAACAACGTGCTCTGCTTCCCCGGCATCTTCCGGGCGGCGCTCGATTGCCGAGCGTCCACTATTAATGAAGAGATGAAGCTGGCGGCAGCGGAGGCGATCGCGTCTGTCATTCCTGACGACAAGCTGAGCAGCTACTCCATTATTCCCAGCGTGTTCGACCAGACCGTGGTGGAACGGATTCGTGACCGTGTCGTTCGCGCCGCTATGGATACCGGCGTGGCGCGGCGCATACCGAAGGAGTTCCGGAACTGACGACAGATCAAGAATAGTCTGGCTTATCGCATGAATAGCTATCAAGTTTGGATAGCCTGATCGCCCACGATCTAGGAATCGAAATAGCAGCACACACGCAAACCCATCCATGCTTAACGTAATGGACACAACGAGCGTAGCTTGGCTATGGCTAAGCGCTAAAGCAGAGAACCGTATCCCAAGATACGGTTCTCTCTTATTAGTAAGCTCCTGAAGAATAGGTCACTTCATAGCTATGGCTATATACTTCGAATATGATGCCGAATGGATCTTCTACATAGCACATTCGATAAGGCTTTTCATTGGGATAATATTCTCTAATAGGCATCCTCTGCTTTCCGCCGTTTTCTACTATTTTCTTTACCAACCCTTCGATATCTGGATCCTGAACACAGAAGTGGAACACTCCTGACTTCCAGTATTCAAAATTATCTTTTGGCCTTTCGCTATTAGGAAATTCAAATAGCTCTATTCCGATTCCATCGGATGTTACCATATGTGCGATACGGAAGGTTTGCCATCCCTGGCCGAATACGTCGATACACATTTGCCCTATCGCTGTATCGTGTTCCTCTTTTACCTCTGACGGTTCCATCACCACATACCAGCCCATAACGTTTTGATAAAATTTCACCGCTTGATCAACATTAGTAACGGATAAACCTATGTGTGAAAATGCTCTTGGATAAGTTATTTTAATCACTCCCATATTATGCGAATAACGCTCACATATTTAGTATTTGCTTCGTAAAGACTATTATACGTATAGGTTTTGGGATCACAATACGGCACATTTTTGTGCTATAGTTACGAAAATGTAACTACTTATGATAGGAGAATTTAGATTGGGGAAAATTAAAAAAAGTTGTCTGCTCTTTAGGCCTGACTATAGACTTATTAGGCGGGAAATGGAAGTTAATGATTCTCTGGTATCTCATTGAAGGAAGAAAAAGATTTACGGAGTTGAAAAAATCCATACCGAATATCACTCAGAAAATTCTTACTGAACAGCTTAGAGAGCTTGAGAGCAGCAATATTATTTCGAGAAAAGTTTATTCCACTGTTCCAGCTACAGTAGAGTATGCGATGACTAAATATGGAGAGAGTTTAATTCCTGTAATCAACGTATTATGTGATTGGACCAAACAGTATGCTAGTGAAAATCATATAGAACTACATGAACAAGGATAGCTCCCCTCCGTCCCCCAAACTTTATAAAAATTTTCGAATTGCTTTCGAGGCGCTTTAGACTCCTCCTTTAGACTAAGGTTGTAGGCAAGAGAGAGGCCATACAACCTTAAAGGAGCGAGTGAGCGATGAAAAAGAAAAACAAATTGATTATGATCGGCGCGGCAGTGGGTGCCATGACTCTATTTACGGCGACGGCGTTTGCATTTACGCCGAACACGGCAGGCTACGATGCGTTCAAGGAAGTGCTGAAAGCGAACCATACCTCGGGGGCCGTAATAGATAGCGCGCAAGTGAACGGGAATTTCACGATTACGGTGGACGGCGAGACGGTGCTGGAGGCGGACGGCTTGATGAAGATGAAGGAAGCAGGCGGCGAGCCTAACGTCAGCGCTGACCTCGACTTCACGCTCATGGGCGTCCAGCGGCAAGCCAGCCTCTACAGCAGCGGCGAGGACGAGGTCTATCTCGTCGACCGGACGCATGACTTGCATTACCAGGTGATCAACTTGGAGGATGAACACGCTCGCGAGCACCGCAATGGGTCGGAGGATCAGGAGGCCCAGGGCCGCCCAATGAACAAAGCGGAGGAAGCGCTGCTGGATTTCATGGTTGGCGACCTGAAGGATAACTTCAGTGTGGCGAAGCAGGCGGATGGTCTTAGGACGATAACGGTCAACATCAGCAAGGAGGATATTCCGCTTCTGGCGCGTCTCATCATGGACGCGGCATCAGCCGAGGAACAGATAGGGCGTGCGCATACGCCGCAGGCTCATGCGGAATGGGAGCAGCTCCGACAGCTTCCGTTCTTCCAAGGGTTTGAGGGAATCGACCTGGAGGCGCGATTGCCAGAGCTGACGGAGGACGTTACCATTGAGCGTGTCCTGCTGCAAATGACGGTCGACGCGAACAACGAGGTGCAAGGGATGCAGGGCGAGCTTGAAGTGAGCGGCAAGGATAAGGCGGGCGTCACTCACCGCGTGGAGCTGGAGGGTGCTGGCAACGTTAGCGGCGTCAATGCCACGACGCCAGAGGCGTACGACCCTGCCGGCAAGTCGGTGGAATGGATCGACGCGGACACATTCGACGACCGCAGCCGCAGCTAATGGGGTTGACCTCGGGAGGACCACACCTATGTTTACAGTAAACGATCTGACGAGGGCCTACCCCGGCGGTCGCGGCATCCAAGGGCTGAACCTCACCGTGCAAGCCGGTGAGGTGGTCGCCTTATTGGGGCCGAACGGCGCAGGGAAGACGACGGCGCTGCAGGCCATGGCCGGCTGGATACGGACTGACCGCGGGGAAGCGTGCTGGAATGGCGCTTCCGTCGCGGAGCAGCCGGAGCGGACGAGGCCGTACATGGGCCTCATGATTGGAGAGCCGTCCCCGTACCTCTATCTCACGGGGTATGATTATTTGCGATGCTACCACAAGCTATATCCGGGTGTTGACGAAGCGCGCATCCGGGAGACGCTGGAGCTGGTGGGCATGACGAGGCACTGGAACCTGAAGATCAAAAAATATTCCACCGGTATGAAGCAGCGGCTTGAGCTGGCCAGCGTCCTGATCCATAGGCCTAAGCTTCTGCTGCTCGATGAGCCCTTCTCAGGCATGGACATCGAGGGCAGGCGAGAGATGGCTTCTCTATTGCGCGGCCTTGTAAGCGACACGGGCTTGAGCGTCATCGTGTCGTCCCATCAGGTGCATGATATCGAGGACTGGATGACGCATGCTTGCATCGTGAACGAGGGACGTCATATCTCTACAGCGGGCGTTGTACAGATTCGAGAGTCGTTTGGGGGCGTGGAGGACTATTATTTGCATCATCTCGCACGGGAGAGGGGCGAGGCTATATGATCGCGCAGATGAGGTACCTCACGTCACAGGAGCTGCGCAAGCTGTTCCTTGGAGGCAAGCTGAAGGCGCTGCTGCTGCTCTCCTTCCTCATTGGTGTTCTCTTTGTCTTCATTGGGGACCGCCTGGGGCTCGAAGATAACCTGCCTCTGACGGCAATGGAGCTGCTGCTTGCGGTCGTGGTCCCATTCCTCATGGGAACGCTCGGCAGCGATCTGATAATAGGCGAATGCAAGGATAAAAACAAGCATGCGCTAAAGCTGCCGATCAGCCGAGAGTTTCTTTTTATGGGCAAATGGTTCGCAGGCTGGACGGCTGGCGCATTCCTTGTTCTAGGTATGTTCCTGCCGACGTTCATTGGAGGCTTTATTCTGCACGGTGTGCCTGCGGCATCCTCGCTTGGCGCGGGTATAGCGGAGCTGGGCGGCGCCATTCTGTTCAGCGGCTTGCTGGTTGTATGGGCGAACACGGTGTCCCTATGGGTGGGGAGCAGCGGTGTTGGGCTGATGGTGAGCGTCGTGCTGTGGATGGCGATGAGCGCCGTCGGTTTTCTTGAGCCGCAGCTGAATCAATTCCTCGTGACGAGCTATGCGGATTGGCTGCAGCCACTCCTGTACGGAGGGGATGCCAGAATGACGGCTTCAACGTTGCTATTTATAATCGCCTATTATATGATTGGCACTATATTGGGCTTGCTGGCCTTCCTAAGAAAAGAGTACTGACGTATGTCCATTCGATTGAAGCTCATGTTAACCTATTTATTCGGCATTATCCTGACGGCGATGATCGTGGCCATTACCGGGATCGGCATTGTGACGGCGGTTCTCTCGTATCTCGCAAGCGGAATCGTGAAGGAGCAGACCGCGCATGAAGCGTTCTCCCGTGGCATCGATCTGTTCGTGGACCTGCGCTATGCGGAGCGGTATGCGCCAGAGGAGCTGACGTCTCCCGAATTCTCAGCCTCCATCGGGGATCGGCTGCAGCCATTCGGGGGCTTCCTTGTCGTTCGGCAAGGCGAGCAATGGGACAGCTACGGCGCGCTTAGCGAAGGGGAGGCGTTCTTGAGTCAGCTGCGGCAGGATGTGTCCACGGCTCAGTCGAAGCAAGAAGACTTATTCGTCGTTAGCGCGTGGGAGGAACGCGAGCTGCTTGCCGTGACTTACGACTTCCCTGGCATCGACGATCCCTTAACCTATTACTTGATCGCCGACGTGACGACGGCAGAGTCCAAGACGAACTCCTTCGAGATATTTGTGCTGCTCGGCATCGCGATTCTAGTCGGCATTATTCTCGTTCCACTGCTCTGGATTACGACGAGGGATATTATTAGACCGCTGCGACAGCTGGAACAGGGCTCCCGGCGTATTGCGGAAGGGGACCTGAACTTCCGTCTGGAATCCAAGGCGCGCAACGAGGTGGGGAGCGTCATTCGCTCGTATGAGAAGATGCGCAGCGAGCTGCAGCGATCGATTGAAGCACAGCTGGCGTTGGAGGAGAACCGCAAGGAGCTGATCTCGAATATTTCCCATGATTTGAAGACGCCGCTGACCTCGATCAAGGGTTACGTGGAGGGAATTCGGGTAGGCATCGCGGACGATCCGGAGAAGCTGAAAAAATATATTGACGTCATCTACGCGAAGGCGCTCGATATGGACCGAATGATCGATGATCTGTTCCTGTTGTCGAAGCTGGATCTTGAGCAGGAGCGGTTCCATATGGAGACGGTACCGCTGGAGTCGTTCTATCGGCAGATGATGACCGAGCTGCAGCTGGAGGTCGAGAGCGCGGGCGTGCGTCTGACAGGCGAATATGAGGCGGGCCAAGACGATACGGTGACGATGGATGTCCAGAAGATGAGACGCGTCCTGTTAAACCTTGTTGGCAATTCGGTGAAATTCATGGATAAGCAGGAGCCCCACATCCACGTATATATCGGGCGGCAGTCGGGCAATTGGATATTAGCGGTGACAGATAACGGACCGGGGATGAGACCGGATGAGCAGGAGCGGATCTTCGATCGGTTCTACCGCGCGGATGCGTTCCGCAATCAGAACGTGGCCGGCTCAGGGTTAGGGCTTGCTATTGTGAAGCAGATTGTTGCGTATCATGGCGGCACTATCCATGCGCGGAGCGAGCAGGGCCAGTCCATGACGGTCATGATTAGCATCCCCTTGATACGGGATAACAACGAAGCGGGGAGAGCGGGAGATGTCGAAGCGGAAGGTATTAGTCGTTGAGGACGATCAAGCGATCGCCGAGCTGGAGCGTGATTTCCTGGAGGTGCATGGCTATGAGGTGACTCTTCGGGCAGACGGCCGTCAAGCGCTGGAGGAGGCGCTGGAGCAGCCATATGATCTCATCATTCTGGATGTGATGCTGCCGGGCATGGATGGCTTCGAGCTCTTGCGGCGCATTCGGGAGACCCGGTTTATTCCCGTGCTGATGGTGTCCGCTCGCAAGGAGGATATCGACAAGATCCGAGGCCTTGGCTTGGGGGCGGACGATTATGTGACGAAGCCGTTCAGCCCTTCAGAGCTCGTGGCGCGGGTGAAGGCGCATCTCGAACGATATGACCGATTGACCGGTGTCGCTGGGGGCGCCGGTCATTCGCATGTACGGAAGTCGCGTGAGCTGAACATTCGCGAGCTCGCGATCCAGGTCGATGCCAGACGGGTAACGCTGGGCGGGGCGGAGGTTGCGCTGACAGCGAAGGAGTTCGACCTGCTGCTGTTCCTCGCGGAGAACCCGGATCGGGTCTACTCCAAGGATGCGCTGCTGGACCGGGTCTGGGGGATTGACCATTATGGCGATGCCGCCACGGTCACGGTGCATGTGGGGAAGATCCGCGACAAGATTCAGAAGGACCCGGCGGGGCACCAGTATATTGAGACCGTCTGGGGAGCAGGCTACCGGTTCAAGGTGTAACTAGCCAAACATGAATGGATAACATACAAATCACTGTAATGAATGGGAATGGATAATATGACGAGTGCCAACAAACAGCGTTACCGTTTCAGCGAAGCACCCATATGGGATTTACAGAAAAGCTATTATGAAGGGGAGGGGCTGCGGGCGTGGAACAGCGACCAGGTCCCTCAATACATAACCTGCAATCCGCTTATCGCGGGTGCCTATGCCGAAATGATATTCGGTTTTCTTCAGGATCGGGCTCAGAAGGGAAACGGCTCGGAGCCTGTGTATGTGGTGGAGCTTGGAGCTGGCGTGGGGCGGTTTGCCTTCCAGGTGCTGCATGAGCTGTCCCGGCTGATCGATTATGCGGGAATTACGCTGCCACCGTACAAATACATCATGACGGACCTCGCTATGAACAATGTGCTGGGATGGCAGAAGCATCCGGCCCTGCAAGCTTTTATAGCCCAGGGAGTACTCGACTTTGCAAGATTCGATGCCGTTCAGGACTCGGAGCTAAGCCTGGTCGTATCGGGCGTCACCATCGGTGAAGGAGTCATACAGGAGCCGTTAATCGTTGTGGCGAACTACCTATTCGACAGCCTTCCTCATGAGCTGCTGTATATCGGAGAGGGGCAAGTGTATGAAACGGATGTTTGGATCGAGTTCCCCGACCAGTGGGAAACGCTGAAGCCATCGGAGGCACTTCACCAATTATCCATGCATTACGAGCATCGCCGGGCCCCGGAGTACGAGCAGGAGAGCTATCCCTATCGGGATGTGATTGCGGAGTACCAGCAGGAGCTGGAGGATTCCCATATTCTATTCCCAACCGCCGGCTTAGCATGCTTGGACAGGCTGAATCAATTGTCTCAGGCGGGCTTCCTGTTGCTGACGGCCGACAAGGGCGATCATTTGCTTGAGAGCTTCAAATATGCGGAGCCTCCTGAGCTGATTCTTCATGGCAGCTTTTCGCTAACGGCGAACTATCATGCCTTTCAGTATGTTCTGGATCAGCGCGGTGCGCTCTCCTTGTTCCCGCCGCATCATTACCATTATATTAATGTGGCCTGCATCATTAACGTGGACAAGCCGATGGATTGTCTGCAAACCCGGTTAGCATACCGCCGGTTTATCGAGCGCTTCGGTCCGGATGAGTTTATTACCTTGAAGGAATGGATAGATCCTGGGATCGACCGTA
Source organism: Paenibacillus sp. PL2-23 (assembly GCF_040834005.1). Classification (NCBI taxonomy): domain Bacteria; kingdom Bacillati; phylum Bacillota; class Bacilli; order Caryophanales; family Paenibacillaceae; genus Paenibacillus; species Paenibacillus sp. PL2-23. The sequence goes on from NZ_CP162129.1 coordinate 242,664, forward strand.
TGGACTTGCAGCAGCTCTTGAGCTTCTGGCGTCTGGGCGGCTATGACTCCGAATTTTTCCTTCAAAGCACGAAGCGGATTTCCAGCTTGCTGGTGGATGCGAATGAAGAAGAGAAGCAGGATCTTCTACAGGGCATTGAGCGAATGTGGTCCTCGTATTATACCTTGTCGCACCGTTATGATCTCGCGCTGGATGCCGGTCTCATCTTGTTCGAGATGGAGATGTATCGGGAGTCCAGACGGTTCTTGGAGATATCGGTGCAGGAGGACCAGGAGGAGATCGTCTCCACCGTCTATTATTGTCTGGCCATCTGTTGCTTCGAGCTGGACGAGGAAGACGACGCCATACGTTACACACAAGAATTGCTGAAGCTGGAGCCGGACCATGAAGCCGCGTTGGCGTTGCTCCGCAGCACCGGTATATCGGTGTAGGATTTGGGATCGTTGTTGGCGCTCAGGAGCGGGAAATTGGTTGAGCAACGACACGAGGTGTGGCTATAGCGTCGAATGTGGTGCAGCAGCGGTTAATAACGACACGAGGGATCGTTGTTGGCGCTCGGGAGCGAGAAATTGGTTGAGCAACGACACGAGGTGTGGCTATAGCGTCGAATGTGGTGTAGCAGCGGTCAATAACGACACGAGGGATCGTTGTTGGTGCTCGAGAGCGGGAAATTGGTTGAGCAACGACACGAGGTGTGGCTATAGCGTCGAATGTGGTGCAGCAGCGGTTAATAACGACACGAGGGATGCCATTGGCCTCGCGCTATAGTAGATGGAGATGAACGTGTCCGGAGAGGAGCTGACAGGTATGAGCCATTTGCCGCAAAAGATAGAGGTCCTGGACCGCATGAATGAGCTGGGCGGTTCCGATCCGCTGTACGCCTTTGCGCTGGACGAGCTGCTTTGTCGGCGAGCAGGCCAAGGCGGCCCGGCGCTCTGTCATATATGGCGGCATCCGCAGGCATTTGTGCTGGGCTCGCAGGATGTTCGGCTGCCTTACGCGCGAGAGGCAATGGAGTGGCTGGCGTCTCACGGCTGGCCGGTCGTCGTGCGAAATTCCGGAGGAGCCGCGGTGCCTCTGGATGGCGGCGTGGTCAATCTGTCGCTTATCTGTCCCAACGCCGGCGAGGGTCATGCCGGTTATCGGTATGACTTCGAGTCCATGTTCATGCTGATTAGCGGAGCGCTGAGCGGTACAGGCCAGGTTGTCCAGAAGGGTCTCATTGAGGGGGCCTATTGCCCGGGAGATTACGATCTCAGCATCCATGGACGCAAGTTTTGCGGAATCGCGCAGAGACGCCAAGTGCATGCAACGATTATACAAGCATTTGTTGTGGCGGAAGGCTCGGGCAGCTCTCGGGCTTCATTCGTCCGGCAGTTCTACGATATCGCATCCGGCGGAGACCATTCGCTGGGGCATCCCCTGGTTGATACCCAAAGTACAGCCAGCCTGGAGGAGCTTGACGCTCTAGGACCCATGGGAGCCTTTTCGTTTGCCAGCGCGGTGAAGAACGTCCTGGCAAGCACGGGAGCAGCGGCTTACGATGCTTCGTTGCTTCCGAATCGGCAGGAAATAGAAGACAAGATCGTCTCCTTACGGGCTCGTTATGGTGAAGCTGGGCGCAGCTAGCCATGTGTAGCCGTTATGTAAACCGAAAGCGGAGAGTGGCAGTGACGATCAGTTTAATGATATAGTGTAGTCAGACAAATGTGATGCAAAATCATTTCAGGATTGGATGATTTATTCAACATAGGGCCAGAGATGGAATCTGCCAAATTAACTAGTTAGGGTGATATTTTGAGGAAAAAACAACCGATGTCATTTGAGGATCTGCTAAAGGATCTGCAAGGGCACAAAACAATTGAAGACGACTCCACTCAGCCTTCATTGGAGAAGCTTTTTCATGACTCCTTTATGAAAAAGCATTCCAGATTCAACAGCTTCCAGGAGTTTATGGACAAAGGCAACTTTCAGGCGGAGTCGCTGCAAGACATTGAAAAAATAACCGGTGAGCTTTTCGATCGGCATATTGACCGGGAAACGGATTTTCCGGATTGGAAGACCATGTTGGAAACCGCAAATATGGAGTTTGAGAGAAAACAATAGACGGCCATGGGTCGGAACGAGAAGATGCTGGGAATATTCATATCCCCAGCATCTTTTCCATTGCCGTTGCCGATTACAGCTTCTGCTCGAGAACGCCGCGCGTGATCTTGGTGACAAACCTTCGTGGGAACAGACGCGGCGCTTGTGTGAGCAGCCAGTTCTGGAAGCCGGGAACGACGTACGTTTTGCCGCTCATCAGCGCCTTGTACCCGATCTTTGCAACGGTCTCCGGGTTCATGAGCGCTTTGGGGTCGGCAACCTTCTGTCCATCCATCTTCGCGCTTCGGAAAAACTCGGTTCCCGTGGCTCCAGGGCACAACGCGGTGACAGTGACGCCTGTCCCTTGCAGCTCGTTCGCGACGGATTCCGTGAGCGAGAGTACGAATGCCTTGGAGGCAGAATAATTGGCGCTGAGCGGGCAAGCATAAAACGATGTCGTCGAGCCCATGTTGAGGATGCGCCCACTTCCGCGTTTCACCATGTCTGGGAGGAACAGCATCATAAGGTGGGAGAGCGATTGGACGTTGAGCTGCAGCATCTCAAGCTCGGAGCGTACGTCCTGTTCATGCAGCAGTCCGAAGGAGCCGATTCCAGCATTATTGATGAGTACGTCGATCTTGATGTCTTGATCGTTCAGTCGTTCGTGGAGCAGGACGGCGCCATTGCTCTGAGCCAGGTCAACGGGTATCGCAATCGTGGACACGTTGTAATGGTTCTGCAGCTGCCGAGCAAGCTCCTTAAGCTTCTCCTCGTTGCGGGATGCCAGAATGACGCGATAGCCAAGCTTGGCGAACAATTCCGCGAATGCCTTGCCAATTCCGCTGGATGCGCCAGTAATCAGGACGGTTTTTGTTTTCATGTGAATGGAGTCTCCTATTCGATATTTATTTAAAATCCAAATAACTAAGTATCTAATTATTTGGATATTTAGCGTAATAAGAAAGAGCCTTGTTTATTCGGCCCCTTCGCTCTTCATTTCGATAATGCGATCCGTCGTTGCAAGGAAATCCTTCAATTGCAGCACCGGACCCTCGATATCCAGGCTGTAGAAAATCTCGGTGGCCACTTTGGTGGCATGGAGTAGCTTGGCTTGCTTTAATATTTTGAGATGGTGGGATATGGCCGATCGGGACATCGGTGATCGTTCGACGATCTGGGCGACGTTAAGCGAATCGTGCTTCGTCAGCATCATGATAATATCTTGTCGGACCGGGTCAGCCAAAGCGAGGAAGATCGGACTGCATTCCCGCAGCTGCCGATGGACGATTGTCTCCAGTTGAGTCGTGTCAGGGGTTTCCATTGTATGCTGTCTCCATATTCTCATCGACTAAATAACTAATCATTTGGTTATTTGATTATAAATATAATGGGAACTGCCGGCGATGTCAAGAGCTGTGACTTACTGTTATGCCCGAGAGGGTGTCTGTCGATTTTTCCCTGGATAACTTGATTATTAATTTCATAGGACCTGCTATAATAAGGGAAGATATGCAAGAATAACACAAAGGAGGCTTGAGGTGGAGCGCAACCACGAACGATTAAGGCGGAACGACGTCAACATAACAGGCTCCGGGAGCAAGTCCATACTATTCGCGCCTGGCTTTGGCTGTGACCAGAGGGTGTGGAGGTATGTGACGCCCGCCTTTGAGCAGGAATATCGGATTATTACTTTCGATTACGTAGGGGCAGGCAAGAGCGACCTGCGATACTATGACCCTATCAGGTACAGTGGGCTGGCCGGGTATGCCCAGGATGTCCTGGATGTCATTGACGCTCTTGAATTGCAAAAAGTCACATTCGTAGGTCACTCGGTCAGCGGTATGATTGGGTTATTGGCTTCCATTCAGGACCCCAGGCCCTTCGATTCCCTTATTATGCTGGGACCTTCTCCCTGCTACCTGAATGATCCGCCTCACTACGCTGGCGGCTTTGATAGAAGCGCGCTCGAAGGTCTGATTGAATTGATGGAGAAAAATTACATACAGTGGGCGAGCATGCTTGCTCCTATCATTATGCAAAATCCGGATCGTCCGCATCTAGCGGAAGAGTTGGAAGAAAGCTTCTGCTCTACCGATCCTGTTATTGCCGGCAACTTTGCCAGGGCCACCTTCTTCTCCGACAATCGGCAGGATCTTCCCAAGGCGACCGTTCCATCGCTTATATTGCAATGTGCGGAGGATGCCATCGCTCCAAGGCAAGTAGGCGAATATATGCATCGCCACATGCCCGGCAGCGACATTCAATTCATGCAGGCTACAGGGCACTGCCCGCATTTGAGTCATCCTGAGGAAACGGCAGCATTGATCAAAGACTATCTTCGTAAGCTTCATCGTTAGCCTATGCATCTGGATACGGGTCAGTTGCCCTGCGGTTATATATCCCTGTCTCTGGATGGAGTCATCCTGTCGATTAATGATCAGCTGCTGAGGTGGATGGCTGCAGATCGCGTCCATACGGAGGGCTGTCACGTAAACACGATCTTAACGGATTCTAGCAAGCTATTCTATCATATGTATCTCTTCCCCATGCTGAAGCTGCGCGGCAAGGTGGAGGAAATGTATTTGACCTTGAAGGCCGGGGACGGAGCGGAGGTGCCCGTCCTGCTGAACGGAGTATGCCGCGAACGGGAAGGCGTCATGGTCAACGAATGTATTCTGATGCGAACGGTGAACAGGCACAAGCTGGAGCATGAATATCTTCTTGCCAAGAAAGCGGCGGAGCAGGCGAAGCAGTCGATTGTCGAAACGGCTAGCGACGCGATTATATTGACTGATCGCCATATGAAGATTGTGTCGTGGAACAGGGCGGCAGAAGCGCTCTTCAGCTACAGCGAGCAGGAAGCCACGGGACAAGATTTGGAGCTATTCATCCCAGAGCAGCTCAAGGAGAGTTACCATGAGGCCGTAGAGCGTCTTCGAGAGCAGGGACAATCCATGACAATGGGCCAAATGGCGGAATGGAGCGGGCTGCGCAAGGACGGAACGCAGTTCCCTGCGGAAATGTCTCTTAACTGCTGGCAAGTGAATGGCGAGTACTATTGGAGCGCTATTATACGCGATCTGACAGAGCGGAAGCGAACCCAGCAGCTGCTCCTGAATTCCGAGAAGCTAAGCATCGCGGGCCAGCTTGCGGCAGGCATCGCCCATGAAATTCGCAATCCGTTAACGGCGATTAAGGGCTTCCATCAGTTAATGGAAGCAGAGGGCAACGGAAAGCCGTATTATTTTCAAATATTGAGAGACGAAATGAATCGCATTGAATTGATATTGAATGAGCTGCTGCTGCTAGCCAAGCCGCAGGCTATGCAATTGAAGCAAGTGGACATCAGAGCGTTGCTGGAGCAGGTGTCCACCCTTATGGATTCACAGATTAATCTGCATAACATTCATGTCGAAATCAAGTGCGAGCAGGATGTGCCGGCCTTCATTCCATGCGATGAGAATCAAATGAAGCAGATCTTTATTAACTTCCTCAAAAATGCGATAGAAGCGATGCCGGGAGGAGGCCAGGTTATCATCACGCTCGCCAAGCAAGATGAGGGCAGCCTTCTCATCCGCATTATGGACACAGGGGAGGGCATTCCCGAGGATAAGCTGAAGAGAATTGGGGAGCCGTTCTTTACAACCAAAGAGAAGGGTACGGGATTAGGCTTCATGGTCTGTCGTAAAATCGTAGAGGATCATCAAGGCTCGCTGCAACTATTCAGCACACGGAACGAAGGAACGACGGTTGAGGTCGTTCTGCCATTTGACTATGAGGAGAATCGGCATATCGTCCGCTAACTTACTCAAATTCACCTTACCAGGTTCTAGTTCACCTATTTTTTCCTTGTCCACATTCATCCCTTACCAAACAGGATGCCGCTGCATTCTATGAACTATATCGATGTAAGGGAGGTTTTGAGGATGGGAAATAGAAGAGCTAGCGGTTATGATCCGGTTCAAATTTCGAACTCCACTCCGTATAGCGCGTTTGGACGAGTGGAATACGCATCCATCTTTTGCAGCAACGATGGCTATAATGTTCAAAGCAACCAGACGTGGACCGGTCCTGGCCGCGGAATCTGTCTACTGACGAGAATTACCGCGACGGTGCGCACGCCGCTTGGCAATATTGAGGCGCAGCCTTACACATCTTCCGGTACGTCCTTTAGCCAATTCGCCATCATTCAAGTGGGAGAGAACCGTTACCAAGTGACGCGCGTGGTAAGTGCCAGAAGACGTCGCAAGTAGCCTCCAGCAGCAGCTATGCAAAGCTAAGTACTCATGCCCCAGAAGACGACCGCCCATACCAACAGGGTGGTCGTCTTTTCATGTTAATGCTTCTTGTACCTCATAATGGTGTGATACATGGAGGTGTCTTTCAGGAGCCGGAAGGGGCGCAAGTCCGGTCGATAGTTGCCCTCAATGATCCAGATTCGCCGCCTCTTGTCGATGCCAATATCGAAGCCGACCTGCCGAAGCTTGGGGTAGCGCTCGCCAAGGCGCTTGGCAGCCATCAGCGCGATACGCTCCGCTTCCGCCAGCAAGTCCCGGTTTCCGATGTGAGCGGCTTGAAGCGCCTCCAATACGGGTATGGTACGGCGGGCCACATTGGTAACCAGGTAGCCTTGGGCTGCAACTTTGGCGTAGGAGCCCGTCACGCGCCACGGGGACGAGGAGCCTTTTTTTCGCTGAGCCATGATTCGAATGTCGAACGGTCTGTGCCCGATTTGAGCCAGCTGCAGACGCCTCTGGACGATATAGCGGCGACCTTTGTTTTTTTTGCGGAGGAGCCACTTTAGTAATGGATGGAGGCTGTTCAGGGTGACCACATTTCTTTCGTTTTGCATGCGATAGGTGTTCCCTCCGGTCCGGGTGACGAACACGATATTCCTTCCGTATCGCCCGTCGCGAGGCTTTAGTACAACGCTTTGGTAGTGTCGCAGCATCGACGTTAAAGCTTTATCATGGAGCAACTGTGTTGCGGGCAGCCGTCCGGCGAGAGCGGACTTGCCTCGAAGGATGCGATATTGCATCCATTTATCCCTCTTGATTGACATGGAGCTCACAGCCTTTACACCTTTTAACGTCATTCTAAGTCATAATTGTCGGCAGCATAAGGGATGATTCGTCCATATTTAATAAATGATTAATGGATGAAGAGTGACCGAAGTAAGAAAATTATCAGTCGCCTTTAGTATGCTAATGATGACAAGAATCGATCTAAATAGACAAATCGATGAAAGAGTAAGTGATGGGGAGTTAGACACGGAATCATTTTATATGAAAGGAAGAATGTGTATGGTATTTAAAAAAAGTGTACGGGTTTTATTAATTTTAGTGCTTGCTTTCAGCGGTTTTACGGTTGCTCCAGAAGATAAGGTAAATGCGAATGCAACGAATCTTGCTCTCGGCAAGGCAGCCACATCTGATAGCGTATATATGTCCCATTATTCAGCACCAAACATTAATGACGGGAATATTTCGAGTCATTGGTTTAGTGGTAATGGGGTTGCTTTTCCGAGATGGATTAGCGTCGATTTAGGGGAGGTAACCACCTTTCAAAGGTGGGTAATTAAGACTAACATTGCAGGTAGAAATGTTAATTATGAGCTGCAAACCAGCTCTAATGGCACTGACTATTCCACCATCGCGGATCCTGCAGCGATTGTAACAGGAAACACTGCTGCTAATACTGACCAGGCTTTAGCAGCTCCTGTTTCCTCTCGATATGTCAGGGTCTTGTTTACAAGTAATAATGGAAGTACGTTATCAAATACCATTTCAGAGTTTGAATTGTATACGGCCGTGGCTCCCGGCGCCCCTACGGGCGTGAGCGCGACGGCGGGAGACGGTCAAGCCGTCGTTAGCTTCATGCCGCCAGCCAGCAATGGAGGAGGAGCAATTACAGGCTATACCGTCACTTCTTCGGCGGGGGGCCTGACGGCAACGGGCGCCTCGAGTCCAATTACGATAACCGGTCTAACAAACGGCACCGCCTATACATTCACCGTAACGGCAACAAACAGCGCAGGTGTCTCCGCGGCATCAACGGCGTCGAATGCTGTGGCGCCGAGGACGGCTCCCGGCGCCCCTGCGGGCGTGAGCGCGACGGCGGGAGACGGTCAAGCCGTCGTTAGCTTCACGCCGCCAGCCAGCAATGGAGGCGGAGCAATTACCGGCTATACCGTCACTTCCTCGCCGGGGGGCCTGACGGCAACAGGCGCCTCGAGCCCGCTAACGGTAACCGGTCTAACGAACGGCACCGCCTATACATTCACGGTAACGGCAACAAACAGCGCAGGGGTCTCCGCCGCATCAACGGCGTCGGAGGCTGTGACGCCAATGACGGTTCCCGGCGCTCCTACGGGCGTGAGCGCGACAGCAGGAGACGGTCAAGCCGTCGTTAGCTTTACGCCGCCAGCCAGCAATGGAGGCGGCGCAATTACAGGCTATACCGTCACTTCCTCGCCAGGGGGCCTAACGGCAACGGGCGCCTCGAGTCCAATGACGGTAACCGGTCTAACAAATGGCACCGCCTATACATTCACGGTAACGGCAACAAACAGCGCAGGGGTCTCCGCCGCATCAACGGCGTCGGATGTTGTGACGCCAATGACGGTTCCCGGCGCCCCTACGGGCGTGAGCGCGACGGCGGGAGACGGTCAAGCCGTCGTTAGCTTCACGCCGCCAGCCAGCAATGGAGGCGGCGCAATTACCGGCTATACCGTCACTTCCTCGCCGGGGGGATTGACGGCAACAGGCGCCTCGAGTCCGATGACGATAACCGGTCTAACGAACGGCACCGCCTATACATTCACGGTAACGGCAACGAACAGCGCAGGGGTCTCCGCCGCATCAACGGCGTCGGATGTTGTAACGCCAATGACGGTTCCGGGCGCCCCCACAGGCGTAAGCGCGACGGCGGGAGATGGCCAAGCCGTCGTTAGCTTCACGCCGCCAGCCAGCAATGGAGGCGCCACAATTACCGGCTATACCGTCACTTCCTCGCCGGGGGGGCTGACGGCGACGGGCGCCTCGAGTCCGATAACGGTAACCGGTCTAACGAACGGCACCGCCTATACATTCTCGGTAACGGCAACGAACAGCGAAGGGGTCTCGTCCGCATCAACAGCGTCGGATGCTGTAACGCCAATGACGGTTCCCGGCGCCCCTACGGGCGTGAGTGCGACGGCGGGAGACGGTCAAGCCGTCGTTAGCTTCACGCCGCCAGCAAGCGATGGAGGGGGCGCAATTACCGGCTATACCGTCACCTCCTCGCCGGGGGGCTTGACGGCGACGGGCGCCTCGAGTCCGATAACGATAACCGGTCTAACGAACGGCACCGCCTATACATTCTCGGTAACGGCAACGAACAGCGCAGGGGTCTCCGCGGCATCAACGGCGTCGGATGCTGTAACGCCAATGACGGTTCCCGGCGCTCCTACGGGCGTGAGTGCAACGGCGGGAGACGGTCAAGCCGTCGTTAGCTTTACGCCGCCAGCAAGCGATGGAGGGGGCGCAATTACCGGCTATACCGTCACTTCCTCGCCGGAGGGCTTGACGGCGACGGGCGCCTCGAGTCCGATAACGATAACCGGTCTAACGAACGGCACCGCCTATACATTCTCGGTAACGGCAACAAACAGCGAAGGGGTCTCGTCCGCATCAACGGCGTCGGATGCTGTGACGCCGTTATCAAACAATGCTTACTTGAGCAGTCTGACGTTATCGAGTGGTCATCTAAACCCTGCATTTACGATGGAAACCACGGATTATAGGGTAAACGTGGGAAATAACGTGAGCAGTCTTACGGTGACAGCCGCAGTGGATGACGACAGTGCGACGCTCACGGTAAATGATGTTGTCGTAACTAGCGGCGAAGCGTCCGGGCAGGTCCCTCTAACGGTAGGCAGCAACGAGCTTGAGGTCAAAGTAACAGCCCAAGACGGCACCATTATGATCTACACAGTGACCGTTACAAGGGATTACCCGTCATACTCTATTGAACCTGCTGCACCTGCATTCGAGCTTCTGCTCAATGGTAAGGTGGAGAAGGCCGGCACGGTGACAACGACCCAAATTCAAAATCAGAAGGTTACAATCGTGAAGGTGAATTCTTCCGTGCTTGAAGAAAAGCTGGATACAGAGGGACAAGGCGCGGTAATTACGGTTCCGGTATTTAATAGCTCTGATGTAGTCATAGGCCAACTAGATGGCCGGATGATCAAGCATATGGAACAGCAGCAAGCGGTGATCGAAATGAAAACCGAATATGCAACCTATACGCTGCCTGCAAAGCAAATTCATATTAGCGACGTCTCCAATCAGTTAGGCACAAATGTAGAGCTTCAGGACATTCAAGTGGCCATCAAAGTAGCCGCACCGGGACCGGAAGCGACCCAAATCATTAAGCAGTTGGCAACCCAATCGGGATTTCAGGTCGTTGCGCCGGTGCTTGATTTTACAATTGAAGTCACTCACGACGATACTACGATTGACGTCTCGACATTTAACTCTTATGTAGAAAGACAAATTGTCATTCCGGATGGTGCAGATCCTGAGAAGATAACGACGGGAATTGTTATTGCTTCAGACGGAAGCGTGAGCCATGTGCCAACGAAAGTGGAAAAAATAAACGACAAGTATTACGCGATCATAAACAGCTTAAGCAACAGCACGTACGCTGTCATCTGGCACCCCATGGCGTTTAAGGATATGGAACAGCACTGGGCTCAAGCCGATGTCAACGATCTAGGCGCGCGGATGGTCATTAACGGAAGCGGCGATAATTTGTTCGAGCCGAACCGTTCGGTTACTCGCGCTGAATTTACCGCAATGATCGTAAACGCCTTGGGATTAAAACGGGGCTCAGAAGCGAGGCCGTTTGTGGATGTGCAAGCAACAGATTGGTATGCTGAATGGATTCATACCGCAGTCTCCTATCAACTGATACAGGGTTATGAGGACGGTACGTTTTCTCCAGGAAGCAATATTACGCGCGAACAGGCGATGGCGATCATATTCCATGCGATGAAATTAACCGGCATGCAATCGGATATAAATGCCAGCGGAGCAGCAGGGATGCTTGCACAATATAGCGACAGCCACGAGGTGGCAGGCTGGGCTGTTGATGCGGTAGCGGGCAGTGTTCAAGCTGGAATCGTATCCGGCCGACCAAATGGCATGCTCGCGCCCAAAGACTATATTACTCGCGCGGAAGCAGCTAAGCTGGTAAGGAATTTATTACAGAAATCCAATCTCATATAGGGCAAGCTCGGACAATTATACCCCCCCATGAACATGATGAACATCACGTTTATCATAGACACCGAGAATACCCCTGCCTCTAAGCTACCGTACTCACGAAGTGAGAGTGTAGGCAGGGGATGAATCGGGAATTTTGCTCATGGATAGACACGAACATTTGTGCTATAATTGGAATGAGTTAACATTCATCTCTTTTGCAGCGAGGTGACGAATCAGACGATGCTCCAGCATAAAGCCTTCAAATTTCGGATCTATCCTAGTCATGTACAAATCATGCAACTGCGCAAAACGTTGGGTTGCTGCCGTTTTGTGTTCAACCACTTCCTATCAAAATGGAGTCAGATCTATCAGGCTACAGGCAAAGGTTTGTCTTATAACGCCTGTGCATCTCAGCTTCCTGACATGAAGCGCGAGTGGTCTTGGTTGAAAGAAGTGGATAGCATTGCCTTGCAGTCAGCTGTGCGAAACTTGGCTGACGGATATCAGCGCCACTTCAACAAGCAAAATGAACGACCTCGCTTCAAGAGTCGCAAGCATCCCGTACAAAGCTATACGACGCGATATACGAACGGGAACATTGCTGTGAAGGAAAACCGTCTGCAACTTCCCAAGCTAGGCTGGGTACCCTATGCCAAGTCAAGAGAGATCGAAGGCCGGATCCTATCCGCTACCGTACGACTAGCCCCAAGCGGCAAATGGTTTGTATCGTTGGTATGCGAGGTTGACATCCAGCCTCTTCCTTTAACGGACAGCATACTTGGCATTGACGTGGGTATCAAGTATCTTGCCGTGCCTTCGGAAGGTCCTGCAATGGATAATCCAAGATATACATTGCGATATGAACGGCTGCTCACGAAATGGCAGCGCATCCTTGCAAGAAGGAAACAAGGCGGAAGTAACTGGTCTAAAGCGAAAAGAAAAGTCGCCCTTATCCATGAAAGGATTCGAAATAGCCGATTAGACGCGATGCATAAGCAGACTACGAAATGGATCCGTGAAAACCAAACGATCTGTCTCGAGGACTTACGTATTGCAAACATGATGAAACAACGACACCTCGCCAAACACATAGCAGATGCATCCTGGGGCGAAATGAGCCGTCAACTGCATTACAAAGCCAAGTGGTATGGCCGAACGGTCAAAGAAACACCGGTTTTTGCGCCAACGAGTCAAACCTGTCACATCTGTGGGAACAAGCAAGCAGAAGTGAGAGATTTGAGCGTGCGGGAATGGACATGTTCATCCTGCCAAACACCACATGACCGAGATTGGAATGCGGCACAAAACATAAAGGCCATGGCCCAGTAAAGAACAAAATAGGAACTGTGGGAACCACAGGGATCGCTTGGTGTACGATATTTCAAAAAAATATCGCTACGACTTTGCTCCGTGAGGAGCAGCAACCCAAGAATCCTCCACCTCTTAGGTGGCGGGAGTGTTCAAGGAAGGGGTATTTTTTCTTCCCCGACCGACCTTCAAGCTTCGGTCCTCCAATTTGTAGAGCGAGCGGGAGTAAGGCATATCGAGGTTATTGTAGAATGCTTGCAATTATATGGATTTAACTAATTGATCACGATCGGCAGCAAGCGGAGGCTGCTCAAGCCAGCCGTATTCAATCAACATTTTCACACCTTGCTCTGAAAACTTGCTGATGTCCGTGAGCATCCCTGCGTAATCTAGAGCTACGTCGTGCCGCAGGTTTGAAGAAACGCCAAAAGCAATGTTTAACATACTTCCCGCGTTGGCTAGGGAAACATGATAAAGCATTAATTTGTCCGAGAATGGTGCCTGCTTTGAATCTAATATTTCGGCGTCCCAGAGCTGAGGGGATGGCAGATGATCTTTCGTGAGGAGATCCTGCAATTTGTTGATGTTTTTAGAGGACAGGTCTCTGCCGGCTACCATATATTTTTTTATATCTGACGAGTTTGCAGCTTGACTAAAGGCGATCATAAGCGATTTTCCAAGCTGATTGGCATCCAGGTTTATATATAGTCCCGTAATTTCAGTTGCTGAGAGCGGTCTTTGCTTCGTAAACATGTTGTGCAGAAAACCGTTGGATTCAACAAATTTGACTTCCTTAGGTATGGGGATCCCCGGTGCCCGTATGATAAATCCTTTCGCTAACATACAATTCATGACATCTTGGTAAAGCTCACTAGCATCATCAATGCATTCATCAAAGTAGGAGCGGATATCTTCGCGGAAGGAAACGGTTAAAGAGTTGGAGAATTGTATAAGGTTTATTCTTGCCATCTCCTTCAAATAAAAGAGATAAAATTTATCAGTGAATATCACCGTGGCATTTTGATGAACATCATTGGAGCTAAATCCAGCCGGGAGGGCGAAGCTTTCCTTATGGAAGATCTCTTTTAGTTTAGAAATATGCTTCTGTGTCATTTGTTGAGCTTTTTCTAATAGTTGCTTGATTCGCTGGTCATTGGTATTAGACACATAATGAGAAAATACGCAGTCTAACAGGGTCTCGCCTATGTAATTCTTCCAAATCTCACCAATCTCAGTGGCGGTTAACGTAATATATCGGCCTTCTTGGTTATCCACGTAATCAGCTCCTATAGATTGTATTGTTTACATTATGTTGAATGTCTGATTCATTTATTCAGGCGAGGGACATATATTGTGAAAAAGGATAATCCGCAGCAGCGAGAACGCATAGAAGCTGTTTTGTCGTGGGTGTTGAAGACATTTCATTTCCGAATGTATCATGGATGTTCTACATTCAAAAAAGAGAGATAACGGGCTACCCGCTTTGGTTGGCCCGTTTTCCTTTGCAACAAACCAGTTGTAATCGGAATCAGTTAGAAATACACTTTTATCTCATACGGGGTAGGAATGTTTCACAATATGGGATACATTTAAGCAATACAGGGTTTACAAAAAGGAGCTTATTCATGGATATTCAAAGCTTTCAGGATTATAAATTAAGCGAGGATATTCTGCGTGCCTTGGATCACTTGGGGTACCAGAGTCCGACAGAGGTTCAGAACAGTGTCATTCCCTCTGCGCTAGAGATGAAGGATATGACCGTGAAATCCCGAACGGGAAGCGGCAAGACGGCGGCTTACGGGATTCCTGTCTGCGAAATGGTGGAGTGGGAAGAGAATCGGCCGCAGGCATTGATTCTGACTCCAACACGCGAGCTTGCCGATCAGGTCAAACAGGATATTATGAATATCGGCAGGTATAAACGAATCAAAGCAATCGCGATCTATGGAAAGCAGCCGTTTGCTAGACAGAAGACGCAGCTGACGTACAGAAATCATGTTGTCGTCGGTACGCCGGGCCGGGTGATGGATCATATCGAGAAACGAACCATCGACTTGGAGCAAGTCAGATTCCTTGTCATTGACGAAGCCGACGAGATGCTGAATATGGGATTTATCGAGCAAGTGGAAAAAATTATTCGAGAGCTGCCTAAGGATCGTATGACGATGCTATTCTCGGCAACGCTGCCCAAGGATGTCGAGCGTTTATGCCACCGGTATATGAATCAGCCGTTGGATATTGAGATTAAGACAGCTGGGAAAGCGAACGGTCAGATCGAGCATTCCCTCTATATGGTGAAGGATGAGCATAAGCTCCAGCTGCTCCGGGCTGTCACAGTGGTCGAGAATCCGGACAGCTGTATCATCTTCTGCCGAACGCAGACGAGAGTTGAGGTTGTGTACAAAGCATTAGAGAAGCAGGGCTACCCCTGTAATAGAATCCATGGCGGAATGGAGCAGGACGAGCGCATTGAGGTGATGAATGCGTTCAAGCAAGGGGAGTTTCGCTATCTGATTGCAACGGATGTAGCAGCGAGAGGCATTGATATTGATAACATCAGTCATGTAATCAACTACGATCTTCCATTAGAGAATGAAAGTTACGTACACCGGACGGGTCGAACGGGACGGGCAGGCCATTCCGGCAAAGCGATCTCTCTCGCCACGCCTAGTGAGGAGAAATTCATTCTTCATATTGAAAAATATATCGGGTTCGAGATTCCGAAGAAAACGAGTCCTTCAGGAGAAGCTGTGGCCCAAGGGGAATCGGCTTTTGAAGCAAAACTGAAGAAGCAGGCAGCCGTTAAGAAGAACAAGGAATCGCGCGTGGATCAAGATGTTATGAAGCTGTATTTTAACGGTGGGAAGAAAAAGAAGCTTAGAGCTGTCGACTTTGTCGGCACCATCGCGAAGATTGAAGGCGTGTCGGCGGAGGATATCGGGATTATCACGATTGAGGATAACGTTTCCTATGTGGATATTCTCAACGGCAAAGGCCGCCTGGTCCTTCGTATGATGAAGGATACAACGATCAAAGGAAAGCTGCTTAAGGTCCAGGAAGCGAACAGAAGATAAAATGACGTTGATACAAGTTCCACTTCTGTGTGCAAGACCCTGACATCGAAGGGCTCGTTCAAACCATTGTCGATAATGGCGGGAAATAAAGAATGCCGATTAGAGAGTATTACCCTTAGTCTCGATCTCGATTCCACACGTGGAGACGGTATACGGCAACCAGCAGGGCGCAGCGGTTGGCGTCAATAGCTACAAGACCGGACGCAGGAGCTGCCATCCCTTGCTGGTATACTTAGGCAAGTCAATATGCTCGTGAACGCTGCGCTCCAGAAACACCGGCGGTTCGACAGATTTCCTTCCTATTGTGAAGGAGATCTTCGACCTTATTGGGTTGCGTGAAGTCCGAACTCATTTACATGCAAAAAATTTAAATGCAGAACGTACAGTTCATTTTATCGGAAAGCCCCTTACGACGGTCGCTAACTGCAGAACTTACATTTAAATTTGTGTTTTTTGGGAAAATGACGTGCTTGACCCTAAATTAGCTGTACGTTTTGCAGGTAATCCCCTGAGGTAGGGTTGATAGCCCCAATTAACTGTAGGTTTTGCAGGTCAGGTCATTCTCGTATCCGCCTGCTTTGCTTTGCTTTGCAACGTCACTTTCTCCGATCCGTCGATGATCCAACGATCTGTAAGCTGGCATGTCACGATAGCTGTGGTTGAATAAGCGAAGAAGCACGTTATACAAATATCCATTGAGTGGACATGATTACGATCGTGTCCATGCAATGGATATTTTTTGTCTACGAACAGGACGCGATACCCGCTTAATCGGACAGGGGGTGAAAAGAATTCATCCTCCCTAATACTTGGAAGTCGTTATAAGCTATAACTTGGAATGATGACCATGACGGCAGACCGGGCTTCAAGCCTCGGTCCTCCAATTTGTAGAGCGAGTTAGGAGATGGATGAATGAAAACCTTGAGGGGACAACACAGAAAAAGCGTATATCTGGTATGTTTGGCGGCGCTCCTTGTCTTCAATACGTTTGTCTTCGGCACGGCCGAAGGCAGCCCTATTGCGGGAGTAAGCTTCCAGGCTTCCGCTTCTCCCGCAGCATCTGTTGTGGAGACGGGCTCCAGTCTAGTTGTGAACGTCAACGTCACGGCATCGGCACAAGCCGATGTGCTGTTAGACGTGGAATTTTTTGACTCCAAGCTGAAGCGAGTCGGCCAGACCGTTGTCGACAACATCCGGCTGGAAGCCGGAGTCGGCAGAACGGTGCCGCTGACGTGGAATGTTCCGGCAGGCCTTGCGCCCGGAGAATATCTGATCAGCTTCGGCATATTCGGCGCCGGCTGGAAGGGAAGCGACAGCAAGTGGTACCCGGGTGTCGCGAAGGTTACCGTTAAGCAGGGAGCCCCTGTGCCGACCCCGGCGCCCACACAGACTCCGGCGCCAACGCCAACGCAGGCACCGACACAGACTCCGGCGCCAACGCCAACGCAGGCGCCAACACAAACCCCGGCGCCAACGCCAACGCAGGCGCCAACACAAACCCCGGCGCCATCGCCGACCCCGGCGGACAAGGCCTTTCAGGTACTGACCACGACGGGCAAAAATGCTGAGACCTTCTCGATTACGCCAAAGTTCAAGGTAATCAACCAAAGCAAGTCGGACTTCAGCTTAAAGGATCTCAAGCTCCGTTATTATTTCACGGCTGACTTCGCCAAGGATGAAGAAAAAGCGTTCGCTATCGGCTTCTACAGCCTGGTGAAATGGAGATCGCTGGGCGCATCGGACGTAACAACGCAATTCGTCAAGCTGCCAATACCCGCCGCTGACGCGACTCATTATTTGGAGGTTGGATTTGCCGAAAGCGCCGGACTCATAAAGTCAACGGAGGAGCTTATCTTCAGCGGCTGGATGAACAAAAGCGACTGGTCGTCCTTTAACCAGCTCAACGATTATTCCTTCACAAATATGGCTTCCGAGACGGCAAGTCTCCGAACGGTGCTGTATCGAAATGGCGAGATTGTATGGGGCGAGGAGCCCGTGCTTCTGGACTTGCCTTCGTTCCCCGACCCTATTCATTACAGCTCCACGGATACGTCGATTACTCTGACCTGGGACGCCGTGAACGGCGCAACGGGATATGAGGTGGCTGCCGACGGCGTCTATACAACAGTTACAGCTCCGGCCTTCGACTATAGCTATCTGAAGCCGGGCACGCTGCACACCTTCAGGATTCGAACACTGAAGGGAGACAGGACCAGCCAGTGGAGCTCGCTGCTGACGATCAAAACAACGGGAGAGCAGCAGCTGCCTGTCATGCTGGGCATTCGGGCGGCCAAAACCGAGGATGCCATTACGATTACCTGGAAGGCCATGAAGGAAGCCGTCACCGGCTATGACATCGAGGTGGACGGCACTGTTATGCCCGTCACGGGCTTGTCTTACAAGCATGAGGGCTTGGCGGCGGGATCGCTGCACACCTACCGGGTAAGGGCGAAGGATGGAGCCGCGCTTGGTCCATGGAGCGACCTCATGAAGGTGAATACACTTCGCCAGATTAATGGCGCATTTGATGTTCAGTTTACAATTGATCCTTCCATGGAGCGCCAGCCCATAAGTCCTTATATTTATGGAGCGAATGAGGATTTGACGGGAACAGAGAACCTGACTTCGCGCAGGGCTGGCGGCAATCGCTTCTCGGCCTACAACTGGGAGAACAACGCTTCGAACTCCGGCAGCGACGAGGGTTACGTAAGCGATTCGTTTGTGCCGTGGTATTACGGGGGCATTCCTGTCTCGGAGAAGGAGAAGTGGAGTATACCGGGCAGCGCGGCCATCGGCTTCCATCAGAAATCGTTGGAGAAGGGCGCCTACACGCTATGGACGCTGCCTATGGCGGGTTATGCAGCCAAGGATACAGCCTCCACGGTTACGAAGGCGGAGACCGCTCCGTCGAATAGGTGGGTCGAGGTGAAGGCCGCCAAGGGCGCGCCATTCAGCCTGACGCCTGATTTGAACGACAACGTGGTCTATAACGACGAGCTGGTCCATCTGCTGGTCAACAAGTTTGGTCCGGCGAGCTCGGCGACTGGCATTAAGGGCTATTCCCTCGATAATGAGCCGGGATTATGGGATGACACGCATGCGCGCATGCATCCGGAAGCTCCGAAGGGGGCCGAGGTGCTGCGCAAATCGCTTGAGCTGTCCAAGGCAGTTAAGAACGTAGATCCCGGAGCCGAGACGTTCGGCCCTGTCTCCTACGGCTTCAGCGATGCCTATATGGTGGACAACAAGACGGAATGGAACGAAATCAAAGGCAATTACAGATGGTACTTGGACTATTACCTAGACAATATGGCGCGGGAATCCCGCAAGGAAGGACAGCGATTGCTGGACGTGCTGGACATTCACTGGTATTCCGAGGAGATGGGCGGAGGAACGCGGATTACGAATACGGAGTTCTTGGATCACACGCTGGAGACGCATAAGGTGCGCGTACAGGCTCCAAGATCCTTGTGGGACCACAGCTACCTGGAGAAAACATGGATTGGCGACTGGTACAGCGAATTCCTGCCGCTTATTCCGAACCTTCAGCATACCGTGGATACGTACAATCCGGGGACCAAGCTTGCCATTACGGAATACGACTTCGGCGGCGGCCACCATGTTTCCGGAGGCATTGCCCAAGCCGATGCGCTAGGTATATTCGGCAAGCAAGGCATGTATATGGCTCATTATTGGAATATGGCGGGCACGAACAGACTGTCGCAAATTCCGTATCTTTCTTCCGGCTTCCGTATCTTTAACAACTATGACGGCAACAGCTCCAAGTTTGGAGATATCAGCGTGCAAGCCGATACGAATGACATGGAGAACAGCTCCATCTACGGCTCTGTCTTCCATGAGGATAACGGCGAGCTGCACCTTATTGTTATGAACAAAAATTTCGACCATGCCATGAACGCTCAATTCGACATCGGCGGAGAAACGGCTTACAAGTCGGCCCAGGTATGGGCGTTCGATGAGCACAGTCCGCAAATTACGCAAAGGGAAGGCGTAGCCGAGCTTGCAGGCAACAGCTTCACCCTGAATATTCCCCCATTGACGGTCGCGCATATTGTGCTTTCCGCCAATGGGACAGGAGGTTAAGACCTATGAAGAATAAGTGGTTAAAAGCTGCCAGAAGGAGGACCGCGTCGCTGCTCGCGGCGGTCATGCTTGGGACGGCAATGATGCCGACGGGAGCATGGGGGGCGGACTCCGCCCCTGGCATAACCGTGGCAGCCGGTGAGAGCGCCGCAGGGGAAGGCGGCGAGGTGAGAGCTCTGCTCCCTTCTGCCGGCAGCGACAGCTCGCCCTTGTCCTGGAATTTGTTAAGCCGGCTTAACCGGGGAACGGGATCTTATATGTTCCCCGCCTCTGACACGCCTATTACGCAGCTGAGCTCAGATGAGAGGTACATGGCGTTCATGACCTATCCCATGGATGATCTGGGAGTGGGCAGAAAGGTTGTGGCCTTGCAGGATCGGAGCACTGGCGAGCTGAAGATTACGCCAATGCCGGATGAAGCGGGCTCGGTCCACTTTTTTGACATGACGCCGGATGCCCGGTATATCGCTTACACCTATGGGGAAGACGCTGTCAGCGGAAAGGTCAAGGTCTACCTGTACGATTGGGTGGAGCAAAGACTGGAGACGATTAACGGGGTAAGCGGTCCTAATGAATTCAGCTATAGTGACGGGGACTACGTCTCCATAAGCGATGACGGTCGTTATGTAGCATTTGACAGCGAGGCTCAGCTGGTGCCCCAGGACACCAATGAGACAAGGGATGTCTACCTCTATGACCGGCTGGCAAGCGGAGAGAAGCTGGAGCGTATCAGCAAGCCCCTCAAGGAATTCTACGATTACGGCAGCTGGGCTCCCAGTATAAGCGGGGACGGCAGCGTTATCGCCTTTGTCTCCAAAGCGCAGCTGCTGGAGAATGAAGAATATGGCTGGAATACCGTCTATCTGTATGATCGAACGGATGGCGCGATCAGGCGTGTCGCAGAAGGGGAGACCCCTTCTGTCAGCGAAGATGGGCGCTACGTTGCCTTCGCCACGCATCTGAACAATCTAGGGTCCGGAGACAGCAATGGCCAGGACGACATTTATGTCTACGATAGCGAGCAAGAAAGCTTCTTGAGGGCATCCATGAAAGCGGACGGAACGCAGCACGACTCGGACAGCCGTTATCCCTCTATTAGCGGGGACGGCGCTTACGTCGCCTATGAGGTGGGGAGGTACAGCTCTGAGGATACGTTGGAGGGCTTCGTCACGGGACTTCGTGATCTGACCTCTGTCCCAATTCAGGTACCCGACTCTCCGCTTAAGCTAGGCACTACCTTAATGAGGCCTATTATTGGAGACGACGGACAGACCGTGACTTTTCTATCTTCTTTTATGGATCGAATCGGGGAAGTCGAATATTTGAATTTTGATTTTTTTGTTGCTACGGATGGGGTGGCGCCAACTTGGCCGGCAGGCAGCAAGCTTAGCGCATCCAACATAGGAACCGATTATTTGACAGTAAGCTGGCCCCATGCGGAGCATGGCGAGGGGGTAACGGGCTATGCGATCTATCGGAATGGCAATCCCGTAGGTTATGTACCGGGCAGCGGCACATCCTATACTTTGACTAATCAACCCGCCGAGAACAGCTATGAAGACCTCATTCAGGTAGAAGCCATCGGCGGCAGGTACCATATGAGCATGAACGGACCTACCTATGCTTGGGTTAGGGATGGAGAGGTCGACCCGCCGGATGAGCTGTTATTCTTCGAGTGGATCGGCGAGAGAGGCAGCGACAGCGAGCCTCTGCATCGAGGGAGCGCTATTCAGCTGTTTGCTTCGGGACCGTCCGGACGGGAGGCTAAGGTAGAGTACTCCTACAAGGAATGGAATGGAGTGAGCGAGGCCTTGAAGTCGGGCTCCATTCCGCTGAATGAAATACAGGGATCGGGCCTGTATATAGCTAATTTCCAGTTGTCTCAGGAAACAACGGAATTGCTCTCTATCCGGCTGACCTTGACCGGAGGGGGAGAGACTTTAACGGCAGAGGGGGATCATCTGCCTGTGTCCGTCGGCGGCAGTCTGTCTCTTGCGTTCGAGGGAGCAGAGCCTGAGGAACTGAAGGGCGCTATTCTGACTCTTCTCCAGTCTGGAAGTGAAGTAAGGACAATGACACTCGGCGATAGTCCACTTACCTTGCTGGAAGGCCTTCAGCCAGGAGCGTCGACGACCGTCCTACTCTATTCGCCGGATTATCGCCACGAAATGGCGCGGGTAGAGAACATTGTGATTCAGCCGGGAAGAACGACCGCAATTACCGTGCCGGTCGAGCTGCCTTCAAGGTTTCGGGCTCGCACGGTGGATGCAGACGGAAGTCCCGTAGCCGGCATTCCGGTCTCGTTCTGGAATGAAGAGCGGGAGCTGCTGCTAATGTCAGCCACGGAGAATGACGGTCTGACGTTCTGGCAGGAAGGGCTTGCGGAGAATGAAGTCATTACAGTAGAGCTTGATCTGGAGAGGTTCGAGTACGAGCTTGCGCCGGACAACGCCATGAGCATGAAGCTGGAGCGCGGCGATAATGAATTGGTGATCCGGCTTGTCCAGCCGGATCGCGGCGGATTGGAGGTCAGCGTGCTGGATCCGCAGGGGGAGCCGGTCTATAATGCCATGGTGACGGCCACTCAGACGTACAAGGGCAGACCTGTTGTTGTGAGCGGGCGCACAAGCTTTGACGGCAAGGCCAGGCTGGACCTGTACGCGGGAGAGGCTACTCTGGAGGCAACGCAGAGCAGCTATCAATACAGCTCGGAGAAGACCAGCGTGCAAGTGGCAGCAGAGGCTATGACCCCGGTGAAGCTTCCCGTTCGCCAGCCAAGCCAATATATGGTGAACCTGCATGTATTCAAGAAGGCGCTGGATACCGACTGGATTGGCCCGCTTAGCTTGAGCGAGGAGGGCTTCCTGGCCACCGTAACTTCTTCGCCGGGAGGAGGATGGATCAGGTCCTACTTCTCCAATGCGGTAAGCTTAGGGGGCAAGCCGGGCAATGTGGTGGAAGCCTGCCTGGCAGGGACAATCTATGGTTATGTAAGAGCCTGCGGCAGCTCTATTATGGATGAGAACATGAATGCGGATGTGGAGGTGCGCCTGGAGGAGAAGGGCGCGCGCATTCAAGGGCAAGTGGAGACGGGACGCCATGTGTCCTATTACGCGACCATCTACGAGCTGCAGGAGAACGGCGGCCGGCGGTGGGTGGCAAACGCATGGAACGAGCATTTCCAAAGCAAGCCTTTTAATGTCAATATCCCGAAGGGCGGCACGTTCCGAATGGAGCTCGTCAAGACGGTGCGGGAGCCCAACTATACAAGCCGGTATGAGACGGCAAGCGTAGAGTTCACAGTCGCGGAGAATGAGATCAAGCATCTGGGAACGCTGGCGTTCAACGCGTCCAGCCACTTCGCGAACAAGGGGGGCAACAGCTTCACCGCTTATCCTTCCCGAGCTGTTCCTGGAAGCACGCTCGTCATGAAGGCGGCCTATCGGAACGCCACAGACAAGACAGTAGAGCAAGCCTATCTGCATTTGGACATTCCAGAGGGCATGAGCATTGTGAATGACGCTGCCGGAGGAATAGCGGTTACGGGTGGAGCCGGAGCGGCGGAGGTGAAGGACGGCATGCTGAGCGTTCCACTAGGCCAGCTGGCTAAGGGCCAAGACGGCACGGTAACGTATAAGCTGGCCGTATCCCCGTCCTTCAGCAAGTCGTCTGTAGCCGCATCAGCGAGAATAGCAGCGAAGATAGATGGGGAAAGCTTGGAGGAAACGCTGGGCACCGTCCAGCTTGATGTGCCCAAGATTACGCTGCAGGCACCTGCGCGCGTCTCCAGCGCAGATCGTGGCACCTTGCTAAGCGGCTTTGCTCCAGCCGGCAGCACCGTCCATTTGTACGATACAAATGTGCGAGTGGGTGGCGCTGTAGCTAACGCGGCAGGCATGTGGAAGGCGACGGTAACGCTGGTCGACCTGGGCAATCCAAGCACGCACGGCTTATGGGCGGAGACGGAGAGCGGCGGCGTCACGCTGCGGTCGGAGAAGGCGTTCTTGGAGTATGATGAAAGCCTGCCGAGACTGGAACGTATGGCGTACTCCCAGGCGCCGAACGGCAAATGGGTGACCGTTGAGGTAGGCAGTCAGGTACAGGATCAGCCATATAGCGTTCTGCCTGGCAATCCGTTCCTCTTCGACCTAAAGTTCTCCGAGCCGGACCGGGTGGAGAACGTGAGAGTGTATATGGATGGCCAGGAGGGCAGCGAATCCATTCTTGCCAGCAGGCAAGGGGACATCTTCAGAGCCACTGTGCCTATATCGGCGGGCGCCCTCGGTGGAATCTATGTCGATTACGACGTGGTGAACGAGCAGCGCTCTTACGACGGGCATCTGGAGTCGTTGGATGAGATTCGGGCCTCCATGCCGATTGGCATGAGAGACTTTGAAGTGGTGTCCGTAGAGCCCTTCCGGCTAGATGGAGATTCGTATGTCGGCAGCGCGGTGCTTCGCTTCCCTCAGCTGGATGGAACAACGCTCAGCTATTCCATTACGGTAGACCCAAGCTCCAGCTATGTTCCGACGGCGGAGGAGCAGGAGCTTGCGATTCGATCCGGAGTGCCGGTCGTGCAGAAGACGTTCGAGGCTTCCGAGACGGATACCTCTATGTCCTTGAAGCTCGGCGGTTACATTCCGAGCAATCTGCTCCAGGATGAGGGCGGCAGCTCGCTGGCCGCCAGCTCCGCCTTGGCTGGCAAGCCGGGCGAATGGAAGCATACTGCGGAATATTTTATGGAGATTAAGGCAGATGTGGACGGTGTAAAAGGGCAGATTAGCGGCATTAAGAGCCAATATAACGACTACATGACGTACGCGGGCAAGATTAACAAGATTATGCACCGGGTAGAAGCAAGCGGTATGGATTGCCTGGAGGAAATGCCGACAACCGCCAAGGAAGCCGGCAAGGCGCTGGCAGCGGTCATCATTGGCGAGGTAGCCAAGACGGCCATGAGCGCCGGTGTTGGCGCGATGGCGCTGACGGGCGTCGGCGGCGCCATTGCGGGCAAGGTAACGAGTATGGCGAGCTCCCGAATCGACAAGTATGTAGATGAACGAATTAACGCCGTCGGCTCCGGCTATAACGAATGTTATACGGAGGAGACGGGCAAGAAGTACAGAGGCTTGAAGGTAGCGAATCCGAAGTGGATCTACGACCCTAGCGGCTATGTGTACGAGGCGGTGGCCAGCAATCCGGTGGAGGGTGTCACTGCAACGGTTCTGTTCCTGGATGAGGCAACAGGCGATTGGAAGGTGTGGAAGGCCGAGGAATATGATCAGGTCAATCCGCAGCAGACGGATCAAGCCGGCAAGTATGGCTGGGATGTGCCGCCTGGCAAGTGGAAGGTGGTCTGGAGCAAACGGGGCTACGAGACGGTGGAAAGCGCGGAGATGATCGTGCCGCCGCCTCATACGGAGGTCAACGCGGGCATGATCTCGCGAGCGGCGCCTGAAGTAGCCAGTGTGCAAGGCATCGCTGCCCCGGGCGGAAGCTATGTGGAGGTGGCGTTCACCAAATATTTGAAAACAAATGAATTGCCGGCGGGTGCGATTCTGCTGTTAGATGCGGACGGCAAGCCGGTTGAGGGCAAGGCGCAATTCACAGGACTTGAGGCAAGTGCGGCGGATGAAACGGTATTCTTCTCCCGTACCGTGCGCTTCGTGCCGAAAAACGATCTGGCTCTGGATGGCCAATATACGTTGAAGGTGGGCAAAGGCGTGTTCGTCAGCTATGCCAATGCGATGCTGGCGGAGAAGGATGCCAAGTCGTATACTGTGCCGATGAAAGCGCTGGACTTGGTGGGACCAACGCCTCTAAGCGCAGCAATGGAGAGCGGAGGCCGGGTCATTCGTATCGTGTTCGACGAACCCATTCAAGGTACGGCAGACGCAGCAGGCATGCTCATTAACGGTACAAAGAACGTCGTGACAACAGCGGTTGCAGCGGCCCAACAGGGCGGCGGCGAGTCGCGCGAGCTTCTGCTCTCGTTGAAAACCCCCGTTCTGGAGGGAGCGAGACTGACGCTGCCGGCAGGTGCAGTGAAGGACCAGGAGGGCAACTCGTCGGCTGAGACGGCCTTCACGTTGTCGCCTGACCTCGACCCTGGATTAAGGGAGCTGTCGTTCGGCACCGGCACGTTAAGCCCGGCGTTCAGCTCCAGTGTAACGGAGTATACACTGACGCTGCCGGCGGGAACGAAGGAAACGACGATCAAGGCGACGGCTATTCATGATGGGGCGAAGCTTACAATTGGCTCCGACCCTGGCCTCAGCGGCCTTGCCAAATCCATTGCCATTCCGGAGGACGGGATCATTACCGTGCAATCGGATATTGGAGGCGGAGTGGCAATCAAGAGATATACCGTGCAAGTGAGCTACTCCGGCGGCGGCGAGCCGGGTCCAGGTCCCGGCCCAGGCCCTGGGCCGGGCACAGGCTCGGGAGTAGATCCAAAGCCGGGAGATACGCTGAATGTTGGCCAATCCGCTAAAGTAACCAGCGAGACGGCTGCAGATGGAAGAGTTGTGGTTACAGCGGACATTGCGGTCGAGGCTATTACGGCGGCTCTGCGAGATGGGCGCCAAGGTCAAGTGCTGTATCTGGAGACCAAGGAGCAGGGCGATGAGCTTGTTGTCCGCGTTCCTGCCCAAGGGATGCTGCTAATGAAGGAAGCCGGCGCCAAGCTGCTGGTGAAGTCAACGCTGCTGCATGTGACGGTTGACGCGGCGGCGGCATTAGCCGGGAATCAGCCTTCGGGCGAGACCGCGTTCAAGCTGGTTGTAGAATCGGCCGCGAATGACTGGCTGAGTGCCGCGGATAAGGCGGCTCAGAGCCAAAGCCACGGCATTAAACGGCTGACCTCAGCGGTTCGCGTTCAGGCGCATTGGGTATCGGGCGGCAAGACTGCGGCCATATCGAATGAAGCGCTGAAGGGGCAATTCGGACCATCTGCCGATGTGTATCGGTTCAGCGAAGGCGCTTGGATTCATGTTGCAAGCGCGGGAGCCATGTTCGCCATTGCGGAGTCCAGCGGTTACTATGCGGCGCTTAAGCCGCTGCTGAATCGCTTCCAGGATACAGCGGGGCACTGGGCAAAGCTTGACATCGAGTGGATGGCGCAGCGCTTGCTCGTGAACGGAACGTCGAGCATCGCGTTCCAACCGGATACATCCGTCACCCGCGCAGAGTTCACCGCGCTCCTGGCGAGAGCGCTGCAATTGCCGGCAAGCAGCGGCGAGGCGGGCAGCAACGAAGGCTCCGGCTTTGCTGATGTGGCTTCCACCGCATGGTATCGCAAGGATGTGCTCCGAGCGGTTGCGGCTGGCATCGTGAACGGAAGAGACGCACACCGGTTTGCTCCGGATGCAACAATAACGCGTCAGGAGATGGCGGTAATGATCAGTCGCGCATATGCGTACTTGGGTCTTGAAGCATCGCCTTCAGGCGCTGACCCGGCAGAGACATTCGCGGACGGAAGGGACATTTCGTCCTGGGCGAAGAGCGCTGTTGAGCTGGCGGTGAGCGAGGGACTGCTGAAGGGCGTGTCGGAGGGCCGCTTTAACCCGGCAGGTCTGACTACACGAGCGCAGGCTGCGGTTGTCATCAAGCGACTGCTTGGCAAGCTGGAGGAATAGGCGTTATGACATCTGCCCGAACGTTGCGAATGTGAAGCGACGCTCGGGTCCATACGATGAGGAGGCGTCCCTGGGAACAGGGACGCTTCTTTTCTTGAATTCTAAGCGTATAAGTGTTACACCTTATCTGAGCTTAAACTTCTCGGAATGAAACGCGCTGCGCCGCCAAGGACGGCGACAGCCGTTTCACCTTGACAATAGCTGAAATTGAATGTAAAATGACCACAGTCAAACAATGACCGTGGTCATTTTTGTGGTTGCGACGAAGATCCGGTTCGTAGGCGCAACAACGACACGAGTTGTCGTTATGAGACCAATTGGAGTCTTGTAGAGGTGAATAGCGACACCTCGTGTCGCTGTAGCCCAAACAAGCTACTCTTCTGGACTCATAACGATCTCACGTGTCGTTATCGCTCGTGCTGATGCACCATTTGCTGCGATAGCGACACCTCGTGTCGCTGTAACACCAAGTAGCTACTGTTACGAGGCAGTAACGATCTCACGTATCGTTATTGCTCCTGCTGGTGCGCCAGTGGCTGCTATAACAACACGAGGGATCGTTGTTGCGACGAAGAGGCGGTTAGTTTGTTAACGAGGAGGCACACTCATGCTAAGAGAAGCGCGCAAAGCGGAGCTGAAGGAGCGGTTATTCCAGGAGGCGCTGCAGCTGTTCTGCGACAAAGGATACGAGAACGTGACGGTGCAGGAAATCGCCAGCCAATGCGGGATTGCCAAAGGCACGTTTTTTAACTATTTTGCGAGGAAAGAGGACATTCTGTTGTATCTCGGCGAATCGCAGCTGGAATGGCTGGAGCAAAGCGCGGCACAGCATCAGCATGTGGAGGAGCCGAAGGAGCAAATTTGGCTTGTGCTGAATGACCTGCTACAACGGTTCGCCGCGCATAGCGAGCTGATGAAGCTGGCGGCTGTCGAGATGATCAAGTCTGCTTACCTGGCGGAGCGGGAGTCCAGAAGTGTGCTGCAATTGCATGCCCAAATAGCTGGCCTGATTGATGCTGCCAAGGCGGAGGGAAGGCTGCGAAGCCGCTGGGACACAGCGGATATTGCGACCACGCTGGTCAGTGTTTATTTCCACACGATGATGTCCTGGACGCTGCTGGCCGCCTCACGGGAATCGATAGGAGATTCGCTGAGGAAGCATCTGCATGTAGTCTGGGATGGCATTGACACCGAATAGGGGGGACGCTGAGTGACCATCTTTATTATAGCTGCGGCATGTTGTTTGTTCGGGATCAGCTTGCTTCATATCTACTGGGCCTTCGGAGGAGCGTGGGGGGTAAAGGCCGTTATACCGGAACAGGAAGGCCAGCGCTCCTTCACCCCTAGCCGTGGAGTGACCTTGCTAGTGGCGGCAGCCGTCGGCGCAGCGGGCATACTCTTGCTCTTGGAGGCGGATCTCATGGGAGGGCTTCAGGGACCCCCTGTCATTGTGCGAGCCGGCGCCTGGATATGTGCGGCTGTGTTTGCGCTTCGAGTCATCGGGGAGTTTAACCGTTTTGGCCTATTTAAGAAACAACGCGATACGGTCTTTGCCCGCATGGATACGTTTCTCTATATTCCCTTATGCGCGGCGTTGTCCTTGGCCTATATGCTGGCGATCGGAATGGGAGGGTAAGCCATGTCACAGAGAGTGCTCATTATAGGCGGCGGAATCGCGGGTCTTACGTGCGCCATTACACTGCAGCAGCTGGGTCTGGATGTGAGGGTGTACGAACGGGAGAGGGAGCAGGCGGTGGCCGGCGCAGGTATTATTATGGCACCCAACGCGCTGCAAGCATTGGAGCCCTATGGCGTTGACGCGGCTATCACTCGTGAGGGGATGCCCAGCAAAGGCTTTCAGCTGTTGTCCCATACCGGAGCGCCCCTCAGCCAATTGTCCGTACCCTCCGGCTATGGCGCCTTATATGCCCTTCATCGCAAGGACCTGCATCATATCCTTCTGTCGCAGCTGAAGCCTGGAACGGTGCAGTGGGGCAAAACCTACTTGCAACACGAAGGAGCAGGCGACGAGATTCGCGTACAATTCCGAGATGGCAGCCAGGCGCAAGGGGAGCTTGTCGTTGCCGCTGACGGAATTCACTCCGCTATTCGCAAGCAGCTTTTTCCCCATATAGCTTATCGTTATGCGGGCTACACATGCTGGCGCGGCATCGTCTCCGCTGATGATATTCAGGGAATAGCTCCACATTTTGTGGAGACATGGGGAGCGAGAGGGCGCTTCGGCGTGGTGCCGCTGCCCCGGAACAAGGTGTATTGGTATGCCCTGGTCAACGCGAAAGCTAATGATACCCGGTTGGCGGGCTATACCTCTCAAGATTTGTACCAGCTGTTCAAGGACTATCATGACCCCATTCCCAGCCTGCTGCTGAAGACGGATAACCATGATATCATTCATCGCGATATGATCGACATAGTGCCTATGAGGCGGTTTTATTCGAATCGCATCGTGTTTGTTGGGGATGCCGCGCATGCCATTACCCCGAATATGGGCCAAGGAGCGTGCCAAGCCATCGAGGATGCGAGAGTGCTCGCCGACTGCTTGGGCAGCAATCAGCATGTTGAAGCGGCGCTTGAAGCATTCGATACCCGGCGTCGCAAGCGGATCGAGATGATCTCGAAGCAATCATGGACAATGGGGAAAATAGCGCAAGCCGACAATGCCCTGTTTATTGCGCTTCGCAATCTAGGCATGAGGTATACTCCGGAGGCGCTGTCTCGCCAGCAAGCGCTGAAGCTGTATCAATTTCAGCTGTAGAGCTGCAGGGACGACTACCCCACGCCATCGCTTTCTAACAAGGAATAGAAATGGTCACGGTCCTCGTCGTCGAATTTGCCAAGCGAGCGGACTCTGACGATTTCATGCCCGCCATGCAGGTCGATTTCTTCTCCGTAGCTGTTGTAGAGCGCGAGCATCCTGCCGTCTGCATTCATTTCCATGTACCCGTAGCAGGCTGCTTCGGGCTCTTTGCCGTAAAAGCGCAGAAATCTGATCTTGTCCACGCTATGCATCGTATACCCCCCTTTTTCTCCACTAACCTGATCCACATCTTACAGCAAATTGGCTGACTTGGAAAAAGCGATCAGGCTGAACATATATCCGTTCTTCCAATGAAAGGAGAGGGCGGCCTCGTTTTATCGCTCTATTGCACATTTTCTCTTGACGAGATGAGGTTTGGGCATTATGATAGCGTGCCGATTAACCTAGGTTAATGAAACCCGCGTCTCACCGTTATAGAGTAAGAGCTGAAAGGGGAGATGCATCATGCATACGACAGGCCATACGGTAGTCATTACGGGGGGCGCGTCCGGGATCGGACTGGCGTTGACGGAGAGGTTCGTTCGTGAAGGCAACAAGGTCATTATTGTTGGCAGAGATCCCGTTAAGCTGAACGCTGCAAAAGCTAAATTTCCGGACATCGCTGTATTCGTCTGCGACTTGCGCTCGGAGGCGGAGACCGATGCCCTCGTGGCCCAATTGAAGGAAGCCCATCCCGATATAAGCGTGCTGGTCAATAATGCCGGCATGCAGAATATAGAGTCGCTTGCTCAGCCGCGGGATGAGAATATGGGGAAGCGGATTGCGGAAGAGATCGAGGTCAATTTGACGTCTCCGATCCAGCTCACCGCCAAGCTGCTGCCTGTGCTTGCTCTTCGTGAGGAAGCCGCGATTGTCAATGTATCCTCGGGACTTGCCCTTTCGCCCAAAAGGAGCGCGCCTGTCTATTGCGCCACGAAGGCAGGCATTCATGTTTTCACTAAGGCTCTGCGATACCAGCTGGAATCGACGAGCGTGCGGGTATTCGATATCATCCCTCCTCTGGTGGACACCGCTATGACAAGGGGGAGGGGAGGCACAAACAAGATGTCGCCCGACCAGCTCGCCGAACAATTCTGGCATGCCTATAAGCGTGACCAATTCGAGGTGGCGATCGGCAAGGTGAGGCTGCTGAAGCTCCTGAAGCGCATCCTCCCATCCGTTGCCGACAGGCTGCTGAAGAACAGCTGACGGGAGCTTCACTCCTCCAAGGCATGTGGTATGCGCCATGTAGTCACTTAGCTAATGCGTTGCGTTACGGTCTACAGGCTACATTTCCTTGGAGTATTTGACCCGGTAATAGACGCTGCAGCCAATAATGAACGTATAGGCAGCAGCCAATAACAGCAGCATGGTTAGCTCTAGACCCATCAAGGCCAATGCGGTCAGCAAGGCGCCAAGCACAGGAACCATCAGGTCATAAGCTTTGGCTTTGGCCCGGTAGGCGATGGCCAGATTGCGTTCATCATTTTGTTCAATCTCAACCTGCTTCGCAGCGGCGGGGCTATGCTTCTTCGCGAAGGAGGACATCAGCTTCCCCATGCCGTGGCCGAATAGTCCAGCGCCAAGACCGATGCAGATGTAAGGCAGCGCCCCCGCCAAGCCTTGCCACTCATCGGTCGTCTTGATGACAGACACACCGGCTGCGAGAATCAGCACGCCTGCTATGGTTATCCATCTCGCATTCATACGTTCACATCCTCTTCCTCTTCGTAAATAAAAATGTCCTCAATGCTCATGCCGAAATAGCGGGCAATCTTAAACGCTAACAGAATGGACGGGTTATAGCGTCCGTTCTCCAGCGAACCAATGGTTTGCCGGGACACCTCCAGAGCAGCTGCTAATTCCTCCTGCTTAATGCCCCGCTGCTTGCGAATTTCCTCTAAACGGTTATTCAATGCCATCACGCTCCTCATGGAAAGCTGGCTTTCCATGCTTCCAGCATACTGATATGACTGTGCAATGTCAAGCTTACTTTCCATTTGTATTGGCTAATCCCCTATGTTCCGGTAAAATACAGACATCAAAGTACAATGCTATGAGCATAGACTGGAGGTTCCAATGAACGAAACGGCAGAAGAGCTTCAGTTGTTCGAAAGTGTCAAGCCGGCATTAACGTCCTACTGCTACAGAATGTTAGGGTCCATCGATGACGCAGACGATGCCGTTCAGGAGACCTATATACGTGTCTGGCAGAGCTGGAGCACCTTCCGACAAGAGGCCTCCTTCAACACGTGGGTGTATCGGATCGCCTCCAACATTTGTCTGGATAAGCTGAGACAAGCCAAACGCCGCATACGGCCCGTTGATTATGGCGGTCCTGCCTCGACTATTGTTGAGCCCCGCGACATGCTGCCAGACGCTTATTGGATTTGGCCGGCACCAGATTTGCCAGAAACGCCGGAGGATATTATGGTGCGCCGAGATACGCTTCAGATCTGTTTCCTTGCGCTGCTGCAGACCCTCCCTCCCCGCCAAAGAGCGGTACTGATTCTGAAGGATGTATTCGAGTGGCCATCCAAGCAAATCGCGGAGACGCTCAACATGTCCCCGGCAGCCGTGAACAGCGCCCTGCAGAGAGCAAGGGTGACACTGGAGCGGGAGAAGCTTCGCTCGGATGTGCGGGTTACCAGCAAGGCTGAACCGGATCAGGAGCTGTTGTCCAAATATGTGGAGGCGTTTGAGCAATTCGATGTCGAAACACTGGTTGCGTTATTCCATGAGGAAGGCCGTATGTCCATGCCTCCGTTCACAATGTGGGTGTGCGGCAAGGAGCATTTGTCCGCGTTTTTTACGCTGACGCGCAGCCATTGCGAGGGCTCCCGCTTTGTACCTATTACGGCTAACGGTGGTTATCCAGCGCTGGCGCAGTATGTGCCGAGCCAAGAGGGGGATGCTCTTATTCCATGGGCCATTCATCTGCTTGAGTTGCGGAATGGAGAGATCTATCATGTGCAACACTTTATTGGAGCCCATTTATTTGCTCAATTCCGTCTTCCTTTGCAATTACACCGATGAATTTCCCGAAGCTGAATCGTCTATAAGAAGGAATTGACCAATAACGAAGCCATTCGAGGAGGAACCATTCATGACGGTTAAGCTTACCCCTTATATCACCTTAGAGGGACGCGTGAAGGAAGCGATTCAGTTCTACAAGGAAGCCATAGGCGCGGAGATTATCTCCCTGATGACCTACGGCGAGATGCCTGACATGCCCAGCACCTTCACTGACGAGTTAAAAAATCTTGTGGCGCATGCCAAGCTGAAGGTAGGCGATACGGAGCTGATGCTGTCAGATACGCCCAACCAGTCGGGGACGATGGGTGATGGGAAGCGGGTTACCATTTGTATAACAACCCATAATGTGGAGCATGCCAGAACGATATTTGAAGCGCTTCGCCAAGGCGGCCAAGTGAACATGCCGTTTCAAGAAGAGCCCTTCAGCCCTGGCTTCGGCGATGTCACAGACCGGTTCGGAGTAACGTTCCAAGTGTATACGGAGCTGCAGCCTGAGGTGTAGGCGCTCCTGCCCTCTAAGCACGCCAAGAAGGTCATCCTCACGGGATGGCCTTCTTGGCGTGCAGCCGCTTATTAGGCGGTTCGATGTATATAACCATAATTTACAAATTAATTACTATTTTTAAACAATGGGATAATAAATCCTTGCTAATCTGTTCTAGGAATTGCGGTGGTGTGTGATGCAAGCCAAACCTACGTTTCTCGGGAGGGATTCTGCCAATAGATCAGACCGGCTGTGGCTGTCGGATATGCAAGAACACCCTATTGTACCTGTAGCAGTAACCCTAATTCAGAAAGGTGATTCCAACCATGCCAATGAAAAAAACAGTAATGGTCTCTATGCTCGCAGCAGCGATCAGCGCAGCAGCAGTTACTCCCGTGCTCGCACAAACCACTAGCCAGCAAGCCATGACATTCGAAATCGCGACTTTTTATGTAAACGCCAATCCCGTTGATATTCGTACCATTATGGCTGGCGGCCAAACACTGGCATCTGTCCGCGATCTTGTGGACGCGATGGGCGCCAAGCTACATATAACCAGCAGCAAAGCGATTCTGGTATACGCTAACGATCATTTCCTGGAGCTCCAGGCAGGCTCGTCCACGATCTATGTGGATGGCGAAGAGCAGATGCTGGCTACGCCGGTTACCCAGGTTGCCTATACGAACTTCATTGACCCAGCGGCATTCGCAGAAGCGCTTGGCGCAAAGTATGAAGACAACCACATCTCCACCATCGAGATGCTGGACGGCGTAGAGCAAGCGGTATGGGTGAACGGCTCGCAGCTGCTAGCCTCGAACTCCGTAGGCGAAGGCCGCGAGGACTACCTGGTAGATGCCATGACGGGCGCTTATGAGCTGCTGCTTGCGTCGGAAGGCGCTTCAGGGCTGGTGCTGTCGCCAGACGGCTCCAAGGCTGCGTATTCCGATGCTGACGGCATCGTCTATACGATTGATCTTGCGACGAAGAAGCAGATGAAGATCAGCGACGATGCAACGATCAAGAATGAGCTGACATGGGCCAAGGACGGCTCTGCGCTCTTCTTCCTGCAGGGCGACAAGAGCTCCGTCATCGCTAAGCTCTCCCTGGCCGACGGCACTGTCACCAAGGTACTGGACGATAAGGTGGATTACAAGATGGATCTGCAGGTATCCGCAGACGGCAAGCAATTCACTTATTATGTCGTGAAGCAGCCGAAGGTAACGGCGGACAGCAGCAAGGAAGTGGAGCTGGATGATGTTGCGATCGACGCGACAGGCACAGAGCCGCAGATCTATTATTACGATGGAAGCTTCGCCAACACGAAGCCGGTTCAATTGACGAAGGATGCTACGGATAAAGCATTCCTGGCGTTCGCTGCTGACGGCTCCCAGGTAAGCTACATCAATATGACAGCTGACGAAGAGAGCGTGGGCCAGCTCTTGACGGTGGACAACAAGGGCATGAAGGCCAGCAAGCCAGTTTTCACGAAGAAGGACGTCTACCAATTGACGCAAAGCGGCGGCATGCTGTATGTCCTCACGGCTTATGGTCCGACGACCAATGGCATTTATGAGATCAACCCCGCAACAGGAGCTAGTCAATTTATTAGCTTTGTCTCCGACAGCGCGATGGAGCTTGTGATCTCCGATGAGTCTCATGTAGCAGCCATTGTAGACGGTCAGCTTCAGGTTTCTGTACAGGGCAAGTGGAAAAATATTACGAACTAAATCAATTTATTTATTGAAATTAATGGAGGTTATATTACATGAAATGGTTCAAACAATTATCCATCGCAGCGTTAATCGCGGCGATTAGCTTCAGCTCTATTCCGGCATCCACTCCAGTAGCGGAAGCCGCCAGCAAGCTGAGCGGCAAGATTGTCATCAATGGCTCATCCGCGCTGCTTCCACTGACGCTGCAAGCGTCCAATGAGTTCAAGAAGCTGCACCCGAAGGTGAAAATCTCGGCATCTGCTGCCGGCTCCATCACTGGACCTCAGGCTGTACGCAAGGGCATCGCGGACATCGGAGCGGTGGACTGGGATGCATCGAAGGATGTGCCGGGCTTCAAAAAATTTGATGGCCAGGTCGCCCATAAGGTTGCGGTTATTCCCTTCGCAGCGGTTGTGAACAGCAAGGTTGGCGTCAAGGACCTGTCCACGAAGGAGCTTCAAGGCATCTTCTCCGGCAAAATCACGAACTGGAAGGATGTTGGCGGGGATGACGCCAAGATTATCGTCGTGAACCGTACCTTCGGCTCCGGCACTCGCGTCAACTTCCAGGATAAGGCGCTCAAGGGCGAGAGCTTCATGACCAAAGGCGACAACTACAAGGAAGTGAAGACAAGCGGCGACATGAAGACGGCGATCGAGACAACTCCGAACGCTATCGGCTATATGGACCTTGCTTATGTCACGTCCAAGATGACGGCTGTAAGCATTGATGGAGTGGCGCCTACTGAAGCGAACGTCGTAAACGGCAAATACAAGGTATGGGGCTATGGCTACTATATGACCAAAGGCCAGCCTTCTGGCGCGACTGCTGAGTTCATCAAGTATGTACAGAGCACGAAGTTCCAGAACGGTTCTCTCAAAAAGCTTAAATTCATTCCAATCTCCGCTATCAAATAACAGCGATTGGATATGAAACGGTCGGCTTGCGCGAGTTGCGCTTAAGCCGGCCGTTTTTGAATGACCATTCCTTGAGGAGACGATCTCATGTTAGAAAATACGCAAGTCGCGCGGCAGTCCAAGCTCTCGACAGAGCTGGGACGTACGATCCTGTCCGGCCAGCATAAGCCGTTTAACCGGAAGGCCAGACTGATTCTCGCGAATCGGCTGTTCCGTTATCTTTGCATCATAGCGGCAGGCTTTGTCTGCCTTGTGCTGTTCATGATTCTTGCGCTTATGCTGCGAACCGGAGCACTGACTTTCGGCGAAATATCACCCGCTCAATTCTTCTTCTCGGCGGAATGGAACCCTGAGAATGAGCAGTATGGCGCGTGGATTTTTATATTCGGCACAATAGCGCTGACG
This sequence comes from Paenibacillus sp. PL2-23, assembly GCF_040834005.1. Taxonomy (NCBI): domain Bacteria; kingdom Bacillati; phylum Bacillota; class Bacilli; order Caryophanales; family Paenibacillaceae; genus Paenibacillus; species Paenibacillus sp. PL2-23. Next base: position 279,495 of record NZ_CP162129.1, read on the forward strand.
GCATTAACCCTGCTGATCAGCGTGCCAATTTCATTAGTCGTAGCAATCTTCCTGTCCGTATTTGTGCCGACGTGGATGAAGAATGCGCTGCGTCCTATTCTGGATCTGCTCGTCGGCATTCCGTCCGTCGTGTACGGCTACTTAGGGTTGACGGTGCTTATTCCGCTTATTCGGCAAGTGACCGGCAGCGGGATGGGCGACGGCTTGCTGGCGGCGGCCCTGGTCCTTACGATTATGGTGCTGCCTACCATTAGCCGTATTAGCGATGATGCCATCAGTGCAGTTCCCAACCGGTTCCGAGATGCTTCCTACGCGCTTGGCGCAACGAGAATGCAGACGGTATTCCGCGTGCTCCTGCCCTCAGCCAAGGGCGGCATTATGTACGCTGTCATTCTGGGCATGGCTCGCGCAGTTGGCGAGACGATGGCTGTCGTGATGGTCATCGGGAACACGCCGCAGCTGGCCGACAGCCTGCTTAAGCCGACGTCCGTGCTGACGAGCAATATTGTTATGCAGATCTCGAACGTGCCCTTTGACTCTACGTGGAACTACGCATTGTATTTCATGGGCTTCCTGCTGCTCATTATTTCACTGCTTATGATTATTACGATTCGATTCTTGCAGAGGAAGGGATCACAGCTATGAAGCGTAAGCCATTGCCTGTCAAGAGTGCTGAAGGGAATCCGTTTGTCGGCAATCATACGTTAAGCAAATGGAAGGACCGGCTGTTCACCGCATTTGTGTGGAGCCTCGGGCTTGTCATTATCGCCTTTATATTCGGCTTGCTCTACCTGATTCTGCAGGACGGACTGCCGAAGCTGACGTGGGATTTCATTATTGGCATACCGAATGAAATTGAAGAGGGCGGCGGCATTGGACCGACGCTGCTGAATTCGTTCTACGTGCTGTTCGTATCGCTTGTCATCTCCATACCGCTGGGGCTCGCGGCAGGCATCTATCTGGCTGAATTTGCGCCGGACAACAAGCTGATCGACTTCGTTCGGGTATGCGTAGAGGGTCTCGCCTCCGTGCCGTCTATCATATTCGGCTTATTCGGCATTGCAATCTTCGTCGAATATTTCCAGATTGGACTTACGATATTAGGCGGAGGCGTCAGCCTGGCGCTGCTGAATCTGCCCGTGCTGACCAGGGTGACGGAGGAGTCGATTCGGCTGGTTCCGCAGGAGCAGAAGCAAGCCTCCTTCGCTCTTGGCGCCTCGCACCTCCAGACCATTCAGCGCGCGCTTCTTCCAGCAGCGATGAATGGCATCATTACAGGCATCTGCCTGGTGGCGGGAAGAGCCTTCGGGGAAAGCGCGGTTATTATCTTAACCGCAGGCGTAACCACCTCGGGAGAGATGTGGGACTTCAACCTGTTCTCTCCGGGAGCGACGCTGGCCGTCCATCTCTGGTATGTGCAGTCTGAGGCCATCGTCAGCGATGCCGGAGAAATTGCGCAGAAGGCTGCCGCGGTGCTCGTCTTCGTGGTACTGCTTATTAATCTCGTCTTCCGTATTCCGCTATGGTACAATGCGCTGCGCACGAAGCGCTCATAACGGTTACCTAATGGCACCCTGGCGGGTGCCATTTTTTTCGGGCGAATTTCCGCAGAACCATTGGAAGCTCGCCTATTATTTTAGCAAGAAACCTGTCGAATAATGTCTATTCTTGTAGGTTTATGAGACGCCTTCTGCTAACATAGAGAGAGGGATGAGTTGAACCCTGGGAAGGCTGACAGCTATGAGCTATAATCTCTATTTATCCGTAATGCTGATGGCTGCCACGGGCTGCTCGCTTATATTGGCTTATCTATGCTGGCAGCGGCGGGAGCAGCCTATTGCCATCAGCTATGGCCTGGGCTTGCTGACCGGAGCCTTCTATTCCATGGGCTATGCGTTTGAAATTGTGAGCACCAATCTGGAGCAGATACGCTTCTGGCTTCGCATCGAATATTTGGGTATTCCTTTCGGCACGGTATTCTGGTTTCTTCTTGTTCTTCAATATACGGGACGTCAAGCTCTAGTGCGCCGAAGGCTTGTAATCCTGCTGCTGATTGTTCCTGCCATTACCTTCATCGCTCACTACACCAATGAATGGCATCACTGGTTCTATACAAGCATGTCCTTGAATATGTCGGAGGGCTTCCCCACCGTCGTGCTGGAGAAGGGTCCGCTTTATTATCTTCATGTCTTCTTTTCGTATATCCTGTTTGTCATCGGGATGGTCATGCTGGTGCAAATGTTCAGAAAAGCGACACCAAGCTTGAAGAAGCAGGTCGGCTTTATGATTATCGGCTCCTGGGGACCGTACGGCTTCACGCTGATCTACTTAAGCGGCATCATGTATATGCCCATTGATTTTTCACCGTTTGGCTTTTTGTTTTCTGGCGTATTTTATTTGTGGGGCATCTATCAGTTTAATATGCTTCGGTTGGCGCCGCTGGCGCTGCAGAAAGTGTTTGGCACAATGAAGGATGCTGTTATGGTGTTCGATATGGACCATAGCTTAACCAGCTATAATCAGTCCGCTGCGGGGATCATTGCCAGCTTGGATCAGAACTGGATCGGCGCGCCGGCCCCCCGCGTATTCGGCGAGCATCCCGTTCTGCTGGATAAGCTGCGGTCCGTTCCTTCTTTTACAGGGAAAGTACAGCTCGGCATGCAGGGGGAAGACCGATTCTACCATGTGCATATCACCATCATTGCCGATCGGAAGCAGAAGCCGGTTGGTAAAGTGATGCTTCTTAGCGATGTGACGGAGACGGTGCGATACGAGGAGAAGCTGCTCGACAGCGCCAAGCAGCTCAGCGAGCTGAACCTGTTCAAGGATAAGATGTTTAATAGAGTCGCACATGATATTCGCAATCCGCTTGCCGTCCTCGTGAACCTGATGGAGCTGATGGAGGATGAGCTGCGGGAATGCGGAGAGCGCCATAGCGGAATGGCACAGGAGATGAGCCGTCAAATTCATCACACGTTTATTCTGGTGGAGGGCTTATTGGACTGGTTCCACAGCCAGAAGGGCGGCATGCTGCTGCACCCGCATGAGGTCAACCTCGCGGCCGTGGTGGAGGCGAGTATGGCCTTGCTTGGTGTGCGAAGCGAGGCTAAGGGGATTGGCGTGGTCTCCCAGATCCCGGAGGATATGCGCCTGTTGTGCGACCCGGAGATGCTGGCATTTATTATTCGCAATCTGCTGACTAATGCAATCAAATTCACCGATGCAGGCGGTCGTGTCAGCGTGAAAGCGGAGAGGGCAGAGCCTCTGATCATCGTTGCGATCAGCGATACGGGGGAAGGAATAGATCCCGATCAAGCGAGGGCCTTATGGCAGGAAGGCTATTCCATGTCTTCGGCTGGCACAGCCGGTGAGAGGGGCATCGGTCTGGGACTCGCCATATGCAAGGAGTTTGTGCGTCTGAACGGAGGAGATATCTGGGTGGAGAGCAGCCCTGGGCTGGGTAGCACGTTTTATTTCTCCCTCCCTGCGTCAAGGGTGGAGCAGACTCGACAGGCGGACTAGCGTGGAAGGAGAGATGGCATGAAGGTCATTCTTATTGATGATGAGAAAGCCATGCATATCATTATGACCAGAATGCTCGCCAAGCTGGATGACAAGCTTGAGGTTGCGGGCTGCTTTACCGATACGGCTTCCGCGTATGCTTATCTGACAAGCCATGAAGTGGATCTGGTCTTCGTCGATATTAGCATGCCGCGGGAGAGCGGGCTGGCGTTTGCTGGGAGGCTGCGTGATGCGGGCAAGCACACGAGGCTTGTCTTCGTGACGTCGCACAAGCAATATGCGCTTACCGCCTTCGATGTGTACGCGTTTGATTATATTGTTAAGCCGATTGGGCTGGAACGGCTGGGGCAGACGATTAAACGAGCGATGGGGGAGCTTCAGGCGGAGGTGCGATTGGCGGAGAAGGCGGAGGCTGCTGCTCCGGATATTCGCTTCAACTGCCTGGGCGGCATGGATATACAGAGCGCGCAAGGACTGCGAGCCAAGTGGAAATCAAGCAAAAGCATGGAGCTGTTCGGCTATTTGCTGCTGCACAGGGGCAGGCTGGTATCGAGAGCCCGGCTGATTGAGGATATGTTCGGCGATATGCCGCTCAAGAATGCCGAAGTCTATCTCAATACGACCGTGTATCAGCTGCGCAAGGTGCTGCAGAGCTTTGGGCTGAAGGAAAGCCTGATATCAGACAGCTACCATTATGCACTGAATCTCAACGAAGTGAAGGTGGATCTGTTCGAATTCGAGGCAGGCTGCAGGGCTCTGTCTATGGCGAATGAGCAGCAGGTGAGCCAAGCGATCCAGCTGGAGCAGCTGTACGCGGGCAATTTGTTCGGGGACCATGCCTACGCCTGGGCCGCGCATGAGGTTGAACGCATCGCGATCATGTATGCCTCTTTCACTCGCAGCTTAAGCGCCGCCTTGCTGGAGCGGGGAGATGCCCATCTGGCCAGCTTGCTGCTGAGGAAGCTCATGAGCAATAACGAGCTTGATGAAGAGGCGTTGGCGCTGCTGATGAAAGCATGGGCCGCACAGAAGAACAAGGAAGCTTTGACAAGCTGCTATAAGCGGTTTACCGAAACCTTGTACAGAGATATTGGCGTGAAGTCCTCGCGTGAGTCGGAGGACCTATACAACAAGCTGCTTCTTCAGCTGGATGCTTAATCGAATAGACAAGCGGAGAGCCCTTTTTGGGCTCTTTTTTGCGCTTAAATAAGGGTTGATGGGGACTGGCCGGGCTTGGTTTATCATTATCGCGTCATTGGCGACCCGTATAATAGTCCTATGCATAATAAAGGTTAACAGGAGGTTGAATATTGTTGAATTTTTTTGTGGGTAGAAAATGGATTGCGATCTCCATGATCGTATGTCTCCTGTTCTCATCGGCTGGTATGGCTTCGGCTGCAGCGAGCGCCTCGCGTTCAGATATCGATGGACATTGGGCGCAGGCTCAGATGGAGGCATGGGCGGATAAAGGCCTTATTCATGGCTATAAGGATGGCAGCATGAAGCCGAATCAGCATGTGACCCGAGCGGAGTTTATGGCGCTTGTGAATCGTGCGTTTCAATTCACGGCCTCTGCAGCCATCGACTACGTAGATCTGCAAGCGAATTTCTGGGCTTATAGCGATATCGCCATTGCGGTGCATGAAGGCTATATGGCGGGGTATGCGGATGGCACGATGAAGCCTAATAGTCCCATCAGCAGACAAGAGGTTGCGGTAGTAATGAGCAGGCTGCTGAAGCTGTCCGCAGCTCCTGCTGAGACAAGCTCGACGTTTGAAGACGCGAGCCAGTTTGCCCCTTGGAGCCAAGACGCCATCCAGGCGGTTACGGAAGCGGGCATTATGGGCGGTTATGGCAATCAAACGTTCCGTGCGAACGCCTATATTACGCGCGCGGAAGCGGTGGTGACGCTGGACCGTGCCTTAACTGGGCAGGAAGGACAGGCAATTGTCTATGATCAAGCCGGCACCTACGGTCCAGCGGAAGGGCTGCTCGCTATTGAGGGGGATGTCATTGTCAATGCGGCGAACATTACCCTGCGGAATATGGTCATTGCAGGCGACCTTCTGCTGGGCGAAGGCATTGGCGAAGGCGACGCCTATCTGGACAATGTTACGGTAGAGGGACAAGTGACTGTGCGCGGCGGCGGGCCAAATAGTATTCATCTGAAAAACTCCGTTCTCGTTGACATTGTCATTGACAAGACAAGCGGCACTGGCATGGTGAGAATTGTGTCGGAAGGCTCAACCACGGTCGCTATGGTTACCGTTCATACGCCAGCTCGCATCCAGTCGACCCAAACTGCGCCGGGAGCAGGCTTTAACCAGGTTAATCTGAGCTCCTCCCTGCCAGCGGGCTCTGAAGTTACGCTCATCGGCTCCTTCGAGACGTTGAATGTCAGCGCGAAGCAGGTAGTCGTGGCTGTGCCGCAAGGCTCGATTCAGAATGTCGATGTGAAAGCTTCGGCAACGGGAAGCTCCTTCCAGCTGAGTCAAGGCACAACCGTTAACGCCATGGTGCTGAATGCGGTCATTTCCGTATTGGGCGAGGGCGCTGTTGCGTTGGCCACGATTCATACGCCAGGCTCCAGCTTCCAGAAGGCGCCAGCCAAGACGGTAGATTCGCAGGCGACGCCATCGGCGACGCCTGCTCCAACAGCAGCGCCAACACCGGTACCAACACTGGCACCAACACCGGCACCAACGCCGGCGCCAACACCGGTACCGCCAATCATCATCTTGCCTCCTGTGCCGCCGATTCCACCGTTGCCACCGGTTCCGCCTGCACAAGCGCCGGTCGCATCGAATGTGAGTATTACGGGAACGCCGCAGGTTGGCAGTGTTCTAACGGCGCAATACACGTATTCAGACGCGAACGGAGATCTGCAGAGCGGAACGACCTTCCAGTGGTATCGCGCGGATCAAGCGGATCGCAGCGTGAATCGTACGCCGATTGAAGAGGCTGTGAGCATGTCCTACACGCTGCAAGCGGCTGATGCCGGCAAATATGTGTTTGTTCAGGTGACGCCAGGCACAACTGTTGAGCCGACTAGCGGGGCAATGGTAGAGAGCCAGGCTACAACGCTTGTTCAATATATGCCGACTGCTCCCGTTGCGGAGAACGTTGCCATCACAGGAGCTTTGGTGGAAGGGGGCTTGTTGACGGCAAGCTACTCTTATTTTGACCAGAACGGGGATGCCGAAGAGGGGACGACCTATCAGTGGTACCGCTCCGAGGATTCCGCTCGCGCAAGCCATTTAACGGCCATACAGGGAGCTGCATCCTTGACGTACACCTTGACAGCGGCAGATGTTGGCCACTATATCTCCTTCGAGGTTATGCCGAGGAGCAGCATTGCGCCTGTGCAGGGGCTGCCCGTTGTGGCTGCTGCAGCAGAAGCCGTTCAAGGGCTGCCTGTACTCATTGTGGAGGATTCATTGTCGGCCAGCATGCCGGTGATCTCCATTCAGCAGCTGGAGGTTGGCGACACCTACACGGTCTATGATACGGACAGGACAACAGTGCTGGCTCAAGGCATCGCAGAAGCGACGCAAGTCAGGACGGTGCTGGACGCTATGGAGCCGGGCATTCATTCTATCCAGGTCAAGGTAGAGCGTGGCAGCGGCGGGCAGGAACTGAACGCCGTGGCGGTGGAGCATGAGGTGCAGCCGAGGGCCATTGCTCCGCGCGATCAAATTTCCGCCGGCTCTAATCATATTGCTGTGCTCAAGACAAGCGGAGAAGTGTATACATGGGGCTCCAATTGGCACAGCCAGATCGGGAACGGCACAACAACCGCGCCAGCTATCCGATATAAGGTGACAGGTGTGCCGGAGCATATCGTTTCTGTACAAGCTGGGTTCGGCCATACCTTGGTGCTTGCCTCAGATGGGGATGTGTACCAATGGGGCTACGGCGGCATTCTGCAGCCGGAGAAGGTAAGCGAATTAGATCACATAATTGCGATATCCGCGCAAGGCGGAACGCGCAGCATCGCGCTGAAGGCAGATGGCACGGTTTGGACATGGGATCGACATAACTTCCGCCCGCCTGCGGTATTGTCAAGCTTGACGGATGTAGTCTCGGTGAAGGCGACTTATGCGGCATATTATGCAGTCAAATCGGACGGCACGGTATGGGCATGGGGAAACAATGACTACGGCCAGCTAGGTAATGGAACCATCGGCAACGGTCAAAATATAGAGGTTACGGAGCCTGTGAAGGTAACCGGCCTGGAGCATGTCACAGCTCTCGAATGCGGTAATTTGCATTGTGCGGCACTGACTGAGAGCGGAGACGTGTATGCTTGGGGCTACAATCAATACGGGCAAGTAGGGGATGGGACTGATATAACACGCACAGCTCCTGTAGCGGTATCGGTACCAGGCTTGTCCAAGGTCGTTGGGCTGGGCACAGGCCTGTACCATACAATGGCCGAGACCGAAGCGGGTGAGCTGTATGCTTGGGGAGGCAACTGGACGGGCCAGTTGGGCATCGGGCCAGGGGCGGATTCCTTTACCCCTAGCAAGGTAGAGGGCTTGCCTTCGCAGCTAGCGGCATTTACAGGCAACAATACGACTGTCCTGTTGACGGAAGACGGCACCTTGTATACATGGGGGACGGCATATAGCGGAGCATTGGGCGATGGCACACTTAACGATCGGAATAGACCGGCTGAGATTGAAGCCTTTAACCTCATGCTGGGCAATCCGATGGCTGTCATCAACGGCGCTTTAGCCGAGCATCTGCCGGTACTGACCATTGACAACATAAAGCCTGGCCAGCAGTATCAAGTGATGCTAGGCGCCGATGGCGCGATTGTTGCGCAGGGGACGGCCGTGGCTTCAGAGGTGGAGGTCATGTTGGATGCTTTGGAGCCGGGGACGTATACGTTCCGCGTTGCGGCGTCTGACGAGGGGAACGCCTTCACCAAAATGTCGAAGGTGCTGGCCTATACGGTTGGCTCATACGAGCTTCAAGCCAGAGAACGTATTTCGGTAGGCTCCAGCCATATTGTGCTTCTAGATGGCTTGGGCCATGTCTATACGCAAGGGGACAACTGGAGAGGGCAGATTGGAGACGGCACGACAGACACAAGTAACACCTTGTATGCCGTACAAGGCTTGCCGGAAGGCATTGTATCGGTGAAGGGCGGTTCGGGACACACAGCCATACTGACCTATGAAGGCGATGTATGGTGGTGGGGAGGCAGCCAGAGCATGGCGCCCGCTCGGGTAGCAGGTCTGGATCACATTATCTCCATTGCGGGTGAAGGCGGCACAGGCCTGCTGGCGCTGAGAAGCGACGGAACAGTCTGGGAGCTATTGCCCGACGCGTACGGTAATCCTTCCACGCTGCGGCAAGTAACCGGTCTGGCTGGCGCAGCCGCCATTCAGACTACTTGGGCAAACTCCAGTTTTGTGCTGACATCCAGCGGTGAGGTGTGGGCCTGGGGCTCGAATTCGGATGGGCAGCTGGGTGATGGCACGCTAACGGCTAGACAGGCGCCTGCTAAAGTGCAGGGGCTGCCTGCCATTCAATCCTTAAGCTGCGGCAATCTTCATTGCCTGGCATTAGGGGAGGATGGAACCGTATGGGCATGGGGAGGCAATCCGCTTGGCCAGATTGGCAATAACACAACAGCTAATCAGCTCACTCCGATCCAAGTGGATGGCTTATCGTCCATTAATCTGATCGGAACGGGCAACTACAGCAACTATGTGCTTGATTCCGGCGGAACCTTCTATGTCTGGGGATACAATGGCGACTTTCAGCTGGGTCTTGGCAACGATATGACGAATAAGCTGACACCTGTGACGATGACTCATACGATGGGCAATGTGCTGGCTGTCACCGGCGGTGGCGGCAACACCACGCTTGCCATTTCGAGCAATGGCTCCTTATGGCTGTGGGGCTATCCGGTCAACGGAGGCAACTATTCCACCACGCCGACGATGGTGACGGGCGTACAGATGCTGCCCGCCGAGGAGTGATTAACAAGGGCTTGAGCATATAACAAACAAGAGCGGTGCAGAGGGAGAAACTCTGCACCGCTCTTTTGCGTATTCCCATTCCCGCGCGCCATAACGACACGAGAGATCGCTATCGGCCCATCTCATCAGCAAATGAGCGCAATAGGCACACGAGGTGTCGTTATTGCAGTAACTGGTGGGTTCCAGCGCGCCATAACGACACGAGAGATCGCTATCGGCCCATCTTATCAGCAAATGAGCGCAATAGGCACACGAGGTGTCGTTATTGCAGTAACTGGAGGGTTCCAGCGAACCATAGCGACACGAGAGATTGTAATCGCCGCACCGCGCCCCTTATTCAGGGTCTTCCTTCAGCAGCTGATCCAGGCGAAGCATGTTGTGCTTCCAGAACTTCTCGTAATAGGACAGCCAATCCTGCAGCTCCTTGAGGGGCGCCGGATTGAGGCGGTTACGCGTCTCCCGTCCCACCTTGCGCTCCGTGACCAGGCCTGCTTCCTTCAATATCCCCAGATGCTTGGAGACAGCCGCGCGGCCTATTGGGAAATGAATCGTTAATCGGTTAAGCGGCAGCTCTTCCGCATCCGCCAGTAGACGAATGAGTTCGCGCCGAGTCGGATCGGCTACCGCATAATATACATCCCGTGTCTGAGCAACAGCGCTCATCATCGCTCACTCCTTCGTATGCATGCTCTTGGGTTAAAAACCTAATAGTGCCTTGATTATAGGGCTCGCCGGAGATAACCGTCAATAGGATGAATCCTTCATTGACAGGATACCAAATGGTATCCTATAATCTAATACGACACCAAATGGTATCCAATTAAAATAAAAGGGAGGCATCATGTATGCGTATATTATTGCAAATGCGGATGGACTCAGGCAAGCTGGAGATAGCAGGGAATCATGTGGACGAGCCCAATCGGTTATCCTATACTTGGCTAAGCGGCCATAAGCGGGAGGTGCAGCACGTATAATGTTTCTCCATATCCTCTCCATTATTATTCAGAGCTGGCTTCTGCTGTGGATCGCCTTTCAAGGCGCCAGCAAAATCGCGGGGACCAAGCAGCAGGTTGAGCTGTTCCAGTCCATCCGATGGCCGCAGCAGCTTCGCATAATTGCCGGTGTCGTGCAGCTCATTGGTGCGGCAGCGCTTATCGCAGGGTACTGGGCTCCCGCCGCAGCGGCTTGGGCTGGCATTTGGCTGGGCGTTACCATGCTGGTTGCGATAGCGGCGCATATCCGGGTCAAGCATTCCGCTGGGCAATTGGCGCCCGCTTTGGTCACTCTTGTGCTGGCGCTTGCCGTAGTTATTTTGTTCGCAGACGAGCTTCTGTAAGATCATAAGATGATGAGGGGTGCAATGGATATGTCCTATGTCGTGGATTTCAAAGAGGTGTCAACGGCTGGCTTGGAGTCTTCGCCCGCAGCTGAGGCGCTTGCCGGCCTGCGCGCCAATGAGGCCAGGTACTTCATGAACAAATACAAGCATGAATTTGCGGTGGTGCCGGCTGCTGACAGCCCGGAGACGCTGGAGTATGTAAGCCGGATCTTGAAGGAGCAGCGGGGAATAGCATTTGCGGCCAAGCCATTAGAAACTTCGCGTTTTCAAGTGGAAAATATACAGTGGGCCTACGTCTTCTACGAGGATGGCCTGGCGGTCAACGTCATGTATACGGTCGATGACCCCAAGAAGCGGGCGGTTGGCTTCAAGCTGTCCGAGGGAATGGAGATTCCCAAGGAGCTCGAGGAGAAGGGATTTAAGTTCGCCAGGCAGAAGTCCAAGCTGGCCGGCACGATACGAGGCTCGTTTTTTGTCATCAAGGGAGAATATGAATAGCCAATACAGATCAATTTGAGATAATTGCGAGCGCTTATGACACGTCCGAGAGGGTTCATATTGCCGCCGTCTCTGCCGATGCGATTCGCGAATACATAATCGACGGGGGCAAGATGGGGCAGGACGCGACGATGTTGTCATGGATGCCCGCAAGGAATAGGGCTGCCGTCCAGGCAGCCCTTCCTCATGCCGGTCTAGCGGCACCACAATCAACAGGACTCCGCCATAGGCGCCTTCACGGTCTCGCCCTCCACCAGCACGGGCTGATAATAGGTTTGGGCGGGCAGGTCCTTCTTCCCCTGGAGGCTCTTGATGATCCAATCTGCGGCGTCGCGGCCCATCTGCTCCTGCGGGTGAGTGAGCGTCGTCAGTTGAATATTGGCGTTTTTGGCAAAATAGGAGTTGTCCTGGCCGATGATGGACAGCTCATCCGGAATGGAGATGCCAAGCTTTCGGCAGGCATGCACGACCTCCAGGCCGACCTCGTCGTTGTAGCAGACAAGAGCCGTCAGCTCTCCTCTATGCTCGCTTAGGAAGGTCTCCAGATTGCCGAACAGGTCCGGCTTCGTATCCGTGTCGAAGGAGAGCACATGCTCCGGTAGGAAGCGAAGCTTGGCCTCCCCCAGCGCTTTGATGTAGCCCTTCATCCGATATTTCCCTTGCAGATCATCCATCTTCGCGATGAGGCCGATGCGGGTATGGCCCTTGGCGATAAGCTCCCGCGCCGCCAGATAGCTGGATTGCACGTCATCCAGGCAGAAGAACGGCACCTCCAGCTCCTCGTAATAGGCGTTAATCATCGTAAAAGGCACCTCCTGCTCCTTGAACGACAAGTAATACGCGATGTTCGGGTTATAGACATTGCTGCGGGTCGGCTCAATAATGAGTCCGTCCACACCATACGACAGCATCATCTCCAGCGCCTTCTTCTCCTGCGCAATATCATTATTGGTGCTGGCCAGCAGCAGCGAATAGTTATCCTCGTTCAGCCGGCTTTCAATGCCGCGAATAATGGAGGGAAAGATATAGTCCGAGATATAGGTCGTAATGACGCCGATCGTCTTCTTCCCGCCCGAGCGCGACCGGTATTGGCTGCTGACGTACGTGCCGGACCCTTTCTCGCTGCGCAGAAATCCCTCATTGGACAGCTCCAGAATCGCCTTCCGAACCGTCTGCCGGCTGACGCCGTAGCTCTCCTGCAGCGCGGATTCCGTAGGAATCTGCTCGCCTGCCTTGTAGGTCCCCGACAAAATATGGCTTTTGATATCATCAATAATCATTTGATATTTGGGCTTCATCTCTTCCACTTCTTTCATTCTGGTTCATAAAAGTTGTACGTACACATCTTAGCATGAAATGTACAAATTGCAAAGGTTACCCTCCATATTTGATGCCAAAACGATACAAATTTCGCCCTTTTTTGTTGAAGCACGCCATTATCGGGACCCTAAAACCCTATCACCATGATGTAAGTATAACTATTAGACTATATTGACAAATGTACGTACAAAAAATTATACTAAGGCTGTCAACTGAAGAGAAAGCGCCTTCTTCCATCCTGCTCAGAGCTGTAAGGGAGTCGGAAGCGGCTTTTATAGAAAAAGGGGAAAAGAGAGGGGATGCACGTTATGACGAGTCATACGGACCTGAAGGAAGCCATCGTCCAGGGCGCAACGTCGCTTGGCATCGAGCTGGGCTCTACCAGAATAAAGGCGGTGCTGATCGACCGCCAGTTCCAGACCATCGCATCGGGAAGCTACGAGTGGGAGAACCAGCTCAAGAATGGCTTCTGGACGTACGGCCAGTCGGACATGATGACCGGTGTTCAGGCCGCTTATCGCGAGCTGAAGGAGGAGGTAGCGAGATCCTACGGGGTTACGCTTCAGACCGTCGGCTCCATCGGCTTCTCCGCGATGATGCACGGATACCTCGCCTTCGATCAGCAGGGAGAGCTGCTGGTGCCGTTCCGGACCTGGCGCAACTCGACGACGGGCGCCGCGGCCAAGGAGCTGACGGAGCTGTTCCAGTTCAACATTCCGGAGCGCTGGAGCATCGCGCATCTCTACCAGGCCATCCTGAACCAAGAGGAGCATGTGCCTCGCGTGGCCTTCATGACGACGCTGTCGGGATACATGCACTGGCTGCTGACAGGCCGCAAGGTGCTGGGCATCGGCGATGCTTCGGGCATGTTCCCTATTGACGAAGCGACGGGACAATACCACTCCGCGATGGTTCAGCAGTTCAATGAACGAGTCGCGGACCGCGGCTACGCGTTAAGGCTGGAGGAGCTGCTGCCGAAGGTACAGCTAGCAGGCGAGGGAGCCGGTGAGCTGACGCAGGAGGGAGCGGCTCTGCTGGACCCGGCCGGCGACCTGAAGCCCGGCATTCCGCTCTGTCCTCCGGAGGGTGACGCAGGGACGGGCATGGTGGCGACGAACAGCGTGAAGAAGCGGACGGGGAACGTCTCTGTCGGCACGTCCATCTTCGCCATGATCGTTCTGGAGAAGGAGCTGTCCAAGGTATACCCGGAGATTGATATTGTGACAACACCGGATGGCAGCCCGGTTGCGATGGTGCACGCCAACAACTGCTCCAGCGATCTGAACGCCTGGGTAGGGCTGTTCCGTGAATTTGCGGCGGCAATGGGCTATAGCGAGGATTCCGGCAGACTGTTCAGCGTGCTGCTGAACAAGTCGCTCGAAGCGGATCCGGACGGCGGCGGGCTGCTCAGCTACGGCTATCTCTCCGGTGAAAATATTACAGGCATCGAGCAGGGCCGCCCGCTTTTTGTCCGCTCGCCGGAGAGCAGCTTCAATCTGGCCAACTTTATGCGCACGCATCTATTCACGGCTTTCGGCGCGCTGAAGCTGGGCATGGATATTTTGACAGATAACGAGAAGGTAGCCATCGACAGCATTCTGGCCCATGGCGGTCTCTTCAAAACCCCTGTCGTCGGCCAGCGGGCACTCGCCGCCGCGCTGAATGTGCCCATCTCGGTCATGTCCACGGCCGGTGAAGGCGGAGCGTGGGGCATGGCGCTCTTGGCCTCGTACTTGGTCAACAAGGGCGAAGGAGAGAGTCTGGACGGCTTCCTCGCGGGGCAGGTATTCCAGGCTGTCGAGGGACAGGAGCTTGCCCCGGACGCAAGGGACGTGTTGGGCTTTGAAGCCTTTATGGCGCGCTACAAGGCTGGGCTGGCTATTGAGCAGGCCGCGGTCGAACATCTGCTGGAGAACGGGAGGGGTTAACGTTGCTGGAACAGCTGAAGGAAGAGGTGTTTCAGGCGAATCTGGATTTGCCGAAGCACGGACTTGTTAAGTTTACTTGGGGTAATGCAAGCGCGCTGGATCGGGAGAGCGGATTATTCGTCATTAAGCCAAGCGGTGTCAGCTACGAGAGTATGAAGCCGAGCGACATGGTTGTGGTGGATCTCGACGGGAACGTGGTGGAGGGCGCTCTGCGTCCATCCTCTGACACGGCGACTCACGCGGTGCTGTACAAGCGCTTTCCGCAGATTGGCGGCATTGTGCATACGCACTCCACCTGGGCGACCATCTGGGCGCAGGCGGGCCTCGATGTGCCCGTCATGGGAACGACGCATGCGGACACGTTCTATGGCGCAGTTCCCTGCGCCCGGTTCTTGAACCAGGAGGAGGTGAATCGCGGCTACGAGGCGGAGACGGGCCATGTCATTATCGAGACGTTCGAGAAGCGGGGCCTCGATGTCATGGCGATTCCGGCCATCCTGCTGCAAGGCCATGCGCCGTTCACCTGGGGCAAGGACGTCAAGTCGGCGGTGGTGAACAGCGTCGTGCTGGAGGAAGTGTGCAAGATGAACCTGTACGCGCGCCAGCTGAACCATTTCTCCAAGGAGCTGCCGCAGGGTATACTCGACAAGCATTATCTCCGCAAGCATGGCAAGGACGCTTATTACGGACAGAAATAGATGCAACTACCTATATGGAAAGAGAGTGATACAATATGACAGCAACAGCAGCTAAACAGTTTTGGTTCGTAGTGGGCTCGCAGCATTTGTACGGAGAAGAGGCGCTGGCCGAGGTGAAGGCGCATGCGCAGATTATGGCCGATGCGTGGAACAACAGCGGTGTGCTGCCGTATCCCGTTGTTCTGCAAGACTTGGCTGTCAGCGCGGACAAAATTACAAGCATCATGAAAGAAGTGAACTACCGCGACGAGGTAGCGGGCGTGATCACGTGGATGCATACCTTCTCCCCTGCGAAGATGTGGATTCGCGGCACCAAGCTGCTGCAGAAGCCTCTGCTGCACCTTGCCACACAATACAATGAGAGCATTCCATGGGCGACCATCGACATGGACTTCATGAACCTGAACCAGGCCGCGCACGGCGACCGGGAATACGGCTTCATCAACGCGCGCCTGAAGAAGCAGAACAAAATCGTCGTTGGCTATTGGGAGCGTCCGGAGGTGCACAAGCAGCTTGCCGACTGGATGGATGTGGCGGTTGCCTACAATGAAAGCTTCAACATCAAGGTGGCTCGCTTCGGCGACAATATGCGCAATGTCGGCGTGACAGATGGCGACAAGGTCGAGGCGCAAATTCAATTCGGCTGGACGGTAGACTATTACGGCATCGGCGACCTCGTACAATACGTGAATGCTGTAACCGAGCAGGAAATCGATGATCTGATGGGCGAATACGCGGAGCTGTATGAATTCGATTACGGCACGAACAGCCAAGAGGCTTGGGAAGCCAGCGTGCGAGTGCAAGCGAGCTATGAGATTGCGCTGAAGAGCTTCCTGGAGGACAAGGGCTACAACGCCTTCACCACAAACTTCGAGGATCTTCATGGCATGAAGCAGCTGCCGGGTCTTGCTGTACAGCGCCTGATGGCGCAGGGCTACGGCTTCGCCGGCGAAGGCGACTGGAAGACAGCCGCGCTTGATCGTCTGATGAAGGTTATGAGCCGCAACCAGAACACGGGCTTCATGGAGGACTACACGTATGAGATGGCGGCTGGCCAAGAGGCCATCCTGCAATCCCACATGCTGGAGGTCGACCCGTCGCTGGCGGCGAACAAGCCGAAGATTGTGGTGAATCCGCTCGGCATCGGCGACCGCGAGGATCCGGCTCGTCTCGTATTCGACGGCAAAGCCGGCGAAGGTGTCGTTGTCTCCATGGCCGACTTCGGCACGCATTACAAGCTGCTGATTAACGAGGTGTCCGCGTTCGAGCCGACGGTCCCAGCTCCCAAGCTGCCTGTCGCGCGCGTCCTGTGGACTGTGAAGCCGAACTTCCAGGACGGCGTAAAGGCCTGGATCGAGAACGGCGGCGGCCATCATACGGTGGTGTCGCTGAACCTGACGACCGACCAGATCGTAACGTACGCGAAGCTTGTGAACCTGGAGTACGTGGTCATTAAGTAATGATAGGGCGCGTGAATGCCACTTAAAAAAGCTGGTCCTGCTTGAGCTGAAGAGCTGAAGCGGGACCAGTTTTTTTGTGTTGGATTTGAACGAGAAATCGTTCAAAGTGGCTTGGTGATGCGCCGCGGGTGCCGGATATGAACGAAAAATCGTTCAAAACGGCGCGGTAGCGCGCTGCGCAAACGCTGACGGGCCTATGCTGCTGCGTGGCCACTTGCACCCTCTATCTGCGGGTTAACCGCTTAATGGTGCCCTCTTCCGTCAACAGGCGCTGCATCTTGGCCATGTTGTCTGCCTGCATGAGGTGATAACTGTTCACCACGGGCTTCGCTTGCTCCATGTCGTCAAGATTCGCAAGCTCTCCTAAGCAGCTACGCCATTCATAGAGACGCGCAAGCAGAGATATCCTCAAATCCAGATACTCAGGCTCATGAAACAGATTGTTCATCTCATGAGGATCGTCCCCCAGGTGGTACAGCTCACCTTCCACAATATCCTCTAGAAACATGGGTGTATATTTCAAGAAATGATCGTTCAGCAGCCTATCATGCACATGCTGCTGTCCAGGGTATATCGTCAGCTTCCATTGATCTTGACGAATCATAAGCGCAGGCTCAAGCTGCACACCGCCAGAGAAGATATGGCCGAATACTTCCCTCTTGGCAGCTCCTGGCTCTCCGCGCAGCAAGGGCAGAAGCGACGTTCCCTGCACGCATTCCGGCGTGTCAATGCCTGCGGCGTCCAATAAGGTTGGCATCACATCGACAATCTCAGCCAATGCGTCATAGGTGCCGCGATAACGAGATTTCGGGAATTTGATCATGAGCGGGATGCGAGTCACTTCCTCATACATGATCCCCCACTTCTCAATGAACCCGTGCTCACCCATCATGGAGCCGTGATCGGAGGTGAATACAAGGATGGCATCATCGTAGAGATTAAGCTCCTTCAATCGATCAACCACTTGCCCGACGCGAGCATCTACATGGGTAATTAAGCCGTAATAGCTGGCCATGCTTTTGCGATAGTCCTCCTCTGTCAAGTGGTGAAAGCCTCGGGCTTGATAATAATACCGATGCAGAAGAGGCTTGGAGCGAAGGTCCTCCTTCCATGACAGTGGCAGAGGGATATCTTCAGCCGCATACATGGACGCATAGGGCTCCGTCGGAAAATAAGGCGTGTGCGGGTCCATCATGGAAAGCCGATAAAACAGTGGCCGCTCACTGTCCTTCAGCGCCTCCATGCGATCGACGTAAGCTTGAGTCAGCCGTGAGTCGGTGGTATCCTCCGGTCTCTGTGGATTCACGCCATGTATGACAAGCGGGATCTCGCCTTCATTTTTTTTGTACACACTGTTTCTCAGCACGTCCCGGTCCGTTACGCCAAAAGCATCCACGCCGCCGCTATGGTACAGCTCACGGGGATATAGCTCCTCAAAGCCGAAGGTGCCCGGTGTGTTAAAATGGATTTTGCCATAATTAATCGTGCGATATCCGTTATCGCTCATGATGCCGTACAGGGATATTTCATCTGCAACCGGTGCAAATGAATTGTCCAGCACACCGTGGCTCGGCCCGTACCGTCCGGTTGCCAGACTGACCCGGGCTGGGGCGCACATTGGACAGTTGGTATACGCGTTGGTGAATACGGCGCAGTCCTCAGCTAGCTGATCCAGGTGCGGCGTTTGCACGATGCCATGACCCCGGAACCCCAGCGTATCGGCTCTCAGTTCATCCGTCATGATAAAAAAGATATGCGGCTGTCTGCTCATTCAAGCATGCCTCCCTTATTGATAAGCTCTTACCTCATAGACGCCAACGCGTCTTGCGCCATTCGTGCGGTGGAACACGATCTTGCATTCATTCGTCTGAATGGGCTCAAATTGCAGCCTGTTGACTCGATGATAGTTGTCTTGAACAGCAATAACTTCCACGTAGTCATCCTTCGATTTGGCATAAACCGTATAATCCTTCACCAAGGTGGGAAACACTGAGAAATCCTTGTATATTTCCAGGTTATCGTAGTTGTAATTCAGGTTGGAGTCGAATGCCAGCTGCAATTGGCTGATGGTCTGCAGGTCAGGAAAGCGGATACACAGCTCTTCATCCCCATTCGTCAGATCGGACAGCCACAGGTTAGGCAGGCCATGGTTTCGCGATAAGCCGTTGATGACATTCTCTGCGCCGTACACGTCTTGCTCCGGAGTTGTTCGGTAGCAGGGAAGCCCCTTCTCCAGCTTCCACATCTCCTTCTTGACCTCCAAGGTGTCAATATCGCAGAAGGTGGTACGCCGGTTCATAGGCCTTTTTTTCAGTAAAAATACGCCATTCACTTCGTCCTCGCACATACCTAGTTGAATGCCGGGGTTGGGCTCCAGCTCTATAAACAGCTTTCCAGTGTCTGTCTCCGCGTGCACAGGCAGATGAATCCATGTAAATTCTGTTGTGGCTGGCACCTTGACGATGCCTTCATACAGCTTGATCTGCGGTGCGTAATTCTGATGCTTGGCAGGAGCGTACACGGTGTAATGAAGCTCAGTCGCCGATTCGCTGCGCAGTTGAAGGGACAGCTCCTCCACCCTCTTCTTCACCGGTACGATCAGTGCATATTTGCCGTCCAGCGTCTGGCTGGATGTCATCTGTTCCATCGAGGAGACGTGCACCGAGCTGGTTGATACAGTCGCTCTCCTGCACAGATCAAGAGCATCATCGTTTTGCTTGCCGATAATGTATTGATCATTGGCAAGCAGCAGCTGCTGCAGCTCCTTCATATGCTGTTGAAGAACCTCCCGGGGCTTTACGTTGTACTTCCGGCAGAGATAGGCTGCAGCAGCACACGACTGCCCCAACACGGCGAGAGTGGCCATCACTCTTGTGGAGCCGAATGCGACATGAGTCGTCGACATGCAGCGGCTGGCTACGAATAAATTGGTTATATTTTTGGAATAGCAGCTCCGATAAGGGATAGGGTATACGCCATGCAGGACGAAATGCCGGGTCGTCATGTCCTTGGAGAAAAAACCTTCTGTAGCATGGAGGTCGATCGACCATCCGCCATAGCCAATGGCATCCTCAAAATCGGTCTGCTCGACGATATCGCCCTCTGTCAGAATATAGTCTCCGATCAGCCTTCTGGATTCACGCTTGCCTGGTGCGCTGCTGACAAATTCTAAGTCATACTGAGCCGAGTCGTAGCTGCCGCTGTTCTTGATATGATTCCAGATGCCGAAGACCAGCTCACGGTGATTTTGCATGATCTCCTCATTGTGTTCGATCTGATCCTTCCCATGTCCAATTTCATAGAACCATTGCATCCGATACCCCTCGTATCGGGTATTGCCTTCCATGCGCTCCGGAATTTCTCGATGCTGCAGCGCCTCTTCCACAGACAGACTGTTGGCGAAATCGGGCATGACAAACTTGGCGGGCCTGCCCGTATCCTTTGAGTACCATGATAGTGTGCTAAGCAGCACATGGTTATCGGCTTCGTCAGGCGCAATACGTTCATTAAATTCCGATTTGGCCTCTCGTCCAGTACGGTATTCCGCTCCCGCCAGATATCCAACCGTTCCGTCTCCCGTATCATCCAGGAATAACGGACTATAAAAGTCAAATCGTTTCTCCGTACCCTGCTGCGCTCCCGAGACATATACAATACATCCCTTGCCGTCCGTCTCTACCCTGTCAACGTTGGTGTTCAAATATAAGGAGAGGTTAAGCTCTCGCATCACAAAGTCAAGAAGAACGGTTTCCCACAAATAAGCGTTGCCTTGAGGATTGCGATACAGATTCTCAAGACGCAGCTCCTCCATGATGCCCGTCTCCCTTGCATAGAAGTTGAATTCCTGGGCTCCGTCTGCACCGGCTACATTAATGCGATTCTCGGGACTGGCATTTCCTCCGAGATACCCTCGATTATTAATCAAAGCCACCTTCATCCCTAGCCGTGCAGCTTGAATCGCTGCGCAGATTCCCGGCATGCCTCCTCCTACTACCGTTAAATCCTGCTCCACCTTTATGATTTTAAATTCCATTCGCTGTTGCCTCCCTTAAAGCTTGTCTCATATCTATATAATAGTTTCTATAGAAATCCTATTACATGCACGGAACTGTAGGATTGATATCTTATATCAACTTTATTAGAATAGTGGTGACCCTGACTGAAAGGGAGGACGCATACAATGGACACTCGAGTTGTCATTAACCGTAATGAATTGCCGTCACTGATGTCTATAGGCGTGTTTGAAACCTCCAGACCGTGGATTCATTTGGACCGGATCCTGGCTATTGATACGATGCTTTATGTGACGAACGGCGCTGTAACGGTATGCGAAGAAAACACAGACTACACCATATCCGAGGGAGAGGTGTTTTTTCTTAAGCACCAATGCCGTCATTGGGGGAGGCTGCCCATTGCGCCGGGCTCTAGATGGTTCTGGATCTCATTCCTGCCATTCCGAAGCCTGGGTGAAGAGCAGCAGCTTATTCTTCCGAAGCAGTACAAGCTAACCCAGGAGGAGCCCTTCGTGTCCATGGTGGAGACGATGCTGCAGCTGTATGCCTCCTCCTCCCCAGTAAGGCATGAACGGCTTAACGGTATGCTGTACCAGATCTTGTACGAGCTGCTGCATCAGCATCTGCATGGAGGAGAGGAGCATTCTCCCTCATCCCTAACAGCCAAAATCATAAAGCTTCTGAAGCAGCAGGCGGAGCTGCCCTTCGACAGCCATGCGATTGCGAACGCAATGAATATGAATTACACCTATCTGGGACGCGTGTTTAAACTGAATACGGGAACTACGATCAACCACTACTACCGGAGACTGAAGATAGAGAGAGCCATTGCCTACATGCAATCCGACATGTTGAACATCTCGCAAATAAGTGAACGGCTCTCATTTCCCAATCCTTATTACTTCAGCCGTGTATTCAAACAGGTTACGGGTGTATCTCCCAAAGAATATCAGCAGCAGCTCTACCGATAGCCGAAGCTCTCGCCAAGCTTGGATGGTTGGAAAAGCCCCCTATCCTATGCGATAAGCATGGGATAGGGGGCTGCTTGGCCTTACTTCTTCTTAATCGTTTCGTCGCCGCGCCGTTTAATGTTTTCAATCGTTTTCTCCAGCGCTTGCTCCTTCACGAGGTACTTCTCAACCTCTTCGGTAATGACCTTCTCGTATTGCACGTTGTTAGGGCCCATTACCTTCTCGCCTACAAAGACAGTCTCAGCGTTAGTGAACACAGATTTCAGATGATCGACGGTAATGCCGTCATCCGCAAGAGCTTCGCCAAAGATCTCGAAGAGCTCCTCCTGCGCAACTGTACGATTGGCGGATTCGGAGGAGTCCGCATATTGGGCGGAGAGTCGGCTCAGATCCAGAGCGATTTCAAGTGCGAGCTCAGGATCAGCGGAAGTCGGCGAAATGCCAAATCCATTCACGATTCCCCATGTTTTGGTTTGCTCCCCGCTGTCGACAGGCAGTGGAGCAACGCCCATCTTCCAATCCCGCGGGAATTTCTCCTTGTTCGCTGCCCATGGCAGTACCCAACCGCCTTGAATATTCATAGCGTAAGAACCATTCATGAATGCTGGTGGATCAATCTTGGAGGTGACGGCATTGGCGTGCGTCGGCATACTGCTGTCCACATGCATCATATTAAAGGTACGCTCCATGGCTTTGGCGAAAGCGGGATCCTCGATGTTGGACAAGCCTTCGCTGGTATAGAAATGCTCGCCGCCGCCGAGCGCCATAATGGCATCGCCATACCAGAAGGTGCCCCATGGAAGATAGAATGCGCCATACTTCTTATTGGCGCCTTCGCCGCTAGTCAGCTGCTTGGCCAGCTCACGATATTCATCCCACGTCATTGGAATCTTGTCGTCCGGGTACGGAACGCCTGCTTTGTCGAACATATCCTTGTTGTAGTACAGCGCCCAGCGGGTAATATTATGAGGTACGATGAACAGCTGTCCATTATTGCTCGCATTGTCTACATAAGGACCAAATTCCTTTGTGAAATCCACCCCAATCTTCTGTGCAAGCTCATCCAGCGGAACGATTGTGCCTGCATCCGACCACTGCTGTTGTAGCATCGGATTAGCGACAATAATAAGATCTACCTGGCTGCCGGCTGCGATAGCGATTGGAACAGCTGTCAGGAAATCCGCTTCTCTGCCATGAAAGTCGAATGTGACATGCTTGTACTTCTCCAGCTTCTGGATCTCCTCCATCGCCTTTTGCATTTTAATATCTTCATCGATACCGTTCAAATGGATGACCATCTTGATAGGCTTCTTGGCATCGGAGCCTTCCTTGGACTCATTTCCTTTGGACGCAGGTGTCTCTCCGCCATTGGATGACTGACTGCAGGCTGCAAGTAACGACATGACGAGAACAATCATAAGCAGAATGGTCATTTGTCTTTTCATCGCTTATTACCCCTTTTATAATGATTTATTATGATTAAGCGGCAAGCCGCTCTACCATCGCAACAATGGGCTAACCTTTGACGCCTGATAGCGCAACACCCTCTACAAAGTGCCTTTGCGCAAACAAATACACGACGATAATCGGAATCAGTGCGAGGGTCGCGCCTGCCATTTGCACGGCAAAGTTAGTAGAATATTCTCCCTTGAAGCTGGCAATTCCGACGCTCAGCACCTGCTTCAGCGGGTCGTTGATATAAATGAGCGAGCTAAAGTATTCATTCCAACCCCATGTAAATGCCAGTATGAACAACGCTGTAATTTGTGATTTTGCAAGCGGCAGCACGATACGACCGAAAGTCGTATATTCATTGCACCCATCGATTTTGGCCGCTTGCAGAAGATCATTGGGAATAGAGGTGAAAAACTGCCGCATAAGAAAGATGGAGAACGCGTTGAACATCCAGGGAAGCGCCACGCTGAGCACGTTATTAATTAAGCCCAGCTCCTTAAAAATCATAAATTGCGGAATGATTCGGACCTCTACCGGAATCATCATCGTGGCAATAAAGAGCAGGAAGATCGTATTCTTCCCCTTGAAATCCAGCTTGGCAAAGGCATAACCGGCAATGGTGCTGACAAACAACACCAGGAACACAATATAAAAGGTAACCAATGCCGTATTGGCGTACCAATTCAGAAAGGGGAATTCGGTAATCGCCGTCGTATAATTGCTGGTATTCACATTGTCGGGAATCCATTGGATGGGCATCTGGAATACTTCGCTTTCATATTTGAAGGATGCGGACAGCATCCAGGCAAGCGGGAATACCATAATGAGCCCCACCGCAACGAGTATTAGATTTCGAACCCACCGGATCGTAAGCGTCATGCTGCTACTCACAGAATTTCCCCTCCTCTATGCATATTTGACCCATTTTTTCTGACCGTACCATTGCACCATAGTTACAATCACCACCAGAACAAAGAATATCCAGGAAACTGCAGATGCGTATCCCATGTTATATTGCTTAAAGGCTGTGTCATAAATGTGGTAGACCATCGTCACGGATGCCGTTCCTGGTCCCCCCTGCGTCATGACCATCACCTCAGCAAAGATCTGGAAGGAGGAAATAACAGAGGTGATCATGAGGAAAAACGTAGTAGGAGAAATCATCGGAACGGTAATTCTGAAAAACTGCTGCAGCTTGTTGGCGCCGTCAATGGATGCCGCCTCATAATAAGTGCTGGATATCCCCTGTAGTCCGGCCAAATAAATGACAATGCAGTACCCCAAGTGCTTCCATATCCAAAACAAGGCAATCGTGGGAAGCGCCCACTTTACACTCATCACCCAGCCCGGAGGCGAGTCTACACCAAGTGCTTGAAGGACGTAATTGACTGGACCGAATTCGGGCTGGAATAACGCCGAGAACACGAGGGCAGCAGCCGTAATCGTCGTAATATAGGGCACAAAATACATGGCGCGCAGCAGTCCGCGGCCCAAAATACGTGCGTTAAGCTGTATAGCAATGACCAGCGACAAGATGAGCAGAAGCGGCACCGCCATTACAACGAGCAGCAGGTTGTTCATGAGTCCAATTCGAAAATATTCATTATCAATCGCATCCGCGTAATTCTGCAAGCCAATGAATGTGGAGCCTGAAGCCCCTTTGAACATGTTCCAGTCCATAAAGCTGAGATACAACGAATTAAACAGCGGATAGGCCATAAACGCCAAAAAACCGATAAATGCCGGCAATATAAATGAATAGCCCACTGCATTTTCTCTTAAGCTTAGTTTCCTTCTGGATGCCACCGTAATCCCTCCCCAAATTCCAAACCATCGTTTAAATATTATATATAAAAATTAATTCTATACTTGTATTCTAGTTAAAGCGCTTCCAATAGTCAAGAAATTTATACTATATATAAAATTAACAATTACATATAAAACAATGAGGGTGCCGATTATTCATCCTTGTATGAATGGCATTGCAGAGTGTATGACAAAAAAAGCGGGACTCGCTTAAGCATGATGCTTAAACGGGTCCCGCTTTTTTTTAACCACAATAGAATTTATAGGTTTTCGAGTATTCGAAAAACGGAAATTCTATTTGGCGATAAATCCTACATCTAAACGCGGTCGCTCATCTCTGAAAGGCCTCGATAGAGGATTTCTCATATTGAATTTTGGGCCATCATGAGATGAACGACTTGCCGCCGCGCTGTACAGTCAGCACAACCCTCAAGTACGAGGTCAAGGCTGGCCGCCCGTGATTGACGGCTTCCAAGATGAAGTGCAGGGTCTGCCCGCTCGACGCATCATGGGGAACGGTGAAGCTTGAGACGACGTCGCGCTTGCTAACCTTCAAGCTGGCCGCCTCCGGTGACCCCGGTGCGGGAATAGTGGCCGGATAGGGCTGCTGCTCAGGGGCGGCAGTGCCAGGCGCGGCCAGCCATTCTATGGCTCCCGGATACGTATCGGCCTCCTCGTAGCGCCACCACCTGCCCGTCACATGGCCATTGTCCGGGTCCTGGACCGCTGCCGCCAAGGTGACGACTTCCCCGGGGCGCACCACAAGGCTATTGCTCCTGGGGCTCAGGAGCTGTGCAATTGGCGGATGGCTGGCATCCTCGTAACGAGGGGTAACGGTCCACTTCATGCGGGCTGCGAAGTCGCGCTGCGCGGCGCCGAACCAGCGGGCGACGGCATAGGAGTGTGAAGCGATGCCGTCTGGCGTAATATCTTTGCCGCCCCGTCCGCCCCAGCCGCCGTAGCTGCCGTCGATATGAGCATCAAGTCCATTGTTAATGAGGTTCATGAAGATGGAGGTATCGCCCTCCGATATCCAGGCGCCGGGCTCCTTCAGCGCTTTATACCAGACGTTGTAACCAAGCTCTTGCAGCTGCTCAACCGTCAGGCCGGCGAAGCCGAAGAAGTCAGTTCGGTCGTTCTGATGCATAATCTTCCCGTCTCCCCACACACGGTAGAACTCGCCAAAGGGGCCTACGCTTGAGACATGCTCCTTCATCCAGGCAGAGGACAGATATTGCTGGTCATGAGGCAAGGCCTCCTGATGCGCCCCGTAACCCCATATGCCGGTGGACATATCCCGGCATTCTATATCCGGCCATTGAGGTCTGATATAACCGGGATAGACGCCGTCTTGATCCCCGAACGCCTGGAGGATGACCTTCCTGCATACATGGCGATAGATGTCCTCCCAGGCTTTCGTATGCTTGTAAGTCTCTTCAATGGATAACAAGGCTCTGCCGATGGTCGACATGCCCGCGCCTGATAAGAGATACAGCGGACCAGGCTTGTCATCCAGAATGAGCGACTTGATGCGATTGGAGCCGGGGCTTTCCTGTGACATATCGCCGGGAAAGCTGACATTGCCTTCATAGATGCGTGATTGCAGCAGGTCTGGCTCTGGATAGCCGTCGGAATGCGCGATCAGATTGGTGTAGACGCGGGCATAGATGTCGACCCCTTCCTCCATGAATCGGGAATCATGGTCCCATCTCCATTGCGTGATCGGACCTATGCCGATGTGGGTGTGCTCCGAATTGCCCTCGAACGTAGTTCCTTTCCCGTCACCCTTCCAGTGGTAGATGCTGCTCTGATAGATGAAAGCTTCTGTATCGAATTGGTCGCTGTAGAGCAGATAACGTACCAATGTATTTAAGTCATCAAGCTCAGGATCCAGCAGAAGCACCGTGCGCGGCTTCCTAGCTGCCTGTGCCGATATGCCAGCTTTGATCATGCCCATGTCACTCCCTATTTGTTGTTATGCCTTATACAGTTGAATTCGCGCGAAGGCTTTCCGCCTGCGGCGCTGCGGATGAATGCCGCAGGACAATTCTTGTATCCACTTTGATTTTGGTTCTGACCTCCTTGGCGTCATGAATGGAGCCGATCAGCAGGTCGACGGCCAGATGCGCCATACGCTCCTTCTCGACATGAATCGTCGTTAATTCCGGAGAGACAATAACCGACTCCGTGATGTTGTCAAAGCCAACAACAGAGATATCTCCGGGAATGCTGAAGCCGAGTTCCGCCAGCGTCTTCATGGCGCTAATCGCGATATAGTCGCATTCGCAGAACAGGGCAGTCGGCAGCGAGCCTCCCTTGGCCAGAAATTGCTCCAGCTGCTTGCGAAGCGACTCCTGAGAGGAGAGGATGGTCGGCGCAACGGACAGGAGGTGGGGCTCCGTCACCTGAATGCCGCGCTCTTCGAGCGCTGCCGAGAAGCCGCGCCGCCGCTCATCAAAGTTATGGATTCTCACATTAGAGGAGATATAGCCGATCTGGCGATGCCCGATTTCATATAAATGCTTGCCTGCCTGATAAGCCCCCATAAAGTTGTTGATTTCCACAAAGTGCACGGGCAGCGTGTCAAAGCTCGTATCCAGCACAACGAGATTGCGCTGGTGGCTGGCGATATACGAAATATGCTCCGGCGACAGGTTGGTGCCCAGCAAGATGAGACCGTCTGACCGAGGGTCGTCCGCAATGAGCCGGACATCGCGCTCGAACGCGCCCATGTCAAGGGACGAGAACATCATGGAATAGCCCTTGGCACGGCATCGCTCCTCAATGTATTGAATCAGCTCCCGGAAGAAGGGCTGCTGATAATATTCCTCTAATACAATGCCGGAATTGGTAATGACGAGAAACGTTAACGCTTTGGATGGAGAGGAGTCTGACGAAGCGCGCGGCTTAGGCGTGTAGCCGTAATCCTTGGCGATCTTGAGGATGCGCTCGCGCGTTTCGGAGCTGATGCCCGGTTTATCGTTGAAGGCCAACGATACGGCGGACTTGGATACGCCAGCAATCTTCGCAATGTCTTCCAGTTTCAATGGCAAAACTCCGTTTCTAGAAATATATGAATTTCCTGTATTTAGTTTAGTGAGTTTAGCGTACTATGATTCCACTAAAAACGCAAGGGTCCCGCCCTATTGTTTAGTTTGTTTATTACGAAACTAGATTAACCTTTGACTAAACAGCGCTAAAAACGATTGACTGAACCCAATTTAAATGCTAATCTGAATATAAATTTAACAAACAGTTTAGTTATATTTATAGTTAGTTTAGTTTATTAGTATCTAATTCATTTCGGGGGGCCATTGTATGAAAAAGTTCAAGCTGGGTTATGCGCCTACACGTCGATTCGTTTTTAGTGCCGAGGATGCTTACAAGTATAAGATTATGATCAGAGAAAAAATCGAAAGCTTTGGCTTGGATATGGACATTGTGGATCTGGAGGGCCTGAATTCCGAAGGGCTGCTGTATGACGATCATATCAATGCGGAGCAAATTGCAGACCACCTCAAGAAGGCAGAGGTTGACGCTGTATTTTTCCCGCATTGCAATTTCGGAACGGAGGATACGGTTGCCAGAGTCGGGAAGGCGCTTGGCAAGCCGGTCCTGCTGTGGGGACCTCAGGACGAGGCGCCGCTTGAGGACGGCATGAGGCTGCGGGATACGCAATGCGGCTTGTTCGCTACAGGCAAGGTGCTTCGCCGCTTCAATGTTCCCTTCACTTACATTACCAACAGCAGGGTGAACGATCCCGTATTCGAGCGCGGCTTCGTCAACTTTGTTGCGGCGTCGAACGTCGTGCGCCAGTTCCGCAAGCTGCGGATTCTGCAGATCGGCCCGCGTCCGGCGTCCTTCTGGACCATGATGTGCAACGAGGGGGAGCTGCTTGAGCGCTTCGGCATTGAGATTCATCCCATCACGTTAATTGATATTCAGCGCGCCTCGCAGCGGATTGAGAAGGGCAACAGCTCTGAGCTGGCGGCGGCGATGGACTACATCAAAGCGAAGCTGGATTGGTCGGAGGTGACGGAGGAGGACGTGCGGCGGATTGCTGCCTTGAAGGTGGCGATGAAGCAATACGCGGTAAGCACAGGAAGCACGGCAATCGCGATTCAATGCTGGTCTTCGCTGCAGGACGCTATGGGCATTATGCCGTGCCTTGCCAACGCCATTCTGACCGACGAGCAAATTCCAGTTACCTGCGAGACCGACATCCATGGAGCTATTACTTCCGTAATGGTGCAAGCGGCTACGATGAATCAGGCGCCTACGTTCTTCGCGGATTTGACTATTCGTCATCCGCAGAATGCTAATGGCGAGCTGCTGTTCCATTGCGGCAATTTCCCGGTGTCCTTGTCGGTGGAGGATAAGCCGAAGCTCAAGAAGCATTTCCTGTTCGACTCCCATGCCCCTGGCACGCATGAAGGGGAAATTCGCGGCGGAGATATGACATTGGCGCGCTTCGACGGGGACCACGGCGAATATCAGCTGTTCCTCGGTAAAGCCAAGGGCATCGAAGGCCCGTATACGCGGGGCTCCTATGTATGGGTTGAGGTCAACGATTGGCCGCTGTGGGAGGAGAAACTGGTGAAGGGTCCTTATGTGCATCATTCCGTAGGCATTCATGCCAATGCGATTCCGGCGTTGTACGATGCTTGCCAGTATATTCCGGGTCTCAAGCCTGATCCAGTGGATCCGACGGAACAGCAGATTCAAGCATGGCTCAGAGGAGCCGGATTATAAAGGAGGATGACGGAAATGACCACTATGGTAACGAACTTGGAGCTGAAGAGGAAAGCCGTTCAGATTCGAAAGGACCTCTTAACCATGATCCATCGGGCCAAGACTGGTCACACGGGCGGCTCGTTAAGCAATACGGATATTTTGACAGCCTTATATTATAAGATCATGAAATTGGATGTAGCCAATCCCAAGTGGGAGGATCGCGACCGGTTCATCGCCAGTAAAGGACACTCTGTGGAGTCGCTCTGGTGCATTCTCGCGGATAAAGGCTTCTTCCCCAAGGAAGAGCTGGAGACGTTCAGCGAGTTCGGTACGCGATTGATTGGACATCCCAACAACAAGGTGCCTGGCATCGAGATGAATACGGGCGCCCTTGGGCATGGTCTGGCCATCTCCGTTGGCATGGCGCTTGCGGCGAAGCGGGACGGCAGAAGCTACCGGACGTTCTGCTTGATGGGAGACGGCGAGCAAGCGGAAGGCTCGGTATGGGAAGCGGCAATGGCAGGCGCGCATTACAAGCTGGACAATCTGGTGGGCATCATTGATCGCAATCGTCTGCAGATCAGCGGCACAACCGAAGAGGTGATGGGACTGGAGCCGCTGGAGGAGAAGTGGGCGGCATTCGGCTGGCATGTCGTGTCTATCGACGGCAACGACATGGATGCTCTGGTGCAAGCGTTCGAGGAGGCGCCTTCCGTGCCAGGCAAGCCAACCTTGCTGATGGCTAATACGGTGAAGGGCAAGGGTGTGTCCTTCGCGGAGAACTCGGCGAAATGGCATCATCACGTCCCGAACGACGACGATCTGGCGAAGGCTCTGGCGGAGCTCGATGCCCGCGACCGCAAGTACTTATCGGAAGGGCAGGGACTATAAGATGGCAAATACAATTCCCAATAGAAAAGTGATCTGCGATACGCTTCTGGAGCTTGCGCAGGCTGATCACGATATTATGGTTCTGGCCAGCGATTCGCGAGGCTCGGCGTCCATGGCGCCGTTCGCGGATACGTATCCCAATCAGTTCGTCGAGGTAGGCATCGCGGAACAAAATATTGTCGGCATTGCGGCAGGCTTGGCGCACAGCGGCAAGAAGCCGTTCGTCACCTCGCCCGCATGCTTCCTAAGTATGCGAAGCATCGAGCAGATCAAGGTGGACGTGGCGTATTCCGGCACGAACGTCAAGCTTGTAGGCATCAGCGGCGGCGTCAGCTACGGCGCGCTGGGCATGTCTCACCACTCCGTGCAGGACATTGCGGTTGCTCGGGCGATTCCGGGCCTCGCGGTAATGCTTCCAGCCGATCGGCATGAGACGAAGCGGATGACCGAGGCTTTGACGAAGCATGTAGGCGGTGTATATATGCGGATCGGACGTAATCCCGTTGAGGATGTGTATGACAGCGACGACTACGAGTTCGAGATTGGCAAGGCTGTCACGATGCGAGAGGGGACTGACGTCACTATCATCGCAGCTGGAGAGACTGTGCGAGTCGCGCTGGATGCCCATCAACTGCTGGCAGAAGCCGGGTTGTCGTGCCGCGTCATCAATATGCATACCATTAAGCCGCTCGACGAGGAAGCGATTCGGAAGGCAGCCGAGGAGACGGGCTGCATCCTTACGCTGGAGGAGCACAGCGTGTATGGCGGGCTGGGCGCGGCCGTATCGGAGGTTGTGGTTCAGCATCATCCTGTGCCGATGAGCATACTGGGCATTCCGGATGAGCCGGCAATAGCGGGCAAGACGGCGGAGGTATTCGCCCATTACGGCCTCAGCGGGGCTAACGTTGCCCAGACGGCGCAGTCGCTTATCGCCAAGAAGGTGATCTAATGGCGAACCGGGAATATGTATTGGCGGTCGACCAGAGCACGTCCGGGACGAAGGCGCTCTTGGTCGACAAGATGGGCTCTGTATTAGCCAGGGGCTCAGCCGAGCATACGCAATATTATCCTCGTCCCGGCTGGGTGGAGCATGATCCCGTCGAGATATACGAGAATGTGAAGCAGGCCATTCGGAAGGTGATGACCGCTGCGGGCATCCGCAGCGAGGAGCTGGCTGCTCTTACCATAACGAATCAACGAGAGACGGCGGTGCTCTGGGATCGGGCAACGGGCCTGCCGGTTGGCCGGGCTATTGTATGGCAGTGCCAGCGGACGGCGGTGGCTTGCGCCGAGCTGCGGGCGCTTGGTTATGAAGAGTCGGTGCGCGAGAAGACGGGTCTCATGCTGGATCCGTATTTCTCCGCAACGAAGTGGAGCTGGCTGCTTGATCATATCGAGGGGGCTCGAGCTCGTGCGGATCGAGGGGAATTGCTGGCCGGAACGATCGACAGCTGGCTGCTGTGGAAGCTGACCGGAGGTAAGGTTCACGCTACGGATTATACGAATGCGAGCCGTACGCAGCTGTTCAATATTAGTACGCTGCAGTGGGATGAAGAGCTGTGCCAATGGTTCCGCGTGCCAATCGGATTGCTGCCGGAAGCGAAGGACTCTGACGCTGTTTTTGGCGAAGCAAGCGAACTCGGACTGTTCGATACGCCTGTCCCCATCTCAGGCGTTATTGGCGATTCGCAAGCCGCTTTGTTCGGGCATTTGTGTCTGGATCCGGGTATGGCGAAGGCCACATATGGCACGGGGACGTCGGTGTTGATGAATGTCGGCGACCGGCCAATCCAGGGAGTGAAGGGGCTCGTTAACACGGTCGCTTGGGGTCGCAAGGGCAAGGCAACCTATGCGCTTGAGGCGGTTATTCGGACCTCCGGAGACAGTCTCAAGTGGGTGAGAGACAACCTGGGTCTATTCCAAACCTTCGAGGAGCTGGACGCCTTGCTTCAGGAGGCGAATGAGCATGAGGGTGTCTATCTGGTTCCCGCCTTTGTGGGCCTCGGAGCGCCATATTGGGCTCCGGATGCCAGAGCGTCGATTATTGGATTGAACCGTGGCAGCGGGAGGGCGCAAATCGTGCGAGCCGCTATCGATTCCATTGCGTATCAGGTAAGGGATGCCGTTCAGCTTCTTCAGGAGGAATCCGGGGTGCCGCTGATCGCATTGCGCGCAGATGGAGGAGCCAGTGATAATCGGGTGCTTATGCAATTCCAAGCCGACATGCTGGGGCAGACGGTTCTGAAGTCCAACGTCTCCGAGCTGTCCGCATTAGGCTCCGTCTATATGGGGGGGCTTGGTGTGGGCTTCTGGCAATCGGAGGAGGAAATTGCGGCTAACCTGGATAGCGAAAGCTATATCAGGTACAGTCCGTTCATGGAGAAGGACACTCGCGCTACCTTGTATCAAGGCTGGAAGGCTGCGGTGGCGACTGTACTGAGATAGACGGTGCTGATTTATCGTCTCGAATGAAGACGACACCAAAAAAAGCTGCCCGGCCATCCTGCAAGAGGAAGGCGGGCAGCTTTTGCATCAATACAAGTTCTAAGACAAACGTGTGCTGCTCCGCCAAAGGACGGCGCAGCCGATTACGCTTGGCTTTGTTCCACTCATTAAGCCTTGTTGGAGGAACCGAACTCGCGGATTTTGCCGATAACGGTTTGTTTGATCGCTTCACGGCCAGGGCCGATGAATTTGCGCGGATCGTATACTTCCGCATCAGCAGCCAGAACCTCGCGAACCGTTCTTGTGAACGCGATTTGGTTCTCTGTGTTTACGTTGATCTTCGCTGTGCCAAGGGAGATCGATTTTTTGATTTGCTCAGTCGGGATCCCTGTTCCGCCATGAAGAACAAGCGGAAGCTTGATCACTTGGCAGATCTCTTCCATCTCCTTGAAGCCCAGGTTCGGCTCGCCTTTGTAAGGGCCGTGTACGGAGCCCAGCGCAGGAGCGAGGCAGTCGATGCCCGTACGTTGAACGAGCTCGAAGCATTCCTTCGGATCTGCATAGATAACGCCGTCTGCAATGACGTCGTCTTCTTGTCCGCCAACCACGCCCAGCTCCGCTTCAACGGAAACGCCTTTGGAATGCGCGTATTCAACAACCTTCTTCGTTGTTTCAACGTTCTCTTCGAACGGATGGTGGGAAGCGTCGATCATAACGGAAGTGAAGCCAGCGTCGATAGCGGCTTTACATTTCTCGAAGCTGGAGCCGTGGTCCAGATGGATCGCTACAGGAACCGTAATTTTTTGCTCCTCGATCAGAGCTTGTACGAATGCTGTAATGACCTTGAAGCCGCCCATATACTTAGCCGCGCCTTCGGATACGCCGAGGATTACCGGGGATTGCTCGGATTGAGCAGCGTCCAGAATCGCTTGCGTCCACTCCAGGTTGTTGATGTTGAACTGACCTACCGCATAACCTTCTTGAAGCCCTTTGTTCAGCATGTCCTTCATGGATTCCAATGCCATTGTTAATTGCCTCCTACACTGTTTTTAAGATCATTGCTTCGCTTATATGGTTGCCGCAATGCCCGAACGGGACATGGTTGTGTGATCGTGGATGGACCGCAGCTTCCTGCAGGCTCGTCATCCAATCTCCTGTCCACTTGTCATTCAATTGTTTATTATACATGATCTTTCCGAATTTAGCCGTATTTCATGATGAAAAAATGCGCATTTTCTTTCGTTTTTTATTGCGGGAAAGCGTGTAAGCGTTACCTATTGCGAAATGGAGGGGATTAGCGGGGGATGCAGGGTTTTTGGACTCATGAAGAGTCGATCTGTGAGTAACGGTGGGGGGAAAGTGTGGAGCTTGGTGCGACAGAGACACTTTGTGTCGTTGTAGCGCCATCTAGCTGCTCATCTGGTCTCATAACGATCCCACGTGTCGCTGTTGCACCTGTTGGTGCACCATTTGTTGCCATAACGACACCTCATGTCGTTGTAGCGCCAACTAGCTGCTTATCTGGTCTCATAACGATCCCACGTGTCGCTGTTGCATCTGTTGGTGCACCATGTGCTGCGATAGCGACACCTCGTGTCGTTGTAGGGCTAACTAGCTGCTCTTCTGGGGCAGTCGCTTTTGGAGAATCGGCAGGTTGTCTGCTGTTGTGATAGTTCGCGTTTTTTTCGGGCGGCCATGTTTAAGATTCGTTAAAGGTTCACCCTTTACAATACAAACATGACAGGGACGCCATTGGAGAGTGTCCAGACTGAATACAGTGAGAAGGGTGATAACGATGACGATAAAAACGAGATGGGCGAGCATCGTGGCGGCTGGGCTGGCGGTGGCTCTATTGGCCGGCTGCGAAGGAACGGGAGAATCGGCGAACGCGGGCCAGCAATCCGGCGCAGCTCTTGCGAGCGGCGGATCAGAGGCAAGCGGAGACCATCAGGCGGCGACGCTGGCATATGTGAGCGAAATGGACAAGACGGGGATTATGACCTTCAACGTAGCCGTCGATGAAGCGGAATGGCAGGCTATGCTGGACAATGCGGCAGCGGAAGAATATATATCGGCTGACGTCACCATCAACGGCACAACCATTGAGAATGTTGGGATTCGTCCCAAAGGCAACTCCAGCCTCTCCTCTATTGTGCGAGATGAGACAACAGACCGATACAGCTTCAAGATCAAGTTCGATGAATATGTGGAGGGTCAGACGTGGCTCGGCCTCGACAAGCTTGTGCTGAACAGCAATTTTTCTGACGCGACAAGCATGAAGGAGTATTTGTCATATGACATCATGACCTATATTGGGGTGAACGCGCCGCTGTTTGCTTATGCGGACATCTCGCTTAACGGCGAGACTTGGGGGCTGTATTTGGCCGTAGAGGATGTGGACAGCGGCTTCCTCCAACGTGTGTACAACGATGAAGGCGAGCTGTATAAGCCTGAATCCGGCATGGATGCTGGCGGCATGGGTGGAGGAAGACAGCCTGAAGTTGCAATGGAGCCGCCGGCTGGCGCAGCTCCTGAGAGGAGTAATCAAGAGGGAGGGATAGGCGCTGCCGAAGGAGCGGCTCCAGCTATGCCTGACCGGCAGAATGGCGGCGGTGGAATGAGAGGCATGGCGAATAACGGCGTTTCCCTGCAATATACCGATGATGAGATCAGCAGCTACTCCGGGATCTTTGACAATGCGGAGACCAAGACGGATGAGGCCGATCATCAGCGTGTCATCGAGGCGCTGAAAAATGTGAGTGAAGGCAATGAGCTGGAAACGTATGTGGATGTAGACGCCGTGCTTCGTTATTTTGCAGCGCATACGACAGTCGTTAATCTCGACAGCTACATTTCTAATATGGGCCACAACTATTATCTCTACGAAAATGATGGCCAAATCAGCATTCTGCCGTGGGACTACAACCTGGCGTTCGGAGGCTTCCAGTCGAACAGCGCTTCGGCTGTCGTCAACTTCCCGATCGACACCCCTGTCTCAGGCATTAGCATGGAGGAGCGTCCTCTGCTAGCCAAGCTGCTGGAGGTGCCGGAATACCTCGATACCTATCACGAATATGTGCAGCAAATTGTGGATGGATACTTTGCGGATGGCAAGTTCGCTCAGACAGTAGATCAGCTGAGCGCCATGATTACGGAGTATGTGGAGCAAGATCCAACTGCCTTCTACACACTGGAGGAATTTCAAGCGGGCGTCGCGGAGCTGAAGAAGCTGGGCGAGCTTCGGGCACAGAGCATAAAAGGCCAGCTGGACGGCACCATCCCGTCGACCACTGAAGGACAGGCGAATAATGCCGAGGCGCTGATTGATGCTTCGTCCATCAACTTACAGGCGCTTGGCTCCCAGGGCGGCGGAGATCGCGGAGGCATGGGGGGCATCGGCGGCATGGGAGGCGCAGGCATGGGCGGTTTGGACGGACCGGAAGGCTTCCCCAGCTTGAACGGACTGGACCGCGAGGCAATAAATAAGGCTATGCAGCTCTTACAGGAGGCCGGAGGGACGATGACCGACGAGCTGAAGGCGCAGCTGCTGGAGCTGGGCTTGACCGAAGAGGGGATAGCTGCGCTTGCGCAGATGGGCAATGGACGTCGGCTGCCCGCCAGCGGCCAGTAGTGCGTATTCACAAAAAGAGTGCAGCTCAAGATCGAGAAGAGCAAGATTTATAAGAATTTGGACATATTGGATGACCAGGAGAAGGAAGTTGTGATAGGGCGTTTCGGGTTGGTGTATGGCGGGGATGAGCGGACGCAGCGGGAGATTGCGGGATTTCGCGGAGCTATGTGAGTCGGATTGAGGAGCGGGCGCTTATGAAACTGTATCATTAGTTTTATAAGGCGAAGCAGTAGATTTTATCTTAGCGGACGCTTGAAAATAAGCGTCTGCTTTTTGTATTTCGAGTTAAAGTGCACAAAGTGAAGGGTGAGTGGGGTCTGCTCGGATGTTCAATTTGAAGGATTTGCTGCTTATTGAGAACATCGAAATATAGGTATAATTGACTAATCATAGTGTAAGTTTTGGTGTATAATGTATACAAAAGTAACGGAAATTGGGGTATTTGGAGGGGCTAATATGGCTAGAGGTTTCATAAGTACATTAAATAAAATTGCTAAAGAGGCTGCTAAAGCACAAAGAGCAGCTGAAAGGTCAAGAAATGCAGCGATTCGAGAACATGAGCGAAACTTAAGACTTCAAAGACAATTCGAGCGTCAAGTGGAACGCGACAAAGAACGAGCAATTAAGCAATCCATACGAGACCAAAAAGCATATGAAAAGGAACGGAAAGCCGCATACATTGAAGACAGAAAAGTAGAAACCAATGACCTTAATGATGAAGTAATATATCGACTCAATGAATTTAAGTCAATTATCAGTGAGACACTTAGTGTGGATGATAATATTTCTTTTAGCTCGTTATCCTACAGCATTCGGCGGTGAGGAGTAGGCACCTGTATCTTATAGGTGTCATTTTTTTATTTTGTATTCCTCCCACTATAAAGTAATGTTTTCTCCTGTTTCCTCACGTATTCTCAATATTTCCTCTAAGGCCCCCTAATTAAATTGGAGTCCTCGTCCCCAATAATCTACAATGAAATGAGGGAGATGATTGGGATGAGGAAACGGATGAATGAGGAGACCAAGGTGAGGATCGTCAAGGAGGCGATCTCTGGTGTGAAGGTGGGCGTATTGGCTCGATTGTACGACTTGCACCCGGAAACGGTTCGAACATGGGTAAGGGAACATCGGGAGTCTATCCCTCCAGAAGAGATTCCCTTGACGGATGAGCATCTGGAAGAGCTCAAGCGACTTCAAGATGTGGAAGATCGCTATGAAAAGGCCATTAAGGTACTTGGCGAGAAAGAGCTGGAAATCGAGATTCTGCGTGATCTCCTAAAAAAGAAGAACCCCGCTTACCAGAAAGACTTGAGGTAGCAGAACCATTCATTGAGCGGGGAGAGGCAGCAGCATTGGTTCTGCGCATTCTAGATATATCGGAATCCACGTACTACGCACGTAAGAAAAGAGAAGTTCAGCCTACGCCATCAGCTGCTACAGGCCAAAGAGGACGGCCGTTACCTGGCCATACCTACACGTTCTGCGGCATACCGAAGAGTGACGAAGAGATCAAGGAAAGGCTCATGGAATTTGTGGAAGGTGAGGAGCACGTGTACGGCTACAAGATGCTCACCGAGTGTCTGCGTGATGACCCCTACAAGCTCAAGATCAACAAGAAGAAGGTCTACCGCCTCTGCAAAGAGCTCGGCATCTTACAGAAGGCGTGGGACCGCAAATCACCCCATCCGCGGAGACTGCCAAAGAACCGTCTCATCACAGGTCGCAACCAACTTTGGCAAATGGACATCAAGTACGGGTATGCCATCGGCGTCGAACGATTCTTTTTCGTTCTGTCCATTATTGATGTGTTCGATCGCGTTGTAGTTGGACAGTACAGAGGGGCAGCTTGTAAAGCCAGTCACGCTGTACAGACGCTTAATCAGGCGCTGCAGGACCGCATAACGGAAGGAGAACCGATGCCCGTAATTCGCACCGATAATGGCCCGCAGTTCGTCAGCCAACTGTTTGGGGACATGTGTGAGTCTCTGGGGATGGAACACGAGCGCATCCCACCAAGAACACCAGATTTGAACGCCTACATTGAATCCTTTCACAGCATTCTAGAGCGTAATCTGTTCCGCAGAAAAACGTTCATGACCCTGGAAGAAGCCTACAAATCGCTGGATACGTACATGGACTTCTATAACAACCGCCGGAAGCACGGCAGCTTGAGAAACATGCCGCCAGCGAGGTACTCCGAGTGGATCATGACGCTTGAGGATACCACCTCTTTTCATAAAGCGATGTAAGAATGCGAAAAAACGAGCTACTCTACGAAAGACTGTATTCTGGTGGACAGGACTCCTGATTAAGGGGGCCTATACGTTTCAACTTTGACAGCTTGAGCGTTAAATATGGAGAATGTGGCCTAGGCAACTGACTGAAGTCAGAGCGTAGGCGGGAATAGAGCTTAGGATGTCAGATTCCAAAACTGTGGATAATTCGTTATGATCGCACAGTTGGATATCCACATTCACCCTCGGGGTTTACCCTCCCATGTCACGCTGGGTCTATGCCCTTATATTCCTTCGTTCTACCTCTCAAGGGGTGGATGCCGATTCTTGCTCCTTTACAGGGTCGTTGCCCTTATGGATTGTAGTCCTTCGGCTGCTCCAGTGCTTCCGTTGTCTTAGCTATTGATTGAGTTTATCGTGAGTTAACAGGTCATGCTTTGATTAAGCTGCCATTTGTATCTGAGCTTGACGAA
Source organism: Paenibacillus sp. PL2-23 (assembly GCF_040834005.1). Lineage (NCBI taxonomy): Bacteria > Bacillati > Bacillota > Bacilli > Caryophanales > Paenibacillaceae > Paenibacillus > Paenibacillus sp. PL2-23. Next base: position 318,906 of record NZ_CP162129.1, read on the forward strand.
CCGGCCCTATTACATCATTTGCATCGTATTCTTTCTGCTGTGTTCCTAACGTGAAAAGAATTCGGATAAGCTTTCCACATAATGCGATGATGGACTGTTTCTTCTTCAGCGGGTTCTGACTTCTCGTCGTATAGTAATGATGAAGCGCCTTGAACGCAGGATTCTTAGCCACCATCGGCATCACGGCCCGAAACAGCAGCGCTCGTAGACGCGAGCGCCCTCGCTTGCTTATTCCGGTCCTACCCTTTCTCTTGCCGGAGCTATTTTCTTTCAAGTTCAGACCGGCTAAACGAATGATTTGCTGCCCATGGTCGTAGTTGTGGATATCCCCAACTTCAGCCAGAAACCCTGCTACCGTCACCACTCCGACGCCTGGCACCGACAACATCTGTGCAGTGCCCGGAATACTCTCGAGGATCTCCAGCACCTTTGCCATGGTTGTCTCGAGCTGCTCGCTAAACAAGTCGTATTGTTGCAACAAGACGGCCAGTTCAATTCGAGCTGCCTCTACGCCCTCTGTAAGACCGATTGAGGTGGCGGCTGTAGCCACGAGCTTCTCCGCCCGCTTTATGCCTACTCCTCGTTTCACTTCTGTCCTCCAATGCTCTAGGACGACCCTGGAGCCCTTAGCCCTAATCTCAGCGGGCAGCGGAAACGCTCTGAGCGTCATAAGCGATGCCTTGCCTTCCCAGACTTTGAAGACACTTGTGTACTCCGGGAAGAAGCGGTCAAACCAATTGACGATACGACCTTTAACTTGCGTTAGGCTTACCGACATCTTTTCTCGGAGATTCATTAGAATCCGGAGATCTGCATACTCTTTTGTCGGCAGATTCGGTTCAGAGTACTTTCCATTGCGAATGAGATCGGCGATGACTTTCGCGTCCTTGTAGTCGCTCTTCGTCTGCGAGTTATCTTCTAACTCTTTGCTTTTATTTGACGTGGTGCGGATTAACGATAACGATTTTAATACCTTGCTCCTTCAGGTACGCTGCTAATGGGAACCACTAGTGCCCGGTGGGCTCAATTCCAAAGACGATCTCCGTCTTTTCATGAGCTTGTTTAAGCTCCTTCATCCAAGTCGCAAGTTTCATCAGCCCGCTCGCATCATTGTGGAACGTACAGTCTTTTCCGAGTTCAATACCGCGGAAATCTACTGCCCGAGCCACATGAATCTTCTTCGCGATGTCTGCTCCTACTACGAGCGTTGAATCGGTAATTTGTGTAATACGTTGAATCTGTTTCTGCTTAAGTTTATACTTCATGTTGAGCGTCTCTTTCGTATGTGGGATTGTTCTTGCCGGAACGTTTCCCAGTATACAAGAGGTGCTTTTTTCGTTCAAAGCTCAAATTACTTCATTACAGGAATGGCTCTATTTTTATTTTAATGGGATGCGCAAAAAAAGCTGGCGCCGGCTGAGGACCGAAGGCAGCTTTTAGTCTAATCATCTAGTACTCATATTATATTCCACTTAACTATATAGATACTTTCGGAGCCATCTTTTTGGAGGTGGTGTGAGTTCCTTGATCGTAGTCGCAGGAATGCCAGCAGCCAACACATTCGGCGGAATGTCTTTCGTTACCACGCTGCCTGCACCGATAACTGAATTGTCACCGATAGTTACACCAGGTAATATAACAACTCCACGCGATATCCAGACGTTCCTTCCAATATTTATTTCCTTGCAACTAATCTCATCATTAGCATCTACCGAGTGAAAATTTGAATCAATTATGTTGACTAGTGGTCCTATAATAGTGTTCTTCCCGATAGTTATCTTTTTCGTACATCCGATGTCAAAACCATAGTTAATGAATACATTATCATGTATTGTTAATTCTGCCTGTTGAAATACGACAACCGAAGAACCTATTCTTTCGCCATTCATAATTAAGTTCGATCCGATATTAAGCGTTCCTTTGTTGACTACACTTACCTTTCCATTGACCCGGACAATTCCTTTTGTAGAAGTTGCCTTTCTCCCTACTTGTATGAATCCCTTACTTCTTGTTAGAAACTCGCGGAACAGCGCCAGTTGCATATCATCCCTCCATAGTCTGGCTTTACGACTCCCTGTTGTTTTGAAAGAAACGGCTGTATATGAAATGTAATTCTCGCATTACGTTCTCGTTTCCAGTGGCCAAATCCATTAACATATTTGCTTCTTTCATTTGAATATCTTGTTTTGACCATCGATAAAATAAAAGTGTATCCAATCTCATAAACTTTTCGCAAAAGTATACCGTATTTTCTCGGAGATTCTTTACGATATCATTCCACGTGCCTCTTGGATGAGTTTGGTGGTAATTTACTGCCAATGGGTTAAAGATCAGTTCCCCACCGTTATCAATAAGACGATAACTCAGTTCCGTGTCTTCCATTCCCCAACCTTTAAATCGCTCGTCAAACAAACCTGTTTCTAGCAGGAAAGATTTATTTAGAGACATATTGGCGGTTGTACCTAAAAGCCATTTGAAATGAAAGTTTTTCAAGTCTTTCCCGTAATCTCGGAAATAATCCGGGAAATTATCATGACCATCGTTCATTTGAAAACGAGAGACCTTGTTATAATCAAATGTTTCTAGGTCCTCAGGGAATACTAATTGAATTGGAGACTCAGGATAAAGCTTTGGAATAATGTCTGTATTCTTTTTAATAATCTCCAATAGATCTTTCTGTTTGATAGAGATATTTTTCTTAAGAATCGTTAGGAGCGTATGTTTCCAACCAATTACGATTGATTTTTCACCGCCCTCACTAATTGAACGATTATGTTCTTCAATGAAGGAAGGCGAAACAATCCTATCATCGTCATTAAATAGGATTACGTCTCCTTCCGATGCTTCAATCCCTTTATTCCTAGCAATTGATCTACCGCTATTATTGATCTTAATGTATTTCAGATTAAGTTTATTTTTATAGCGTTTAGCAACTGTTTCACTTTCGTCGGTGCTTCCATCGTTAATTACGACAATCTCAAAATTCGAATTTGTTTGGCTGCAGAAAGAAGCTAGCGTTAGCTCGAGATAATCCGCTTTGTTATATGTGGGCATGATAACACTGACATTTTTCATTGCTCTTTCTCCTTTCTGGACTCAAGTACATAATAATTATGACCTTAGGAAGGCAAATGAACTATAACCCTTATGTATTATCTGCCCGTTATATATAAAGTCGGCGCCTTCGTGAAAAGACGCCGACACTTTATCGCGACAGAATGTACGTGTAGCACGGAATATTTCCGAGAGTCGAGCATGAACTTGCTAATTTGTATAGCAACCAGTATCAACACCTCACAGTTTGATCAGGTTAGCTATTCGACACGTATTCTCAAGAATGATGCTGGAATGTAACTCAGCGAGTGATAATACACGAGCCCGGTGATGACGTTTGGCGTCCCCGCAGCCATTGACAGGAGGCGGTGTTTCCATGTTAACAGTTGGGATGTTTGGTTCGGGTGTGTTTTGTCAAGTAGATTTCCCTGGTTTGGTCATCGCTTTTTCCCTGGTCTAATCATCGACTTTTCCTTGGTGTAATCATCAGGAATTCCCTGGTCTAATCATCAGAATTCCCTGCTGAATTTCCAGTGGTCTCGGTCATTTTTGGCGCATGAGTGCGTGCTTTAGGCGGTAGCTTTCCCCCTCGAATACAACAAGCTGTCCATGGTGAGCCAGTCGGTCTATCATGGCCGCCGCCATCTGGTCGTCCGTAAAAATGCTCCCCCATTTGGAGAACTCTAGATTAGTCGTCAGCACCAGGCTCCGGCGCTCGTAACTCGATGCTATCACCTGAAAAAGCAATTGAGCTTCCTCTCGGTCCATCGGCAGGTAGCCCCACTCATCAATAATGACAAGCTCCGCCTTCTCCAAGTCTTTCATTGTTCGCTCAAGCGTGCCGGCACGCTTGCTCTCGCTCAGACGTGTGACTAAGGTCGCCGCCGTGAAGAAACGCGTTGCCATACCCAATGTACATGCCTTTACGCCTAAGGCAATCGCCAGATGTGTCTTCCCTGTGCCAACAGGACCGAACAGGACAAGATTTTTCTTGTCACGGACAAACTGACACGAGGTCAGTTCGTCCGTACTTAATGTCGTTGGGAGACGCAATGAATGGAATTCATAGTCTTCCAGCGTCTTGCGAATGGGGAAGGCAGCTCGTTGGAATAAGCGCGCTTTGCGCAGGCGTTCTCGGTGCTCTAGTTCTTCCCGGAACACCTGGTGTAAAAACTCCTCCTGCTTTGGGGTCGCCTCCAGATCACACAGCCGTACGGCATTCTGGCTCAAGATCAGTTGCTTGCAAAATTGAGAGATTTCACTTCGAATATGGCTTCGGTCCATCATAAACCTCCTGTCGGTACTGGCATTAGTGCATCGTCATACAGCCGCATATCCGGCCCAGGCGTTGCTGCCGTATCTAATCCGAAGCCGGCGATCCGTGCAGCAATCATGGCGGTGTTCGCCGAGATGCCGTCTGCTCTCCGCCGCACAATCGTCTCCTGCAAGCTCGTCACGGCGACGTCTAGGCCATAGCGTTCCGAGAGCTCCTTCACCATGCGCAGCGCCTGCCGAAGTCCACTGCGGTCCAGATCGTCCATATAGTCACGTACGTCATAAGACATCTGAGAACGCATCGTGCTGTTCTTCCAAGCGCCTGGCTTGGCAATTAGTGAATCGAGCATCGTCAGCCAATCGACCGTATCGGTGCGGATACTCCCGAACTGCCGGGGGTGGCGGGAGATGGCTTCCCCTGCCGCATCGAGAGGCTCTACGTAGTGAGCACCGACACGAACGACAATCTCTTCTTCGGCGTACATCGGCGATGAGGTGTATGTATGCTTGCCATCGAGCACGAATTTACCGTACCCGTTCGTCTTCAGATGCTCATATCGACAGGCTTCGAATGGAAGGCGAGGCAACGGCCGAAAGGCGTGCCGATCCGCTTCGAAGAGCTCGCAGATCGGCTTATCCTTCTTGTAATGCTCGCGGAGGTTGTCCAGATCGCACATTTGCAGCAGATCCGTGTTCCATTCCACGAGCGACGGAGCTGAGGGGAGGGGGACGAAGTAATTGCGTCGGACATAACCGACCTTGTTCTCTACGTTCCCCTTCTCGTGCCCGCTGGCAGGGTTGCAGAAGGTGACCTCAAAGCCAAAATGGGATTGAAAACGCTGGAACAGCTGCGTCAGCCTCACGGTCTCACCAATCCGCCTCCCTGCGCCCGTGGCATTGTCGAGTACCAAGCGTTTCGGCACACCTCCGACATGTTGGAATACATCCATAAGTCCCTGGCAGAGGCATTCCGCTGTCTCGCCGAGGAAACACTGAACGAAGGCAGCATTGCTCTGCGGGAAGGATACGACGAGGTATCTGCAAGCGCTGCGGGTTCCGTTCAGAATCACATCGCATTCCCCGAAGTCAGCTTGTGCCTCGCCTGGATGCCACTCCAGCTCCAGGAACCCATCCTTGCTAAGCTTATGCTTCTGACGTGTCTCTCGGACGAAACGAACGACGGTCGGATAGGAGCAATCGAAGCCGGAATGCTCGCGGCAGAGTCTATCGTATACGCGCTGAGCCGTATGTCGCTGCTTGTAGCGGTTCTTCTCATCCTCCTTCAGCCAAGCCTCAATTGTTGCTTTGTATGGGTCGAGCTTAGATACGCGAACTTCCGCTATCGGCGCTTTCGAAGAGAAGTCCTCCTGCTCCATATACTTGCGGACAGTCTTTGGGTCCAGCCCCAGTTCCTTTGCGATCTGATACGGTCCCATCTGTTGCAATTGCAGTTCTTTGATTCGGTGAATCTGCTCCATGCTCTTCGTCATCCTTTCTCCTCCTTGTTGCAGTACAAGGAGGTATATCGGCTAGATGATGATGACACAGGGAGAGCTCCCTAACCAAGAAAATTACCAGTTCCGAGCAATGAATTCCTAATGATCAAAACAGGGATTTTCTGTTGATCGCAATAAGGAATTTTTATTGATCGAAACCTACATTTCTATTTGATCATAAACAGTTCGGGTCAGTCCCGAGATGTTGCTGACCAGTCAAGCGCGCCTTCTTACGCTTTGTGAATCTGGTGTAAAAAGCAAGTGCCCACGACAGGATAAATTCCGTCAGAAGTTGGCTTCCCACTACCTCTCCCAAGTTATAGCCCTGCCCGTAGGATAGCACCACGATCGTCGATTATATCCCATAACTCATTGCCCCTACGAGCTCTGTGACACAAGTACTTCATTCTTTTGTCGACCCTTTCTGCAGAAGATGTAATGGTGTTGTGCTTTTTTATCATGATTGGCCTTTATAGCTGACCGGACGTAAAGAATCCTAACCTCGTCGTCTGAAACGAGGAATGTCGTTTCATGACTACATAGTTAGGAAGTTAAGGCCCCCTGTAGAAACCCTCGCCCTATGCCCGGGCACCAGCCCTGCGAGGTTATACGAATGGAATATGAAGTTCTGAGTACCCCGTCGAAAAGAGTAAAAGATAACGTTACAAATATTACTCAGTAGGTAGGGAGCTGTCTACCCTGTGTGGAAACGAAATCTAGAATGATTTATTTGCGCGGTGCCCGAGGTAATTGAGAACCACCTCTTGGTGAGCTGTTATTTTTTGTAAGAAACGGGGGCATCCAGAAGTTCCAAACATCCTCAGAAATTTTCGGCCGAAATATGTCGCGAGTTATGGCTGGAACCAACCAGGGGATAAAGTTTTGCCCTTGTACAAAATTTTGGGGTAAAGCGGCATCATGACGCCAAATACGATAAGTAGGCGTTGCGGCTTGTGCAAATGGCAATGTGACAAACGATACCGTCCCTTTTCCTACCTCATTCTCGAATGCCAAAGAACCACCCATCGCTTTCACGATGCCGAAAGCCGCAGTCTTACGGATCGGGTAAGCCATACAAAGAACCGATGCTAGACCAAAAAGTAGCAAAAAAGAAAACGCCCCGAAAAGGGGGCGAAATAAGATAATCTCAAGGAGTTAGGTAAGCGTCAAACCTTCCCCACCTATGGCGGCCGATACGGTCATGAGATAATCTTCCTCAGAATAATGTGAGGAGGATTTTTTTATGTCTACGCAATTAGACCGACGGCAGCTCTGGGAATCCAGAATTGCAGCTTACCGAGCCAGTGGACAGAAAGCGACGGCTTGGTGCACTCAGAACCAAATTAACCGGCGCCAGCTGTACAACTGGATGCGAAAGTTTGCCGACGAAGGCTCCGGTGGAGATACGGCGCCGTGGGTGGCGATCGAGGTGCGCGAGCAACCCGTTGTTTCGTCGTCTCTGGTGATTCAAGTTGGAGCCGTAACGATCGAAGTTAGATCTGGATATGACGCTGCTCTGTTAGCTGACGTCGTCCGAACGCTGAAGACCGTATGCTAGAAGAGATCCGCATGGATCAATTGTACTTGGCTCGCGGCAATACCGATCTTCGCAAATCCATTGACGGTTTGGCCGTCCTCGTCAAGGAAGGCTTCGATCTCGATCCGTTTTCGTCGGCACTCTTTGTGTTCTGCAATCGTGAGCGGGACAAATTAAAAATCCTTCATTGGGAGCACAATGGATTCTGGCTTTACTACCGACGGTTGGAGCGCGGTCGCTTTCAATGGCCGGCAGAGGGAATCGCATCCACAATGACCATCTCTCGTCGTGAGTTGCGTTGGCTGCTCGACGGACTCTCAATTGAACAACGAAGAGCGCATCGGGCCGTTGCTGCTCGCACGGTCGTATGAAGATTCGGGATTTCGCCATCCTGTGTTCGCGAAAGACGGCAGGAGTCTCGGCGGTTTCCCCGAAAACGTATAGCTATGGAAAAACAAACAGCACAGCCCCCCATGGAAGAACTTCAACAACAAAATACAAAGCTGGAGAATCAGGTCGCTGAATTGACCGCGAAGCTCTCGTGGCTCGAAGAACAATTCCGTCTTAGCCAGCAGAAGCGATTCGGCACCTCCAGCGAACAAACTCATCCGGATCAGCTGCAGCTGTTCAATGAGGCGGAGGCCGCGGCTAACCCTTCTGCACCGGAGCCTGAGCTCGAGACGATCACCTACCATCGTAAGAAGCAACAAGGTCAGCGCGAAACGATGCTCGAACATCTGCCGACGGAGACGGTAGAATACCGCCTTGCTAAAGAGGAGGCCACTGAAAAAGTCCGTTTTCATGAAAGAGGCACAGACCCCCAAGAAATTTGAGGAGGCTGTGCATCTTTTCGCTTATAATTAGGGCTTGCTGAACAAACAAAAATATCAGTAATAACAAGGGTTTGAGGCCTTTTTTGTCGAAGTAAGATGCAAGGAAACCGGTAGCCAGTCCGGTAAAAACCGTGCATCTGGAGGACAAAATCATGTTTCAACGAACTGAAGGCCAAATGGTTCTGCCAGGAGATTTCTTCTTGCCGTTCGGCGGCAAGTTAAGTGACGATAATCGGTGGGTATTGCTCGCCGCCATGATACCATGGGCAAAGGTTGAAGAGAAATACGCCAAGTCGTTCAAGAAAAGCTTGAAAGGTCAGAAGGCTGTGCCTGTTCGTGTCGCGCTAGGTGCGCTCATTATACAAGAACGCCTGGGGACCGACGACCGCGAGACGCTTCAACAGATTTTGGAAAATCCGTACCTACAGTACTTCCTTGGCCTGCCGGGCTATCAACATCGGCGTCCATTCCATGCTTCGCTCATGACGCATTTCCGCAAACGTCTCGGCAGCGAGGTCATCCAGGAAGTCAATGAATGGATTGCGGTCGAAGAGGCGAAAGCGAAGGCCGACGAGGATCACTGAGACGATGGCGATTCCAAAGGCGGCGGTGCATCCGCTGAACCGACTATCGCGTCAGAAGAGGCGCCGCTGCACCAAGGCAAGTTGCTGCTGGATGCAACGTGTGCACCTGCTGACATGGCTTACCCGACAGATCTGTCGCTCTTGAACGATGCACGACAAAAGCTTGAGCTTATCATTGATGCACTCCACGAGCCATTGCGTGGGAAGAGCAAAAAGCCAAGAACCTATCGCCAGGAAGCGCGTAAGGCCTACCTCGCTGTTTCCAAGCAGCGACGTGTGAAGCCGAACGTCCTGCGCAAAGCAATCGGAAAGCAACTGCGTTATGTGGCACGAAACCTGCGAAGCATTGCCGCACTGGTAACGGGAGACCAGCTGTCTCGTTTGCCCAAGGAGCTCTACCGCAAGCTGCTGGTCATACAGGAGTTGTACCGCCAGCAGCGGCAGATGTACGAAGTACGTTCTCACAGTGTGGCGGGCCGAATTGTCAACATCTCGCAACCGCATGTTCGCCCCATCGTTCGCGGCAAGGCCAAGGCGAGCGTTGAGTTCGGTGCAAAGGTCGCAATCAGCTTGGTGAACGGCTTCGCATTTGAAGAGAAGTGCGAGTGGGACAACTACAACGAAGGCTTGACGCTACAGGATTCAATTGAAGCGTACCGCAGACGATTCGGATTCTACCCTGAAGCTGTGCTCGCCGATCAGATCTACCGAAACCGTGAGAACCTGCGCTACTGCAAGCAACTGGGAATCCGGCTCAGCGGCCCGCAGCTCGGGCGCCCATCTGCTAGCCAGAGTGAGTCCAAGCGAATCGCACGAGCAGATGCTTCGGAGCGCAACGCAATTGAAGGGAAGTTTGGTGAGGGCAAGCGCTGCTATGGGCTTGGTCGTATTCGAGCACGCCTTCAATCGACGAGTGAGACCGTCATCAGCCTGCAGTTCCTCGTTATGAACCTTGAGCGCCGGCTACGGGCTCTTTTTGCCCCGTTTTTCATAGTGTCTCTCATATCCGCTCTGCGTGGCCGCTTACCCAAAACAGCTGCAATATGATTCGTTCAGCAAGCCCTAAATAATGGTTTAATAACGCTCTGAATAAGCTTCTTTTCCCCAATGTCACTTAATACAACCTCGTTCATACACGCTCAACTCCTTGTTTTTTTCATGTTTAGGGTACTAGGGGAAGTAGTCGATCTCAATAATTCACTTGTATTAACACGCCTACACTTACGATCCCTATTTAGGGAGCCATGAACCGTTCCAATAATGCATCTGCAGTATTCTTCATGTTTCTTCTTGGTTCTAATATGGATATAGTTGCCCATTCGTTGCCTCTTCGTTTCACTACAGAAACATAAAGTATTAAACAGAATAAAAATGAGTAGAAAAACGAAAAAACATGAAATAAAATGAAGTTATATTCTATGGAAAGAGGCTGAAACGATATGAGATGGTTAGAAGTTCAGCAATCAAGAAAAATAAGGGGGACATTTGAAGTCCCAGGATCGAAAAATAGTTCCCTCGCGTTACTAGCCGCTGCATGTTTGGCCGATGAACCGGTCACGCTGACAGGTATCCCGGACGTTTACGATACTCGTGTAATCAAAGAGATCTTAGAAGAAGTCGGTATCTTAATTACTAAACCCGACAAGAACACTTTTATAGTTGATGCGCGTCCAGTGCGGTCAGGGGAGTTGAACTTCAAAAAGACTGCAACCTTTAGAGCTTCCTATTACTTCGTCGGCGCATTGCTTAAGAAATGTGGCGCTGTTTCGATTGGTTACCCCGGCGGAGACGATTTTGTTTCCCGTCCGATCGATCAACACCTAAAATTGTTGACCGCGTTTGGCGCGAGGGTCGCAGAGCATGAGAATTATTACAACGTGACCGCAGACCACATACGTGGAACTGAGATTTTCTTCGACGTGATAACATGCGGAGCCACAATACACGCTGTTTTGATCGCTGTGTTGGCAAGTGGCAAAACCGTTTTAAAAAATGTAGCCCAAGATCCCGAAGTTGTGGACGTTTGCAACCTCTTGAATCGGATGGGTGCAAAGATTAAAGGGGCCGGTACGAGCGAGATCACCGTCATTGGAGTTGAACAACTTGGAGGTTGCACCTATGCCGTGATCCCGGATCGTCTTATTGCAGGTGCTATGCTTATGACCGCTGGGATTGCGAAAAATGAAATTACGGTCATGGGAGCAATACCTGAACACCTTGCTTCCTGCCTCAGCAAGTTAGAAGAGATTGGTCTTGAATTCGACATTAAGGATCACAGCATCACAGCATTCGGAGCAAATAAATTAAGACCCGTAAGGATACGCACCGGCATGTATCCGGCATTCGCAACGGATCTGCAGCAACCGATCTCAAGTCTATTGCTAGGAGCACAGGGTAGAAGCATAATCGCCGATAAGATCTACCCCTACCGGTTCAACCACATTTCGAACTTCATTCGAATGGGGGCCGAGATCAAAACACGGACAGGGGTCGCTCTCATTTCGGGAGGACGTCCGCTGAAAGGTGCAGTCGTCCATGCCAGCGACGTCCGAGCCGGAACATCTCTCATCATGGCTGCCTTACTTGCGGAAGGAAAGACATGCATCACAGGAGTGGAACATATCGAACGCGGCTACGAAGATGTCGTCCAAATGTTCGATACGCTTCACGTAGACCTCAAAATGGTCGAAGGAGTCAATCCATACACCCAAGAGGGGGGAGAACATTTCCAGTCCAATATCGGTTAATTTTTCAATATAAGAACCGCAGGAGTCGAAACACCTTGAAGGAATCTACACAACCAGTCGCCGAAAATCTATGGGCGATTGGTTGTTTTGTTTCGCTTGAATGCGAATGTAATTTTTGAACTTTAGCGTTAAAGAATTCAATGGGGGCGGCATTACCAACTGGCGTATCCTTACGAGTCAAAATAGCTTATCTGTTCCTGCTGGCTAGTGAAACGCGAAAGTACAGACAGCGCCCTGTTCAGTACGCTACTGAAGCGAGTAGAAGATTGAATCATACTGCAACACATATCTAACTGAACTTGTTACGTAAAAACACCCCAAGGCTGAGTCCATATCCTACGACATGGCTGCAATCTCTTGAGGTGTTTTTATTGGTATCACGCTAAAGGGTAGCCCCTATCGTTCCAAGAAGGGTTCTTATTTGCTCAAATAGATCGTGCTTCCCTATGTTGCGGGAAGAAGACGGCTTAACAGCTGGACCTGCGCATTCCTCTCAATTCTGATCAAATTATCGAATGCTTCATCCAGCGTTCTTGCAATTACGAAAATACCATGTTTGTGATTAGTAAATGCGAGCCCGTGAGATTCCAGTTCGGCCGCGCGCGGCTCAAGGAATTCGATCATATTCTCCTTTAACGCCGAAAAACCGCGAAATGTATGTTTAAAGCCGGCCATACCGTCAGTAAATGAGTACTCGGTTTCTCCGACAAAATCGCGATGCTTCGTGGGAGTAAAATCGTCGTTCCCCTCGACGCACGGAACTTCTCCCAAAACCTGCGATTGCAGAGTGTAAGGTTTAATTGTTTGTTTGTTGGCGGCGAACGTTAGCGAATACGGCGAGTGGGTATGAATCACCGCATTCGCGAAAGGGAAACGTTTATAGATTTCGGCATGGACCATAGCGCTTGGATGACCAGGTTGGCTAGAAGTAGAGAGCGGGTCCCGGTTGCAATTTTCGTCGAGTACGACCAATCCTTCATTTAGACTCCACCGCCGAAATCCGGAATGTGTGGGCGTAAGCGCAAAAGTATTCTCGCCGTCGCGAAACCGAACACTGAAACTCCCCCCTGTGGTGTCAATGTAATTCCAGTCGTACAGACGCTGAGCAAGTTCCTTAATTGTGCTTTGAATGGACTCCAACTTTTTTAGTTCCGAATTTCGAATACTGTCGAACTTTTTCATTTTTACCTCCCAAATCGTCTTTTTGATCATGATTGGCGATATAAAACCGCCTTCCGTAACTAATAATGAATGGTATAATATGATTTTGAAATAACACCCATGTACTATCCTTGAAAGGGGTGCACTGATGTTAGCGGAAGAACGCCGGCAAGCCATTATTAAGATATTGGAGAGAGATCAAAAGGTCGTCGCGAGGTCCTTAGCTCGCGAATTTAATATCTCCGTCGATTCTATTCGAAGAGATCTGACGATTATGGAAGAGCAAGGTCTTCTTAGAAAAGCATACGGCGGAGCTGTTCCGATCATTCGAAGAGTCCCCTTACCCGATCAAGAACGCTATTCTGAGGGAAGCCTGCTTCAAAACTCGATTTCTCGTTTCGCAGCCAGTTACATTCAGAAAAACGATACTGTCTTTATAGGTGGTGCAGGAATTCACTACGGGATGCTGAAATACCTCCCAAGACATTTTCCATACACCGTTGTTACCAATTCCCTCAAAGTATCGCAGTCCATTCGGGAAATTACCAACATTGAATCTTATATTATAGGGGGGAAATTAAACCGCTTATCGGGAAACGTTAACGACTCTTACGCACTCGAACAGATTCGACGATTATCGCTTGATGTTTGCTTTATTACCGGCGGAGGGATCACCTTAAAGGGATTCAGTAACTCCTCATTCGAAGCCGCAAACTTCGCTCAAGCCGTGTGCGAGGTTTCAAACATGGCGATAGGATTGGCACCTCATGATAAATTCGGTACTGATATGTTCGTCCGATCTGTCCCGATCCATGGACTTGATCTAATCATTACGGATCAAGAAACACCCCAGGATATCGTTGAGTCCATTCGAAAACTTGGAGTCGAAGTCGCCATTGCTCCGGTGGAGACACAAGGAGACAATAATAGCACAGAAGATTGCCAATAAAAAACGGCGACCGTTCTCTGATTAACACCAGAGAACGGTCGCCGTTTTACGTCATTTAATCTGAATGATTTCTTGTGTGACGGGATTGCATATTTTTCTCCTTTAATGCACATGCACTATTTCTTGTCTGTCCAGTGGTAAAGTACACTTTAATCAAGCCTAAGACGATCTTCTAACCTTTCAATGTCACCTCGGTCTCCATAGCGACAAATTCGCAAGTACTCCCCGTAAACGCGAGACCTCCCGATTTCCGTGTCTGCCCAGCTGTCCCGACGAATCTTAACTCCTTGGTATTCCGTATCAAAGATCGCGGGAATGTACCTTATATCGGGACTGAGATGTTTCTTTAAGGTACGGTATTGCCGGCCGGCGGAATGACTTTTGCATACGAAAAGAAGCGAGCGGACATTCGAAAAATCGAATAAATCCCTCGCAAACAATACGTTTTCTAACGTATTACACGACCTTGTTTCCAAGAGAATGACTTCCCGCGGGATATCCGCCTCTAATAGATGGTGCTTTATTATTTCTGCCTCAGATATCCCAGCGCGTTTGTTGTTATTGGTCAAGCCTCCTGTAACAATAATGCGCGACCCAAGCCCCTTCCTATACGCGGAAATTGCTGTCAACCAATGACCGGGATGCTTACCTCCAAAAACGAAAATAACATCACATTTTGGCTCATCGACGATCTCTTTCATAAACACGGCTTCTGTGATTGTAGCAATTTGATCATCATTCAAAATTGGAACCGGCGGTTCCTTGGAAATTTCACGGATCATGATTCATCCCCCTTCATCTTTCTCCCTATATTATATTCATCATTATTCAATATAATTCATTTTGTTTCATTTTTCAAAACTTCTTTAAACTAAAACAGCATTCCAATGGATCGGCAATGCCGTTCTGTTTCTGCCGTCCATTAATAGCCGGAAGTTGACGTTCATAAATGTCCGAAATTAGACCGATATAGTGACCATACTATCAGTCTAAAGAAAGAAGAAACGCTTCCGTAATCGTCATGCTGTTACGAGCAGCATAACCGGAAGCGTCACCCCAAGAATATGGTCATTGTATCAGATTTCACGCTGGTTGAGAAGGAGTCTGCGACCGGCGTTTTTTGTTAGGAGTGCGGAATTGGTTCCCTGTCCCTGCTGCGGCTGCTGGTTAGAGGTAGCGGGCAGTCGGGGGCGGGTGTGGTACAGAAGTAGCGGAGAACGAGCGAAGCTCATCATTCGGAGGTTGTACTGTAGGTCATGCGCAAGAATTCATCATGAGCTGCCAGATCTGCTTGTCCCCTACAAGCGGTATGACGCTGAAAGCATCGAAAATGCCTTAGTAGAGCCAGATGCTTTAGTAGTAGCCGCAGACGAATCCACCCTTTCTAGATGGCTGGCTTGGTTTCGGGTATGGGCGGCGTATGCAGCAGCAGCGCTTCAGGCGATTAGCATCCAGTTCCAGCTCCCTGTGCAGCAAGCGTCCGTTGCTCCGCAGTCCGCACTCCACGCTTTAGGACGGTATGTCGGTGACGCAGCCGGGTGGCTAAGAAGAACTGTCCGCCCCATCGCCAATTTAAATCTTTGGGTTACAGACCCGTTCTGCCTGTCTGTCCGCTGAAGCTTGTTTTAGACTCATGCTAACCCTAGTAAATGGAGGCATGAGGATGAACAGACAAAAGAAATCGGACAAGGTTGCGGCGGAACGCTTTCAACTGCTGTCGCCGCTCCTAGCATCCGGTCTGGATGCGGCGAAGGCGGCTCAGTTAAAGTCGGCCATTTGTGCGCAGTCCGGCTTATCAGAGAGGACGCTGCGCCGGTACTTGGCCGAATATCGCAAGGATGGGTTCGACGGACTCAAGCCGAAACCCAAAGGCCGGAAGCCGCTGCCAGACACCATACCAACTGAGGTGCTGGAAGAAGCGATCCTGCTTCGGCGGGAGGTGCCGAAGCGGAGTGTGCGCCAAATTATCCAGATCCTCGAATGGGAGGAGAAGATCGCACCTGGAATAATTAAACGCAGCACCCTGCAGGCGAGATTAACCAGGCGCGGTTACAGTTCAAGGCAGATGCGGATGTATGCCGGTGGCGGTACGGCCGCGCGGCGCTTTCAGAAGCAGTCCCGCAATCGCTTATGGCAGAGTGACATCAAGTATGGGCCGTACCTTCCCATTGGTCCTGGCGGTTCGAAGAAACAAGTCTATCTGGTGTTATTCGTGGATGACGCGACGCGGTATGTGCTGCATGGAGCCTTCTACGCGTCGATGGAGCAAGCCATCGTCGAGGACAGTTTCCGAAGAGCGATCGAGAAATACGGTGTCCCAGAGGCCGTGTACTTCGACAACGGCAAGCAATACCGCACGACTTGGATGAACCGGACGTGCGCGAAACTCGGTATTCGCTTGCTCTTTGCCAAGCCCTACTCTCCGGAAAGTAAAGGCAAGGTTGAGCGTCTAAACGGCGCTGTGCAGAGCTTTCTGGACGAGGTCGCGCTTGAGAACGTTAAGACACTCACCGAGCTTAACGACTGGTTCCAAGTATGGCTTTCGGAGTGCTACCAGAATAAACCCCATGCCGCGCTGGCGAACAAACAAACACCCGAAGCTGCGTTTCGGAGCGATCCGGCAGCGCTTCAGTTCGTAAATTCCGAGCACCTCGCGGCCAGCTTCCTCCACGCGGAACAGCGGAAAGTGGATAAGGCCGGCTGTATCAGCTTTCAAGGCAAGAAGTATGAAGTTGGGCTGTTGTTCATTGGGCAAACGGTTCAAGTCGTCTATGACCCGGCAGATATCACAGAAGTGACGATCGAATACGAGGGATGTACGCCTTGGCAAGCACGGGAGCTCATCATTGGAGAAAGGGCTGGCAAGCGGCCGGCCCTTCCAGAGCATTTGCAGAAGCAGTCAGCAACGGAATCCCGCTTGCTCCGAGGTGCCGAGCGGAAGCATGACGAGCGCGCACAAACCCAAACGCCGGCCGTCTCCTACCGCATGCTGAGGAAGGAGGCTGGCAAGGATGTTTGAATCCTTCTACGACATGACCCGTACACCATTTGCTCGGGATATTCCCGTGACAGAGCTTTATCCGGCGAGTGCTATGGAAGAGATGCTGGACCGGTTGCAATACGCTGCTGAGCGCCAATTATTCGCCGTCATTAGCGGCGACTGCGGGACGGGCAAGACAACAACAGTCCGCCGCTTTGCCGCCATGCTGGATGCAGCGAAGTATAAGCTGTTGTACCTGTCGGACTCCAAGCTAACGCCGCGCCACTTCTACAAAGGGTTGCTCGAACAACTCGGATGCGAGTCGAAGTTCTACCGAGGCGATGCGAAGCGTCAGTTGCATCGCGAAGTGGAACTCATGCGCGGCATTCATCGACTGGAACCGGTTGTCGTCGTAGATGAAGCCCATCTGCTCGATCGGGAGATGCTGGAGGAAGTGCGCTTTCTCCTCAACTTCAAGATGGATGCGCAAAGCCCCATGGCGCTAATTCTAGTCGGGCAGAACGAGCTATGGGAAAAGCTTCGTCTTCAATCCTACACAGCGATTCGTCAGCGGATTGACTTGCAGTGCAAGCTGCCCTATTTCGACCGTTCCCAAGTCGGTGAATATCTGAAGCGTCAGTTAGCGTATGCCGGCACCAATCATGAGATATTCTCTGATGAGGCGGTAAATGAAGTTTACCGATTCTCGGGCGGATCGGCCAGACTCATCAACAAGTTGAGCACTCATTGCCTCATCTACGGAGCCCAGATCAAGCGCCGCATCATTGACGATCATATGGTGAAGCACGTGATTCAGGGTGAATTGTCATGAACGAGCCTTGGAACCAGATGACCTACGATCGGGACGCGAATAGTTGGTTTGTCCTGCTAGGAGAGAAAGCTTATCCTGTTTATTGCGGTGAATGTTTTGAAATTCGCATTGGAGATCGTGGCATTCCCTGTCGACTCGAGCTTGACCGATATTGGTACGTGATCATGAGAGAAACGCGATTTAACTTGAGGAATAAAGAAGTTTACCATATTCGATTCGTTTAACAGAAATGGGAAAGCCGAAACTTCTTGGCTTTCCCATTCATTGAATCTCTATGGACATGATTACGATCAGACCTTGGATAACTAACGCGATCATTTTCTGGACAGTATGGATCAGCAGTAACACCGTTCCTCAGGAATGCTGTTAACCATTAGATGTTTGCGTTCGTACTATTTCGTATTACTTACTTGGAGTGTATGGCCTATTAAATCCCGGTAACAACTGTTCGTGTTAATGAGTTGGTCATGCGTACCTTCCCCCACAACCTTGCCCTCATCAAGTACAATAATGTGATCCATTTCTTTAATCGTGCGCAGATTGTGCGTAATATAGATGGTGGTTTTCCCTTTGCGAACTTCATGTAGTTTATTTAGCACTTTTAGTTCCGTTTGTAAGTCTAAAGCGGAAGTTGCCTCGTCCAATATCAGCAGTTCCGGATTACGCAGCAAGGCTCGACTCAAAGCAATTCTCTGCTTTTGCCCCCCTGAAAGCGTGCTTCCTCTTTCGCTGACGACTGTATCATAACCATCTGGAAAAGTTGAAATAAAGTCATTGACGCAAGCATCATCCAGTACCTGTGACAAGTACCCTTCGGAAACCTCATTACCAAGAAGCACATTGTTTTTTACGCTCTCTTTAAAGATGTAGGGATCTTGAAGTACTACCGCACATTTAGAAGTTAAACTTTCATTTGATACTTGCTCGATCGGGTAATTATTAATTGTGATATTTCCACTAGTAGGCGGGGTAAAGCGAATCAGTAGTTTTGCAATGCTCGATTTCCCGCAACCGCTTTTTCCCACAATGGCGATCGATTTTCCCATAGGTATGTGAAAAGAGAGTCCCTTTAAGGCATAGTTGGCAGCTTCAGGATACATTAAATAAACATCATGAAAGCGTATGCTCTTTATTGGTTCCTCGATAGTAAACTCAAGCGACCTTGCCGGTTGTTGCCCCATTAACCTTCCGACTCGATCGATATGAGCCAACTTTCCAAAAACCTTCATAGCGGCATTATACAGTTCTTGGAGCGAGAACATGAGCTGGTAGGTAAATTGATACAAAATAATGAATGTGCCGATAGTAATAGAAGAATATATAAGAATAATTCCGCCGTAGACGAACAGGAAAACCGTGGGAAGCCACCTTAACATATCCCCGGCGGCAAATTGCTGATTCACGATCCTACCTTCCAGCATTACTTGCCGATAGTATTTATTGTATGCTTTGTCGAGTTTCCTCTGCTCCCAATCGATCCTGTCATATACTAACACTTCACGTGTCGATGCAATGCTTTCTTGGATCTCAACTAACAGTTGGGCCCTCTTTTCTTGTACTTCTCTGGCCGATGATTGAATACGAGAAGAGAAACGCGCGGCAAGGATATAATAAATAACGCTTACCATGATTGCAACTAAAGCTAATAAAGGGGTGTAGTAAGTAAACATCGTTACCAAGACGACCACTCTTGTAATTGTACGTAAGGAGTTTGGAATATAGTCCGCTATTGTACTCGACACACCCAAAATATCTGATCCAACGATGTTGGCGAGCTTCGCCGTGCGTTCCTGCTGAATGTCGATAATGGTTTTCGATTGCACTTTTCGCATCAAATCTTGATTTAATCGTTTGAAGATTGAAAATTGATTGATGAAATTCTGATAGGGCGAAAGAAACATAAATACAAAATATAACAAGGCTAATGAAATAAATATAGAGAAAACTTCGGGAATTATTTTCGTATTACCAGACACAATGATATCATCGATGATAGTTCTTTCAATAGATAAGAGCACAATGCCTAGCCCAGCCTCGATTATTGCAAAAAGGATGCCAAGAAAAAGTCTCCATTTGTTTTCATTCAAGTACGGAACAATCCAAGCATACTTATGCATATTGATTCTCCGCTATAGTCTTATTCTTTAGCATATAATAAAATTTCCCCTGTCTCTTAATGAGTTCCTCGTAAGTTCCCGACTCCACAATTCTCCCTCGTTCCATTACAAACACTTTGTCGAAATACTTGATTGACGACAGCCTATGCGCTATAGCAATGACCGTTCTATCCCCGAATAATGTGTTAATTGACGACATGATTTTGCGCTCGGATTCCGAATCAAGTGCTGCCGTCGCCTCATCTAAAAGAACGATTCTTGGATTTTTTAAAAATAACCGTGCTAACGAAATACGCTGTCTTTCACCTCCGGACAGCGAAGATCCTCTCTCGCTGAGAGTAGTATTATACTGATGTTGCATCTTTTGTACAAATCGTTCACAATCCGCCAGTCTTGCAGAATTGATGACTTCGAGTTCACTCGAATCGGGTTTGCCGAATCGTATATTCTCCAGTACGGAAAGGCCAAATAAGAAGGGGTCTTGGAACGCATAACCGACTGAAGCCTTTAACTGTTTCTTGGATATATTTCGTATCGAGGTTCCTCCTATGGTTATATCTCCTCTATGAGGCTCATAGAGACCGCCTAACAATTGCAATAATGTCGTCTTTCCACTCCCACTTTCTCCGACCAGCACTACTTTCTCGCCGACTCCAATTCGGAGATTCACATTCTCAACTACATCGGTCTGCGATTGATAACCGAAAGATACGTTTACGAATTCAATTTCCCCATTGATTTCAATTGATGCTTCTAAATTATCAACGGAAGATTCCTTACGTACGGGCTCTTCATGGAGAAACGAGTAAACACGTTGTGCATTAAAATAAACTCCCGATTGTTCCGAAATCGTCTCTAGAAGTTGTACTGCATTGTGGATGAGCAGATGGTACATAAATAAATAACTAATAAATTGTCCCACGGACATTTCATTACGACCAATTAACAAAATTCCCACAATATATACGGTAAGTGTACCAATTGAAAGAAATAGCTGACGGATAGATAATGTGAGAAAATTAGTAAATACTTGTTTTTTCCACACTTTAATAAACTGTTCTACCTTTAGCAGAAACCTCTTGTAATCCCATCCCGCGCTACCGAAGGCTTTAAGATCTGGCAGGGCGCTGATACTTTCATGAATTTTGCTGTTTAGTTCTTTCCGCCCTACCACCCAGCGCCCGGCTGCTTGAATGCGTTTGTCTTCTAACTTACGGAAACACATATAATAAAGCGGAAGAAACATAAAAAAGACTAAGGTTAAATTCGTAGATGACATTAAAAGAAATGTACATATTACTATCAATAGTAATGTGCATTGAATGATTTGAGGAAAAAGTCTGTTGAAGAGCTTACTTACGGAGGGAACGTCTGTGCTAAACAGCGACAGAATCTCTCCCTCCGTATGATCCTGAGAGTATTTAAAATCCAGTATTCTAAGGTGACTAAGTGTCTTCTTAAGAAGACACTTAGCGGATATCTCGCCGATTCTCCTTTGTAGATAGTTATGCCGGACTTTAAGCAATATATTAATGCATACCACGGACAGAAATACACCTAAGAGCAATACAAAATCGGAAATGTCTTTGCTTGGAACGATCCAATCTATAAAATATTCGACGCATTTGGGGAGTAGAATTTCCGTAACGGCAATAAACAAGCTAATTAAAATAAGGTGAATAACCTGTAACTTTTGAGCAAAGAATTCACTTAGTATCCACGAGTACACCTTAATCTTAGATCTGAACGCCATGCGTCCCTCCTAGTAACTGCTTATTAATTTAGACATTTCAACTGCTTCTCGTAGTTCTCTGTCTTCCATCGCAAGGTGAAGGTTGGCAAGTAGGTAACCTGTCTTGCTGCCGATATCGAATCTTTGTCCGTCGTATAAATATGCGTAAATCGAGCCGTCGTTCATGATTTTTTTGAGTACATCTGCAATTTCGTACTCGCCCCTTAAACTAAGGTTGATTGTCTTTACGTAATCAAAGAATGATGCCGGTAGAATGTATCTGCCTATGGATGCGAGATTTGATTGAGCATGTGGCGGTTTCTCGACAAAATCAGAAATCTCGTATACCCCTTGTTCCACCGATTTTCCGGGATACACAATTCCATATTTAACCGTATCTTTCTGCGGAACCTGTTGCACTCCTAATACCGGAGACTTCATCTTGTTATATACATTTACCATGCTCTTCAAGCACGGGTTATGTGTCGAAGTGATTTCGTCGCTTAGGAGAACGGCGAATGGTTCCGTGCCGACAAAATCTTTCGCACATTCGATGGCGTTCGCCAGACCTAGCGGCTTATCTTGGGATACAAATTCTATAGAAGCCATCTTAGACAAATTTCTGACCAACTCTAGACGAGCCAAATCTCCTTTTCTTTCAAGATGCTGCTCCAGTTCTGTCGACTGCGTGAAATGAGCTTCGATATTATACTTCCGTTGATTCGTAATAATGCAGATTTGGTCCAACCCAGCGGACAACGCCTCCTCAACAATTAATTGAATAGAAGGCTTATCCAAGATGGGCAACATTTCCTTTGGCATAGCTTTTGTGGCCGGTAGGAATCGCGTTCCCAAACCAGCCGCCGGTATAACAGCTTTCCGTAGTTTCATAAGTCTCCTCCCACTATAAAGTAATGTTTTCTCCTGTTTCCTCACGTATTCTCAATATTTCAACTTTGACAGCTTGAGCGGTAAATATGGAGAATGTGGCCTAGGCAACTGACTGAAGTCAGAGCGTAGGCGGGAATAGAGCTTAGGATGTCAGACTCCAAAACTGTGGATAATTCGTTATGATCGCACAGTTGGATATCCACATTCACCCTCGGGGTTTACCCTCCCATGTCACGCTGGGTCTATGCCCTTACATTCCTTCGTTCTACCTCTCAAGGGGTGGATGCCGATTCTTGCTCCTTTACAGGGTCGTTGCCCTTATGGATTGTAGTCCTTCGGCTGCTCCAGTGCTTCCGTTGTCTTAGCTATTGATTGAGTTTATCGTGAGTTAACAGGTCATGCTTTGATTAAGCTGCCATTTGTATCTGAGCTTGACGAACCGGCCCTATTACATCATTTGCATCGTATTCTTTCTGCTGTGTTCCTAACGTGAAAAGAATTCGGATAAGCTTTCCACATAATGCGATGATGGACTGTTTCTTCTTCAGCGGGTTCTGACTTCTCGTCGTATAGTAATGATGAAGCGCCTTGAACGCAGGATTCTTAGCCACCATCGGCATCACGGCCCGAAACAGCAGCGCTCGTAGACGCGAGCGCCCTCGCTTGCTTATTCCGGTCCTACCCTTTCTCTTGCCGGAGCTATTTTCTTTCAAGTTCAGACCGGCTAAACGAATGATTTGCTGCCCATGGTCGTAGTTGTGGATATCCCCAACTTCAGCCAGAAACCCTGCTACCGTCACCACTCCGACGCCTGGCACCGACAACATCTGTGCAGTGCCCGGAATACTCTCGAGGATCTCCAGCACCTTTGCCATGGTTGTCTCGAGCTGCTCGCTAAACAAGTCGTATTGTTGCAACAAGACGGCCAGTTCAATTCGAGCTGCCTCTACGCCCTCTGTAAGACCGATTGAGGTGGCGGCTGTAGCCACGAGCTTCTCCGCCCGCTTTATGCCTACTCCTCGTTTCACTTCTGTCTTCCAATGCTCTAGGACGACCCTGGAGCCCTTAGCCCTAATCTCAGCGGGCAGCGGAAACGCTCTGAGCGTCATAAGCGATGCCTTGCCTTCCCAGACTTTGAAGACACTTGTGTACTCCGGGAAGAAGCGGTCAAACCAATTGACGATACGACCTTTAACTTGCGTTAGGCTTACCGACATCTTTTCTCGGAGATTCATTAGAATCCGGAGATCTGCATACTCTTTTGTCGGCAGATTCGGTTCAGAGTACTTTCCATTGCGAATGAGATCGGCGATGACTTTCGCGTCCTTGTAGTCGCTCTTCGTCTGCGAGTTATCTTCTAACTCTTTGCTTTTATTGACGTGGTGCGGATTAACGACAACGATTTTAATACCTTGCTCCTTCAGGTACGCTGCTAATGGGAACCACTAGTGCCCGGTGGGCTCAATTCCAAAGACGATCTCCGTCTTTTCATGAGCTTGTTTAAGGTCCTTCATCCAAGTCGCAAGTTTCATCAGCCCGCTCGCATCATTGTGGAACGTACAGTCTTTTCCGAGTTCAATACCGCGGAAATCTACTGCCCGAGCCACATGAATCTTCTTCGCGATGTCTGCTCCTACTACGAGCGTTGAATCGGTAATTTGTGTAATACGTTGAATCTGTTTCTGCTTAAGTTTATACTTCATGTTGAGCGTCTCTTTCGTATGTGGGATTGTTCTTGCCGGAACGTTTCCCAGTATACAAGAGGTGCTTTTTTCGTTCAAAGCTCAAATTACTTCATTACAGGAATGGCTCCTTAAAAGGTTCGCAGTAAATAATAAGTCTTTAAACATTCCGAACACATTTCTTCGACATCTACATTTATTTGTTTGCATTTTTCACAGTGGTACTCGCGGGAAAGCACACTCTTCACATCAAATAGACTCTTTAAGAATCTGAAAAGGTTGAACTTCATCATCCTCACTCCATATTGATGGCTCAGTTCGCCTTCCGATAGCGATATATTTCATTACTCTCTGATCAATCAAATTTTTGGAATACGTATTCCGACCGTCAAATAACAGGACCTTACCAAACCTGCGATTCATAATTCCCCCCAGCATGGACAAGTCAATCCGTTTGAACTCGTCCCACTCTGTTAAGATACAAATCGCATCACAACCGATAGCTGCCTCCATAGCATCTTGACACCACTGAATACGAGGATGATCGATCAATTTGCGAAAATTGTTGAGAGCCCTTGGATCATACACTTTAACCGTCATTCCTCTATCCAGAAGCTTTTGAACGATACGTAATGATGGGGCCATTCGGACATCGTCCGTATTCGGTTTGAAGGACACTCCCCAAATGCCAATCATCCCATCATCTGGAACCTCGCGAAAAATCTTTTCCACGAAAACATCAACCTGGAGTTGATTAACTTCAATCACGGCATTCAACAACCGACTCTCATAACCCACTTGTTTAGCCATGGCGACTAAGGCCGACATATCCTTTGGGAAACAAGAACCCCCGTAGCCGATTCCGGCATTAAAAAACAATGATCCAATTCGTCTGTCGTCCTTCACCCCTGCCACAACTACGTCGATGTCTGCGCCCAACTTGTCACAAATATTAGCCAACTCGTTAATAAATGAGATCCTCGTAGCCAAAAAAGCATTAGCGCAATATTTTATCGCCTCGGCATTGTTATAAGAAGTCGTGATAATGTTCTGCGTTAGTTGGCCATGCAGCTCCATCATCGTTGGACAAGGTTCTCCCGAAACTGTTCCGATAACAACGCGATCAGGGTGCATCACATCCTGAAGAGCAGAACCCTCTCGTAGAAATTCAGGAATAAAATATAACGTGATATTGTCACTAAAGCCTCGTTTGTCAATATATCTTTTGATTGAACGAGTCGTGCCGATCGGAATTGTACTCTTAAGGACGAGTTTCTTCGGGCCGTTAACGCCATCCAAAACACTATCTATCGCCTTCATAAGGTAAGTTAAATCAGCACTCCCATCCGGTAAAGATGGCGTTCCAGTCGTGATGAAAATAATCGAGGCTTCTTCTATCGATGATGTAATATCGGTCGTAAAGCGAATTAGGCTTTTTTGACTCAAGCTCTCTATAAGTTCCTGAACTCCTGGTTCATAGAAAGGGGATTTCATCTTATTCAGCGATTGGATTCGGTCTGCATCCAAATCCACGCAGGTAACACGTTTCCCCATTTGTGCGAAACACAGTCCCGTAATGAGCCCAACATAACCAGTTCCAATGATTGTAATCATTCACTCTTCTCTCCTAACTGCTATATTGAACTGTTTCAAGTCGCTTGATATTGTATTGCAAGCGGCATCCGAAAGGCGACTGATTGACATGTCCTAACGATATTGCTCCCATACGTATGGAGAGCTTGGCAAAGCCGTCCTCATGACGTTCATAAAGGTCCGGATATAGCTCTAAAATGTTCTGCTCAAGATCGTCCGGGAACATGTTTAATCCTTTAAAATAATGATGGCCATTTCGCTCTGTATGAATAATTCCCAAACTGGCCGCGACTGCTAAATCTTGAAGTAGCGAATACGGTCCAATACTTGATAAATCTTCACTAGTTATCTGATATTCTCCGGTTATATAACCTTGTCGCATATATAACTCTTGAAGAGCCAGATTTGCAACGCTTTTAAGAACACCCTTGCAATTTTTATGACTGACTCCTCTGTAACCACATGAGATCGCATGTTTATAGCTTGTTAGTTCACCATCAGCCTCATCAATGATAATGCTGGGCAATTTCGAGTCAACGGATTCGAGAAATGCGTTCATACGAGCGACGGGCTGTTCAATATAGAGCAGATGCTCCAGTAACTGCTTCATGTGATCATTGTCGATAAGATCATTCCAATACCGTTGAAAGGAGCTCATTGTTTTAAAGTTTTCATTTCCATCTAAAGTTATATAGAATTTATTACAGTCCCGTCGTAGAATCCCTTGAATTGATTCAAGCCTGCTTCTATCCCATTCCAGCTCCCCTGAAAGCTTGATCTTGAAATAAGAAAGTCCGTATGTTTGGACAATCTCTTGGAGGTTCCATGGCAAGCCGTCCTTTAGGCCGGCATTTTCCTCTTCCAATGGATCAGCCAAGCCTATTGTGTGCCTGACCAAAATATGATCTATCGGCTTCGCCGGTATGAAGTCCTGTGGATGAACCCCCGATAGTTCTGGATAAAAAAATGCTAAATCTATACCAAATGCATTAGTTATCAGGGCTTGATGAAATGTAGTTTTGGTCGCTCTACAGTATGCATCAATTAATGCTCTCTCAAGCAAACTTATCCCTAACGACCAAAGTAGAGGAGGATAAGTTTGCTCGAATGTTATTTTCTGCAATTCATAAAGTCGACTCCATAGTTCAAATACCGATTCTCCTCTTCTTAGAGCCTTAATGTGGGTAATTGCTCCTTTAATGACCGCTATAAGCGCCTTATACTCCTTGCTTATCGTAAGCAATTTATCCTTAATGAACCAACGAGGCATAAGGTTTTCTGCGGCAGTTCCTTGTACTACTTCACCGTCTATCGAAGCGGTTAACTGTATGATTACATGGTTGACTTCTCGCACGGTTGTAATTCCATATCGAAAAGGAATTCTCGTTTGTATCGGTATCTCGCATACCTCTACTTGCTGAATTTCAATTGACATCTCTCTCTCCTTCTTTTCCCACTATGGCAGAAGACGTTTGGATTGTGCTAATATACGAGAATAGTTTGTCGGTAAAACGTTGATCCGCTTTGAACTTATATAAACCGCTAAACAATTCTGTCATATTGCATGCCGTCTGGGCTTCTTCGGCCATTCTCTCACAATAGTCAAATAAATAATTTGGTCCCCTTAATACAGCAATTAAATCCGTAACTTGGCTGTATACATTGATCGTTGAACTTAAGAAACAGTTCTGCAATTGAAAAACGTTTGGCCTTTCGCCAGGTTTATAAATCATGGGGTTCAGAAGATATGCATTAAGTCGAATCGCTTCAGCAATATGGCGCAGGGACAATGCTGGATTTTCCGATGCAATCAGCGATGCGTAGTTAACATGGTGGTGCGCTGCTGCAGGATTTGCTTCTAGCGCTTTCAAACCATATTCAATCGATAACGTTTTCATATTCCTGCGTAGGAATATCTCCGAAAGGATCATGTACCCCCTATCCATGTATTCCGAATTCTTCTCGAGCATTTTTTTGATTTGGTCCTCTGCTTCGTTCAACTGATCTAAGGACAAATACAACTGAGATAAATATAAGCGTGCACGTTGAGTCGCCCTTCCTGTCCTGTCTAAAGAAATTGATTCCTGGAAGTACTTTTCCGCCGTAGAGATGTATCCTTGAGCGGCATACTCTAGACCTAAGTAATAATGAAAATGAGGATTTTGGGGGTCTTCTCTCAGTTCCTCATATAACCGACTCATGTATGTGTTTCGTTTCAAGGCCGTCTTTCGATGAAATAAAATATCAAAATGATGGATCGCAACATCGTTAAGCACTTGGATCTCCCCACGTAACTTAACAATGGATTTCCCAGGTGAGGCATGGATATGATGCGGGCCGTATTTGACCTCAGGATGATTTCGGAACAACCGAAGCAGTTGGGTATACGCCCATTGGCCTTCTCCTAAGTATTCATATCTAGGTAGCAAGAATCCAAACGTTCTTTCGCTCGTATCGTTTATATGCTTATAAATATTTATCAATGCTTGAGTCGACAAGCACTCATCAACATCAACGACAAGAATCCACGATTTCGTTGCCGCATTCATGTAGTGATTGCGGGCTCCATCCCAAATCCCCTCTTGAGCCTCGACAACAATCGCCCCATACTCTTGCCGCGCAAAATCCACGTCGCCGCGGGGACCGTTGTTAGCAATTACTATTTCGTCAACGTATTGGTAAATACTATCCAAACAACTCCTGAGAAACTTATTTTGTTCCTTCACGAGGATGCACGCCGAAACAGTACTCATATAAAACCTCCGCATAACTTACTTCCGCTATTTAGTCTATTGTCTCTGCAAAGTGTCTACAATAATTCAGGTGGATTACGGCCTAACTCTGGAATTACAAATCCTCCAAAATACTTCTGTATAGTTCGCAGAGCTCGTCCTTCACGGTAGCATTGTCCATTGCAAACTCATATAACCGATTTGCTTCTTCAAAGTGTATTTTCGATAAATTCCAACATCTTAAGAATAAGTAACATTCGAGATTCTGGTATTTCTTGCAGAATTCCACTGCATTCCGAATGGAAGAGACTTTCGATTGCTCACGGGGATGATATTGATGATAGTTCACGCATTCCTTGCTTATTTGTAAATCCGCACCGCTTCCCCAAAATCTATAACTTAAATCTGTGTCTTCCATTCCCCAGCCTTTGAATCTTGTATCGAACATTCCTACCTCAGAGAGCAACGATTGGTGTAGAGATAGATTGGCAGTTGTGCCAAGGATCCATTTAAAATGAAAACCACTCAACTGTTCACCATAGGTATCCACGACTCGCGGAAAATTATCATACCCATCTGTTACTATATAAGGCTCCATTACATCCCAGTGATGTCCCAGGATGCAATCGCGTTGAATGAGTCTTCTTTCTTCGGGTTGCTCGAAAATCTCGCCTAGATGTGGTGACTTCCTAAACAAGCAGACAAGTTCTCGTTGTCTAAGTTTAATAGACGGGTGATATACCGTAAGGATATTATGTTTCCACCCAATGACAACGCGCTTTTCGCCTCCCTTTTCAAGCTCATTTTTATGCATTGATACAAAGCAAGGAGAAGCGATACGGTCATCGTCGTTGAAGAGGATGTATCTTCCGGCAGCATGTTGAAGTGCCGTATTCCGAGCGTATGCTCTTCCACGATTTGTGTGAGTTAAATACTTCAAGTTGATAGTCCGTTCATACTTTCGTACTACATCTTTCGTGTTGTCCGTACTTCCGTCATCAACAACAATGATCTCAAAATCTTGATCATCTTGATTGACGAATGAAGCAAGAGTCAGATCAAGATAATTTGCTTTATTGTAGGTCGGCATGATCACACTGGTGGTAACGATAGCGCTTTCTCCTTCCAGAATAGTATTGGGAAGCATTTATATAATATGTGGCCCGTGTTAATTCTTCTATATCACACCTGTATTAAAGGAGTTTTGAAATAGATTATAATTCAGCGGGTTATTTCAACCTTCAAGAACTATTAGTAGTACAAGTGCATTATTATATTTCTCTACTAAAAGTGACATAGTTCTTCATAGAAAGTCCCAAATACTATAGAATCGTGGGAAATAGAGAGGGGGTAAGTTGTCAATCTGCGAAAATTATGCAAATTTCATCGTATTATAACTACTTATGGAAATTCACAACTTATGGTGCTACAAGATGTCAAGACAGCTTTTTTAGATTTTTAAGGTGTGAAATATTGCATAACTATCTTAATTCTATTAATCTGCGACAACTATCTTGACAAACACCGGCTTCATACAACTAAGATACTCCTTTTTGGCTGTCTAGTTTCTATGTAGCATTATAACTTTGGAGGTTGCTTAAATGAGGATAAAAGATACCTCTGTTTCGCTTGGATTAACTAAGAAGGAACTTTCGATGTTGAATGCTGCGGCTGAGGTGAACAGTTTTACTAAATCGCTTACAACAGACTATACGGAACTTAGGACACTAACTGAACTCTTATTACAGAATACTGATATTATCAAACTTTTTATCAAATATATTAATTTGTGGTTGAAAGATTCCACCTTCCCCTATCTTCTTTTGCTCACGGATCCAAGAGGAGTCTTGCTTGCGGTCGAAGGAGATACTGATAATTTATACTTGTCGGAGACATTAGGACTTAAGGCGGGGGTCAATCTTGGAAAGAAAAATATAGGTAGTCACTCCATATCAGGAGCTATCGAGTATAAACGTTCGGTCTATTTACCGAAGCAAGATAACTATTTAGATATATTAAAACAATGGAATGAAATTAGCTGTATTATAAAAGGTGTTGCTGGAGAAATTAAGGGATACATCACGCTCATGACAACTTCTACCCTTACGGTAAACTTCCTCCATTTCGTTGCGAAACAGATCTCTGTCACAATCACCCACGATTTAAAGTTACAATCGTTATCAGAAATTCCTCTTGAAGAAAGAATCAATGAAACATTACTAGAATACAATTTGACGAATCGAGAACGTCAGATAACGAAATACTGGATACTTGATTACGATTACAAGCGAATAAGCGAGATTTTAAGTATTAGCGAGAATACAGTGCGAGTATTTATCAGTAAGATCAACCAAAAAATAAACGTAAAATCAAAGGCTTCAATGGTCTTAAAGGTATTGTTAGCCGACAACTTACCTTTGAACCATAATTACGCAAGAGCCTCGGAGGGTTATCGTGAATAATGTAAGGGTTGCCATTATAGGATGCGGACATATCGGTCGAATTCACGCAAAAGAAATACATTCGATCCCAACTGCAAAGTGATGCTAGACTAAATAGTAGACACAGATTAGACTGGTGAAATAACTTTTATCGGGGGACTGTGTCAAAGATGAAAAAACCACTTTATGATGAAGCGTACAAAAGAAAGACAGTTCAATATATCAAGGAAAGCGGCAAGGCGGTGGCGGAGGTAGCCCGCGAATTAAAGATCAAGGACAATACGTTATATGGCTGGATGAAGAAGTACGGTAGCGAACCGGAAATCGTTCAAAACCAAGCCTTTAAGTCGGAAGATCACCAATTACGAGAGATGCAGCGACAAATACGTGAACTACAGGAAGAGAATGAAATATTAAAAAAGGCTATGCACTTCTTCGCGAAAGACCGTCGGTGATTTACCAATTCATCCACGAACTCCGCTCCGAACACCGACTGGAGAAGATGTGCAAAGTAATGAACGTATCTCGAAGCGGATATTACAAATGGAGAGATCGTCCTGAGAGTGAACGTGAGCTCCAGCATAAAGAATGGACCGCCCAGGCCAAGGAAGTCTTCGAAGAATCACGGCAGCTCTACGGGAGTCCAAAGGTCACTCAAAAGCTTCATCAGCAAGGAGTGGAGATCTCCGAGCGGACCGTAACGCGCATCATGAACGAGCAACAATGGAAATCACGGACGGTAAAAAAGTATAAGGCAACGACGAATTCCAAACATAACATGCCGGTCCAGGAGAACATCCTCAATCAGGAGTTTAAAGCAAGTAAGCCTAATGAGAAGTGGGTTACAGATATTACCTATATCCCCACTGCCGAAGGATGGCTCTATCTAGCGAGCGTAATGGATCTCTTCTCCCGCATGATCGTTGGCTGGCATATGAGTGACCGCATGACGAAAGAACTCGTTATAAGGGCTCTGCAGCAGGCTCACGGCCGCCAGCAGCCGGAAGGTGAAGTGCTTCATCATTCTGATCGCGGAAGCCAATATGCCTCTCACGATTATCAGAAGCAGCTCCAGACCTATTCCATGAAAGGCAGCATGAGTCGAAAGGGAAACTGTTACGACAACGCTTGCATCGAGTCCTTTCATAGCATTATCAAAAAAGAGTTAATCTACCTAAACAAGTACCAAACACGTGAAGAAGCACAAAAGAGCATCTTCGAGTATATTGAAGTATTTTACAACAACCAACGCATCCATTCTTCAATCCAGTATTTTACACCTAGGGAATACGAACGCCAATTTTACGTTAATGCAGTACAGCGGTGAAATTTGTGTCTACTATATTGACAGAGATCCAAAGATCGCCGCCTTTGTCGATAGTAACAAAGAGCGGGCGAAAGAGCTGTCCTTGCAATATGGAGGCGCTGTATATGCATCTCTAGACGACGCGCTAAAGAACGAAACATTTGATGCAGTAACAGTTGCTACACCTAGTGGGCTTCACGGTGAGGCTGTTATCAAAGCTGCTAGTTACGGGAAGCATTCAATTGTCGAGAAGCCTATTGATGTTAGCATAGATGCGGCGAAGAATATGATTAGAGAGTGTCGCAAAAATAACGTCTATCTTTCCTGCATCCTCCAACACAGATTTGATAGTTCTACGAGAATCGTGAGACAAATGATGAACGACGGTTTGTTGGGTCAATTAATCTTCATTCATGCCAGCCTTAACATCAACAGGCCACGAGAATACTACAAGAATAGCGAATGGCGTGGGACGTTTGAACTTGATGGTGGTGGGGTACTTATGAACCAAGCTATACATTACGTCGACTTGCTATATCACCTGGGGGGAGAGGTAGAGGATGTCTTCTCTATCCAGGCCAATCTTTCGCACGATTATCTTGCGGTCGAAGACGTTGTGTCCGCAACACTGCGTTTTAGAAACGGTGCCATTGGTACCCTTAACGCTACAACAAGCGCTCCCACAAAGATAGGTTCTAGGATGGAAATTGTCTGTGAAAATGGGTATTGCGTTATAGAGGATCACCAACTTGTTCGCTTATCCTTGTATGATACAGAGAAGAACCCGATCAAGACGAGTCTTTCCAACCATAATGTGGAGGAGCCATCTAGTCATCATTTGCAGTTTCAAGACTTTTTCACTTCTATACTAAACCGCAGAGAACCGCTGGTAACTGGGGAAGAAGGGATGGTTTCCTTGCATTTAGTCCATCATATATACAGTTCCGCCCATACAAACCAAATGGTTTCTCTCAAAGAGAACTGTATCTGATCCTGTTTGTTGCCACATTGGTTGGCGGAGAAATCATGGATTTTCGTCACTTCTGCTGGCGGAGGAAATCGATCATTCTCACCGACAATAGCCTAATGCCTTCTGTACAATGACGGAGGATTAGGCTATTCTTATGCAAAAAAAGAAGATGCTCTTGGACCTTTGGCGGGACCCCAAGAGCATCAACACGACTCACATGAATAAAATACTTCTTTTCGGGCGTTCTTGCAAGTCCTATGCCGATTTATTTCAAGATCGTGCCCCAAATGTCGTCATCTGTTGTGACGACTGCAAGGTTACGATGCATAAACATGGCCGATACTTTCGGTCGGTCACAACAAAACAGAAAATGAGGACGATACCGATCTACCGATGGCTTTGTCCGATCTGCCGGAAAACCCTTTCTTTGCTCCCAGATTTCCTTGTTCCATGGGCAAGATTTGCAACCTATATCCGCGAATCCGCAGTGATGAGAAAGCTGCGCGGAAAGGCTTATGGCAGCATTGCGCAGTCGATCACAGCGGAGAACGTTAGAGTATCCCGTTGTACGGTGAAGCGTTGGTGGAAACGACATCTCCACAAAGCTTCAGACTTGTCCCTATGGCTTGCCGGACAACTTCTATTTTCCGGATATACGGATGATCTGCTGCGTCATTATCCGAACCCGGTTTCTTCGAGTCCGGTAGAAACAGCGAAATGGTTACGAACCATACTCCCCTTATTCAGTCGCAAGCCTGCCTCGCTCCGCGGCTACTGGTCATGCCTCCATTCCAATTCCAAGATACCAAGACACTTGTTCCTTTAAGGACCGCAGATGCCGTCCCGACAACCACCGAAGCGAATGCCCATCGCCGGTGAAATGATGGCAATCTCCGTCATCCATGCACCTCCAACGCCCGAATCCCACAAGATTTGCATTCTCCCCCCGTTCTAAGGGCCGTGAGATACTCTCTGATGAACACATACAGAGAGGAGAAACAAAGATGGAAAACCAACAAAGACAAGCGATCGCTAACTTTCGGTACGGCCTGATCGCGCCGCTCGTTAGCCGAAAGCTTATGGTGCTACAAGATGTCAAGACAGTTATTTTCATATAGTTAAGGTGTGAAATGAATCACAAAGGTTTTGTGAAGCTTCAATATAGCGGGTTGTACACCTCGCCTGAGATGGAATAAAGGTTAATAATTCCCAGTATGATGTTGTCCACCTGTGGAGGACAAAGCCCAAGCGAAGGCGCGGGAGGAAAGCTTCTTCCTCCATTATTCAGATGTGGATTTAAGCACGACTTCACGGTTGTACACAGCAGCTGGTGTGTGTTTCTGCAGGGACTGGTGCGGCAGGTAATAGTTGTGGAGATGAATATAGCTACGGATGCCGTTCCGCACCTCACGCGGGCTGCTGTAATCGTTCAGATAGATCTCGTTGTACTTCAGACTGCGCCAAAACCGTTCGATGGCGATATTATCGGTTGCGCGACCTTTACCATCCATACTAATGCGAACGTCGTTCTCTTTTAACAAATCAATGTACTGTGGACTTGTGAAATGACTCCCTTGATCACTGTTCACAATGTCTGGCTTGCGCATTGCCAGTGCCGTTTCATCGTCTCGAGCACAAAACCAATCTCTAGGCTCTGGTCCAGTTGCCAGTCAACGATATAACGGGAATACCAGTCTATAATGGCGTATAAGTACATCCAGCCCTGCTTCAACCGAACATAGGTGATGTCCACACTCCAGACCTGCTCCGGCTCTGTAATCGCCAATTTACGCAGCAGATACGGATAGATCCGATGTTGAAGATCACGTTTGCTCAAGTTCGGGCCAGGGTAAATTGCCATGATTCCCATTTCTCGCATATAGCGCCTTACGGTATTTTCATGAACCTTGTCGTTCTCCCGATTCATAATCGAAGCGATCGTGCGATAGCCCATGAACGGGTGCTTTGTGTAAAGCTCATCAATTCGGTGCTTGAGGCGTACTTCCTCCGGAGATGGAGGCACCGGCTTGTAATACAGGCTGGAGCGGTTCAGGCTTAAGAGATCCGCTTGTACGAAGATGGAGTGCTCTAGGCAGTCCCATTCCAATAAACCAACACGCTCATCACGGGATAGATTAGAGGCCAGATTTTTTTTTGAGCCACGACAATTGGGTCGATAATCTGCCCACCTCGCCGTAGAGTTCGTCAATTTGCTGTTCGTATTCCTGTTTCATTTTCGTGATGCCTTTATGATCATCGACAAACAATTGAGAAAGGTTTTGAACGGCTTCTGATTTCCACCGGTTGAGGACATTTGTATGAATGCCTTCCTCCGTTGCGATCTGTGACACCGTCTTTTCTTCCTTCAGAATTTCCAGTACAATGCGTGCCTTCTCTTCTGGGCTGAACTTTCTTCTGCTGGTCGTCATACAACTAAGAAACTCCTTTTTTGCTGTCTAGATTATATGTAGCATTATAGCTCGAACCGGGCGAGCAGATGGCGCTGATGCGGGACATTGCAAGCCATGTGTACGACACGCCGGATGGAGGACAAAAACGGATTAGTCTTCGGACGCTAGAGAGATACGTTCAAGCTTACCGCACCGGCGGATGGGAGGCGCTTGTTCCCTCTGTACGCTCGGACAAGCTTACCGCGCGTGACATCCCGGATGATGTATTGCAGAAGGCGATGGCGTTGAAAGAGGAACAGCCGGGCCGCAGCGTCCGGCAGATCATTGCAATCCTGGAGCTTGCGCGGTACATCGAGGCCGGGCAGCTGAAAGAGAGCACACTCAGCAAACAGCTCCGGCGTCGGGGTATGACACGAAAGGCGTTGACAAAGACGGGCTGGAGTGAGTTCCGACGCTTTGAAGCGAAACACCGGAATGCACTATGGCAAGGGGATGTGCAACACACCCTGTATTTGCCCCATCCACAGAAGCCGGGCAAGAAGACGATGGCATATTTGGTGATCTTCATCGACGATTATTCCCGTTTCGTCGTCCATGGTCAGTTTTACTTGGAGGAACGTGTGGCCAGACTCGAGGATTGCTTGAAGAAGGCGATTCTAAAGCACGGCATTCCGGAAGTGATCTACGTCGATAACGGCGCGATCTATGCTTCCCACCACTTTGAGCGGATTTGCGGACGGCTCGGAACCGAGCTTCGGCACTTGAAGGTTGGGCGGCCAGAGGGTCACGGTAAACAAGAGAAGTTCTTTCGTTTCGTCGACCAGAGCTTTGTTCCGGAGGCGTACGACCTCATCGAGAGCGGAAAGATTACGTCCCTCGCCGACCTTAATCGCTTCTTTGCCGCTTGGCTCGAGGTCGCATACCACCAGAAGGTGCACAACAGCTTCAAACAACGCCCGGTGGATCGATACCAGAAGGATGATCACCCGATTCGTACGATGCCGCCGGATGAACTGGTACAGGTGTTCTTGCTGGAGGAGGAGCGCAAGGTCGATAAAACCGGCTGTATCTCCTTGCTCGGCCAGAAGTTCGAGGTGGAGTCGAGGCTTGCAGGCACTACAGTCCAGATCCGCTTCGATCCTCACGATCTAGCGCTCATCCAAGTGTGGAAGGATGAGAAGCGTTACGAGGACGCGGTGCCGCTCAAGCTGCGAGATCCAGAGCAGCGCGAGTTTTCTAAAGAAGAAGCCGAGGCGCCGAAAGCTCCGAAGACCGGATTAAATTATGTCGAATTGCTTCATGCAGAGCATCGCCGGCAGCTGCGCGAGACCGATCGTTCTGCCTTCACTGCGGTAATACAGGAGGAGATGGGGTCATGATCCGGAACTTCTTCGGGTTGGAACGCATCCCCTTCACGCGGGAAGTGGAAACCCGGCATCTGCATCGATCGGAGCGGTTTGAAGAATGTGTGGCAAGGCTGCAGTACATGGTCATGACACGATCGATTGGCTACGTAACCGGCGAGATCGGGTGCGGGAAGTCCACGGTCATCCGTGCGCTAAAGGACCGATTGGACGCGAACAAATACCGGTTTCTGTATCTGTCCGACGCCAATCTGAAGCCACGGGATTTCTACCGAGAGCTGCTGCACCATTTTGGATTGACGCCGAGCTTCCTACGGAGTGAAGCAAAACGGCAGTTTCAGCACCTGGTTTGGGATCTGTATGAAAACCAACAAAAGGTCGCGATTGTGGTCGTAGATGAGGCTCACCTGCTCTCCGGGGATATGCTGCAGGAAATTCGGTTCCTTACGAATTTCCAGATGGACTCGGTGTCGCCGCTCGCTTTGATCCTCGTGGGACAACCCGAGTTGCAGGCAACGTTGCAGCTCCGGATCTTTCGCCCGATTACCCAGCGGATGAACGTGCGATTCCATCTGGAAAGTTTATCTGCTCAGGAGACACGCGACTACATTGGCCACCAGCTCGAAGTTGCGGGCAGCACCCATCCCGTATTTACCACGGAAGCGATGGACGCGATTTACGCACATACCCGGGGCATTAGCCGAGAGATTAACAATGTGTGTACCGCCGCTTTACTGGATGCGGTCGTCCGAAAAGACAAGTTGATCGATGCCCTGCATATTAGCCGAGTGCTCAGTGAGTTCCATGAAGAGTGAGGTGACGATGAACATGCATGAGCTGCGATTTCACGAGGAAACACGACGCTGGAGAGTGTATAATGGCCGGAAACAGCTGTACCCGCTACATTGTGGAGATGCAATGCTGTTTCAAGTGGGAGAAACGTTTATTCCGACGAACGTAGAGTTGGATACAGAGTGGTATGTGAAGTTCGGGGATACACGATTTTGGCTACACCGAAAAGCCGCATACAAAGTGATGATGTTAAGCTGAGGCCTGCTCTTCGAAGCAGGTTTTTTCTTGCTTGTGGGGAAGTTAATTTGAAGCCGGATTCGGAACCGCCAATGGCGGTGACGAAAACAAAAAGCCACCGCCATTGGCGGTTCCGAATTGACCGTCAATGAAAGTGGCCGATGACATTATACAAGAGAGATGAATTTTCAAAGTTCGTTGCACCTGCACTAAAGGAAATACCTCATAATCCAGTACCAGTTCGGGAGGCTTTTTTTGCTGGAGTTCCCAAGGAAGCATCTTTAATGGAGAAGGTAATTGGTTTAGGTAAAAAAGCTCGTTTAAATGCAATTAACGCAGCGGAAGAGGCATTTAACAGTGCTGTCCGTCATCATCAAATGATGGTTCAACATATTGAAGAGATTATAAAGGAAAACGAAGCTATCCTTACAATTGCTAAGGATAAATACGATAATGAAAGAAATTCATACCTAAAAGAAATTGAGGAACACAATAAATCAATAGACGAATTTAAATTCACTTATTTTAATGGTGATAAAGAGGCTGTTGAAGCTTATAACAATATGGTCCTTGAACGATCAAATTATAGTGATATTTTCCCGCAAGATTTCAACCTATTTTACATAACAGAGAGCAAAGAACTATTGGTTGAATATGAGATACCAAATGTTTCGGTAGTTCCTGAAAACAAAGAATATAAGTATACACAGAGTAAGGACGAAATTAAGGGCACGGCTTTTAAGCCTAAAGAAATAAATGAAATCTATTCTTCTCTTGTTGCTTCGATTGCTTTACGCACCTTAGATGAACTTTTTGAAGCAGATCAAGGCAATGTTATTAATTCCATAGTGTTTAATGGAGTCGTATCTACAGTAGACCCCGGTACGGGGCTCGATATTCGACCTTGTCTTCTGACAATCCAGACAAGAAAAGAAGAGTTTATGAAATTTGATTTAAGCCGAGTAGATGTCCTAGCATGTGTTAAAGGACTTAAAGCACAAATTTCACCTTCAATAACTGAACTAACTCCGGTAAAACCAATAGTTGATTTAGTTATGTACGACAAACGTTTTGTGGATGAAAGGGACGTGTTATCCGGTTTAGATAATAGACCGAATTTATTGGATATGGATCCTTTTGATTTTGAACATCTGGTCTGCAATCTTTTTTCGAAGATTGGGCTAGAGTCTAAACTTACTCGTTCAAGCAGAGATGGCGGTGTTGATGTAATTGCATTTGACCCTCGACCAGTATTTGGAGGTAAGTACGTAATTCAAGCAAAAAGATACAAAAATACAGTTGAAGTAGCTGCTGTACGGGACTTGTATGGCACAATGATGAATGAAAACGCTTCTAAGGGCATATTAGTCACAACATCAACTTATGGACCAGATGCACGTAGTTTTGCTAAGGATAAACCTATTGAATTAATTGACGGGCGAGTCCTGTTACATATGCTTGAGGAACAGGGAGTGCAAGCCAAGATAACTATTAGTTAAATTACTAAGAATATTTGAACGGAAAATTTGATCACAAAAGATGGTTTGTTTGTATCAAAAGCTCGCAATCTTCCCCGCTCGTTGCATCGAGAACGAGATACTTATGTATCTTCGCAGCTTGAAAAAGACGCGCAAGGACGTATCCTTGCACGATCCGATCGGCACGAACAAAGAGGGGAACGAGATCACGTTGATCGACTTCTTCGGTACGGAGTCCGATGACGTGGCTAAGCCGATCCTTCCGATATAAGTTTTCTTCGAAAACATTGTAAGTGCAGCTCAAGATCGTGAAGAGCAAGATTTACAAGAATCTAGACATATTGGATGACAGGGAGAAGGAAGTTGTTATCGGCCGCTTCGGGCTGGTGCATGGCGGGGATGAGTGGACGCAGCGGGAGATTGCGCAGGAGCTGGGGA
The DNA here is from genome assembly GCF_040834005.1 of Paenibacillus sp. PL2-23. NCBI lineage: Bacteria > Bacillati > Bacillota > Bacilli > Caryophanales > Paenibacillaceae > Paenibacillus > Paenibacillus sp. PL2-23. The sequence continues at coordinate 358,538 of NZ_CP162129.1, forward strand.
ACTCTCGGGTATAATTGCTGCTATGGTATAATTTGAATATATGCTTCGCACTGGAGGCTGAGGTTGGGATGAATCGCACAGAAGACCTAGGTAAGTTAATTAAACTGACAGGAGATCGTGCAAAATTAGACGCAAAAGCAAATGACACCTACATCGTTTATAAAACCAGGGAAGGTGCAATTGTAAAAGAATACAGCAATGGCGATATAGTTCGAATGAACGATCAGGATTTCCAACATAAATGATCCCTTGGCTACCATGTTTGTGTTTGCAGGAAAAAATAGCAGTGGATTGGACGCAAATAAAGCAGTACACGCCAGAATTTATAACATTTTCGCGCGGTTCGAACGCCACGACGCTAACGGACAAAAAATGAGCTTAGAGCTCGAATATAGCGTTTTTCAGCCTGTAACGGTCAAATTTGACGCTTAGCCCTCCTAAACGCACCGACTTTACCTCAATTGTCGTTCTAACATACGAAAATGTCCGTTACAACTTTGGATGGCCGATTAGACTAGTCTAAAGGATTTTTTTGACTGTTAGAAGCCCGGTCGAGATGATGACGAGGGCGAAAGTTTTAATCAAGGATGCCCTCAGGCGTTTTTCTTGCATCGCGTTGTGTGTCCACAACGTCAAAAGGGGAGATCGGCCTGTCCCTGGATTGATCTTATCCTCATACACCAAATAACATAACAGCAGCAACCCTCTGGCATCTGGACGCCAGGGGGTTGCTGCTTATAGCCCGTTCCAGTGGGGGAGGGGCACCAGCCACTAGCATGCAGCCGCGCATATCGCGGCCACCACTTAGAATGCCTCTGGTTTCGCCTCCGCCTTAGCAGCAGACGCCTTAAATGCTTCCGGCTTTGCTTCCGCTTTAGCAGCTGAGGCCTTAAACGCCTCCGGCTTCGCTTCCGCCTTCGCGGCCGAGGTGACGATGGCTCTCAACGCCTCGGGCTTCGCCTCGGCTTTCGCCGCCAATGCCGGCGCAGCTATGCCTACAACAAGAGAAATGCTTAGTACGGCTGTCACTAATACTTTTGTTTTGTTCATTCTCATCATTCCTTCGCTCTAATTGTGGGGTAAGCTTCCTGCTTGCCGCCCCGCTTTCGTTTCCATTATAGGCGCCTCCCGACGAAGTGCGTAAGGATGATTTTATTTCACCCCGGGGTGAAAATAGTTCATCCTCCCGCAGCCTGCCATTCCCCTCTTATACTGCAATAAGAGATCATTTTGACAGGGAAAGGAAGATTCTGTAATGTTAATGAAAAGAGGGAGGGCATTAAGCTGGCGTGCGCTGCCGTTATGGCTTGCCTGCATGATGCTGATCAGCAGCGTGTATCCTGCGGCTGCCTATGCCAGCGGCGGGGAAGCAGGGCCTGCGGCGGCGGAGCCCTATGTTGTGACCGCAGCCGCAGAGAAGACAGAGGTGAAAACCGGAGAGCAGGCGAGCCTAACCGTGAAAGTCGCCGCCAGGGTCGATCGGGAGGCGGCGGTTGCCCTTCAGGTAATCGGCCCCGCAGGTAATATAGTTGCGAAGCAGCTATATCCCAAGGCCATGCTGTCCTCGGGCTCGGAGATGAGCTATTCCTTTGCGTGGAACGTGCCGCACGCGGTTCCAACAGGGGAATATGTCGTTAGCGTTCAAGTGACGGATGCGGAGCGCAAGACAATCTATGCCAACAATGAGCGGGCCGTCGTGCTGAACGTGCAATCGCCGATAGAACCTCCGAAGCCGAACAAGCGGGCGGATTATACGGCGGCAGCCGTCACTGGCCGGACGATGTTGAAGGCGGGAGAGACGATGGCGGGAACCGCCATGGTGCAGAGCTCTCACGATACGACCGTGCAAGTGAAGGTGGAGCTGTTCCATGCGAGCGGCGCCAAGCTGTACAGCCATACTTATGAGAATCAGGCCATGCAGGCGAAGCAGCGCTACCTGTTCCCTATGGAGTGGAAGGTGCCGAAGGATGCGAAGCCGGGCTTGCATCAAGCCATCGTCAGTATCAGTAAGCCAGGCGGCGGTGAGCTGTATAAGCGGAATTTGCTGAGTGGTTTTTTTATCGTGACCAAAAACGGCAATACGAACATCGGAGACACAACGCCTCCATCCGTTCCCGGAGGGCTTCAGGCCGAGGTAGCGGGCGATGGCTTCATCAAGCTGCGGTGGACCCCGGTCAAGAATGTCGATACAGCCGGCTACAAGGTGTACGTGAATGGCGCAGAAGCGGGTTGGAGCCGCGAGGTGCAAGCCGGTCAGGAGCCAGAGTACACAATTGCCGGACTTGCCAACGGCAGGGCGTATACCTTCTCTGTGTCGGCGCTGGACTTGGCGGGCAACGAATCGGCTCGCTCCAAGTCGATCAGCGCTGCGCCGATTGACCGCATTGCGCCATCGGCTCCACAGGGGCTGACGGCACAAGCTGGAGACGGAACGATTACGCTGTCATGGCAAGCAAACACGGAGCGCGATCTTGCCGGATACAGGCTGTACAGCTCGACGGATCAAGGCAAGTCTTGGGATGCCGGTATTCTACTTGGCGTGGAAACCAGCTATACCGCCCATGGCTTAACCAATGGCAGCACCTACACGTATGCTCTTGCAGCGCTCGATACGTCGGACAATGCTTCACCGAAGTCTGCTCCGGCAAGCGCAACGCCGGTCGACCGAACGCCGCCCGGCGCGCCTGCCGAGATCGGGGCCGAGGCAGGGGACGGCGAGGTTATCGTTCGCTGGTCGGCAGTTGGGGCGGCCGATCTGCACGGATATATCCTCTATGTCTCCGAGGACGGCGGAACGACCTGGAGGCCGGGCATTGAGGCAGGCAACGTGCTTGCCTATACCGTAACGGGCCTAGCCAACAACACGGTATATACATTTGCGGTGGCAGCCAAGGATCAGGTCGGCAACGAATCGGGCAAATCGGTGTATACGACCGCGACGCCAGTCGACGGCGCTGCTCCCTCCGCGCCTGCCGGTCTGACGGCTGAAGCCGGCGACGGAGAAGTGAAGCTGCGCTGGTCGCCTGTTCCCCCCGAGGAGGGCGCCGAGGGCTACCTGGTATACGTCTCGGAGGATGGAGGCGCAGTGTGGCTCGCCCCTCTTCCAGCGGGCAATGCGGCGGAATACGTGGTTGGAGGTCTGACCAATGGTGTTGCTTACACGTTTGCAGTAGCCGCGTTCGACGGGCAAGGCAACGAGTCCGACAAGTCGGCGCCGGTTGAGGCAACGCCGAAGGGCTCCCATACGGGCGATCTGACACCGCCTGCGGCTCCCGTCATTATGATGGGCATTCCAGAGAGCAACGGCGCTGTCATCGTGTGGACGGCAGGTACAGAGGAGGATCTGGCCAAGTACAGAATCTACAAATCCGCGGATGGCGGCGCCACTTGGGATAGCGGAGTGGACGTTGGTCTCGTTACGATGCATTTCTATCAGGGCTTGCAGGGGGGCCTGCCTTATACGTTCGCCCTTACCGCGATAGACACCAGCGGCAACGAATCGGAGAAATCGGAGCCCGTGACGGTAACTCCAATAGTTGGACCGGACCGCACGCCTCCCGCCGTTCCGACCGGTGTGTCGGCTGCGCCGGGAAGCAAAGTCATCGGTGTGTCCTGGAGTCCCGTTCCAGACGCGGATCTGCAGAACTATTACGTGTATGTGACCCATATCGCAACAGGCTCCTTCCAGCGCATCTATGCGGGCACGGATACGTTCTACAGGGTGACGAATCTGACGAATGGCGTTGAATACGCCATCGAGGTAACTGCCGTCGACCAGATGAACAATGAGTCGGCAAGGTCGGCTGCCGTCCATGCGACGCCAATCAGCGAGGATCAGACGCCGCCGTCGGTGCCTGCCCATGTTCGAATCACGGATGTGAGGGACGGTATGCTGTCGCTAGCCTAGAATGAAGCGCCCGACGAGGATAAAGACCATTATAAGGTCTATAGGTCGACGGACAACGGAGCGACATGGGGACCGCCTCAGACGGCTAGAACTGCGGCCTATCTGGCCACCGGCCTGACGAACGGCGAGCGGTACACATTTGCTGTCACAACGGTGGATGTCAATGATAATGAATCGGCGAAGTCTGCATATGCCAGCGGCGTCCCAAGCCGATATGTTGTGCCGCAAGGCTTGACCGCCAGCGCGGGCGACAGGGAGGTGAAGCTGGGCTGGCGTGCTGTAACGGCCGCGGATCTTAAGGAATACAAGCTGTATACGTCCATGGATGGCGGTGTGACCTGGAACACTGGCGTAAGCGTAGGCCGAGCGACGGGATATACCGCGAAGCCGCTGACAAACGGCCAGCTGTACAGCTTCGCCGTAACGGCGATTCGTACGGACGGCGCGGAGTCCATTCGCTCCGAGGCGGTATCCGCCAAGCCGGATGCGCTTATCATTCCGCCAGATCCCAGCACGATTGCTCCTGCGTTGCCGAATACGAATAATGTCACCTTCAAGGAATCGATCTCCTTCTTATATACGGGACCGAAGCCTGTTCAATACGGCGTTATGCCAGGGGCGATTCAGGAGCATCAAGCGAGCGTGCTGACGGGCGTCGTTCACGATACAGCCGGCAATCCGGTTCCTGGCGTCAAAATTACCGTGCTGAAAAACGGCGACCTCGGCATGACCGCGACTCGCATGGATGGCGCTTACGATATCGTTGTTAACGGCGGCGGCGGCATTACGCTGCAATATGAGAAGGCGGGCTATATGACCGTTCAGCGCAAGGCGCCGGCAGACTGGAACGAGTTCTTCACCATGCCGGAGGTCGTGCTGACGCCTTATGACACCCAGGTCACTGAAGTGAGTATGTCAGAGGCGACAGAGGTTCAGGTTGCACAGAGCAGCCCTGTTACGGATAAGGACGGCACGCGTCAGGCGAGTCTGCTGTTCCATCCATCGACTACAGCATCCATTACCCTTCCGGACGGTACGACGAAGACGCTGGATACGCTGCATGTGCGTGCGACGGAATATACGGTTGGCGACAAGGGCGAAGAAGCCATGCCGGGTGAAATTCCGCATAACGTCGTCTACACGTACGCTGTGGAGCTGTCTGCGGATGAAGCCGTGGCAGCGGGCGCGTCGCGCGTCCAGTTCAACAAGCCAGTCTATGTCTACGTCGACAACTTCCTGGACCTTCAGGTCGGGAGCATTCTGCCTAACGGCTATTACAATCTGCAGGAAGGCGCTTGGGAAGCGGAGACGGACGGCGTGGTTGTGAAGCTGCTGAGCGTAGCCGATGGCGTGGCGCTGATCGACATGAATGGCGACGGCTCGGCGGAGACGGAGCAGGAGCTTGCGGCATTCGGCTGGACCATGGAGGAGCGACGGAAGCTTGCGGGCATGTATGAAGCGGGCAAGACCCTGTGGCGCGTGCCAGTGGAGCACTTTTCGCCGCATGACTTCAATATGCCTCCTTTCGTTGATCCGGATGAGCGTTTGATGCCTCCTTTGGATGGAGAGAAGAACCCGGGCAAGGATGCAGATGGCAAAAAAGATCCCTGTAACGACAAAGGTTCTATAATCGGATGCCTGGGACAGACACTCGGCCAGTCGATCCCGGTCCTGGGCACCTCCCTGACCCTTGATTATGACAGTCAATTCGTCGAAGGGTACACGGCAAGAAGTGAAATTGAGCTTCCCGTTACAGATGGCAGACCTCTGTCAGACCGTCTGCAGTACGCCACGGTTACACTCATCGTGGGAGGACGCACGATTACGAAGTCCTACAGCTTAAGCTCGTTAAGTCAGAACATCAAATTTAAATTCACGTGGGATGGCCTGGATCGTTACGATCGGAAGCTGGTAGGCCAACATCCTTACAAAGCCGTTGTCACTTACCATTATCCGCAGAACATGTATGTGGGCAAGCTTCCCGGATCAGGGGGCGGAGGGGGCTCTGGTTCAGTAGGAGCCGGCACAAGCTTTGGAAAGTCGCTCAGCAAGGGTCACGTAATGATGGGTTATTTCCGCGAAACCCGGGGGAGCGCCACCTTGAACCGTGAGTTTCAAGGGTATATGACAAGTCCGTATAACCCATATCAAGAAACGGGCATTGCCGGATGGAAGATAAGCGCGCAGGATTTATTGCTGAACCTGGAGCAGGGCACGGTTACGGAAGAGCTTAACGAAAAGGATCAGGGTATTGCTTTTGGCGTTTTCCCGAGCAGCATATTTGGTCCAGACGGCAGCTATTACGTCCGTAAAGACGGCAATATTGTAAGGATAAAGCCGTTTGACCAAGGGGTGGAGGTAGCTGCTGCACTGCGCTCCCCAAGTGACGAGCTAATTGCCATGGCGACCGACGGCACCATGTTTGCAAAGGATCCACTTACCCAGAACGTGTACCGCAAGGAGGCGGGGCAGTCCGAGTGGAAGCATTTTGCAGGGAATGGTACGGAACGTCCAATTGGCGAGAAGCAATATTACCCAGACGGTACGGCGGCCACCTCCATCTCTTGGAGCAGGCAGTTCAATGATTACGAGGTCGGACCGGATGGCAAGCTGTATTTCCTTGATAATTATGTATTATACCGAGTGGATCAGAATGGCCTGATGTTCCCGTACGGGGTGGAAGACGAAGCTGTACGGTCAGACAATTATTTGGGTAAGGGAACAACTACAGGGCCCGGTACGAAGGAGAACATCGGTGAGGTCATGTCAGTCGAGATCGGGAAGGACGGCACGATCTATGTCCTGCAGGGCCATAAGATCAATCCTTGTAAGGTTGGCTGTGAAGCTAGAGGCTTGTTCGTATCGCAGATTAAGTCCATTGATCCAAACGGCGAGATTCGGGTTGAAGTCGGCGTGCCATTCGCCTCTCGCTGGGAAGACGAGGTAATGGCCCAAAGCTACAATATTCAAGATGGGGTTAAAGCGAGTGAAGCTTTGTTCAGCACTTTATCGTTCGAGCGGGATGAGGAGGGCAACTTCTACTTTGCTTTTGACGCATCGAGCAATATATTTCAGGCGATTTACAAGGTAGATACGACTGGGACCATCAGATTGTTCGACCCCAAAGCCATTGTCACCGCCAAAAATACGACAGCAAGAGAAAATCATAAGGCACCGGATTCGGTGGACGTCAGACTGCTGCAGGCAGGGCCGGAGGACCAGGTCCTACTGTATACTAGACCAACCAACTACGAAACAATGGTATTCCGTACGTTCAAGGGGGTTGGCAATGCAGAGGGCACATTATCTCTTCCGGATGCTAGCGGTATGTACGCCGGTGTATATGATTTGAGCAATGGCCGTTTAGTTCGAACAGCGAGCGCGTTAACGGGCAAAACTCACTTCACATATGAGTATGACACTGCTGGCCGTCTAGTTGGCATGAGTGATTTCAAAGGAGAGACTGTGCGGATTAATCGTAATGACAGCGGTACGCCGGTGGAAATCATAAGCCCATACGGACAAGTGACGAAGCTTAAGGTGGAGAATGGCCAGCTGACCGAGGTGACGAATCCTGCAGGGGAAAAGTACCGAATGATCTATAACGAGAAAGGCTTATTGAAGCAATTTATTAATCCTGAGAATCAAGTCAAAGGCTACAGTTATAGCGGGGATGGACGCCTTGTGCGGGCGGAGACAGCCCGAGAGGGAGTCAAGACGCTGCAGCGTACCGAGCATGACTACGGCTATGAAGTGCTTGTCACGGACCCAGACGGCAGGACGACAACTTTCACCGTCCGTGAGTTGATTGGATTCCGGTCGGTGACGATGAAGAATAGTGACGGAGCCGAAATATCAACCAATGCATCCGCCTCCTTGACGACTAAACGGTATCCGGATGATGCCGTGGACTTCATGACCTTTGCTCGCGACATGCAATGGGGCGAGGAATATGTGACACAAGTCCGCACCTTAACACATGATCGTCAGGAGGTGCTTCGGACGATTAAGCGCGAGGTGACGCTTGCCAACGATTACGATCCGTACAGCATTGTCTCCATGAAGACGACGACGACGCTCGAGGGCGGCTCGACGACTCGGGAATATTTCCCCAATGATCGCAAGGTTGTCCTGACTTCAGCGACAGGGCATCAGGTCGTCTACTTCTTGGATGAGTGGGATCGCACCATTCGGATGGAAGAGCCGGGAACGTCGATCGCTCCGATTCTGTACACGTACGACGAGCGCGGGCGTCTGAGCCGCATGGAGCAGGGGTCGCAATTCCAGCAATACACGTACAACAATCGCGGGCTGGTGGAGTCGGTAACCGACGCGGCTGGCTTCACGAGAACGTACCAGTACGATGCTGCGAACCGGCTCGCAGCCATGACCACACCGGGGCAGAAGCAGTACCAGTACGGGTATGACGATGCGGGGAATCAAACCTCGTTGACGATGCCGAATGGAGATTCGATCCATCAGGGCTATAACGCTGACGGGCAATTCGAGAGCCTGCGCTTCGGGGACGAAGCAAGCGCCTTGACCATTAGCCGTACAGCAGGCTCTACCAAAGACCTCTCCACCCTGTGGAGCGGACGGACTATCGACTATACGACCGAGGGGATGAATCTGGTGTCCGTAGAGGATGAAGCTCTGCTGCGGGAGTATACCTATGATCCGGATGAGATTCTGGGCCGTGTCCGGACGATTGATACCGTGACGAGCAATGCTCATGCGGATCAGCAGAGTCTGTCCTACCAATATCATGGCATGCATGTGACTGCCGCTGCTTTTACCGGCGATGCGGAAGGCCAATTCGCCTATACGAACAATAAGTTTGGTCTGATGACCGGCATGACGGCCACGATCGGCGATTTCACGTATGACATGCAGGTGGTCTATAACAAGGATCATGAGATTACGCAGATGGGACCCTTCCAATACCAATACACCGGTCCCAATAAGCGGCTCGGGGCCATTCGGGATGGCAAGCTGCATATAGACCGCAGCTACGATGAGCTCGGCCGTATCGCCGGAATCACGTACCGAATCGGGGCTCAGGAGATTTATCGTACGGCCTACACGTATGACCTTCGCAATTACCTGGCTGCGAAGACGGTGACGTCGGACGGACGAACGGAACGATTCCTGTACACGTACGACGCGGACAGCCAGCTGACGGATGTGACAAGAGAAGTGAATGGCAGCCCCTCCATACAGGAGCATTACGAATATGACGACAACAAGAATCGTGTCGTCCGCGAAGTGACGGGAGCGGGGCGTGAAGCCAGCACATACGGGCCATTCGACGAGCTGGAGCAAGCTGGCTCCGCATCGTATGCATTCGACGAGGACGGCTATCTGACCCGCCGTGGCGAAGATACGTTCCGTTATGCGCCAGGAGGAGAGCTGCTGGAGGCGACGGCGAACGGCGATTCCATCCACTACACGTACGACGGGCTGGGCAGACTGACGGCAAGGGAGGATACCCAGGGCAAAACCCAATACTTGTACGGGAATATGAATCAGCAGCGATCTGTCAGCGCGGTTGTAGCACCAGACGGGACCATTACCGTATACAACTATGATCTCAATGGATATGTCATGAGCATGGAGCGCGGCGGCGAGACGTATTATGTCATAACCGACCAAGTCGCTACGCCTGTGCAGGTGCTGAATGACGAGGGCGAGACTGTGAAGGCTATGCAGTATGACAGCTTTGGCCGGCTGCTGAGCGATTCCAACCCATCGTTCCGTCTGGATATCGGCTTCTCCGGCGGCATTGCCGATGAGGATACAGGACTTGTCCGGTTCAGCACTCGAGATTATGATACGTTATCGGGACGCTGGACGGCGCGCGACCAGATCTTCTACGAGAGCGGCCAGGCGAACATGTACGCCTACGTCAACAACAATCCTATTATTGTGCGCGATCCCTGCGGCCAGGCGTGTATCGGCGGCTCTCTCTACGAGGGCATCGGCGGAGGCGTCAAGCTCTGCTTCAGCGATGAAGGCGCAGCGATCTGCGGTGAGATTGGCGTGGGTGTAGGCGGCGGCATTGACATCAGTCCGTTCGAGGACCTGCCTTCCACACATGCGGCCTTCGAGATCGGCGTCAAGGTGAAGGCTGGCGCCGCTGCCCTCTCTGGCGGCTATGAGTGGAAGCAGGAGCAGGGCGCGCCATGCGTCCAAGGGGCGCCGAAGCTGTCGCTCGGCTTCGGCCCGCTGGAATACGACGCGATGACCTTTACGGAATCCAAGGCATCCGGCACGCCGGGGGATAGGGGCAAGAAGGTGAACGATCTGATCGGCAAGCAGTTCGAGGAGCATAACAACGACGGCTGGAATATGAAGAACGGCATCGAAGCGTCGGCGAAGCTGAAGGGCTGCAAGGCTAGAAAGTGGTAAGTGTCAAGCGTTAAGCGTCAAGGAGGAGAACCGCCCGGCCAACCGGGCGGTTTTTTCCGTTGTTGCGCCCAATAACGATCTGACGTGTGGCTATCGGGTTTTGGGAGAGCTGGTGCGGCTCTATAACGACACGTGGGATTGCTATTGCACCTCAATTGCAGCTAATTCGAGCAATAACGATCTGACGTGTGGTTATCGGGGGGCGGGAGGGCTGGTGCGGCTCTATAACGACACGTGGGATTGCTATTGCATCTCCATTGCAGCTCATTCGCGCAATAACGATCTGACGTGTGGCTATCGGGTGCTGGGAGGGTTGTTGCGGCTCTATAACGACACGTGGGATTGCTATTGCATCTCCATTGCAGCTCATTCGCGCAATAATGATCTGACGTGTGGCTATCGGGGGGCGGGAGGTGTCAGTTATTGTAGTCTACACTCATTAGAGATAAAGTGAGAAGAAGATAGAATAGACGAGACAAAGGAGGCGCCGCCATGAAGGACAACAATTATTACGGCACGTTTATTGAAGTGAGTGAGGACTGCCCCGTAGCGGAGGCCGAAATTCCGAAAGCGAGAGGCGATGCGAAGACCGTGCCGGTTCTGCAGTACGAGATGATCGCGAACCATCCTTACCGGTACACGCAGGAAGACGTGTTATTCGAGGTTTACGCCATTCGCAGCGGCATTGCCGAAGAGCAAAAGCCAGCTTCACGCGCGGCGTTTTTTTCCAAGGGACAGCCCTGTCTGCGCACATCATCGCTGGGCAAACGATATGGCTGGGGCTTGCATCATAATGCCTAAGGCAAAGTTGCTTTGTTCGCCGTTGAATCCGATGAATACAAGGCGTTCGCCAAGGACGAGAGCTTGAAGCGGGTCAAAGCGATGCGATCCAGCCGGGCGTAATTGGTATGATGCTCCGTTGAAGAGCGGCGGCTGTCCGCTTGCGGTCCAAAGCTTCGTTATAGAGCGGCGCCGGTAGTGTCATGCTGTTCTTGCTCCCTCTTCATATGCTTTAATGAGAGGAGTAAGGATTGGAGAGCATGTAGACAAGAATGACGGAAGTGAGACGCTATGAAAAGAATAACCATAGGCTTGTTCGCTCATGTCGATGCGGGCAAAACGACCCTTGCAGAACAGCTTTTGTACCATACCGAAAGTATTCGGACGAGGGGGCGGGTCGATCATAAGGACGCGTTCCTGGACAGCCATGACATCGAACGGGCCAGAGGCATAACCGTGTTCGCCGATCAGGCGATGATGGACTATGAAGGCGCCCGGTATTATTTGATCGATACGCCTGGTCATGTCGATTTTTCCCCGGAGATGGAACGGGCCGTCCAGGTCATTGATTACGCCATCATAATTGTAAGCGCGGTGGAAGGCGTTCAGGGCCATACCGAAACCGTCTGGCAGCTGCTGCGCAAGCAACAGGTGCCGACGTTCTTCTTCGTGAACAAGACCGACCGGGTTGGAGCGGACGCGGAGGGGGTTCTGCAGGACATACGGCGCCAGTTGACCGGTGATGTATGCTCCATGACGGAGTGCTTCGCCGGCGGCCTCATAGGGGAGGAGCTGCGCGAGTTTATGGCAGAGCGGGACGAGAAGCTGCTGGATGCCTATCTTGCAGGGCGGAGCGACTCGGATTTCTGGCTGGAAGCGCTGCGGAGAATGGTGAGCGACAGCCGTCTCTACTTATGTGCGCACGGCTCGGCGCTGCAGGACACGGGTGTGGCGTCATTTTTGGAGCAGCTGCATCTGGTATCCACTGCCCGCTTTGACGAGAACGGCTCGTTCGGAGGCCGCGTGTACAAAATCAAGCATGACGCGAGCGGCGTGAGACACACGTATATCAAAGCTTTAAGCGGCCGGCTGAAGGTGCGGGAGCAGCTCCAATATGACAGCGGCGGGATTCAATACGACGAGAAGCTGACCAGAATTTGGCTCGTCAATGGCGCCAGATCCCAGCAGGTGGAGCAGGTAACGGCAGGCGATTTGTTCGCGGTTGTGGGCTTGTCTGCGGCGGAAGCCGGACAAGGATTAGGTCTGGTCACGGACAGGCTTGCCTACGAAACGGAGCCGACACTGCAGTCGAAGGTACAGTTCGACACATCGCTGCATGTGCAGCAGGTGCTGGGGGCGTTCCGTATTCTGAATGCGGAGGATCCCTCTCTGAATGTCGTCTGGGAGGAGCAGCTGCAGGAGATACATATTCGGGTCATGGGCGTCATTCAGCTGGAGGTGCTGGAGCAGCTCGTGAAGGAGAGATTCCAGTTCCATATCTCCTTCAGCCAGCCGGAAATCTTGTACAAGGAAAGCATTCGCTCGGCGGTAACGGGTTATGGGCACTTCGAGCCGCTCCGGCACTATGCCGAGGTCCATCTCTTGCTGGAGCCGGGAGAGCGGGGCAGCGGGTTGCAATTCGAGAGCAGCTGCCATCCGGAGGTGCTTGGCTACAGCTATCAGAATCTGATCCGGACCCATCTCTACGAACGGGAGCATCACGGACTGCTGACAGGCAAGCCGATTACGGATGTGAAAATAACGCTGCTGCGAGGCGCCGCGCACAACGAGCATACGCATGGGGGAGATTTCCGCGAGGCGTCATTCCGCGCGCTGCGGCAAGGCTTGGAGAAGGCCGATAATCTGCTGCTGGAGCCTTATTACCATGTCAAAATCAAGGTAGGCATCGACGACATGGGTCGGGTGCTGTCGGATATACAGCGCGCCTCCGGCACGTTCGAGCCGCCGCAGACAATGGAAGGCAGCCATGCCATCATCACGGGAAGGGTGCCCGTGTCGACCTTCATGGATTACAGCACCGAGCTTGCCTCCTTCACGCATGGCCGAGGCAGCATCCGCTGCACCTTCAGCGGCTACGACCTTTGCCACAATGCGGAGGAGGTCATCGAGCGAATCGGCTATCGCAAGGAAGCCGACCCCCTCTACACCTCCTCCTCCATCTTCTGTGCCAAAGGCGCGGGCTACTCGGTGCCATGGGATGAGGCGGAGGCCAAGATGCACCTGCTGTAATCATGAGCACGTCAAACAGCCCGCTAGCTGACTAGCGGGCTGTTCGACGTGCTATGGCGCTCCTGTCTGTAGACAGCTTGTGCTGTACTACTCTTGAATGGAGATATGTTCGGCGTCGACGCTTACTGCCTCCGCCCGGAGGACGGTCTTGAAGAAGGAGACGGGTACATAGGTTACGCCGCCGGACAATACCGGAGCTGTGCCGAGCCGGAAAGGAGCCATCTTGGCGTACAGATATTCGTCTTCACCAATTTGCAGCGAGATGACGGGACCTACGCGAACCGTTCTTGTCTCGGCTTCCCACGTCAGCTCATAACCGAGAGCTTCGGCTGCTGCGCGGAGCGGCACCATAACCGTCCCGTTCTCGTGCAAGTAAGCGCTTGGCGCTGTGATGGCTTGACCATTAATCAGCAGCAGCTTCTCCTCCACGTTGCCGAGATCGGTAATGATCACGTCCTCCTCGGCGCTCACTCCTTGCTCGGGTTCATCCTTAACAGGAAGAACAGTCACTTGCTCCGGCGTCGTCTGAGCCGGAATGCTGCGCGTGACAGGTCCATAGACGACAACAAGATCACGGCCTGCAAGCTCGCCTTCATAAGCCGTTCCGTCCGTCTGAAGGATAGTTGTTTCCTCGGATAAGTTCAGCTTCAGCGATCCGTCAGCGCTGACCAGATTCTCGTCAAAAGAATCGACCTTCACGTTCCGTTTGTCGTCCGCAAGCGCAATGGCGACTGCTGTATACTGAGGCGGATAGATCATAATGACGGGCAGACTCGCGTCGTAGAAGGCGATAATACTGGAGCCGACGGCCAGCTCATCCAGCAAGTAGGTCTGCTCCGACATGATCAGATTCGTGATGCTGCCATCCTCTGCTTCCAGCGTTACCATCTCCATATCCTCATTCAGGCCATAAGGCTCGATGGCTTTAATGATGCCCGTTACGGACATATAATGTGAAGCCTGCTCCTGCTCTGTTTGCTCTTGCTCGACATTTGCCATGATCGGCTTAATGGACACCGGGTCGGTGCCTCCTCCGTTCGCGAAGACAGCGGCGCCGGTAGATATGGACAGTACGGCCACGGATAAGGTGCTTAGCAAGGTTTTTCCCATTTTGTTTGTCATCGTAATCTCTCCCTAGTCTGAATATGAGTTAGTAGCCTTCCTTCCTATTCTGACGAGGGAAGCTCACAAAAGGTTGCTGGGGAGATTAGAGTATGACGACAAAGGTTCGCCATTAGATCGTTCAGGCCGTCTTGCCTTACCGGAATACTAGAATTCCTCCACGCAAAAAACCCCCTAAGGGATGAGAGCCTTGTCCAAGGACAAGCTTCATTCCCTTAAGGGGATGGATTTACAGATGTGACTGTTCTGTGATATGCTTAAAAAATCTATATGTCGATATATTAGCTAAAGGCGAAGTTAGAACATTTTATTTACACTTTAATCTTACCATGAGATCTCGTGAGATGTCAAATTTAAATTTTTAACCCCAAAAGGAGTGTGCGCAGTCGATGATCGACGCTAACGAATGGAAGCGGGAGCAGGAGAGGCTGGAGCTGGTAACGGAGCTATTGAGGAAGCGGATAGCGGACTTGGAGCCGGAGGTTGCGGGTCTGAGGGAGCAAGTGACAGACATCCGCAAGCAGTTCTGGGAGGAGGTCACCGTTAACACGAGCACCAACGAGGATTTCGAGGAAACCTTCTACAGCATTAAACAGCAGGAGGCGCTGTTGTCGGAGCGGGAGCGAGGCCATCGGCTGCGAGTGCGGCAATATAACAATATGAATCGCCTGCTGCCATCGCCATACTTCGGGAGAATGGATGTGGAGGAGGAGGGCGCCGAAGGCAGGGAAGCCGTCTATATCGGTGTAGCGTCCTTTGTTGATGAGGAGGGTTTAAGCTTCCTCGTGTATGACTGGAGAACGCCGATTGCCAGTCTTTATTATGATCAATCGCCGGGAGCCGTCTCCTATCAGACGCCTGGAGGGACCATTCACGGCGTGATGCACTTGAAGCGACAATACCTGATACGCAACGGCCAACTTCGGCATGTATTCGATACTAGCGTCACGATTGGCGACGAGCTGCTTCAGCAGGCGCTTGGCCAGGGCGCCGACGCACAGATGAAGAGCATCGTGGCGACGATTCAGAAGGAGCAGAATGCCATTATTCGCGACGATCGTAGCCGCATGCTCATCGTTCAGGGAGCGGCAGGAAGCGGGAAGACGTCTGCTGCGCTGCAGCGGGTGGCGTACCTGCTGTATAAATACCGAGAGCGGCTGACAGCCGATCAGATTGTATTGTTTTCGCCGAATCCGATGTTCAACAGCTACGTGTCGACGGTGCTTCCTGAGCTTGGCGAGGAGAATATGCAGCAGACGACGATGCAGGAATATATGGCTAAGGGGCTGGGTCCCTCCCTGCGTCTAGAGGGACCGTTCGAGCAGCTTGAATATGTGCTGTCTGCGCAGGAGACGCCCCCGTATGCCGCCAGGCTGCAGGGCATTAAGTACAAGTCGTCGGAAGCGTTCCTCGAGGCGCTTCAAGGCTACGCGAACTGGCTTTGCCGGGAGGGTATGACCTTCAATGAGCTGCGGTTCAGGGATCGTGTGCTTATCTCGGCAGCGCGAATGTCCGCGCAGTTCTACAGCTACGACAGTTCGGTTAAGCTGGGCAATCGCGTCGCCATGCTGCGAGAGTGGCTGCTGGGTGAGCTGGCAGTGCTGGAGCGCCAGGAGCGGGGGGCCGACTGGGTGCAGGAGGAGCTGAGTTATCTCGATAACGAGCATTACAACGAAGCGTACCGTACATTGCTGAACAAGCATGAGCAATCGGAAGCCTTGTTCGACGATATCACGAAGCAGTATGTTGATGCATACGAGAGGCTCGAGGGTCCTAAGATCGGCGTGGAGAACGTCTACGATTTCGCTGATCAGGAGGAGGAGCTGCTGCGCCGGAGGATCGTGAAGGAGCAGTTCGGCCCGCTGAGACGGGATGTCAGACGGTATAAGTTTGTAGATAGTCTTGCATTGTACGGCCAGCTGTTCCAAGACGCGGATGCCTATCGAGTCATGACCGGCATGACAGACGTGCCGGAGCATTGGGAGGCGATTGGCCTGCAGACGCGTGAGAAGTTGGCTCGGCATGAGCTGTTCTATGAGGATGCCGCTCCGTTTCTCTTTGTCAGGGAGCTTGCGGAGGGCGTGAGAACCCATACTGAGGTGCGGCATGTGTTCGTCGATGAAGGCCAGGACTACTCGCCCTTCCAATATGCCTTCCTTCAACGGCTGTTCCCGCGCGCCCGTATGACAGTGCTTGGCGACTTTGGCCAAGCGATCTTCGCTCAAGCGACCCAGTTGCATCAGCATGACTCGCCGCTTGTCCGTCTCTACGGTGAAGAGGAGACGTCCTTCATTAGGCTCGTTCGCAGTTACCGCTCCACACGGGAAATTGTGGCGTTTACAGGAGCGATGCTGCCTGGAGGCGAAGACATTATACCGTTCGACAGGAGCGGAGGGAAGCCCCGCCTGTGTAAGCTCGAAGGAGCTGAAGAACGGGTGATGCGTGTCCGTGAGGATCTTGCGTTGCTGCAGGACGAAGGGTTTGTTTCCATTGCAGTGATTGCGAAGACGGCGGCGGAGAGCCGGGAAGCCTGTGAGGCGTTAATGGCCTGTGGCGTCCAAGGCGCACGCCTGATTACAGAGAAGACGCTCACGTTCACAAAGGGCATCGCGGTTATTCCCGCTTATCTGGCCAAGGGCGTCGAGTTCGACGCCGTGCTGATCTGGGACGCATCCTCCCGCAGCTATAACCGAGAGAGTGAGCGTAAGCTGTTCTATACAGCTTGTACGCGCGCCATGCACCGGCTTCTGCTCTACGGGACGGGAGTATGGACGCCCTTCGTGCAGGAGCTGGATCGCTCGCTGTATGACGAATGGGAATGGAGCTCTGGAGCTTGAAGCGGGATATGTCCTGATGCTATATACAGATAAACAAATTGTTCTTGACAGAGGGCGGGGAATGCCCTAATATATTCGATAGTTTGAATATCCGAGAGATGATCGGTATGGGCCCCAGCAGGCGGTTTCGTATGAGCAGCTGAATAATTGCGATTGTTCAGGTGAACATACAGAGGAGAGCGCGGGGATCAGATTGAAGCAAATCGGTATACGGCTTCCCTTGTCATGGGGGTGTGGCTGTATGCCGTTTTTTACCACAATAGAATTTATAAGTTTTCGAGCATTCGAAAACGGAAATTCTATTTGGCGATAAATCCTACATCTAAACACGGTCGCTCATCTCTGAAAGGCCTCGATAGAGGATTTCTCATTGGGGGTGAAGGAAGTGTCGAAGGGCCGGATGGAGTCGGATATCAGCAAGGCGCTGACCCAGTGGGAGAAGGATTATCTGGGACGCGGATCGGTTACCGTCAAGACAGACATCCTGCGGGATATGGTGATTGTCATGCTGAGAGGGGTCCTGTCCCCTGCGGAATATAAGCTCGCCGAGACGCGAGAGGGCCTGCTGACGGTGAAGAAGATGCGGTCTGAGCTGGTGGAATCGGGTGTCTCAGAGCTGGCAGGCATTATCACTCACTTGACGGGGCTTGAGGTGCTGTCGTTCCATACAGACTTAAGCGCCAAAACGGGCGAGCGCATGATGGTATTCAGGCTGTCGGAGGACGTGGAGAGAAGTCTGTCCTCGTAACGCAGTTCATATCGGGAGATGAACCAAACAACCGGAAGGCTCCGGTTCGTTGGACATAAACCGGCTGCTTCATGCAGAGCGACAAATAATCAGAACCGCTGATTATTGGATCGCGCTGCTGAAGTCAGCCGGTTTTTTTTGAGCCATTTTAGTGAGGAGAGTGTCAACGTGAAAGAGATTATTATGCAAAATATGTTGTCGCCGGTTGTCCTATTCTTCGCTCTGGGCCTGCTTGCGGCGCTTGTGAAGTCTGATCTGAAGATTCCGCCGGCGATAGGAGAAATCCTGAGCGTCTATCTGCTCATCGCGATAGGGCTTAAGGGCGGCATTGAGCTGTCCCATTATTCGCCGCTCCTGCTGGTGAAGCCGATGCTGGGCGTCTTGTTCCTGGGCACCATCATACCTATAGCGGCTCTGGTCGTCCTTCGGTGGCTGAAGCTGGACTTCCCGAATGCGATCGGCCTGGCTGCCGCTTACGGCTCCGTAAGCATTGTCACCTATGGCGCCGCGCTGTCATTCCTGGATCACTCGGGAGTCGCTTATGAGAGCTACATGAATGTGCTGATTGTGCTGATGGAGAGTCCGGCAATTATCCTCGCTCTCTTCCTGATGAAGTGGAGAGAGAAGAGCAGGGCAGTGGCTATGGCCACTCCTGCGGGAGCGATAGGCATAACGGCGGGATCATCTGGTCTCTTGAACGGATTGTTCGACAAAGAGGTGCTTCGGGAAAGCGTGTTTGGCAAAAGTGTGCTGCTCCTGCTGGGCAGTCTTCTCATCGGCTGGGCCAGCGGCGAAGCTGCGGTGCCGATCGTCAAGCCGCTGTTCATCGATATGTACAAGGGCGTGCTGATGATCTTCCTGCTGCAGATGGGGATCATCGCGGGACAGCGTCTGCCGGAGGTGAGGAAGCACGGCATGAAGCTCATCCTGTTCGGACTGCTGATGCCGCTGTTCTGCGGCGTGCTGGGCGTGCTCGTGGGCCATCAGGTCGGTCTGTCGCTGGGCGGCAGCGCCTTGATGGGCGTGATGGCGGGCAGCGCCTCCTACATTGCGGCCCCCGCGGCGCTCAAGACCTCTGTGCCGGAGGCGAACCCATCCATCTACCTGGGGCTGTCGCTCGGCATTACGTTCCCGATGAATCTTCTCATCGGCATTCCCTTCTACTACACGGTAGCGAGCTGGGTGCAGTAAGCGGTGATGCAGCAAACGTTGGGTTTATCGTGGGGTGGAAATTTATAAACTCAACGTCTGCAGCTTGAAATCGGCCAATAATGAAGAGAATATAGATTATTTTAATAGATATTTATAAAAGGCTGGAAATTCTCGAATGACAGAATAGATGTCACGAACCTCAAAAATAGTCGCATGGGCTGCATATACTTCCTTCATATTTAATTTTCTGAAGGCCAATTTCGTTCTTGATATATGAAAATACTGCGTAATAACCATAGCGGAATCCAGATCATTTTCATTCATAATTTTCCTGGTGTTCTGGGCGGTCATATAGGAGTTGTATCCATTACTATCCTCTATGATAAACGCCGCTGGTACTCCTGCATCAACTAAGTACGATTTCATAACCTTTGCCTCATCGTAACCTTCCTTACCCATTCCACCACTAACGATGATGAAAGGGAAGTAGCCCTCTTTATAGAGTTCTACGGATTTATCTAGTCTGGCTTTTAGACGATCGGAGGGCTGCCCATTAGTTTCTACTTTGTTTCCTAATACCACCGCTACGTCTACGGGTTCTATTTCATCATTTAATCCGTCGATGACTACAAAAACAGTGTGGATGATAAACCATGTAAAAAGAAAGCTTCCTGCCAATAGAATAAATCGCTTAATGATAGCTGAGTCCATATCCTCACCTCATTTTTTCCTAGTTCACTCTTCATTTAATAACACCGAGATTCAGTCAAAAAAAGATTACAAAAAGCATTCCAACACAGCTACAGCAGTGGATTGCCGGTTTGCCCAGCTATATCAAGTATTGACTTACTTCTAGACGTCATGAATAAGAAATTGTTGCAAATGAGAAATCCTCTATCGAGGCCTTTCAGAGATGAGCGACCGCGTTTAGATGTGGGATTTATCGCCAAATAGAATTTCCGTTTTTCGAATACTCAAAAACTTATAAATTCTATTGTGGTAAACAATACCCCTCATTGTGTAGTGAGGGGTATATAAATTTGAGCTTTACGGGGTGTAGAACAAGCCGGGCTTCCTGGGCATAGCCCCGGGAACCCGGCTTCTTCCGTCATGCAGCTTATTGCTCAGTCGTCGTATATCCGATGCTTCGCAGCAGGCGCGCCAGCATCGCAACGGCTTGCGCACGAGTGGCATGCTGGGCAGGCGCCAGCTGGCCGTTCGCCATGCCCTGCATGATGCCCCCTTCAATCGCGGCAGCTATGGCTTCTGCCGCCCATTCGCTGACAGAATCCTTGTCGGCGTACGGGGACAGAACATTTGCTGCCGGCGAATTTGTGCCAGCGGTTGCGGCTGCAGGCAGTATAGGCAGCAGCTCGGCTTGGCTGGACACCCACTGAAGAGCTCTGGCCAGCATAACTGCCATCTGCTCTCTCGTTATATGCTCCTCCGGGCGGAAGGTGCCATCTGCATAGCCGGTGACTAGACCGTGCTTTGCAGCTGCAGCCACCGCATTCGTGAACCATGCCTCCTTGGGCACATCCGGGAAGGCGCTGTCGCCCCCGGTGAGGCCAAGGCTGCGAGTCAGCATGGCTGCGAATTCCGCTCGGGTAACCTCCCTCTCCGGAGCAAATTGGCCAGCGGCAACTCCGTTCACGAGCAGCCTGGAGGCGAGTACCTCCGCATCGCTGCGCGCCCAGTGTCCGGCCATGTCGGCGAAGGATGCCTCTGCCTGAATCACCGTGTACCAGCTATTGCCAGTACGCAGCATATGAGCCGTCGTCCCCTCCTCATCCTGAACGAACAGGGTCGGCACGCCGACGAAGCTGCCTGTCGTCTCGTCATAGACAACGCCTGTTGCATGCGGTGAGGTCGCAGCCGAATGAGGCAGCCGGATGCTGCGAGCGGCGTAGCCATTCAACGCTGCGATAGGGTGCGCGTCCCCGCCGCTCCCCATAGCCAGCTCGAAGTCGATGGCCGGAGCAATCGTCCGAATGCCGGCCTGGGCTGCCCTTTCCTCCATGCGGAGGGCCTGCTCCTCGGTGGCTTGCGTCATCCGGAGAGTCAAGTAAGGCGCGGGAGCAGTCTGGTCGGCCTGCTGCTCTCCCAGCTCCGCGATGATTTCGGCATGAAGCGGCAGCTCGTAGCTGCCCAGCGCCGTCTGGAATTGCAGCACGATTGGCGGAACAGCCCTATCGACGCGAGACTGAACGATGTCCAGCAAGGTGTTCAGCGGCAGATCTAGCTCGGCCTGTTCCGCGCTGCCGTCAAGCGTCAGAGCGAGCAGGCTTCGGTCGTCCGACAGCTTCTTGGCTGCCTCTTGAAGGACGGCCCCGCTCAGCATGGCGCGCGTCAGCGTACGCCCATCGGAGGTTGTAGTCTTGTCGCCCGACAGCTTCATCTCCACACCAGCTGCCGTCACGCTGGAGGCTGGCGGAGGAAGAATGACAGGATAGACCGGCTCCGGCTCCGTCGAAGGAAGCGGCTTGCCATAGAGCTTGATGTTATCCAGGTAATACGTGTTCGCCGAGTTGTTGTTGGCGGTGAAGGTCTGGATCAGCGCGATATTCTCGGTCCGATTGAACAGACCGATTCCTTCGAGTGCCAGCTCGCCGTCGACATACACATCCGCCTTGCCGGTCTCCAGATTGGCGACCACCGCGATATGGTACCAGGTGCCGGCGCTGTAATTGGCCAGGAACGGCGTATAGCCGCTGGATGTGCGGAACGCCAGGTTGCCGCCGTTCGTCTCGATTGCGACGGCCGCGTAGCTATTGCTCGTGGAGCCTGCTCCATCATCGGAGCTTAGTCGCATCACTTTAATGGAATTGGCCTTGGCCTCGTGCATGAAGTCAAAGGAAACAGCCGCGATGTAAGACTGGCTCTCGAACGCGCGATCCGCCTGCACGACGTCGGAGCGGTCGTCGAACAGCCGCAGGCTCTTGTTGCCATTGCCTGGAACGTCAGCCACCTGCAGGGTGCCGCCGGCCTCGCGAACCGTATAGCCTGCCGGCTTTGCGCCCGTCTCTTCGCCGTCGAACGTATCCTCGGCGAGCAGGCGGAGCTCCTCGATTTGGATCAGGTCGACCAGCCTTGCGCTGAGGGCTGCCGTTGGCCCGCTCTGTCCAGCGCCGTTCGCCGCGATAACCCGGTACTCGTATGTGACGCCTGCCTCAGCAGAGGTGTCCTCATACGTGGACTCGAAGACTCGGCTCGCGATGACGCTGAACGAGCCCGTTCCCGCGGTCCGACGCTGCACGCTGTAATAATCGGCGCCGCTGCCGTTCCAATCCAAAATAATTTTGGTGCTGGCGCTGGTCGCCGCGAAGTCGGAAGGCGTCTCCGGCGCAACGAGCTGGAACGGGGTTGCGCTGACGGCTGCCGACAGCGGGCCCGCGCCATGCGCGTTCGCAGCCTCCACCTTGTAATAGTAGGCGGTTCTGTTCGCCAGGCCGGTATCCGTATAACGAGTGTGGCTTGTCGCCGTCGCGATGGCCTGGTACGTGCCGTCTGCCGCATCGCTGCGATAGAGCGTGTAGCTGGAAGCGGCTGCGACGCTGCCCCACCGGAGCGTAACGACGCCGTCGCCTGGCACAGCCAGCAGGCCAGATACGACGGTCGGCGCCGTATCCGGCTCGCTTCCATCGAAGCTGCCGGTATAGTTGCTTGTGCGGAGCCAGTTGACCGCTTCCCCGTACAGCTCTCCCGCTCCTGCTCCTGCCGAAGCGGAGCCGATCAGCGTATCCTCCAGAGCCGTCAGCTCATCCTTGGCGTAGAGATACGGAAGATTGCCCGAATCGGTATTCCAGCTGAACGCGACGGGTGTAGCCGGAACGGGAGCGAGCGGGCTGTCTGGCGAGTCGCTGTCGCCCGTATAGCTTTGGCCGTCCAGGTTGTATTGCACGTTGACGGCTTTTATTTTGCCCGTGAAGCTGGCTTGCAGATCCTCCTTCTGGTTATTGCGCAGCGGGTAGAGGACATTGCGGATGATGCTGTTCTCCAGGAGCAGCGCGCCGCCCTCGGTCGAGATGGAGCCGTTGCTCGTGACGCCGAAGTGATAGCCTGCGTCGGCTATGCTTGCTGCGATCTCCGGCGTGATCAGCGCGCTTGCGGAGCGCGAGCGGCTGTTGTCCACCACAATATTATAGACATGCGCATTCCCGCCTCTCAGCCTGGGAATCCGATCCATCATATCCTTGTAGTAGTTATGATGGAGCGTGAGCTCCAGCTGGGGGTTGTCGGACGCGAATTCGGACGAGCCGATTAGATGGCCCTTCTTCTGCCCGGCAGACACGGCGATAATATCCGCTTTGGTCAGTCCGGCGGA
This sequence comes from Paenibacillus sp. PL2-23, assembly GCF_040834005.1. Classification (NCBI taxonomy): domain Bacteria; kingdom Bacillati; phylum Bacillota; class Bacilli; order Caryophanales; family Paenibacillaceae; genus Paenibacillus; species Paenibacillus sp. PL2-23. The sequence continues at coordinate 382,066 of NZ_CP162129.1, forward strand.
CAGCAGGTGCGCGTACATAGGGTATTTGTCGGGCAGGCGATCGAGCGCCTCGATCTGCTCGGATACCCAGCTGCCCGCCGCCCCGCCATCGTCACCCAGGAAGCGGCTCCATGAGATCGTGATGCCGTTGCTGCCTCCCTTGGCGTCGACGATGCCGTCATAAGCCTTGCCGAACGTGCAATGATCGATCCATACCTTGCTTGTTCCATTCTCCAGCGATATATAATCCCAGTCGTTGCGATCGAAGTCGCCCCGGGTCGCCTCATCCCATTCCCACAGCTCGTCGAATGACAGGTTGCGGATGATGATATTGGAGCTCGCCCGGAATACAAGCGAAGCGTGCCGGAGCTCGGAGCCGTTGCGGGAGAAGAGGGTCAGGCCGTTCGCCCCGTCTACCGTTATTTTGCACACGCCGGTACGAAGCAGCACGGGATGCAGCAGCGGGTCGTTATGCTTGCTGAACGGCGCCGTGCGAGCCGCTTCCGGAATTTCCAGCCAGCCGAGATCCAGATCGTTCATAATCTCAATGACCTTCGCGCCGGAGCCCGGCTTCAGCGCCTCATGCAAATCCTGGGCGGTATAGACCTTGCGATAAGCGGGGTCATTCTCCGCCAGCAGCCCGCCGCCCGTATTGTAAGCGGAGAAGCCGCCCATCTCGTACAGGCCGGGAACGACCAGCCCTGATGGCGTCGCGGACACCTCTCCCGAGTAGGGGCTTGATCCGTTCGCGTTAACGGCTCTTACGACCCAATAATACGTCGTATCGTTCGTGAGACCGGACACAGTGGCGGTGAGGCCTGAGACCTCATCACCCATCAGCGTGTAGGGACCGCCGCTTGTCGTGCCTCCAAGCACTTGATAGGACGCCGCTCCGGCAGCGGCTTGCCAGGTCAGCTCCACCGCCTCGTGACGGGGGATGGCTGTCAGTCCATCGGGTGCGGACGGCGGATTCTCATCCACAGGCACCGTCTCCGAATCGAAGACAAGCGCGCCGTCGACCTCCAGCTTAATCTGATCGAATACGGCTGAGGCCGACGATACGGCAAAGCCGACATAGAGGGTAGACAGATTCAGGTGGGTGTAGTGATTGTTTTTGTTGTCATTGTAATTGGTGCGGGATTGGTACGTGCTGCCACCGTCCAGGGAGTACGTGAATTGCAGATCGTCCCCGGTGCGCGCCATTCGGACCGAAATAGGCCCCGTCGAGGCGCCAAGATTATCACTGCCTCCGCCGGTTCCGTCCAGTCGGCGATAGTCGCGGACACGGACATTGCCGCTGTTCAAGTCCAGCCCAGTCGCCACCATCTTGGAATCAGGCTCCAGGCCTCCCTTGGCCATCAGAAGAGCCCATGCGTTGGCGGGGTTAGGGCTGAAGCTGCTCAGGCGCGCGGTGAACACAAAATCCTTGTCGCCAGAGACGGGAAGATAAGCGAAGGCGACATGATCCCCAGCGGAATCGATCTTGCCGCCAGAGGCTTGCATCGTCAATGCCCTGTTCTGGAACGCCGCCGAGACGGCGCCTGGATTCACCTCATCGGAAGCATACAGCTTGCTCGCGCTCCAGCCCTCCGGAAGACCGGTGGCGGCTATGGCTTCCGTCGCCGCTGAGGCTGAGCCTGCTCCCCCGAGCATTCCGGCAAGCAACTGCAGGGCTACGGCCGAGGCCAGCAAGGAAGAGAGCCATTTTTTTCTAATCATCTGAATTGTTGCACCTCCGAACGATGTATTGATGTAAGCGCTTCCTGTACATGGACAGTATAGGCTTGGAGCGGAAGGTGCCTCAATAATCATTGCGCGTGGAATTGGGAAAAAGGGCCAGGCGGGCGACATAATCATTTTGCGAGGGAATGCTCATTAGAACGGATTTGAACGCTAAGGCAAGGGATGCGGGGGATCAGAGAGCCGTATATGGCGCAAGAGGCCTCATCACAGCAAGATATGGAAAGCCGCGTGAGGCCGATCCTGTTACATTGTCTGTAGGAGCAGGCGGGAGGGGGATCAGGTGAGAAGCGTCTCAGCATCCAGAGGAAGCTTCTGAATAGGGGCGTAGATATGATAGGCGGCGTCCAGCTGGTACGGACTATCGAACTGTTGAATGAGCTCGATGGGACAGTGCTCCCTCTCGAGCCTGGTTATTCTTAGAAAGCGGGCATAGTCCGTAATGAACACGTCTCCAATGTCGAGCAAGTCGCCCCTATATTGAAATCTGGCGCAGAAGAGCGGAGGGACCTGAACGGTAAAATAATTCGGCATACTGAGCTCAAGAGCATGCGGGATGCCGCAAAGCACCTTGAATCTGGTGGAGCCGGGCTGGCAATTGGAATAGATGACATAGCAGCCGCCTGTTAACGGCTCGCCCTCGGGAAGGGCATCCAGCAGTCTTCGGGCATGCGCCCGAATGACGAACTTGTAGTCATCCGTCGCCAGATCCACCTCGAAGGCAAGGCCGCTGACGCTGAGAGGGGCGAGCTCCGTTAAGGTGAAATGCGATACGACGTCGCCATGGATATGCTTGACCGCTCTCTGCACAACAGAAGGCAGGGGTGCCGCAGCGAGGGTGGAGTCCGCTCCTCTCAGCGAGCTGGGAGCCATGCCGTATTGGCGTCTGAAGGCTCGCGTGAACGAGGAAGGTGTGCCGAAGCCCAGGCGACAGGCAATGTCGGTTAGCGAAAGGCGGCCGTCCTGAATCAGCGACAGTGAGGCGTTCAGCCTTCTCGCCAGCACGTATTGCTTCAACGAGCAGCCCATCATGGCCGAGAAGAGGCGGTGAAAATAAAATTTGGACATATGGCTGGAATCGGCCACGGCATCCAGTGATAAGGGCTGCTCCAGGTTGTCCTCGATGTAGCGCAGCGCGCGTTCAATCACTTCATGATGCTCCATTGGGGGACTCCTTTGCTTATTAGTTGAAAAGTCAGGAATAAGGAGGAATAAGGTATGGATCGAGATCGGATGAATGGCATCCTATTAGGCTTGCTGTATATCGTCGCCGCCGCCGCTTCGATTATTGCGGTTGTTCTCTACGAACCGCTGCTATCGGAGCAATGGTATAGGACGGCGATCCAGGAAGGGGACACCAAGGTATTAATCGGCATAGGCCACGAGATGCTGCTCGTGCTGTCGGCGGTGGGAACGGCGGTGATGCTGTTTCCTTACGTTCGCCGCTGGAATGAGCATTTGGCGCTTGGCTATCTCTGTTTTCGCTTGCTGGAAGCGGTGTTTATTGCCATTGGAGTGGTCAGTCTATTCGGCTTGCTGCAGCTTAGCTTCTATTATGAAGCAAATGGGCCGGGAGTTGAAGAGCAGCTGCGCGCGGCGGGGGTCCTGCTGCAAGGCTTTCACCAATGGACAGCGATGCTGGGACCCAATTTCATGCTTGGCGTCAATACGCTGCTGTATAGCTACTTGCTTCTCCGAACGGGCCTAGTGCCGAGGCCGCTGGCGATATTCGGCATGCTTACTGCCGTGATGGTCTTCGTGGCTGGCATGCTGGAGATGTTCGGCGTAATGGAGCCGATGTCGGCAGCCAAGGGGCTGATCGCCCTCCCAGTAGGCGTATATGAGCTGAGCTTGGCGGTATGGCTGATCGTCAGAGGTTTTGCGAGGAAATGAATGCACGTTCAGATGGTTTCAAGTATAATGACAGGCAAACAGCTATAAGAGAGAGGATGTCAGGATATGTCAGTTGGTATATTAGCGCATTTGTTAGGAAAACAGCCCTATAAGGAGCTTGCGGCCAAGGTGGCCGAGCACGGCTTCCCCTATGTGCAGCTGGCGCTTGCCAAAGCGTTCACCGATATCGATTCCAGCCTAGGCAAGCTAAGCCCCGGCTTGGCGCAAGAGATTGGAGGCGCCTTCGCAGAGCGAGGCGTGCGTATCGCCGTTCTTGGCTGCTATGCGAGCCTGGTGGAGCTGGATGACGAGTCCTTCCGCTACAATGTAGACCGGTTCAAGGAGCATCTGCGGAACGCCCGCCACTTCGGGGCGCCGATCGTAGCGACGGAGGTCGGCAATATCCTCGGTCCGGACAGCCGTCCCCAGCATCTGGAACGATTGAACCTGGCGCTGGAGGAGCTGGTGGAGGAGGCCGAGCGCTGGGGCGTAACGATCGGGCTGGAGGCGGCGCAAGGGCATCTGATTGACTCGTCCGAGACGCTTGCGGAGACCATTGAGCGATTCCCGTCCTCCTGCGTCGGCGTTGTGCTGGACCCTTGCAATCTCATGAACCGCCAGCGGTTCGAGGTACAGGACGATACGATCCGGGAAGCGTTCCGGCTGCTCGGTCCACGGATCGTCAGCGCGCATGTGAAGGACCTGCAGCGCGCAGAGGACGGCTCGCTGAAGGGGACAGCAGCGGGGCTCGGCGAGCTGAACTACCCGCTGTTCTTCCAGCTGCTGGAGCAGCACAAGCCGCATGGCTTCGCAACGCTGGAGGATGTTACCGTCCCTCAGATGGCGGAGGCGGCGCGGTTCGTCCGGGAGGGGCGGGCTAACGCTCATTGACCGGTTACGCCAGTATTCGGGGCGGCAAGCCTAACTCGTCATGGGACAGCCCGGCGCCCCTTCATGGCCGAACGATCAAGGAAACACCGGTTTTTGCGCCAACGGGCCAAACCTGTCACGTCTGTGGGAGCAAGTAAGCAGAAGTGAAGGATTTGAGCGTACGAGGATGGACATGTTCATCTTGTCAAACGTCACATAACCGAGATTGGAATGCGGCACAAAACATAAAGGCTATGGCCCTGTAATGAATAATGTAAGAACTGTAGGAACCACAGGGGCCGCTTGGTGTACGATATTTCGAAAAAATATTACTACGACTTTGCTCCATGAGGAGCAACAACCCAAGAATGCTCCATCGCTTAGGTGGCGGGAGTGTTCAACATTCATCCCTGACTGTCAAACCAACGCCGTCATCCGCGCATATGCTGATAGCATATAGGGGAGAGGCGATGGTTTTTTCATTTTTTGAAGGGAAGGAATAAATTTTGTTCATGGCCCTGATTTTTATTTTTTATCGTGTTGTGTACGTTTTCTGAATTTTATCGCATTATGGGGCTGTCAGTGAAATTTACCGGTTTTTAAAAAGGGTCCAACTATCTTATAATAGTAGATATCTCAATCTATAAATAAGGACGGTTACAATGAGTCATAAGACGGAAACAGACGTAATCTTGATCGGCGCCGGTATTATGAGCGCGACCTTGGGTGCTCTGCTGAAGGAGCTGGCGCCGAACTGGAAGATCAAAGTGTTCGAGAAGCTGTCCAAGGCTGGCGAGGAAAGCTCGAACGAATGGAATAACGCGGGAACGGGACATGCTGCGTTATGCGAGCTGAACTATACAAGCCAGAAGCCGGATGGCTCGATTGACATCAGCAAGGCCATCAAGGTGAATGAAGAGTATCAGGTGTCCAAGCAGTTCTGGTCTTATCTGGTGGAGAGCAAGCTGATTCGCAATCCGCAGGAATTTATTATGCCATTGCCCCATATGAGCTTCGTGCACGGAGCGAGCAATGTGGCCTACCTCAAGAAGCGCTATGAAGCGATGTCGGCCAATCCGTTGTTCGATGGTATGGAGTTCTCCGACGACCCTGCAACCTTGAAGAAGTGGATTCCGCTTATGATGAACGAGCGTACGTCGAACGAGCCTATCGCGGCGACGAAGATCGACACGGGCACGGATGTGAACTTCGGCGCGCTTACGCGTATGCTGTTCGATCACTTGAAGGGCAAGAATGTCGAGATTCACTACAAGCACAGCGTGGACAATATGAGACGCGCAGGCGACGGCTCCTGGGACCTGAAGGTTCGGAATGTCGACAGCGGCATCGTGGAGCGCCACAAAGCCAAGTTCGTATTCATCGGCAGCGGCGGCGGCAGCCTGCATCTGCTGCAGAAGTCCGGCATTCCCGAAGGCAGAGGGATCGGCGGCTTCCCGGTCAGCGGACTGTTCATGGTGTGCACCAATCCGGAGGTCGCGGCTCAGCATCATGCCAAGGTGTACGGCAAGGCGCCGGTTGGAGCGCCGCCTATGTCCGTGCCGCATCTGGACACTCGGTATATCGATAACAAGAAGTCGCTGCTCTTCGGGCCGTTCGCAGGCTTCACGCCGAAGTTCCTGAAGACGGGCTCCATGTTCGATCTGATTACATCCGTGAAGCCTTATAACGTGGTGACGATGCTGTCGGCCGGCGTCAAGGAGCTGGGTCTGACCAAATATCTGATCGAGCAATTGATGCTGTCCAAGGAGAAGCGTATGGAAGCGCTGCGCGAATTTATCCCCAACGCCAAGAGCGAGGACTGGGATTTGGTCGTTGCAGGCCAGCGCGTGCAGGTGATCAAGGATACGCCTAACGGCAGAGGCACGCTCCAGTTCGGCACTGAGGTCATTAGCGCCGCCGACGGCTCCATTGCCGCGCTGCTTGGCGCGTCTCCGGGCGCCTCTACAGCGGTGTCCGTCATGCTGGAGGTCATCTCCCGCTGCTTCCCGCAGCATATCAAGGAATGGGAGCCGAAGCTGAAGCAGATGATCCCGTCATACGGCAAGAAGCTGCTGCAGAATCCGGAGCTGATTCAAGAGATTCATACGTCGACGGCCCGCACGCTTGGTTTGACAGGCGAGCTGCAGACGTCGAAATAGCAGGCGACGAAGGCGCGAAGGCCGTTCCGCGATGAGGCGGAACGGCCTTCGTGCGCGCTTGGCCGCACGTAAAAACGAGGGAACTCCCCGAGGTGAGGAACAGCGACACCTCGTGTCGCTGTTGCCCCTGCTGGTACAACATTTACTGCAAGACAGGTCTGCTCAACTGATCAACAAGGGCTGATCCAACTTATTTCCTTTAACCGGGATGTACGAGGAGTGAGGGATAGAACATGCATGCTGATCCTCTGAAATCGCAAGCCATGATAAAGGTTGCTTCATCGGTAAAAGCTAGCTTAGAGCTTGTGGTTATATTCGCCATGGCCGCTGTGTTTATTGTGCTGCAGCTTACGCATTGGGAGCCTCTAACGGCGGTGCTCGGCATCCTGGTGTTTGGCGCGATTGCTCTGTTCCTGCGTCATCTTCGAGGCATGACCCTGTGGCTGACTGTGGGGTTCATGTCCGTCGGCGTGCTGCTGCTCCTGGTTCAGAAGGCATCGGCGAGCTATTGGTTCCAAGCAGCAGGCGTCAATGTTACGCTTGTCACCTTGTTTGTATTCGCGCCGCTGTTCGGCATCCCGGTTCGGCTGCCCGCATATATAGCCGCGCTGAAGCGCTTCTACGAAACCAAGCTGCGCAGCCGATATATGTTATTCAGCGGCACCCAGCTGCTGACGCAAACGATGGCCGTATTCCTCAATGTTGGCTCGATTCCTGTTGTCTATCATATGGTGTTCGCCAAGACGCATCCCGGAATGGCTATGCCGCTGGCCAATGCGCTGAATCGCGGCTTTGCGGGAGCCATCCTGTGGTCGCCCTATTTCGCGGCAATGGCGGTTGTGCTCTCTTCCTTATCGGTAGAGTGGACGGCTATTCTGCTCCCTATGCTGGGGCTTGTGGCCATCAGTATGCTGGTTAGCATCGTGGTGGAATACAAGGCGTTGCGGAATGCTGGCGGCGATGAGCTGCTGGAGGAAGAGCAAGCGAAGGAGCAAACGAAGGAGAATGGGAAGGGGAAGCTGACCGATATGGGAAGGACTGAGCCTGCCGTGAGCGACGGCTCGTCTTCTTTTCCCGTGGGACTGGGTCTGTATCTTGTCTTGGCGATTGTCGCCATCCTATTGCTGGAGCAGTGGGTGGAGCTTCCCATGGTGCTCATCACATGCTTTGCCGCAGTCGTGTACCCGCTAATCTGGTGCCTGGGCAAAAGGGAGACGGCAACCTATCGGCAGGGTCTGAGCCATCATACCTCTGTGACGCTTCCTGCGCTCAAGAAGGAGATGACCTTGTTTCTCGCGGCGGGCTTCTTCAGTGGAGCCATCGGCATGATCGGATTCGGGGACTACGTTCCCGTCCTTCTGGAGAGTATCCCGCTGCCGGTATCCTTGTCTTACTCCATCCTGACCATTGTGTTGATCATGCTTACCTCCATGATGGGTCTGCATCCCATCGTGCTCGTCACCATTCTGGCGACAGGCATCGATCCCGCGGCTGTACAGATGAGCCCGAACGAAGCTGCGGTGCTGCTCCTCGGCAGCTGGTGCCTGTCCAATGGCATTTCGCCGTCCTCGGCCGTGAACAACCTGCTGGCGAGCTTGTTTCAGAAGTCGGTGTACGAGATAGCGAGGCCGAACTATAGGTTTGCCGTCTGGATGGGAGCTGCGCTGCTCCTGTATTTGGCCGTGATAACCGTCTAGAAGCCTGGCGTTATGTATGGTACGATGGAAGCCTATATGCAAAGAGGAAGTGAACCCTACTTATGATACTGATAACGATTCCAACGCCGGAAGTGACGATACACAAGCAGGAAAATCCGCAGCTTAGCCATATCTACGGCTTTACGGATTTCCATCTGATTACGCGCGAGCGCGGCGGCATCTTCATGTTCTACAATGACAAGGATGAGTTGCTGTTCGTGGGGAAAGCCCGCAAGCTGCGCCAGCGGATCAAAAAGCACTTTGAAGATACCGTCTCCCCTATGAAGAATCATCGGGACGAGGTGGCGAAGATCGAGGTGTGCCTCGTCGACGACCCTATGGAGCGGGAAATCTACGAAACGTATATCGCGAACAAGGGGAGAGCCAAGTACAATCCGGACAAGGTGTCCCAAGGCTAACGGCGGCCCATTTGACAAAAAGAGTTGTAGTAACTAAAATGGTTACAACGGTGGTGATGGCACATGAAGCAGATCAGCACACGTTTCTCGATTGCGGTGCATACCCTATGCCTTATTGCGGTTAGTCCGCAGGATTGCACGGGGGATTTCATCGCGGGCAGCGTGAATACGAACCCCGTTGTGATCCGCCGCATCATGGGCATGCTGAAAAAGGCGGGGCTGGTGGATGTGCGGGCCGGAGTCGGCGGCGCTTCCTTGCGGAAGGACCCGCACCGGATTACGCTTCTCGATATCTATCGAGCGGTGAACGTGGCGGAGGAGAACCAGTTGTTCCGTATTCACGAGGCGCCTAATATCCAGTGCTCCATCGGTCGCAGCATCGAGCAAGTGCTGCAGGCCGAGGTGAGCGAGGCTCAGGCGGCTATGGAGCGGAGGCTGGAGCAGACAACGCTTGCCGAGCTGATCGTGAAGTTTGAATAAAGCTCTGTTCGCATGCCGACCTGCTCCGTCAGGGGCGGGGAGGCGGCTGCTCGCAGAGCTTCTATTTCAATACCAGCGCGCAACGGATGCTGCCCCACTGCAGGACGACTCTGCCCATTACGCTAGTGACATGTGCCGCTGCCGATTATCACGGAAAGACTGCACGAGGGGATTTTTTTATGCGCGAGTTGTAACCAATATGGTTATAACTAGTGCGAATACAACATTTTTTGGAGGTATAACAATGAAAAAGCTATTAGTAACAGGCGCAACAGGCAAGCTGGGCTCTAAAGTGGTGGAGGCGCTGCTGAGAAGTGTGCCGGCGGGCAGTCTGGCCGTTAGCGTGCGGAATCCGGAGTCGGCGGCTAAGCTTCGCGCTTTGGGCGTAGACGTCCGCCATGGAGACTTCGACGAACCGGCAACGCTGGATGCCGCATTCGCGGGTATCGATCGGATGCTGATTATCTCCACGGATGGAGATACAGATACTCGAATTCGCCAGCATACGAACGCGGTCGAAGCGGCTGCTCGGGCGGGCGTCGGCTTTATCGCGTATACAAGTGTGGCGAATGCGGCAGACAGCAAGCTGTTCCTGGCGAAGCCGCATCAAGCAACGGAAGTGGCCATTCGCGCAACAGGCATTCCGTATTCCTTCCTGCGCAACAACTGGTACTTCGAGAATGAGCTATCCAGCATTCAAGGCGTGCAGGCGGGCGCTCCATGGGTGACCTCCGCCGGCACGGGCAAGGTGGGCTCGGCGCTTCGACAGGAATATGCGGAAGCGGCGGCAGTTGTTCTCGCAGGGGAGGGGCATGACCATACTACGTATGAGCTGTCTGGCAAGCTGCTCTCGCAGGAAGAGCTTGCAGCGGCAGTCAGCGTCGTATTAGGCAGGGAGGTGCCGGTCGTTCATGTGGACGATGACGCTTATGCGGACATCATGAAGAACGCCGGCGTGCCTGACTTCGTCATCCCGATTCTTGTCGGTATCCAGCAAGGCATCCGCGAAGGAAGCCTGGAGGTGGAGAGCGGCGACTTCGAGAAGCTGCTGGGACGTCCATTGGCGCCGATCCATGAGGCGCTGCGCCAGCTGGTGTAGGCGACCGTATGAGCTGTTGACACGAGAAGCAGCCCCATTCGTTCCGTTGCGGAGCCGAACGGGGTTGTTTTCTTTTGTGCAAATAATCATCCCATGCTGCATGCGCAAACATGTTATGCTAGAGTCATTCGGATACACCGAATCATGTTCAACTAGAATCTTGCAGAGGAATGATGTTGAGAATGGCAGGTTGCAAGGGATGTTGGACGGGCTCGCATACTTATGAAGTACGGATAGAGGGAAGTGTGAATGTAGAAGTCATGGGAGCTGTTGCCGGATTTCTTCGGTCAAGAGACGCGATGGTGGAGCTGGACAATGATCGGCTCTATTTCAAGGAGGAGAGCCTGGCAGACTTCTATGATTTCTGCCGGGATCATATGGATGTCGAGAGGATGGCGGTCAGGACGTCCGAGCAGGCGGAATGGAAGCCATTCGGCCTAGTTCCGGATATGCTGGGCGCAGAATGGGTGGATCGGCTGATCACGGAAAATCGCATTGAGCCATGGGCGCAGCCGATTATAGACCGGAACGGGGAGCTGTTCGCTCACGAGATGCTGGCGCGGTTCGTCCGGCCGGAGGGGGGCTTGCAGTCCCCATTCGAGGTGTTCGGTGCGGCCAAGCTGCGGGACAGGGTGTACGCGCTGGATCGCATGTGCCGGATGGCGGCTATTCGGAGCGCCGTGCATTTGCCGAAGAAGGTATTTATTAATTTTGTGCCTACTTCCATCTACTCGCCGGCGCATTGCCTGCAGTCCACAGTAGCTTTGGCGCAGGAGCTCGGCTTCCATTCCTCGAAGTTCGTCTTCGAGGTGGTGGAGAGCGAGGAGGTAGGGGATATCGCCCATCTCAAGTCCATACTGGAGTACTACAAGGCGGGCGGCTTTCAATATGCGCTGGACGATGTGGGCGAAGGCTTCAGCACCGCTCAGATGCTGCGCGATATTACGCCTCACTATATGAAGCTCGACAAGTCCTATGTTCAGGGCGTAGCGGGCGACCCGGACAAGCAGGAAATGGCGGCTCAGATGCTGACCATGGCTCTTGAGCTCGGCTCGGTGCCGCTTGCGGAAGGGATCGAGGCGGAGGAGGATTACGAATGGCTGAGAGAGCAAGGCTTCGAGCTGTTCCAGGGCTATTGGTTCGCCAGGCCTGCACCTATCGCGAGAGCGGTAAGACAATAAATGATGCGCAGCTCGGATGCGCAAGGCGTAACGGACATCAAACGCGCGTAGAGCTCGAAGTTGTCGCTTTTCAGCATGTAACGGTGTACGCTGGTCACTTATAAAATAACAATCGGTTTGCGGCGGAGTTGCGATAGCCGGTCGGCGTCAAGCCGGTCATCCCCTTGAACGTCCGCATGAAATGCTGGCTGTCGTGGAAGCCGAGCTGCAGCGCGATCTCGTTGATGGTCAGATTCGTGTCCGTCAGCAGGTAGGAGGCGGCTTCGAGCTTCTGCTGCATCAGGAATGGCTTGAGCGGCACACCTGCAATCTGGCTGAACAAATGGGACAAATATTTGGCGTTATAGCCGAAGTGGTCCGCTATTTGCGTAACCTGCAGCCGCTCGAACCGGTGCCACTTGATATAATCCACAACGTCGTTGTACAACTGCTTCTGCTTCAGCCGCTGCCCGGAGCCGGGGCTGTCTTGCTTCATTTGATTGTGAAGCTCACAGAGAATGCTAGTCGCCATATAATGGCCCAGTGTCGGGTCTTGATAGCTGCGAATGGCATCCTGCAGCTGCTTCATCATAACAATGAGCTTATCCCCGCCCCTCAGCGAGCCCTTGCCTGGAATCCGCAGGATGCTGGCAGGCTCCTCGCTATCGCCCGTATCGAATGGCGCTGCAGGCTGCTCCGACTCCATAACGTGTAGCCAATAAAAGCTGCAATCCGACGGCTGATACCCGTATTGACGGGTTCTTGGAGGCATTAGCAAATATTCGCCCTCACGCAAGGCGTGCTGCTCATGCTCGTCGGCGATATACAGCACGCCCCGGGTCGGGAGGAACAGCTCGTAGTCCATCAGGATCCGGTTCATATGCATCCAATCCGCTGATGGAGCCGTGAATTTACCTGTCATGACCAGTTGCAGTGGTCTTTCGACGTTCAAGAGAAACGTTGTCATCGCTGGATACCCCCCATCTAACCTTTTCACCCCATATCCATGCTATAACCATAACAAGCCGCACGAGAGCTGGCAATAGGGCTGGCGATGAAGACCAGCTTCTCTAGCCTGCCGCATGCATGCTGAGAACAGACTTTTTTACACCAATTCGAACGTTTCGCCACTTACGCAGCCTTGACCCTTGATAGTACGCTGAGGAAGAACAAACCAAGGCGAGAGGCGGATGTAACTTGAGAATGGGAGAAACGACGCGCAAGCAGCTGCAGCATTTTGGACTGGATCAGGTCAGACTGACTGAAGCTTACCATACGAACGCGGCCCAGAAGGAGCTTCAATATCTGTACAGTTATGAGCTGGACCGGCTGCTGGCTGGATTTCGGGAGACCAAGGGGCTTGAGCCGAAAGCTCCAAAGTACCCCGGCTGGGAGGACACTGAAATACGCGGGCATACGCTGGGCCATTACATGACGGCTTGTGCGCAGGCGTATGCCGCCTCCAAGGACCCGGTGATGCTGGACCGGCTTCAGTATTTGGTTGCTGAGCTGTCGCAGTGCCAGCTTGACAGCGGCTATCTGTCGGCTTATCCCGAGGTGCTGATCGACAACGTTGAGAACAGGCAGCCGGCATGGGTACCCTGGTATACGATGCACAAAATCATAGCGGGCCTCATCTCCATCTACCACGCGACAGGGTCGAAGGAGGCATTCGACGTGGTCTCCCGACTGGGAGACTGGGTCGCTTCCCGAACCTCGCGCTGGACCAAGGAGCTGCAGGCGACGGTGCTGGCGGTGGAGTACGGCGGCATGAACGACTGCCTCTACGATTTGTACCAGATAACCGGCCATAAGAGGCATCTTGACGCGGCCCATCAATTCGATGAGCTGCCGCTGTTCGAGGCCATCCACGCCGGTCACGATATTCTGAGGGGCAAGCATGCCAACACAGCCATTCCGAAATTTATCGGCGCCTTGAATCGTTATCTGACGCTGGGCGAGCGCGAGCGCTTCTACCTGGAGACAGCCGAGCGCTTCTGGGAGATGGTCGTGAACCATCACAGCTACATGACGGGCGGCAACAGCGAGTCCGAGCACTTCGGAGAACCGGATCTGCTGGACGCCAAGCGAACGGATATCACTTGCGAGACGTGCAACAGCTACAATATGCTGAAGCTGACCCGCGAGCTGTTCAAGCTGACGCGGGATCGCCGGTACGCGGATTTTTATGAGAGGACGTATATGAACGCCATCCTGTCCTCCCAGCATCCCGAGACGGGCATGACGATGTATTTCCAGCCGATGGCTACGGGTTATTTTAAAATATACAGCTCTCCGTTCCAGCATTTCTGGTGCTGTACAGGTACGGGCATGGAGAGCTTCACGAAGCTGAATGACAGCATCTACTTCCATGATTGGGATGCTCTGTACGTGACCCAATATATAGGCTCGATTCTGGATTGGTCCGAGCGGGGGCTCATGCTGGCAATGACGGCCGATCTGCCGGCGAATGAGCAGGTGGAGCTGCGGGTGAACGTCGCGAACGGCGAGCGCCGGGAGCTGGCCCTGCATCTGCGTGTGCCGTATTGGTCGGCTGGCGCTATGGGCGTGCGGGTTAACGGGGAGTCTGCGCTTGCTGACAATCGGGATGGCTATCTGGTGATTCGACGGACATGGGCGGACGGAGATATCGTCGAGCTGACGCTGCCGATGAACGTGATGGCTTCGCGTCTCCCCGACAATCCGCAGGCGGTTGGCTTCCAGTATGGTCCCGCCGTGCTCAGCGCGGCGCTCGGCTCTGAGGATATGACGCAGGCCCAGACAGGCATTATGGTTCGTGTGCCTACGAAGCGGATGCGGATGAAGGATTACCTCATTCCGCGGGGCATGAGTCCCGAGGAGTGGATCAGGGGCGTGGAGAAGCATCTGGTCAAGCAAGGCTCTGAGCTTGTATTTCAACTGCGGCAGACGGATGAGGACGATCGCCTGCTCTTCACGCCGCATTACCGGCAGCACACCGAACGATACGGCATCTACTGGCATGTCATTGCGGAGGACTCGGAGGAGCTGGAGCGGCATAAGCGGCAGGCTCGCATGGAGGAGCTCATTCGCGAGGCGACAATCGACAGCGTGCAGGTGGGCAATGATCAATACGAGCTGCAGCATGAGATTCAAGGCGAGAACACATTCGGCGGCGCTTGGGATGGACAGAATGGCCGGGCGGCCCATCCCGGAGGCTGGTTCAGCTATAAGCTGAGGGTGCTCCCGGGGGAGCAGAACAGCCTGCAATTCCTGTTCTTCGCCGTGCATCATGATCGCGTGCTGAACATCTACGCGGACGGTGAGCTGCTTGCCAGCTACAAGTCCGATCCGCAATGCAAGCGGGAATTCCTCCCCGTCACGCTCGACATTCCGGCCTCGATCACGAAGGACAAGGAGTGGCTGACGTTTACCTTCGTCCCGGAGGAGCGAATCAACGGGATCTACGGCATTCTCCGAACGATGAAGCCGATTGAGGCGAATTAAACAATGGACGCAATGCCAGGCTGGCGCTCGCTAGCTGGGCATTGCGTTTTTTTGGTGGAGAAGGCTGGATAGGTGCGGCGGGGTGTCGCTATTGCGCGGATTGAGGTCACGCGGCGGTCGATAGGCACACGAGAGATCGTTATTGCGCCGAATGAGGGGTTAGAAGGAGCAACAGCCACACGAGATATCGCTATTGCGCCGAAAACAGGGGCCCGTATGTCGCAGGCCCCCGGAGCCGCGCTATGCTGGCTTCAACCGGCTATGAAACTATCCGAAATGTTGCAATCGTGGCATGTTCAACCTAGCGGCCGGAACTTAGAATGAGGGTACAGCAATCCGAGCATGGCTGCTCAGCAGCTATGTGGAAACGCTTACTCTATTCTTTCGGTGGAGCAGGCTTACGGGTGACAATAGAGGAAGGTGGGGGACCGTATGAGGAAGAAATCCAGAATGCTGTCGGCGCTGCTTGCGATCACGCTGCTGATAAGCTCGTTGTCGGCGGGTGCAGGCAGAAGCTATGCCGACGACTTGCAGCCGGAGCCGGAGCTGCTAACGGACGGCGGGTTTGAGGGGGACCTGTGGGCCGACGGCAATTGGACAGTGACAGCAGGAGATTGGAATAGCGTCGATCTGCAGCATTTCGCTTATGCGAACGATTCGTATATCACGAAGCACCAAGGCGATTATGCCTTTAAGTATTGGATCAAAAACACGGCGACGCAGAATCAGACGTTCACCGTGAAGCAGACCCTTGCGGCATTGCCGGCAGGGAGCTATGAGCTGACGGTTGCCTCCATGGGCGGGAGCGGCGCGGAGGGCGGAGCGGTGAAGCTGTTCGCGGGAACCGAGACCATGAATACCGGCGTTGTCACAGCCGGCTACAACAATTGGGGCACGGTGAGCCTGAGGTTTATCGTCTCGCAGCCAATGGCGAATGTGGAGCTTGGCGTGACGGTGACGGCGGCCGCGAATGCTTACGGCTTCCTGGACAGCATGAGCTTGAAGCAGCTCAGCACAGATACAAGCCAGCCGGTTGAAGCCGACATCTTCGTCGAGAAGGTAGAGGGGCTGGCCGACGATTTCATCAAAGGTGTCGATATCTCCAGCATCCTTGCTTTGGAGAACAGCGGCGTGAAGTTCTATAACGAGGCTGGCTTGGAGCAGGATATATTTGCAACACTCAGCGAGTCTGGGGTCAACTACGTCCGCGTGCGCGTATGGAATGATCCATTCGATACGCACACACCGCGCAGGGGCTACGGCGGAGGCAACAATGACTTGGCCAGCGCGCTGGAGATCGGCGAGCGGGCCACGGCGAACGGCATGAAGCTGCTGGTGGACTTCCATTATTCGGACTTCTGGGCGGATCCCGGCAAGCAGCAGTCGCCCAAGGCTTGGAAGGATATGAATCTGGATGCGAAGAAGGCAGCGTTGTATGCCTTCACTTACGACAGTCTGGATGCCATGCTGGACAAGGGTATCGACATCGGCATGGTACAGGTGGGCAATGAAACGAATGGCGGCGTAGCCGGCGAGATAGGTTGGACCTCTATGAGCGCCTTGTTCAGCGAAGGCAGCCGAGCCGTCAGGGACATAGCGCAGGCGTATTCACAAGAAATCCTCGTTGCGCTGCACTTCACCAACCCGGAAACCTCAGGACGTTATGCGAGCTACGCGCAGACCTTGTTCGCCAACAACGTAGATTATGACGTCTTCGCGACCTCCTATTATCCGTTCTGGCACGGCACGCTCGGCAACCTGACAGCCGTTCTGAAGCATGTGGCTGACACCTACGGCAAGAAGGTTATGGTAGCGGAGACCTCCTACACGTATACAGCGGAGGATGGCGACGGACACGGCAATACTGCGCCCAAAAGCTCCGGTCAGACATTGGACTATCCCGTTACGGTGCAAGGGCAGGCCCGCGCGCTTCGTGACGTCATGGACGCGGTGGCGGACATTGGTCCCGCCGGGCTTGGCGTATTCTATTGGGAGCCAGCCTGGCTGCCGGTAGGACCAGCGAATGAGCTGGAGCAGAATAAGCAGAAATGGGAGCAGTTCGGCTCAGGCTGGGCTTCCAGCTACGCGGCGGAATATGATGCTCATGATGCAGGTGTATGGTACGGGGGCAGCGCGGTGGACAATCAGGCGTTGTTCGATTTTGCAGGCCATCCGCTTCCCTCGCTCAAGGTGTTCGAATATGTGAATACGGGGGCCGTGGCTGAGCTCAAGGTGGACGCCATCAACGATATTTCGCTGAGCGTGACGCAAGGCGATACCATTGCCCTTCCCGCCACCGTAGCGGTGACGTACAACGATGGTACGACAGGCACGGCGGCTGTTACATGGGATACAGGCGATCTGGAACAAGCGCAAAGCGGCGGAGTCGGCCGCTATGTCATCGACGGCACTGTGGATGGCGGAACGGTCAAGGCGGTTGTGCAAATTACGAAACAAAACCTGGTTCTCAATCCAAGCTTCGAGAACAGCGACCGGTCGATGTGGAGCATTACGCATTTGAACGGCGCCTCGGCTCATACCGACTATCAGAACAAGGTGTCCGATGCGAAGACAGGAAGCTACACGCTGCACTTCTATTCCGCCACGGGAGTAGATTTCACGGTGGAGCAGACGATCACCGGTCTTGAGCGGGGCTACTACAGCCTGTCCATGTTCCTGCAGGGCGGCGACGCTTCGAATCCGGAGATGTATCTGTATGCGAAGACGAGCGGCGGCAGTGAACGACAGGCGGAGACCGGCGTGAACGGCTGGGTCAGCTGGCAGAACCCGCAGCTGACGGATATTCTCGTGACGGACGGCACGCTTACCATTGGGGCCAGAATCAAAGCCGACGGCGGCGCTTGGGGCACGCTGGACGATTTCTACCTGTATAAGGACAGAGACTATGTCGCTGTGCCTCCTACGGTCCCAGTGCTTCCCGTGCCGCCTGCAGGCTCGTCCTCCGACGGACTGCAGGTGATAGTGGGCGGCAAGCCGCAGGGCGGGCTGGCCAAGGTAGTGCAGACGACCGAAGGAGGACGCAGTGTGCTGACGGCTTCACTGGATGGGGCTAAGCTTGCCGCTCTGCTGGAGCAGTCGACTGGCAAGCCTGCCATTGTCATTCCGGTCACGACGGCGGCGGATAAGGTGGCGGTCGGCCTGAGCGGCGATACGCTCAAGAGGCTGGAGGCCAAGCCATCCATTCTGGAGATCCAGACAGTGAACGGCTACTACAAGCTGCCTTCCTCCTACCTTTCGTTGGATCGCTTGTCCCAGGAGCTTGGCGGTCAGGTGGCGCCGTCCGATATTCAGCTCCAGATCAGCATTGCGAAGGGCGATGAGAACGCCATCGCCCGTACAGAGCTGGCGGCGGACAATGGCGGCTTCTCTATCGTCGTGCCGCCTGTCGAATTTGAGGTGACGGCGATGTATAACAATCAGGTAATCTCAATCGACAGATTCCCAGCTTATGTGGAGCGCGCCATTCCGATACCGGATGGTGTAGACCCAAGCAGCGTTGCGACGGCCATTGTTGTAGAATCGGACGGAGCCATACGTCAAGTTCCGACCCGCATAGCTTTTCAGGATGGCCAATATTTTGCGGTCATTAACAGCTTGACCAACAGCTTGTATGCGCTTGTCTCGAACGAAACGGCGTTCGGGGATATGGAGGGGCATTGGGCGCAGGACGATGTGGAGGCCATGGCGTCCAGGCTGATCTTGAGGGGTGTAAGCGCGGAGCGCTTCGAGCCTGAGCAATCCATCACTCGGGCGGCCTTCGCGGCCATCATCGTCCGCGCGTTGGGTCTTGGCGATAACGGCTCGACCCTCGCCTTCAGCGATGTAGAGGCGAATGCTTGGTACAACGGCGCGGTTGCCATGGCGGCGGAATACGGTCTGATTCAGGGCTATGAGGACGGTTTGTTCCGTCCATCCGCCACCATTATCCGAGAAGAAGCGATGCTGATTCTGTTCCGCGCGATGGGAATCGCGGGACTCCATGTGGAAGCAGCGGACGATATGCTCTCGCCATTCGAGGACGCTTCCGAGATCAGCGATTGGGCGCGGGAGGCGGTTGCGGCGGCGGTTGCCGGAGGACTGGCGCAGGGCAGCAACGGCCAGCTGAAGCCGCAAAGCGAGATTACGCGCGCAGAGACGGCGTCAATCGTTCGGCGCTTGCTGGCTATGGCGAATTGGATAGACGGCTAATCGTCGATATGAAGAAGGCTGACTCACCGGCAATCAAGCTGCCGGAGAAGTCAGCCTTTGCTGCATATTGTATCTTATAGGTAATGTGCGTTTTTTTTATAGGTTTGAGCTCTACCCAGATGGACGGGATGTCGATATAATGTTAGGAAAGCTAACATGAATATGGAGTTCAAAGCCGGAAGGGTGGTTACATGAATATTTGGGGGAAAATAGTATCTCCGGCGGCATACCTGATGTCGCGCCTTAGGTACGGCCACAAGTTTGTTCTTATAAGCGTACTCATTCTGATCCCATTCTTGCTGCTGCTGTGGCTGTGGGTGACTGCACTGCAGCAAGAGATTGACAGGGCACGGTCGGAGAGTCAAGGGGTGGCGTACATGGAAGCTCTGCTTCCCTTCATGCTGGAAATTCAGCAGCACCGCGGCCTGGCTAACGGCTATCTGAACGGAGACGCTGCCGGGGAAGCCGCAATGACCGAGCTTGAGGCGCGTATGGATAAGACGGCCAGGCATGCGGCCGAGATGGATGCCGCGTATGGCGGCGCTTGGCAGACTGGCGAGCGCTGGGCGGCTATGGCGAGCGCTTGGGAGGCGTTGCGAATCGAGACGCGCTCCTTAACCGCAGCTGAAAGCTTCGCGAGGCACTCAGAACTGATCGCGGCGCTCATCGATCACATGGTCTTTGTCTCTGATCAGTCTGGACTGACGCTGGACACCGAGCTGGACTCCTATTACATGATGGATCTGAGCGTCCATCATATTCCAGCATTAATCGAGCTGGTGGGACAGACCAGAGGGAAGCTTAACGGACTGCTGGCGGGAAATCAGTGGACGGAGAATGACAGAATGGCCCTGATGCTGGCGCGCAGCGAGATGGAGCGCGGCTTGGCTGGGATCGAGAAGGCGCTGTCCGTTACGTTCCAGTACAACGGCTCGCTGGAGGAGCGGGTCGGTGAGCCGGGCCAGGCTGCAGTGGCGTCCGTGCGCGGTTATTTGGACAGCGTGAACAGGCATTTTATTGAAGGTGATATGTCGGGCGTTGAGGCGAAGGCGTTTTTTGCAGAGGGCACCCGGACGATTGCAGACGCGGACGCCTTGTTCGATACGGCTCTGTCTGAGCTGAACAGGCTGCTGGGCGAACGTATGGAGGAGCTGACGCAAAGCCGGAATATGATGATTGCGGCGTTCGTTGCCGCGCTGCTGCTTGTCACGCTGTTCTATCTGGGCTTCTATTACAATACGATTTCAGCCATTCGCACCCTGCAGGCGCAATCCGCTCGCATGGCGGGAGGAGACTTGACGGTGCAGGTGGAACTGAACACGAAGGACGAGCTGCGTCTGGTTGGCGATGCCTTCAATCAGATGTCGGACGCCTTGAGCAGGCTGCTGCTGAACAATCAGCATATTTCGGAGCAGGTGGCGGAGT
Organism: Paenibacillus sp. PL2-23; assembly: GCF_040834005.1. NCBI lineage: Bacteria > Bacillati > Bacillota > Bacilli > Caryophanales > Paenibacillaceae > Paenibacillus > Paenibacillus sp. PL2-23. The sequence continues at coordinate 402,682 of NZ_CP162129.1, forward strand.
CCTCGCGGCAGCTGTCCCATGTAGCGGCGGATTCTGCGGTCATCATGCAGGATATCGCCCAGTCCGTCGGCGGAATCGCGGAAGTGGCGGAGGGCCAGCTCAAGACCTCTGACGACAACACGCATGCGTTGACGGAAATGGCAGAGGCGGTCAATCGTATTGCCTCAACCGCGTCGGAGGTCGCCGATTTCTCGAACAACGCCAGGGCAGGGGCGGACAGCGGAGCGGACAAGCTGCGGGAAGCCGTGGATCAGATGGAGAAAATCCGCCAAGCGGCTCAAGTCTCCCGTTCCTCGCTCTTGACGCTGGGGGAGCGCTCGCAGCGAATTGGAGAGATCAGCTCCGTCATTATGGAGATATCGGCGCAGACGCAGTTGCTGTCGCTTAACGCCAATATTGAGGCGGCCAGGGCGGGGGAATTCGGCCGAGGGTTTATGGTGGTGGCGGGCGAGGTCGCGAAGCTGGCGGAGCAGACCCGTCAGGCGGTGCAGACCATCGCAGTTGTTGTGGATGAGATTCGTACGCTTGTGGCGGAATCGAACCAGTCGGTTGCATCGACGTCGGCCGAGGCGGAGCAAGGCTTGACGACGATTGCAGCCGCGAATGAAGCGATCGGCTCAATCCGCGCGGTTATGAACGAAATGTCGAGTCAAATGCAGGAAGTATCGGCTGCGGCCGAACAGCTGTCCGCGGGAACGCAGCAGGTGACAGCGGCTTTCACCGATACAAGTGAGCAGACCAGAAGGACGACGAGGGAAACCGTCACGATGGCGGCCGCCTCGGAGGAGCAGCTGGCGTCGATACAGGAGGTGCAGGCTTCCGCGGAAACGCTAAGCAGCCTGGCCCAGAGGCTGCAGCAGGAGCTGGGGAAATTCAAGCTGGCGGACAATGCCGGAGGCGAAGGCGGCAGTATGGCATAAGATGTTTGTATGGATAAATGGGTCCAGAAGCCGGGAGCGATTAGACATGCTCTCGGCTTTTTCCTGTGCACTGCGAATTGGAGCTTTCGACATCATGAGGATGGTATTGGAGCTATTTGGATAGAATGCTAAGAGATATTGTCGAATGGAGGCGAAGCGTTGAGCTCATTATTTCGATCCATCCAGAAGATAATGGCCGGCGGCGGCTCTCCTAAGAGAGCGCAGCCATCCACGCCGCCCGCTAGGCAGGAGCTTCATGCCCGGCTAGCCGACAGCCTCCCCGTCATTCGAGAGCTGATCGGCAACAGCCCCGATATTATTATTCGCGTCATTTCGCTGCATCGTGGGAACGAGCGGGTGGAGGCCGCGCTGGTCTATACAGAAGGGCTGGCGAACATTACCGATATGCTGGAATCGCTGCTCGCGTCGGGCAAGGAGACGGAAGCGGAACCGGCAATGGAGGGAGAAGTCCCGGGGCAGGGGGCATATCTGCAGAAGCTGAAGCAGACCATTCTGACCGTTGGCGATATTAAGGACGTATCGGATTACGAAACGTTGATGCACGCTGTATTGTCCGGCGATACGGCGCTGCTCGTGGACGGCTGCGAAGAAGGCGTGCTCGCCAGCACAAGGGACTGGGAGGATCGAGGCGTCAACGAGCCTTCCAGCCAGCAGCTGATTCGCGGCCCGCGCGACGGCTTCTCCGAGACGCTGCGCACGAATACGGTGCTGCTTCGGCGGAAGATCAAGGATCCCAATCTGTGGATGGAGATGAAGCAGATTGGTCGCGTGACCAAAACCGACGTCGTGATGGTCTACATGAAGGGCATCGCAACCGACAAGGTGATCGATGAGGTGCGTTCCCGGCTGGATCGGATCGACATCGACGCCATTCTGGAGAGCGGCTATATCGAAGAGCTCATTCAGGATGAGACGTATACGCCGTTCCCTACAGTCTACAACACGGAACGACCGGATGAGGTGGCGGCGGGATTAATCGAAGGGCGCGTAGCTATTATCGTGGATGGCACGCCGTTCGTCCTGCTGGTGCCCGCCCTGTTCACCCACTTCCTGCAGTCCTCGGAGGATTATTATCAGCGCGCCGATATCGGCACCATCATTCGCTTGCTTCGGTATATCGCCCTGTTCATCTCGCTGCTGGCGCCAGCCGCGTATATTGCGGTCACCACCTTTCACCAGGAGATGATTCCGACCCCGCTGCTCATCAGGGTAGTGGCGCAGCGGGAGGGCATTCCGTTCCCGGCATTGGTCGAAGCTCTCCTCATGGAGGTTACCTTCGAAATATTGCGAGAGGCGGGCATTCGCATGCCGAGGGCAATCGGACAAGCCGTATCTATTGTTGGAGCGCTTGTCATTGGACAGTCAGCCGTTGAGGCGGGGCTTGTCGGTCCGGCAATGGTCATTATCGTGTCAATGACAGCCATATCTAATTTTGTTATCCCCTCCTTCAATATGGGCATCTCCATTCGGATGATTCGGTTCGTGCTGATGCTGCTGGCGGCGACGTTCGGATTATTCGGCATTATGGTGGGATTGATTGCTATGGTGCTGCACTTGTGCAGCCTGCGCTCGTTCGGGGTGCCTTACATGGCGCCATTCGCGCCGTTCATTATGGAGGATCAGAAGGATAACATTTGGCGGCTTCCTCACTGGATGCTGACGACTCGACCGAGATTAATTAGCCAGACGAACACTACGAGGCAGCAACGCAACAGGGAGAATAACCCTAATAACTAGCGGGAAGGCCGGGCAGGTGAACAAGATACGATACGTCAAGCTGTGTATAGCTCTTATGGCGATGCTTCTGCTGCTGACCAGCTGCTGGAACAGAAGAGAGCTGAACGATATGTCGATAGCGTCCGCACTCGGCTTCGATAAGAAGGGCGATGGCTATGAGGTGGCGGTTCAAATTATTAATGCAGGTGAAATTGCCAGCGGGAAGGGCGGGGGCGGGCAGCGCATGCCGGTTGTGACCCAGCAGCTGATCGGGGGGCACACGATCTTCGAATCGGTGCGGGCGATGACGACGATGACGCCTCGCAAAATTTACGCCTCACACATCCGTGTCCTTGTGATTGGCGAGCAGCTTGCCAAGGAAGGCATTGCCGATGTGCTGGATTTCCTGTCGCGGGATCATGAGTTTCGAACGGATTTCTATATTCTTGTTGCAAAAGGTGCTACAGCCGCCGATGTGCTGCAGGTGTTGACGCCGCTGGAGAAAATTCCGTCCAACAAGCTGTTCGAAGCGCTGGAAACCTCGGAGCAGAATTGGGGCGTGACATCAACCGTTGATCTGCACGAGCTGATCTTCGACATTGTAAGCAAAGGCAAGGAGCCCGCTCTGACCAGCATTCAGATCGTTGGCAACGCCGGAACGGCTAAGACCAAAAAAAACCTCGAGACGCTGACGCCTGCCGCGTTCCAGCGCTTTAACGGGCTGGCCGTCTTCCGGCAGGATAAGCTGGTGGGCTACTTAAGCACCAAGGAGAGCAAGGGCTACAGCTACGTCCTGGGCCATGTCAAAAATACAGTTGTACGAGCGTCTTGCCCTGACGGCGGCGACATTGCGATCGAGCTCAACCGCATCAAGCCCAAGGTGAGGGGCAGTGTGTCTGGGGGACAGCCTGCTGTTGAGGTTGCGGTGAAGCTTGAGGGCAATGTGGGGGAGGTTGTGTGCGGCATCGATCTGGAGAAGACGGACTCCATCGCTTGGCTGGAGGAAGCGGTGAACGAGGAGGTTCGGGGTACGATTGAAGCGTCCGTCAAGAAGGCCAAGGCCTTCCGATCGGATATATTCGGCTTCGGCAACGCGGTTCACCGGGCCGACTCTCGAGCGTGGAGGGAGCTGCAGAAGGATTGGGAGGATGAATTCCCCGATCTGAAGGTGGACGTCACCGTTGAGACGGAGCTTCGGCGAACGGGTACCGTCGTACAGTCCTTTATCAAGGAGCTGAAGGATTAACATGTGGACGATAGTTGTCATCATCGTTGGCTTGCTGATTGCCGCCCAGGAGCTGCCGGATCTGCTTCGCAATAAGCGGAGGGTGGATATAGGGTTGTTTTCCACGCTGCTCCTGATCGGCATCGCGCTTGGGGTCATGGAAAGTCTGGAGCTGGATATTCCGAACCCGCTCGACGCATTGACGGTCATATTCGGTCCAGTGAGCGAGCTTATGAAGAGTATATTCATCTAGTACTGCAGAGGAGGCGGGGGCCCATGCTGGAAAAAGGCAAAATCAGTCTCATCCAAATGACCATACTTGTGATGCTGTTCAGCCTGGGAAGCGCGATTCTGATTGTGCCTACCGCGCTCGCTTCCGTCGCCAAGCAGGACGGCTGGATATCGGCTATTATAGGAGCGGGACTGGGCTCCCTGGTTGTATGGCTCTATATCGCCATCGGCAAGCGGCATCCCGACAAGACGCTGATCGAATGCTGCGAGGAGGTGCTCGGCGTGTGGGCCGGCAAGCTGGTGGGACTGCTGTATGTTCAGTTTTTTTTCCTGCTGGCTACACTCGTCCTGCGCAACATTGGCGACTTTATTACGACGATTGTCATGCCGGATACGCCAATTCAAGCCATCCATATCCTGTTTCTTCTTATTATCATGATGGGAGCGAGACTGGGGCTTGAGGTGATCGGGCGCACCGCGGAGATTTTTTTGCCATGGATATGTGGCCTTATCCTGGTCCTGATGGTGTTCATTGTCCCGCAGATGGAGTCGTATCGCCTGGCGCCACTGTTCGAGAACGGGTTCAATAGGATTATCTACGGAAGCTTCTCCATACTGAGCATTCCGTATCTGGAGCTTGTGGTCTTCCTGATGATCCTTCCATACGTCAATCATAGGCATAAGGCGGGGAGCGCCTTGCTGGCGGGCAGCCTGCTTGGTGGAGGCATACTGATTCTAATTAGCGCCCTTAGCATCACGGTGCTGGGCTGGGAGTTTACCGCGAGGCATGCCTTCCCCAGCTACACCTTGGCCAAAAAAATTCAGCTTGGAGAGTTTCTGCAGCGGATTGAGGTCATGATGGCGATTATTTGGTTTATGACGATTTTTTTCAAGCTGACCGTGTGCTTCTACGCCTCCGCCTTGTCCATCGCCCAGGTGTTCAGGACAGCCAGCTACCGTCCGCTCGTGCTGCCGCTTGGCATGATTATGGTCATCTTATCGCTTGTTGTGTACCCCAATATCGTATATTTCAGAGAGTTCGCCTCGAAGATCTGGACATCCTACGCGATGGTGTTCGGCTTAGTGCTGCCGCTTGTGCTGCTTCTGGCGTCGCTGGCAGCCTCGCGCAGGCGTAACAAGGGCAGCGCCCAGGAGCAGGGGGCGGGATCGAATCAAGAGCAGGCGGAGGCCGGGAGCTGAGAGAGCTCCCGGTTTTTTGCAAGTTGCTGTAAGGGCGAAGGCTTTGCTCCAAAGGATAACGACGAGTCATTAGGACGAGGTAGATGGGGTTATTCTTGCTAGTAAGCCGTGCTACTAAGGTATACCATGCTCCCCCCTCCAAAGGTGAGTCCAAAATCACACTGATGACGGACGTCCCGGACTTCCGGGCGATATATAATTGCATTAACGAAGCAAGCGCACAGCACATTCGCAACGATAACCACCTGCTGAGCTCAGCATGAGAGAGCAGTACAAGCAGACCCCAATACAACCATTCAAAGGAGATCGAGAGAACATGAAGAAGGTAAAAGTGAAGGTAGCAGCAGGCGTAGTAGCAGTAGGTATGGTAGCATCCATGGGTACAGTATTCGCGGCGACAGACGCGGGCTCGCAGCTTCAGGGCTGGTATCTGAACGCATCCAATACGGTGAAGGAGATCATCTCCGGCGATTTCGCAAGCTACCAGGCTGAGAAGCAGGCTGATCACAAGAAGGCAGTGGAAGGCATCACCAAAAATGCTCGTGAGGACGTTAGAGACGCGGGCCGCGCGGAGCTGGCAAGCACCAATGAGTCCATTAACGCTCAGGTTGAGAAATACGTGGGTCAAATCAACAGCAAGCAAGCTGCCATTACTGGCGCTATGCCGGGTGAATACAACCGTTTCGTAAGTGAAACCAACGGGACAACGAACGGTGAAGTGGCCAAGACGGGCGCAGCGAACGAGACGTCGATCAACAACGCCATCCGTAACCACAACAACTGGTACCAAGGCCAGCTGACTACAGGCGTTAACGAAAATACGGCAACTCAGAAAGCCGTTCTGGAGCAAGAAATCGCAAGCACACAGGCTGAGCTGAAGGCTCTGCTGGCAGGCGAGCAGACAGAAGCAACAAACGAAGTGAAGGCTCACCTGGATTCCAAGCTGGCAGCTCTGCAGGCACAGCTGCAAACTCTGGCTAACAAGGGCGTAGCGCAAGCGGAGAAGGACATTAAACAAAAAGGCGACGAGCTGCTGAAGGCGAGCCTGAGCGAGCTGGACAGCATCGTTGACGGCATTGACGGTCTGGTTGTTGCCCCTAACTAATCGCTCCAAACCTATAACGATATATACCATAGTAGAGGTCCTCTTGCGGGACCTCTCTTATCGGTTTTAACAAGAGGATGGTGACAACGGAGAATGACAGAGCAAGCATCATCAACGGTCGTCAGGAAAAAAAGCGAGCTATGGGGATGGATTCGATTCCTGCTTGTGCTGGCCCTTGTCTATCTGATCGTCAATAACCTGACTGGGCTTATGCGCGTCTCGGGACAATCGATGGAGCCTACGCTTCAACACGGCGATATTCTGCTGATCAACAAAGCGTCGTTGTTCGTCGACAAGCCGAAGTACGGGGATGTTGTAGTGGTCGAGGAGGAGAGTCTTGGCTACAAGATTGTGAAGCGGGTCATTGCGGTCGAAGGGGATACGGTGGCTATTGTCGATGGCGTTACATTCGTGAACGGCGAGCAGCTGGTGGAGCTTTACACCTATGGCAAGTCCGAGGATATGGAGGAGCTGACTGTAGGAGCGGGTCAGTTGTTCGTTGTGGGTGACAATCGCACGTTAGGCGAGAGCCTCGACAGCCGCAGCCCTTCTCTCGGCCCTATCGCAATTGGCGACGTGAAGGGTTATGTGGCGGCTTCCCTGTGGCCCATGCATGGCATCGCCAAGCCTCTGGATTTGAATTAAATGATCGATGTGCAATCAGCAAGTGGCCCCGTCTTGTATGCCATACAAGACGGGGCCACTTGCTGTTCTCGTTCCTGGCGCTGCAAAAGGGTATAATAAACAAAAGGGCGCAAAAACTAACCAAGCTAACCGTCATGGATGATCATGGGAGTGGGAGGGAATAAGATGATAGATGAGAATATAAAGCTTGAGGCAGGGTGGAGGCTGGAGAGCAGCTATGGAAAGCTGCCTTCCCTGTTCTATTCCAAGCTGGGTCCGTCTCCAGTATCGGAGCCGGAGCTGGTGATCTTGAACGACAAGCTGGCGAGCGCTATGGGGCTGAACCCGGATGCGCTGCGCGGGCAGGAGGCGGTGGATGTCTTCGCGGGCAACCGCGTGCCGGGAGGAGCCGAGCCGCTGGCGCAAGCGTACGCGGGGCATCAATTCGGACACTTCACTATGCTGGGCGATGGCCGGGCGCTGCTGCTCGGCGAGCAGCTAACGCCGGATGGAGGGCGTCTCGACGTGCAGCTGAAGGGCTCCGGCAGAACGCCATATTCCCGAGGCGGAGACGGACGAGCGGCGCTTGGACCGATGCTGCGGGAATACATCATTAGCGAGGCGATGCACGGTCTCGGCATCCCCACCACGCGCAGCCTTGCTGTGGCCTCCACTGGCGAGCCCGTATACCGCGAGGATATGCTGCAAGGCGCTGTGCTGACGCGAGTGGCGGCCAGCCATCTGCGCGTTGGCACGTTCCAATATGCCGCTGGCGCAGGCACGGCTGAGGAGCTGCGATTGCTGGCGGAGTATGCCATCGAACGGCATTACGGAGGGCCCGGTCCTGGCCCGGAGGAGAACCGTTACGTCTATCTGCTTCGGGAAGTGCTGAAGCGCCAGGCGGCGCTCATCGCGAGGTGGCAGCTAGTGGGCTTCATCCATGGCGTCATGAACACGGATAATATGACGATCAGCGGCGAGACGATCGATTATGGTCCGTGCGCCTTCATGGATACGTATGACCCTGCGACGGTATTCAGCTCCATTGATGCGAACGGCCGATACGCGTATCGCAATCAGCCTCGTATCGGCGTATGGAATCTGGCGCGGCTCGCAGAGTCGCTGCTGCCGTTGCTTCACGAGGACGACGAGCAGGCGGTGAAGCTGGCGGAAGCGGTGCTGTCGGAGTTCAATGGCCACTTCCAGAGCCATTATCTCTCCGGTATGCGGGCCAAGCTCGGCCTCTTCGGCGAAGAACCGGAGGACGAAGCGCTGATTCAGGAGCTGCTGAAGCTGATGGAGGAGCATTGCGCGGATTATACGAATACGTTCCGAGCGTTGACGCTTGGCCAGCCCGCTGCGACGGGGATGGGAGAAGTACCGGCGTTCGGGCAGTGGCTGGAGAAGTGGCAGGGCAGGCTTAGCCGGCAGAAGGAGACGGAAGCCGCCTCCCGGGAGCTGATGAGGAGAAGCAATCCGGCCGTTATTCCGCGCAATCACCGCGTAGAGGAAGCGCTGGCGGCTGCGGCGGAACGCAGCGATTACGCCGTGATGGAGAGGCTGCTGAGCGTGCTTGCCGATCCCTACGCCTACTCTCCGGAGCAGGAGGCCTATGCCGAGCCCCCTGCAGCGAGCGACAGCCCGTATCAGACTTATTGCGGAACCTAGGACAAGAAGGTCCGATAACCCTTGCGAGCACTTAGAGGCTCACAAGGGTTTTTGGCTTTCTATGGCTCAGCTTAGATGCAGATAGAAGGTGGTCAGCTTGCCGGGCTCGCTCCTGGCATACAGCTTGCCGCCATGCTGCTCGACAATCGATTTGGCGATAGCCAGCCCCAGACCATGGCCGCCTTGTCCCCTGGAGCGCGATGGATCCGTCCGATAGAATCGGTCGAATATTCGGTGCAGATGCTCTGGCGCGATGCCATCTCCCGTATTGGCTACCGTGAGCACCACATCATGCTGCTGCTTCTTCAGAGCGATCTCAATCGACCCGTGAGGCTCCGTGTACTTGATGGCGTTGTCCAGCAGAATCATAATGACCTGCATCATCTGCTCGCTGCTGCCGTGCGCAGTCAGGCCGGGCTCGATGTCGTAGCTCAGGCGCAGCTCCTTCTCGTAGATGACGGCTTCCATCGTGAGCATGATCGTCTCGACAGCGTCGCTGAGGTCGAATTCGGCATACAGGACGGCGGACCGTGTATGCTCCATCTCGGTCAGATAGAGCAGATCTCCCGTGAGCTTAGCCATCCGGTTCGTCTCCTGCTTGATGACATGCAGCCACTTGGCTTGATTCGCAATCGTGTCCTCACGGTTCGCGAGCAGCACATCCGCGTTTGTCTGAATAATGGCGAGCGGCGTCTTCAGCTCATGCGAGGCGTCCGCTATGAACTGCTTCTGCTTCTCGAACGCCTCCTTGACCGGCGCGATATAACGGCTGGCGAAATAGCGGCTGATCAAATAAATCACGACAAGCATCGCCAGAGCAACAGCTCCGAATGTATAGATCAGGTTCGTCAGGATGCCTTGCTGGGCGGTGACGTCCACGAAGACGAGCAGGCTGCCCGCCGAGGTGGTCAACGCGGAGAATGCCCAGTCGTTGCCGTCCAGCTTGAGCTGGCCGGTGGACTTGCCCGCGTCCAGCGCCTTCTCCAGCGCTTCCAGGTAGAAGGCCTCCTCCATATTGAAGTGGGAATCGGTGCCGGTCAAGCGGCCCGAGCTGTCCGTCTTCAGCATGAAGGAGACGGAGCGCTCCGGCCTCCAGCCGTCTGCGCCCATATCGAGCGGCGGCTCTCCTGGCTCTGCCATCGGCTGGCCATCGTTCGGTCCGAAGCGTCTTGGTCCGTCGCCGCTTTGCTGCTTCCAATAAAAATCCTGAATTTGACGAAGCTCCATATGGATGTCGCGCTGGACGTCACGATAGGTAATGGCATAGATGGCCGCGAACGCCCCCAGCATCATGACGGTAATTGTGATCAGGTTCAGCAGCAGAAACCGGTGTTTCAATCGTTGGAACATGCTACTCCGTCACCTCCAGCACGTACCCCACGCCTCGTATTGTCGCAATTCTGACCGCAGATTGCAGGAAGGTCAGCTTTTTCCGCAGGAACGAGATGTACACCTCCACATTGTTATACTCCGCATTGGAATCGAAGCCCCATAGCTTCTCGATCATTTGCTCCTTGGACGTTACGGCGAGCTTGCGCGTGACAAGCAGCTCCAGCAGCTCGCATTCCTTCAGGTTCAGCTTCAGCTCCTTGCCCTTCACGGTCAGCTTGAGCTGCGTCGTGTTCAGCTCGATATCGCCGAACGATACGGCGTCCTCCGGCACAACCTCTCCCTTGCGCCTCAGCGCGGCCCGAATGCGGGCCAGCAGCTCCTCAACCTGGAAGGGCTTGGCGACATAGTCGTCCGCGCCGTAATCGAGTCCGGTTACCTTGTCCATCGTATCGCCCTTGGCCGTCAGCAGAATGACCGGCGTCGCGATCGCGTCGCCTCGCAGCTTGCGCAGGACGGCGAAGCCGTCCATCTCCGGCATCATGACGTCGAGCAGCAGCAGATCGTAGATGCCGCTGAGTGCGTAATCGTAAGCGGAGCGGCCGTCATGCACGACATCGACGGAGTAATGCTGCTTTTTCAACAATTGGGATAAGGCCTCGGCCAAATGTATTTCATCTTCCGCGATTAGGATTCGCATAAGGGATTCATCCTTTACTTTTTTGTAGCGTGCTCTGAGCTGGTCATGACTTCATTATAGCAATCGAACCTTTAACCAACCTTAACTTCATGAGCCGGGGAGGCGGCCATTTTGTTTTGAGAAATTGTAAATCCATTTAAGTGCGTGTTCAAAAAGTCCAGTTTTCAGCACCGAGAAGATCGGATGAAGCTAGGAAGTGAGGAGCGGAGCGTAGTGGAGCTACGTGAGCACCGGAAGTTCCGGCTGAATTCGATATTCGATGCCGAGTATGCTTCCTGATTGGCTTCGTGATCAAAAGTGGGCTTTTTGAACAACCTCTTTAAGATTCATTAAAGGTTGGGGGTCTAAGATACAGACATGGCAAGAGACGCGGCCACAGCGAACTACGGAAAGGGATGATGGAGAGATGGCAATTGAGGTGTTCAACCGGTACGAAAACAAATATTTGCTGGACCACGACGCTTACCTTCGATTCTACAGCGACCTGCTTGATTATATGGAGCTTGACGAGTACAACAAGCAGCATGAATTTTATACGATCAGCAACCTTTATTTCGATACGCCGAATGATTCGTTAATCCGTACAAGCCTGTCGAAGCCCAAGTACAAGGAGAAGCTGCGGCTGAGATCCTACGGCGTGCCGGGCGCTGATGCCAAGGTGTACCTGGAGATGAAGAAGAAGGTGTTCGGCCTGGTCAACAAACGGAGGACGGGTCTGAAGCTGCACGAGGCCTATGCGTTTGTAGGAAGCGGCGTTGAGCCGGCATTCCAGCCGTATATGAACAAGCAGGTGATGGAGGAGATCAAATATTTCCTCAGCCGCTACAAGCTTGAGCCGAAGGTATATCTCGCTTACGAGCGCAAGGCATTGTTCAGCAAGGAGAGCCGGGACCTGCGCATCACCTTCGATACGAACATCCGCCATCGCCGCCACGATCTGGGGCTGGAGCTTGGGGATCATGGCGAGCTGCTGGACCCCTCCAACAAGTGGCTGCTGGAAGTGAAGGCAGAGAACACTGTCCCGCTGTGGCTCTCGAGGCTGCTGTCGGAGCATGGCTTGTTTCGCACCAGCTTCTCCAAGTACGGCAATGAATTTAAGAAGACGGTCAGGCACGCCGGGATGTCCATACCATTTGCAGAAAGAGAGCGTGTAAGCTATGTTTGATTTCCAATCCCTATTCAATCCTTCGACCGCCGAGACGACCATGACGCTGAGCAGCGCGATTATGACCATCCTGATCGCTATTGCGCTGGGAGGCATTATTAGCTTCACTTATATGAAGACAAACCCGGCGGGCTATTCGCAAAATTTCACCTTAACCATGGTCATTCTGCCCACCATCGTCGCTATTATTATTCTCCTGATCGGCAGCAATATCGCCAGGGCGTTCAGCCTTGCGGGCGCCTTCTCCATCATCCGATTCCGAAGCGCGCCAGGCGATCCCAAGGATATCGCGTATGTGCTGTTCACGATGGCGGCCGGCTTGGCTTGCGGCGTCGGCGCCTTCGGCTATGCCGTGCTGTTCACCATTATTCTGTGTGCTCTGATGTTCATCCTGAGCAAAATGAATTTCGGCGCAAGAAAGTCTACGCAGAAGCTGCTGAAGGTGACAATTCCGGAAAGCCTGGGCTACGAGGAAGCGTTCGCAGAGGTGTTCGCGATCTTCGGCGTGGCGTACGAGCTCAAAAAAATTCGCACAACGGAGCTTGGCAGCTTGTACGAGCTGGTCTACACCGTTACGCTGGATCACAACACGAATCAGAAGGAGTTTCTTGACGCGATTCGATGCCGCAACGGCAACCTGGACCTGAGCCTGACCATGGTTCCTACCGCAGCGGCTGATTATTAGGACGAGCAGGGAGAGGCGTTCCCAGTAGAGGGGGCGTGCCTGGGGAAATGGTGAGAGGGACTGATGGGCCATCGTCAGTCTCTTCTCTCGTTATAACTTCAACTAGCTGATCTCTCGTGGGAATAACGATAACCGCCTCTGTGTTAAGGTAGTCCAATTGAACGATTATTCTCCAAAGCTCAATTGTCTCTTACATTCAGTTCTTTTTTAATAAAAGCTTCTACCTCGCTTAAATAAGGGGATTTATAGACGAGTCCATCCTTATTCATTAGGACATACATCGGGTATGTCGATATATCCAATATTTTTAATGTTTTACTCAGTTGTTTGTTGTAAGGGTGTCCATTCATTTCTGTGACATTATCCAGAATTACTTGGTTAGAATGTACGAAGGATTGTATTTCTTTCATCTCGGCACTAGGTGTATCGCCATTATGGTAAAACAAATGAAGCTTATAATTACTGTGTTGAGGTTTCAAATCCTCAATGGCCTCTTCGTACTTTGAACCATTGCATCCACTAAGAACAAAGATTACTAAAGAGCCCATAAACAAAAGCTTGAACAATCGTCCTGTTAGCTCCATATATCCACCTCCGTATATATAAATAAACGAGCATAAAGTTAAGATGTTTCGCTTTTCTGCCCGTTAGATTAATCTCCTTGCCCATTAACGCTTAGAAATGAGTCGCAGTACGACGAGCTGGCGCATCAGAGAGGAATAGTCAAATCGGCAGAAATCGAAGTTTATCATTTAGGACGTTTACGAGAACTAAAATATCCGCCTGCAATAATAATCACTGCAACAACAATAACCCACCAAACTAACCCCATGTAAACACCGCCTTTAAAAGAAATGTAACACAAGTCGAGATAGAGGTTAATGCGCAGTACGACGAGTTGTTGAAGGGCGAAGCGGCTCAATTGCTGCAACAGCGACATGCCGTGTCGTTGTTGCCTCAACTAGCTACTCTTTCGTGACCATAACGATCTGTCGTGTCGTTGTTGAAGGCAAAAGTGCCTCAGTTGCTGCAACAGCGACATGCCGTGTCGTTATAGCTCCAACTAGCTGCTCTTTCGTGGCCGTAACGATCTGTCGTGTCGCTGTTGAAGGCCAAAGTGTCTCCATTGCAGCAACAACGACATGTCGTATCGTTGTAGCTCTAACTAGCTACTCTTTCGTGACCATAACGATCTGTCGTGTCGCTGTTGAAGGCCAAAGTGGCTCTATTGCTGCAACAACGACATGTCGTATCGTTATAGCTCTAACTAGCTACTCTTTCGTGGGAATAACGATCTGTCGTGTCGCTGTTGAAGGCCGAAGTGGCTCCATTGCTGCAACAACGACATGTCGTGTCGTTATAGCTCTAACTAGCCACTCTTTCGTGGGAATAACGATCTGTCGTGTCGCTGTTGAATCTTATTGCGACAGAGCGAAGCAAGTATCTTATAAATCTGAAAAACCGTCTCTGTCTTAGGGCGAGTTAATTGAGTTATCGTTCTCCGTTACCTTATCGAAACTTCAAAAAGTCTGATGTACCTTAAACGCAACGTTAGCCATTTCTTTAAGTTTTTCTATGTCTAATCCTTCAATATCATAATCCTCAATGACATGCTCGAAGTAAGACCAATCGTCACTCTGTTCAATTAACTTGATTTCTTTTATTAGTTCTGAAAACGTGTCAAAACCTTCAATATCAATGTATAGTCTTGCTAGCTTTTCAAATCCAACTTCATCTGCAATTTGACCTGTTGTAGAAAAACTAACAATGTAGTGTTCAAAATAATTTTCAGGATACTTATTATTCTCCACTAATAACTCACCTCGGAAGTTTCGAGTTTCAGTTTGTAGAATTAAAGATCAGTTATATGAACTAACAAAAGCAGCTGAGCTGGCTGCCGTTAGGTCGTGGTACTATCATGCTCCGATAGTTGAACGTCATTGTCCCTCAGTTATCAACACAATCTCCTTTGCTGTAAGAATGAAAGGACCACTCTTACTCTGTTCATATTTTTTCCTGATGTCTACTGGTTTTTCTAAAATAACGCTAACGGTCGAACTAAGTGATATGTCATCTGCATGCAATGAGTTACCGTTGACTTCTCGAAAAATCGTCTCTTCAGTGTACTGAACATTACAAAGGTATCCGATAGCATTCAAATTACCTTTTATCCCTTTGGTCGCAGCGTCAGAGCAACCGATAAGAAAACCTTTATCTTGTATGGTATTGACTTCTCCTACAAATGAACGAACAGGGTTCCCGCAACTCACCAATATTATAGTGAGAAATATCAGTACCGCTAATAACCGTGCCATATCTCACCTCCATATAAGTGAAACGAAAATAATGCACGTATGGTTGCTGAAAGCTGCCCGTCAGCGCAACGCTAATACAGATGTTTCGCTTTTCTGCCCGTTAGATTAATCTCCTTGCCCATTAACGCTTAGAAATGAGTCGCAGTACGACGAGCTGGCGCATCAGAGAGGAATAGTCAAATCGGCAGAAATCGAAGTTTATCATTTAGGACGTTTACGAGAACTAAAATATCCGCCTGCAATAATAATCACTGCAACAACAATAACCCACCAAACTAACCCCATGTAAACACCGCCTTTGAAAGAAATTTAATACAAGTCGAGATAGAGGTTAATGCGCAGTGCGACGAGTTGTTGAAGGCAAAAGCGGTTCAGTGCTGCAACAGCGACATGCCGTATCGTTGTAGAATCATATTGCGACAGAGAGGAGCAGGTGTCTTATGAATTTTCACCAATAAGAAAACCGCCTATGAAGGCGGTCAATTGAGCTATAGTACTCGTTAGCTTAATAATTTATCTCTAATTCCAACAACATCATTAACAATAAAAGTTGGCTTAGATTGAATTATTTCGTCTAATGACCCATATCCATATGTTACTCCAATGGAACTAATACCTGTATTATCTGCTCCAACTATGTCATGTTTTCTATCGCCAATCATAATAAACTCTTCTCTTTCATGGTCATTGTACCTGTCCAAAATATACTGAATAATATCTGTCTTGGCAGTCATTGTTCCATCAAGATTACTACCTACAACAAGTTCAAAATATTGATCAATGCTAAAATATTGCAATATTTTTTCGGCGAAAACAGTAGGTTTAGATGTTGCTACTACCAACTTCTTTTGATGCTCTTTTAGTTGTATCAGAAGCTCGGCAATCCCAGGATATATTTCATTTTCAAACATTCCTTTTTCTTTAAATCTTTCCCTGTAATACTCAATCCTGAATCCGTGACAGCTTAGGTCCCCTACCTCCTAGGCAGTCCGTATTTTGGAAAACAGGCGTAGAAGATTGTGTATCTTACAACATTCCCATCTTCGGATTCAAACAAGAAGCGCTTTTCACAGGAAGCAAGGCATGCGAAATAAACCTCCTTTTTTACAGGGGGGAGGCGACTGGTGGCTGTGCTTGCGTTTCATTCACAATAATCAGGCAAATGCCTGGTAGATTCGACGAACGGTTTGGAACCATGGACTGTAACGGCCGAAATTGAAGGACGTTTGTCGGGCATGGCGGCTGACTCTAGCTGCGATGTAGATGATGTTCTGAATGACAGTTCGGATACGACGGCGCCCGACGCCTCCACGAATCGGTGCATCATCTTGACGTAAGCTTTCTTGTCCCATGATGCGAAGCAGGTTATAGGCGAATACGCCAGCGTGCAGGACTAGCTCATTCGTATCGAACTTGCCTGCCGGCAATCGCTCCAAATCTAGATCGGTCTTAAGCTCACTATGAAATTGCTCGCTTGTGCCATGATCGCGATAAAGCTCAATGACACGCCATGGCGAGCAAGTCAGAGATGTCCAGTAAACGTTCACTTCCACATCTGGAAACATGAGCACCTGCCCATCCCGATCGATCGTACGCACGATGACTTGGAACACTTGACGCAGGTTACAATCGAAGTCTTTCTGTGGAAATGTAATCGCGCCGATGTAGGTGGTCTTCCCAGGGCGTTGCTCACAAGATATCCCTTTGTCTTCGGCTACTCGCAGCCAGCTTTCTTTGGAAGCGCCGCGAAGATTGACTTTAATGATGTAGTCAACCTCTTTCTCCGCGTGGCAAACTTGCAAGTTTTCAAGACTATCGTGAGCAGAATCCATACGGACGAGTAGACGATCACTTGTAATGCGACGAGCGTAATGAATCGTTTCCCGAAGGAAATCAGCACCATCTTTCTGGCTGTGTGTACTACCTTCACGCAATTGAAGATTTACGCCATACCCTTCTCGGCCCAAATAGGCAAAGATGGGGGCATATCCAAATGTTCCTTTGTACGTGAGGGAGACACCTTCTTTTTTCGTGCCGGAGTTATCGAACGGCGAAACGTCAATGTCCAGCGGTATGACCGTATGCTCGCCTGCGTCAAGTCCAGTTACCGGGGCATTGAGGTTTCGGATGAGGTCGGCAGATTCCTGCAACAGAATGTCATTCCAATTGGCATCTATTGTTTGTGCAGCGGCATCCAGTCGCTGACGGAGCGTAGGGCTTGAAGGCACTTTGCGAATACCTAGGCATGTTTGAAACACCGTATCTTTGCGAAAAGGCTCGATGTGGTCGAAATCGCTTTTACCTTGGCAGAGCAGACCAAGATAGCTTTTCATGACTTCGCCGTTCCCGTGGATCGGATTCTCCATTCCTTTAACGGCTGAGCGATTAAGACGCTGAGACAACTGTGTATGGGAAAGCAGCGCACCGACCGCAGCCAAGCCTGCATGCGTTGTTAAGAGGATTTCCTTAGATTGGGTGAATTGGATCTTCATATTCAGCACCTCGTTGGTGAAAGTAGATAATAAGCGATTATCTTTAATTTTCGACTTCAGAGATGCATTTTCCTTTAAATATCTCGGTTTTTATAAACTTTGTATCACGGATTCAGGTCAATTGCAGACTTTGTTTGCTCCTCATCGAAAGAATATACAGTCGAAAATGTTTCTTGAAGCGGAGGACCAATAAAGGGTTCAAGCTCATCTAGCTCAGATACCAATATCCCCATTTTCTCCAGGGCATATTGTACGCATTTGGTAATACCAATTTTCGGGTCGGTCAATGTACCATCTAGGTCAAACAGAATTACTTTGTATTTATTCATAGTTACCCCTCTAATTTTCATTTTATACATTAATTCGACAGTCCATAATGAAGCTCCTCTATCGTGTTAAACTGCCAGTTAGTTTAAATTCCTTCTCCATTAACGCTTAGAAATGAGTCGCAGTACGACGAGAAAGTGCATAAGAATCTTATTGCGACAGAGAGAGACAAGCAGGTATCTAATAAATCTGAAAAACCGCCTCTGTGGCAGGGCGGTCACTTGAGCTATCGTTCTCCGATAGCTTAAATCATCTCTCTCGGGATCGTACTCCTCCTCAACAAGTGGAATAAATGATGACACTAAAGTATTCGATTCACGTGTTAACGTGCCGCGAGCAAACTTCCATATGACGAACTTGTTGCTATCATCAGTATATAAGGGCTGCGGAGGAGTCACACAACATTATCATTGCCTTAGGGAACTATAGTTCAGTTCCCAGTTAGTTTAATCTGATTTACGAAAGCGCGTAAAATCAAGCACTATTGACAGCATCATATGGGAACCATAATCATTGATGGAGAGGAGAAATCAACGACAGTGCTGGATGGTAAACGAACGATGAATGGGTCGTAGCATTGAAGCTTGAATCGGTCAAAAAATGCTATTAGTTAAAAGAAAAGACAGCGGATATTGATCCGCTGCCGACATAACTATATTCAGGGATTGTTCTCCGTTATTTGAATCAGAGAAAGTGTTCAAAGTCTCTGATTAACTACACGAAGCATCTCATCCATCTTCCCTGCGTGGAATGATTCATGAACAATGACAAACCCTGCACACTCGCCGTAGGTTGCGAAACCGAAGAACGGAGGATCCAGACGGACGTCGAACTGCTCGGTCGGAATGGCACGGAAGCGTTCTTGTTGAATCTTCAACAGCATAATAAGTTCTATCCAAGTAGGAGGCGTGTCAATCCAATCGCTTGGCTTCGATCCCGAATCGAACCACCCAGTGAATGAAGAAGGAAGCGATCCTGAAGGAAAAGGCACTTGAAACAACATTCGCTCCGCCACTGTGAGGATATGTCCAAGCTGCCAACGGATCGTGTTACTGAACTCCTGTAATTGAACATCAACAAGTTCTATGGGGCACGATTCAGCGACATCGAGGGACCAGCTCCGCGCCATGTCCAGTTGAAATCTTATTGGATGATTCATGAAATACCTCCTAAACTCCAATTATTTCACTTACAGCATTAATAGTAACAATTGTTTCCTATTGTAATTTCTCTTAAATTGCTCAGATTTGAGTTATCTGGGCCCTTTAGCTTAAAAGGCTGCGAAACATTCATTTGGAGCCTCAGCATTGTCTTAAAGTGGCTAATATCTCCCGTCAACGCTAATACAGATCAACCTATTCGTCCTTCACCTCAATAGTGATGGGGTTTTTACGGTCAGCGCTTAACAGGCTCACAAGCCATATGGAGGACTCGGCGTTATAGGCTGTATTTGTGACAATCGCAAACTGCTCCTCGGGCAGCTCGAATGTAGCGATCGCTTTGCGAATGGCCTCGTCTTCGTCTAGAGCGGCTCCTTTTGGCTTTTGGTGCAAATAAATGTCCATATGCTCCGCGTATGAATCCCGCAGCTGGTCAAATTGTACTTTCACCTTCATTCCAGCTTGGAGTGGCTGCGGCGGGTCATCGATGGTAAACCACACGGCGGCGTAGTAATCGGACAGGCCGCGATTTGAGCCCAACTCCTCTGGTTCCGAAGAGACAACCAGTATTCGATCTCCGTCCATTTTAGTCAAATAACCAATGAACCCTTCAGCCAGCGGCTCATCGTTCATTAAGGTAATCTCCTCAGCGATAAGCGGTTGACGCTCTTTGTCATTGACATAGTCTCTAAAACGAAGGGGCTCGTTGATGACAATCTGGACAGTGGAGTCCATCCACAGCTGCTTTACAGTTAAAGGGTCGCCGTTCTTATCCTGGATGATGGTATCATCTGTAAGCTCAACTCTGCAGATGTGCCCTACATCCTCGGCCGCGTGGGCGCCACGATTGACTTCCTCGGAGCAGCCTACAAGCAAGCCTTGATCTGTTAATCCCTCGATCCTGCCTTCAAACGTATCGGACTTCTTCTGGCACCCTGTTAGCATCATAACGGCGAAGAGCAGCAGCCCCATACATACGAGCTTCTTCATTGTACACCTCCATTATTTGGCGATAAATCCTACATCTAAACGCGGTCGCTCATCTTTGAATGGCCTCGATAGAGGATTGCTCACAATTCCTATATTATTACTAACGTCTGTTGCCTGATCGATGTTTCAACTGCTCCCCTACAACAGGAAGAATGGTATAATAGCGACAATGGAACTTGTACCTGCGGAGGAGCTGGCTGCGTATGAAGTCGAAAAAGGGATTGGACATGCTGGAGCGGGTGCGCGCCATCTGCGCGACGCTGCCAGAGGTGGAAGAGATCGTCGACGGGTTTGGCCAAGACGTGATGAAGGTTAGGGGAAAGACGTTCATTATGATGAGTGAAGGCAATAGCTTTGCTGGACTGCACATCAAGTCGGACAAGGAACAGCAGTATGTGCTGCTGCAGCAGGGCGGCTATGTGAAGACGCCCTATATCGGCCAGCATGGCTGGGTATCGCTCGATAACGACGCAGAACCGGACTGGGATGAAATAACGGATTTAGTCCGAACCGCCTATTTGCTCGCTGCGCCGAAGCGTTTGGTGAAGCAGATACTGGCGAGCGAGCAGGCAGGAGCAGGGGGATGAGCTGGCAGCCAGAAAGCTGATGCGTAATATGCATCCTTTCCCCTGCAAATGAAGTACGATAAGAACAGATATGGCTTAGGCGGAGGAGGTATGTGGCGGATATGAGCCTATTGTTGCGATTTAAGGAGATCATGTCGAGCAGCGTCCGGTCCATGCTGGAGAGGTCCGGCGATGCGGAGGAGGAGCTTGCGAATTATTTGCGCGGGCTGCGGGCCGATCTGAACCAGGTGAAGGCGGAGACGGCGAAGACGCTGGCGGACGAGAGCCGCGCCAAGCGGGCGCTTGACGCATGTACAGCGGAGGCTCGGAAGCTGCAGAGGTACGTGGTCAAGACGGCAGAGGCAGGCCGGATGGAGGAGTCGCTGTCCTTCCAGGCCATGCTGGAGCGGGAGACCGAACGGGAGGCTGGCCTGCGCCAGGCGTGGGAGAAGGCGGCGGAGGCCGCTTCGAGCTTGAAGGCGATGGAGAACAAGCTGGCCTCCGATCTAGCGGAGCTGGAAGCGAGGGCGGCGGTCGCGCGAGGCAAGCTTGCTGCAGCGGAGGCCAGCGGGAAGCTGGCGGAGGACGCCGCTTCGGCGGGTCATGGCGACTCTGTGCTGGAGAGGCTGGAGGAGAAGGCGGAGCGCGCATATGACGAAGCCGAAGCGCTGGTGGAGCTTCGAGGGCGCCGGGGCCCGAATATCGACGAGCTGTTCGAGTCGCGGGAGCGCCCCCATGGGGGAGCAAATTCGTCTCAGGGCAAAGCGGATGATGAACAATAACGACAGGCGGGTGAGCGCATGACGGTTATAGCCTTTCAATGTCCGAGCTGCGGCGGTTCCATGGGCTTCGACAGCGAGAGCGGCATGCTGGCTTGTCAAAGCTGCGGCAGGCGAGAAGAGATTGATCCCTTCAAGGATACACAGAAGCAGTCCGTGTTCACCGAAGGCGAGGCGGAGCAATATCATTGCAGCAATTGCGGAGCTGATATTATAACGGAGCCGGAGACGACGGCCACGAGCTGCGCCTTCTGCGGGTCTAACGTCGTGTTGGGGGACCGGCTGGCTGGCAAGCTGGCGCCGGTTCAGGTCATTCCGTTCGCAATCAGCAAGGAAGAAGCGCAGAGGGCGTTCAAGAAGTGGTGCAGGAACGGACTGATGACGCCTGGCGGATTTATGACAGCCAACCGAATCCAAAGCATACAGGGGATATATGTCCCGTTCTGGCTCTATGACCTGCATCATGATATTGAGGTCCGGGCTAATGCCACCCGGGTGAGAATGTACAGCGACGGGGATTACCAGTATACGGAGACGCAGCATTTTGACGTGTATCGCGGTATTGTGCTGGATTATCTCAAGGTGCCTGCGGACGCGTCGGAGAAGATGAATGACGAGCTGATGGATAAGCTGGAGCCGTATCCGTATGAGAAGCTGACGCCGTTCGCAACCCCTTATCTGGCAGGCTATCTGGCTGAAAAATACACCTATACCAACCGAGAGCTGCTGCCTCGGGCACAGGAGAAGATTGCGTCTTATGTCGAATCCTATATCCACTCCACGATGGACGGCTACCAGTCGGTGATGTACCGCAGCAAGGATGTGCTGGCTTCCGTGAAGCGGGCGGACTATACGCTGCTGCCGGTCTGGATGGTCAAATACGACTACAAGGGCAAAACCTATACATTCGCAATGAACGGCCAGACGGGGAAGGTGGTCGGCAAGCCGCCCCTCAGCCGAGGCAAGATGGCGTTATGGTTCGGAGGCGTGTTCCTCGCTGTGCTTCTGGGGATGAAGAGCATTTCGCTGTCGATGGGAGGTGGATTCTGGTGAGCTTGGCTAGCGGCAAACATAAGGCGGGGAGGGGTCGTCGCAGGGGGCTGGCTCTGGGCGTTATCGTTACGTTGCTTCTGTCGTTGCTATGGACAGGGACAGAGCAGGGCATCTCCTCCCTTCATGCAGCCGAGTCTGACTCCAGGTCCAAGCAGCTTGTCTTCGATCAAGCGGATTTGCTGGATGCGGAGCAGGAGAGCAGGCTGGAGGAGCAGGCGTCTCGATACGGCGCGGAACGGCAGACGGATATGGTCATCTATACGACCCTCAACGAGGCGGGGGCCGATGTGATGAAGCTAACGCAGGATTTCTACGACGAGCAAGGCTTTGGTTATGACAAGAGGCATGGCAATGCGGTTGTTGTGACGGTGGATATGTATCATCGAGAAGTGTATTTGGCGGGCTTCTACAAGGGGCAGGAATACCTCGACGACAACAGGCTCGACCGAATTCGGAGCCGGATGACGCCGAAGCTGACCGCCGGCGATTATGAAGGCGCATTTCTGGTCTATATCCAGACGGCGCACAGGTATATGGGCTACGAGCCGGGTGTGAATCCGGACAATATTGTGTTCAATGTCTGGTTCCAGGCTGCCGTGGCCGCTGTAATAGCGTGGCTCGTGGTCTGGCGATTGACGGCCAGCGCTGGGGGCAAGGTAACCGTTCACCGTCGCACGTACGAGAATGCGTCCACCTCGGGCGTGACCGGGAGGCAGGACATGTATGTGCGAACAACGGTGACGAAGCAGCGTATTCCACGCTCCAACGGCGGTGCGGGCGGCGGTGGACGCGGCGGAGGCGGAGGCATGACGTCAGGCGGCCATTCGCATAGCGGAAGCAGAGGATCATTTTGACAGGGGAGGCTGAGGGTTGATGGTATTCTTCAGGAATCAGTTCGCGAACGTAGTGGAGTGGGAGGAATTCCGCGACGATATGATCTTCTGGAAATGGGGCAATCGGGAGATCAAGAAGGGCAGCAAGCTGATCATCCGTCCCGGGCAAGATGCCATATTCGTCCATAACGGCAGAATCGAGGGGATTTTCCAGGACGAGGGCGAATACGCGGTGGATTCCGATATCGTACCGTTCCTGTCGACGCTGAAGGGGTTCAAGTTCGGCTTCAACAGCGGCATGCGCGTAGAGGTCGTGTTCGTCAATACGAAGGAGTTCACCGTGCGGTGGGGGACACAAAATCCGGTGCTCCTGCCAGCCCCGCAGCTGCCTGGCGGCCTGCCGATTCGCGCCAATGGCACGTTCGTCTTCAAGGTCAAGGACTATGTAGCATTCATCGACAAAATTGCGGGCGTCAGGGAGAGCTATCTGGTTGAGGATGTGAAGCTTCGGATTACATCGGTGCTGGATCAGCTGCTTATGAAGTGGATCAGTACGGAAGGCAAGGATATGTTCAATCTGCAAGCAAGCGCAGCGGATATCGCCCGAGGCATCCAGGAGGATCTGGACATGGAGCTGCTGGACAGCGGCATTACGATTACAGGCTTCCAGGTCATGAGCTTCAACTACCCGCCCGAAATTCAGCAGATGATTAACAAAACCGCATCCCATGGCATGATCGGAGATATGCAGCGATTCCGTGAAGCGTCCTTAATCGAAGGGATGGCCTCCGGCAATATGAAGGGCGGCGGAATGGCGGGGGATGCGGCAGGCATGATGATGGGGATGACCTTCGCCAAGGATATGATGGACCAGATGAGCCGCGACAAGCAAGCTGGAGCGGGAGCTAGCGGCGGAGGAGCAAGTGCAGGCGGCGGTGGAGCAGGGGCTGGTGGTGCAGGACCAAGTGCAAGCGCTGGGTCTGGTGGTTCAGGAGCGGGAACAGAGGCGGCGCCAGCGGGCCAGGGCTCCGGCGGTTCATCGTCCGGCGGCGGACGGCCCAACTTCTGTCCGAATTGCGGCGCCAAAAACGAAGGAAGCAAGTTCTGTCCGAATTGCGGCCATAAGCTAGGTGGATAGTAGGTTAGTTGGAGTAGCAAGGATGAAGAAGGCCGAGTGCGCGTCTCTGTAGCATGGACGGGCAATCGGCTTATTGGTGTTCAACTCGCCTAGCGCCGCCTAAGGCGGGGTAACAGCGACACGAGGAGTCGTTATAGCGCCGAAGAGGCGGTTAGCTTGTGCAACAGCGACACGAGGTGTCGTTATAGCACCGAAAGAGCGGTTAGCTTGTGCAACAGCGACACGAGGAGTCGTTATAGCGCCGAAGAGGCGGTTAGCTTGTGCAACAACGACACGAGGTGTCGTTAAAGCACCGAAAGAGCGGTTAGTTTGTGCAACAGCGACACGAGGAGTCGTTATAGCGCCGAAAGAGCGGTTAGTTTGTGCAACAGCGACACGAGGAGTCGTTATAGCACCGAAAGAGCGGTTAGCTTGTGCAACAGCGACACGAGGTGTCGTTATAGCACCGAAAGAGGCGGTTAGCTTGTGCAACAACGACACGAGGAGTCGCTTATGACTCTGCTGCACATATGCATGCCCGTCATTTCTCCTCGCCGTATTCAGGTACTATTGAAGATCCGGTTACAGGCACTGCCTCAGGTGTCATGGGAGCGTATTATGCCAGGTTTATTCAGCCATCACCACCTCAACTGAACTTGGTCATTGAGCAAGGGCAGGAGCTGGGGAGGGACGGCCGAGTGTACGTGAGAGTAACAAATGGGGACGAAATAGATGTGACAGGAACCGCTGTCTATGTAAAAGAGCTTGAAGTATCCATATAATTTGCACACTGACACACTGTTGTCAGCAGGCGGCATGTAGACTGGAGTCAATTATAAGGATGGGGGCTAGCGACACGATGGCGGAGAAGAGCAAGCTGGATTTGGCTAAAATGGACAAGGCGTATTATTCGGCGCCCGGCAAGCCGCAGGTAGTGGAGTTCCCGGAGCTGTCTTATCTCGCCGTTGAAGGGCAGGGCTCTCCGGACGGACAGGCATTCGCCAGCGCGACGGAAGCGCTGTATAAGGTGGCATACACCTTGAAGTTCCAGAGCAAGGGAGAAGGAGCCGACTTCACGGTGGCGAAGCTGGAGGGACAATGGTGGGTGGATTCGGAGGCGTATGGCCTGGATGTGCCCCGTGAAGAATGGCGGTGGAAGCTGCTTATTCGTCTGCCTGAGTTTGTGAGCGAAGCTGCAGTGGGACAAGCCAAGCTGAAGGCTGCTGAGAAGAAGAATGCCGCTGCGGGTATTCCCGGCGTCGAATTTCTGAGGCTGAGGGAAGGCTTATGTGTGCAGATGCTGCATACAGGCCCCTTCTCCAATGAGCCGGAGACGCTGGAGGTTATGCATGGCTTTATGGCAGAAGCCGGATATGTGCCAAGCGGGCGGCATCATGAAATTTATCTGTCCGACTTCCGCAGAACGGAGCCTTCCAGACTGAGGACGATTCTGCGTCAGCCCGTCCAGAGATTAGGAGAGAGCTAGCGGCTCCGGTCGATTGTGTTCCGCTAGTCCCCATGTTAAGGTAGACGAGAGTCCTTAACGAAATGCGGAGGTGGAGAAAGGGATGAAAGCGTTATTTATCGGAGGTACGGGCACGATTAGCTCGGCCATTACGAAGCAGCTGGCGGAGAATGGCTGTGAGCTGTACCTGCTGAATCGAGGCAGTCGGAATGAGGCTTTGCCGCCGAACGTCAAGATTATTCAAGCGGATATTGGAGACGAGGAGCAAGTGGCTGGTTTGCTTGAGGGGCTGACGTTCGACGTTGTCGCGGACTTTATCGCATTTGTGCCGTCTCAGCTGGAGAGGGATTACCGGCTGTTCAAGGACAAGACCAAGCAGTTCATGTTCATCAGCTCGGCGTCCGCCTACCAGACGCCTCTGTCGGACTACCGCATTACAGAAGGCACACCGCTGTCCAATCCATGCTGGGAATACTCCCGCAACAAAATCGCATGCGAAGAATATCTCATCCAGATGTATCGCGATCACGGCTTCCCTATTACGATTGTAAGGCCAAGCCACACCTATAGCGAACGCTCCATTCCGCTTGGCGTGCACGGCAACAGGGGCTCGTGGCAGGTTGCGAAGCGGATGCTGGAGAATAAGCCGGTTATTATTCACGGCGATGGCACCTCGCTCTGGACGATGACGCATAACAGCGACTTCGCCAAAGGCTTTATCGGCCTGATGGGCAATCTGCATGCCATTGGCGAAGCTGTACATATCACATCGGACGAGTCGCTGACGTGGAATCAAATTTATGAGGCGATCGCTTCGGCGCTGGGCGTCAAGCTGAACGCTGTCCATGTGGCGTCGTCCTTCCTGGACGCTTGCAGTCCCTATGATTTCAAGGGAGGCCTGCTCGGCGACAAAGCGAATACCGTCGTATTCGACAATTCGAAGCTGAAGCGGCTGGTCCCGGAGTTCGTGGCCACAACGCGATTCGATCAAGGCATCAAGCAGACCATCCAGCATGTGCTCGCCCATCCCGAGCTTCAGCAGGAGGACCCTGAATTCGACGCCTGGTGCGACAAGGTCATTGCAGCGATGGAGGCGGCCTCGGCAGCCATTCGAGGTTGACCAGGCATCACGACAGCAAAGACACCTTCGTCCCTAACGGAGGTGTCTTTGCTGTCAGGCCTTTGTGGTTTGTGGCAGGCTTATCTTCCTTAACCCGAACGAACCGCTCCGCTCTTCCATTAGTTGGCGTCTTGGTGCTGGCTGTCGGCTAGCGGGAGCAGCAGCGAGAAGGACGTACCTTCCTCTGTGCTGCTGTTAAAAACGAGATCGCCTTGCTGCGCCTTCGCCAGAAGCTTGCTGAATGCGAGCCCGAGCCCCAGGCCTCGTAGAGCAAGCTTCTTTTTCTCCCCACGGAAGAAGCGCTCGAAGATATGGCTTTGCTCTTGTACGGGAATGCCGCAGCCATTGTCGTTCACGACAATTTCGGCAGCTTCTGCGTGAACGCGCAGGGCGATATCGAGCTGCAGTGCCCGATCGGGATGCTTGGCCTGCAGGCTATTATTCAGCAGGTTGACCATAATCTGCTGAATGCGAAGCGAATCGCCTGCAATATACACCTGCTGTTCGGGAAGGCATAGCGAAGGCTCCTGAAGAAGCTCTCCCTGGAGCAGTCTCCACTGGTAGACGATCTCACCGATAAGCATGGACGCGTCCAGCCGATCTCGTTCCAGATGCACAATGCCTGCGGCTAATGCGTTATAGTCAAGCAGATCGGCGACCATTCGCTCCAGTCGGACGGACTCCTGCAATGCGATGTCGAGAAACTCGTCCGCTTCCTCCCCCTGTACAACCTTCTCTCTAACTGCAAAAATAAGGCCCTTCACCGACGTGACCGGCGTCTTCAGCTCATGCGTCAGCCCTGCTAGCATAAAGCTTCGGGAGTGCTCCAGCTGCTCCAGCCGACCCGCCATCTCCTTGAAGGAACGAATGAGCTCGCCGAGCTCGCGCTCCTTGGTCTGGGCATCGAGCGAGATGCCATAATGCCCTTGGCTAATTTCCCTAGCGGCAGAAGCGACCATCCGGATCGGCCGGGACAGCTTCTTGGAGAGCAGATAAATGGTTAGCCAGCCTAACGCCGTCAGGCATAGGAGCGCCAGCCCGAACGCCCACCATACGTCAGTCAGTCTCGTTAACGGCTTTGTCGGCTGCAGGATGGTAACCTGGCCAATCTTCTCTTCTTGATGCGTAATTGGCGCGGTAATGGCCTTCATGCCGGGCTCCCGGGCCTTGTCGAGGCTATCATTGAGCTTATAAGGGAGCTCCTCCTGCGTCACAGGGTCTGACGCGTACAGCAGCTTGCCAGACAAATCGGTTACAATTAAGCAGATCCCGGACCCCAGCTGAAAATAATGCGCTCTTTTCTCCAGAAGCTTGGTGAGATCGGGTGGTATGACAACATCGCCGGTCGGTCCGTCCAGGCGGTCGGCAATGTCCTGGGCGAGCACTTCGACGGTCTGCAGCCGGCTGTCCATCGTCTGCTGCTTGGTCCACCACACCGCTGCGACGGCGAACACAAGAAGTCCGAT
Source organism: Paenibacillus sp. PL2-23 (assembly GCF_040834005.1). Classification (NCBI taxonomy): domain Bacteria; kingdom Bacillati; phylum Bacillota; class Bacilli; order Caryophanales; family Paenibacillaceae; genus Paenibacillus; species Paenibacillus sp. PL2-23. The sequence goes on from NZ_CP162129.1 coordinate 430,954, forward strand.
GCACAGAATAATAAAATATCGAGCTGTCCAATAGGACAGCATAGACGTTTGCTTCAAGCTTCGATCCACAGCTGATACCCCGTTCCCCTCAATGTTCGCAGCTCTCCTTCTTCCACCGGCCAATGGGACAACGCTTGCCGGATTCGCTTGATGGACAGATCGACCGCGCGGTCGCTTCCATCATAATCCGCTCCCCACACGTGCTCAAGCAGCTGGTCGCGTGTGAAGATGCGTTTAGGATGCTCTGCCAGGAAGAGCAGCAGAGCCAAGTCACGTGGCATAAGCGAGACCTGTACACCGTTCAGCGTGACGCTCTGTGCCTGGAAGTCGATGCCGAGCCGCCCGAACCGCCGCTGCCTGCTCCCGTCCGTCCACTGGGAGGGCCGTCGCAGAACGGCTTGCGCGCGCGCGACAACCTCCTCCGGCACGAATGGCTTCGGCATGTAATCATCCGCCCCTTGGTTAAGTCCGTTCAGCCTGTCCTCGATATCGCTTCGCGCCGTTAGCATAATGACCGGACAGCTGCTTGTTTCCCTAATACGCCGCAGCACCTCCCAGCCGTCGACATACGGCAGCATGACATCGAGCAGAACGAGCGCTGGCATCTCCTTCTCAAACAAGCCGAGCGCCTGCCGCCCGTCCGCGGCAATCGCGACACCGAAGCCCGCTTTGCGCAAATAAGCGGACAGTACGCGCGCAATTGCGGCCTCATCCTCCACGACGAGTATCGTTTTCATGCGGCAGACGCTCCCTCCCGGGTTCATATTGCTCCCATTGTAGCAACCTTGCAAGGCGGCTTGCAATGCTTGTCCAGGTTTATTTGCGCAGACTACCCGCCGACATCTGCCCGACACATAGGACGAGTATACTGGGGGCGGCGGATGCTTACGAAGCAGTTTTGCTCCATTGCATTTCGCAAAACTTTAGGAGGGCAATCATGAACAAAAAAGTGATGATAATATCGGCCGCGATCGCGGTCGTTGTGCTCGGCGGGGCAGGCGCTTATGCAGTTATGAATAATTATTTGGGCAATAATGTGGAGGTTGAGTCGGTAATGGCGACGCCTCAAGCGTCCGCTCCGGCGAACGAGCCGGGGGCGACGGAGGGCACCGCTAGCTCGGGGAATGCGGGGGCCGGAACGGTAGTCGGAGCGGATAAGCTAAACGGCGCATGGAATATCGCATCTGGCTCCAAGGTTTACTGGTCGGTCACGACGTCGAAGGCAACGGTCAACTTTGTCAACGAAGCGGTTACGGGCTCGTGGAACGTGGATCTAAACGACACGTCGGCCATGACCGGAGAGGGCGTGCTCGACATGACCGCACTGGATTCCGGCAACGGGCAGCGGGACGGCCATGTCAAAGGCGCGGATTTCCTGGCGGTGGACCAGTTCCCTCAAGCGACGTTCTCGGTCAAGTCGATCAGCGGCGCTCCGGCGGAGTGGACGGAAGGAATCGCGGTGCCGGTGACGATCGAAGGCACGATGACGGTGAAGGGTATCGACAAGGACGTCGCGTTCGACTCGACCGCGATGTACCAAGACGGCCAGCTGCTTCTATCCGGGACGACCGTGGTCACGTTCGCCGATTTCGGCATGACAAGCCCTCATACGATCGTTCTCGAAACAGAGAATGAGCTGTCCGTGCAGCTGGAGCTTATGCTCGCGAAAGCATAATCACCATATAATGAAGAGGGCTGCCTGCAATCATGTTAAGACGATCGCGGCAGCCTTCTTCTTGCGCCTCTTCCCTTAAGCGGCTGTCCGTCTGAACGCGCGCACGGCGAATAGATAGGCGATGACCCATATCCCCAGGCACCATGCGAGAGCGATCCAGATATCATGGCCTACCGGTTGGCCGGACAGGAGCGCGCGGATGGATTCGACGATTGAGGTGACCGGCTGATTTTCGGCGAAGGCGCGTACGACGGCGGGCATGGTGTCGGTCGGCACGAAGGCCGAGCTGATGAACGGCAGGAAGATAAGAGGGTAAGAGAACGCGCTGGCGCCTTCCACCGATTTGGCGGTCAGGCCGGCGATCGCGGCGACCCAGGTCAATGCAAGCGTGAAGAGGACGAGGATGCCGGCAACGGCAAGCCAGGACAGGATCCCCGCCGACGAGCGGAAGCCCATCAAGAGCGCAACGAGAATGATGACGACGACCGAAAGGGCATTGGATACGACCGAGGTCAACACATGTCCCCACAATACGGAAGAACGTGCGATCGGCATGGAGTGGAACCGCTCGATGATGCCCCGCTGCTTATCGAGGAAGAGGCGATAAGCCGTGTAGGAGATGCCGCTGGCGATCGCCATCAGCAGGATGCCGGGCAGCAGGTAGTTCACATAGTTTTCCGTACCGCTCTGGATCGCGCCGCCAAGCACGTAGACGAAGAGCAGTATCATCGCGATCGGCGTGATACACACCGTAAGAATCGTGTCCAGGCTTCGCATAATATGCTTCATGGAACGTCCAAGCATGACGCCGATGTCACTGAAAAAGTGTTCGTTCATGATTAAGTCAGCTCCTTTTTACCAATGATTTCGAGAAAGATTTCCTCAAGCGAAGGTTGTTTCTCGACATATTCGGTTTTTGCGGGCGGGAACAGCTTCTTCAGCTCCGCGAGCGTGCCGTCCGCAATGATTGTACCTTTGTGCAAAATGGCGATTCGATTGGCGAGCTGCTCGGCTTCCTCCAGATATTGAGTGGTCAGGAATACCGTCGTGCCGCCGTCCGCCAGCTTCTTGACGATCCTCCAAGCCTCCATGCGCGCCTCGGGATCGAGGCCCGTGGTCGGCTCGTCGAGGAAGATGATCTCCGGCTGTCCGATCAAGCTCATCGCGATGTCGAGCCTGCGGCGCATGCCGCCCGAGTACGTGGACACCTTGCGATTGCCGGCTTCGGTCAGGCTGAAGCGTTCCAGCAGCTCGTCGGCGACCTGGCGCGGACTCGCCAGATGGCGCAGCTTGGCGATCATGATCAGATTTTCCCGACCGGTCAATATTTCGTCCACGGCGGCAAATTGTCCGGTCAGGCTGATCGCTTTCCGCACATGATCGGGGTCGGACGCGACTTCGTAGCCGTTCACGACGGCGGTGCCGCCGTCCTGCTTTAGCAGCGTGGTCAGAATTCGGACAATCGTCGTCTTGCCGGCGCCGTTGGAGCCGAGCAGGGCGAAGATTTCTCCCCGCTTTACTTTGAAGTTGACGCCCTTCAGCACTTCCGCGTCCTTGTAGGACTTGCGCAAATCGTTTACTTCGATTGTATGCATCATCCTTTGAATCCCCCTCTACTTGAATTTGTCCGTGTACTTTTTCATTTCCTTGGCAACCTCTTGGTACGCCTGTTCTTGGAAGATGTCGGCGTACGTTTTTGAATCTTTAATGATATCGTCGCCGAAAGACGCAACGTCGGCGCCGGTCACTTCGAGCACGCCCTTGCCCGAGGCCGAGCCTTGTTCGAACAGGTCGACGATTCCGGACAGCAATCCCGTTCCTTCGGTAAGCTCGACCGGGCCGACCTTGAAGAGATACTTTTGAATTTCCTTATAAACGATTTGGTAATCGCGCGGGAGCGCTTTGACTCGGGCCACATGCGCCCGCCATTCTCTTTTGCCTTCGATGAGATCCCGGATTGTCATTTTGATTTCCTCCTATTTGCCTAATTTTTTGGCAATACTATGGTTCAGCTGGTCGCGCCATTTGTCGCGGTACGTTTTGGCGCCTTCTTCGCCGGCGAGAGCCGCGCAGAAGCCTTGGATATCGTCGCCGAGCACCTCTTGGGCGCTCTGGCCGTCGGCGGCCGTCTCCTCTAGCAGTCCCAGCACGCCGTCGAGAATCGGCATGAGATTGCGGCCGGTGAAATCCGAGTGCGGCCATAGATGGCCTTGGATGGATTTCCAGGCGGCTTGATATTCCGCGGGCAGCTTGCCGGCGCGCGCTTCGAAAGCTTTACATTCTCTTTTCATGTCGTTGCCGGTCATTTTATCCCAAACGTTCATTCGGCTCTCTCCTTCAGCTCATTCATTTTTGACGTTACGAAATGCCATTTCTCCCAAAACCTCTGCAGCTCCGCGCGTCCCGCGTCGTTAAGGGCGAAGAACTTGCGCGGCGGCCCCATGTCGGACGGCTTTTTGGTGACCTCCACCAGCTTGTTTTTTTCGAGCCGGATCAGAATGGTGTACACCGTTCCCTCCACGACATCCGAGAAGCCAAGCGCGTTCAGGCGCCGCGTGATCTCATAGCCGTACGTTTCTTGGCGGCTTATAATTTCGAGCACGCAGCCTTCGAGCACGCCTTTGAGCATTTCCGTTAAGTTTTCCATCGCCATCATCCTTCGCTATTCTGTATGACTGGTATCAAGTGTTACTTACTACCTCTACAAAGTAACACGTAGTAGTGGGTGGAGTCAATAGCGTTTGAGTTTTTTTTATTAAAAAAGGCAGCAGTCCATCCATAGGACGGGCTGCTGCCTGGTTGTTGGGGAGAAGCTAAGGTTAAGGCGACGCCGGCGCGTCTTCGGTCAAAGCGCCTGGCGCAGCCTGCTTCTTCGCCCCCGAAAACAGGGGCTGAATGCGGTAGCGGAAGAAGTAATACACAATGCCAATCGCAATCCATGTCATGCCGAGCCACAACGCCTGGCCGTCGAGCAGTGACAGCAGCCAGCCGATAAAGCAAGCGCCGATGAGCGGGCAGACGAGATAGAGGATGGTCTCCTTGAAGGAGCGCCGTTTCTCCTTGATATACAGCTTGAGGATAACGGACAAATTGACGAAGGTGAAGGCGGTTAATGCGCCGAAGCTGACGCATTTGACCGCGAAGTCGAGGCTGATGACCAGAGCCAGCATGGAGAATGCCGCGACAATTATAATATTGACAGCAGGCGTGCGGAATTTCGGATGAAGTGCGCCGAATACCTTCTTCGGCAACACGGCGTCCCGGCCGAACACATAGAGCAGCCTGGAGACGGTGGTGAACGAGGACAGGCCCTGCGTGAAGACCGCGAACACAACCACGGTCATGAACAGCGCGGATAGACCGGAGCCGCCGACAAGGCGAACGACCTCCATGCCTGCCGTATCGACGTTGTCGAACGCCATATTCGGATGCGCCAGCTGTGTCAGATAGGATGGTGTCAAGTAGAGCAGGCTAGCGAGCGTAATAATGATGAGAATGGCGCGCGGTATGGTGCGGCCGGAGTCAATCGTTTCCTCCGACATCGTCGTGACGGAGTCGAAGCCCAGGAAGCAGAAGCAGATCACGGACGCTCCCGCCAGAACAGCCGCGATGGGCACTTCGGTTTGGAAGAGCGGCTGAAGCGGGCTGGAGACGGCGGCTTCGGCACCAATTAGATTCCTGACCAGGAAGAAGCAGAACACGGCGATGAAGGCCATCTGAATCCAAACGAACCACTTGCTGAGCATCGCAGACACGCTGACGCCAATAATATTGATGACAGCCAGCACGGCGTTAAGCGAGACGACCCAGACCCACAGCGGAACAGACGGGAATTGCGCGTGAAGGAACAGTCCGAACGTCAGGCAGGCAATCAGCGGCGAGAACAGATAGTCCAGCAGAATGGCCCAGCCGACGAGATAGCCGAGATAAGGGTGCATGCTTTTGCCCACATAGGTATACGCCGAGCCTGAGGTCGGGAATGTCCGGGCCATGCTGCCATAGCTTAAAGCGGTGAAAAAAATCGCAATAAAAGCAAGGAAATATGCCTGTGTCAGCATTCCTCCCGCACTTTCGTAGGCCACGCCATACACGGTAAAATAAATCATCGGCGTCATCCAGGCCAGCCCCAAATATACGATATGCCGGGTCGACAAGGTTCTCTTTAATGTGGTTTCTGCAGTTGCGCTGCTCATTCCCATCATCCTCCATTCTTTCATCTCAAAAAAAAATAAAGCCCGGGAGGATATCGTGGATATCTCTCCCGGGCTTTTGTCCCTCCGTGGACACGGCCCTCAGGCCGTGCGTCTTCTCTCGGACCAGCCCGGCGCCTTACGCCGCGGAACCCTAGAAGACATCGTGTATTCGGTTTCGATGTAATGTAATATAACATGACATTTTGGATTTGAAAAGGGGTATGTCAGGAAAAATAACAAAAGTATTGACTATCCTTTGTTGTGGATGTTATCTTTAATCACATAAGAAACGAAGCTCGCCAGCGAGTTGGATAACTGAATACTTTAGTTGGCTAGGGTTCCGTCGGCTTATGCCGGGACTGGTCCGAGAGCCAACCGTTCCGGCAAGGCTGCGGAGCGACACGGAAGGATAAAAGCCTGGGAGATATCAACAAGACGTCATGTCTTGGGATATCTCCCTTTTTGTTTCCCCACAAACGCAGGATGAAGGAGCGATCGCTAATGGAAAAGGTTACATGGAGCATGACTCTCGCCCCGGGAGGCAAGTGGTCTGGTGTTGTAGGACGCGGCAGCAGCATGCGGTTGACAGCGCTGGAGGCAGGGGGGAATGTATCGATGCTGATCTTCAGCGCCGATGATTGCGCGGAGCGCTACAATATGCCCGACACGCTGAAGGCGCAGCACACCTCGCATCTGACCCGCGGCCATACGCTGATGAGCGATAACGGGAGGGTGCTCGCGGCGATCGTGGAGGACAGCCTTGGCTGGCATGATCCGCTCTCCGGCTTCACAACCAGGGAGGGTACGGATGCCAAGTATGGCATAACCCGTTATCAGGAGCTGCGGAATGAGTGGCTGCGCAGCGGGGAGGAGAATTTGACCGTCGAGCTGTTTCGCTCGGGTCTGAGACCGCGGGACCTGGGACCGGTTGTGAATCTGTTCTCGAAGGTGAGCTGCGACGAGAGCGGCGCGATGACATTCCATTCCGGTCATTGCAAGCGCGGGGCGGCCATTACGCTTCGCGCGGAGATGGATATCCTGCTGCTACTGTCCAATACACCGAACCCGCTTGATCCCAATAAGGACTATCCGTCGGTGCCGGTGCTGGTAGAGGTGGGGCAGACCGCAGGAGAGGTCGGCGAGGACGACTATTGCGTGCAATTCCGGCCTGAGAACCGACGTGCTTATGAGAATACATGGAGCTATTACGCGCTGCGCCGCAGCAGCCGATAGGAGGAGATTGCGAATGACGACTTTTAACCGAGTGGAGAGCGAGAGACTGGCGGAGACGGCCATCTACGATGCCATTATTCCGGCAGGTGACGGCTGGATGCATGAGCTGAAGCCGGGTCAGGTGCTGCGGATCGTCGATCTGGAGGGCAATCAGGCGGCGGATACGCTGTTCTATGACGCGGATAATCCGGAGGATCACTACAGCGCGACCCGCACGATAACGGGCCAAGGCAATATTTATTTGACGGCGGGAACAGTGCTTCGGGCAGAATCGGGCAAAAAACTGCTTACAATTTTAGCGGACACCTGCGGCAGGCATGATACGCTTGGCGGGTCCTGCTCGGCGCAGAGCAACACGGTTCGTTACGCTCATGAGAAGCTTCATATGCATAACTGCCGCGACACGTTCATGCTGGAGCTGGCGAAGCATCCTGAGGGAGAGCGCTATACGAAGCGGGATCTCGCCCCGAACATTAACTTTTTTATGAATGTGCCGGTTACGCCGGAGGGCGGACTGACATTCGCGGATGGCGTCTCCTCGCCAGGCGCATATGTCGAGCTTCGCTCGGAGTGCCGGACGATGGCTCTGATCAGCAACTGTCCGCAGCTTAACAATCCTTGCAACGCCTATAATCCGACCCCGGTGCGGGTCCTCATCTGGAATAACTAGAGATCGGGAGAGTGATAGCTTATGTTCGACAAAATATTAATCGCCAACCGAGGCGCTATTGCGGTTCGCATCGAGCGGACGCTTCGCCATATGGGCATCCAGTCTGTAGCCGTCTACACGAAGGCCGATCAAGACAGTCTCCATGTAGATCACGCCGATGAGGCGGTACTGATCGGGGACGGTCCCGCCAAGGAAAGCTACTTGGACGCGGAGCTTATTCTTCAGACAGCGCTCGATACGGGCGCGCAAGCCATTCATCCCGGCTATGGCTTCCTTAGTGAGAATGCCGCTTTCGCCAGGGCTTGCCGTGAGCGCGGCATCGTGTTTATTGGTCCGACGCCGGAGCAGATGGAGACGTTCGGACTGAAGCATTCCGCGCGGGAGGCGGCGGAGCGCGCTGGCGTGCCAATGCTGCCGGGCACGGGGCTGATCGAGCAGGCGGGCGAGGCCGCGGCGGAAGCCAGGCGTATCGGCTATCCCGTCATTCTGAAGAGCACGGCTGGCGGCGGCGGCATCGGCATGCGGGTGTGCGAGGACGAAGCGGCGCTGCTGGCGGCGTTCGAGGGGGTTCGGCATCTTGCGGAAACGAACTTCCGCAATGGCGGGTTATTTCTGGAGAAGTATATTGCGAAGGCTCGTCACGTCGAGGTGCAAATATTCGGCAACCGGTTCGGTGAGGTGGTTGCGTTAGGTGAACGGGACTGCTCCATTCAGCGCCGCAATCAGAAGGTTATTGAGGAGACGCCGGCGCCGAACCTGCCGCAGGAGGTGCGCGCCAGCATGCTGGAGTCCGCCCGCAGGCTGGCGGCCGAGACGGGCTACCGCAGCGCGGGTACGGTGGAATATTTGTACGACCCGTCAACCTGTGAATATTATTTCCTTGAGGTGAATACTCGGCTGCAGGTGGAGCATGGGGTTACGGAAGAGGTGCTCGGGGTCGATCTGGTGGAATGGATGGTGCGCGAGGCGGCGGATGAGCTGACGGGGCTGGACGCGCTTGTGCCGGTGCCGCAAGGACATAGCATTCAGGCGCGCATCTATGCCGAGGACTGCCTGCAGGACTTCCGTCCCAGCGCAGGGCAGTTGGATCAGGCGGTGTTCTCGCGGGAAGCCCGCAACGAGACGTGGGTGAAGGATGGATTGACGGTCACCACGCTATATGATCCCATGCTGGCGAAGGTTATTGTGCGCGGCGCGAATCGTGAGGAAGCCCTCCGCAAGCTGGCTTCGGCTTTGGCGGAGACGCGCTTCTACGGCTTAACAACGAACCTGCAGTACGTGGAGGAGCTGCTGGCGCACGAGGATTGTGTCTCGGGTCAAGTCTATACGCGCATGCTGGGGAGCTTCCAGCCGGAGGAGCGGGCCATTGAGGTGCTGGACGGCGGCGTGCAGACAACGGTGCAGGACTATCCCGGACGCGCCGGCTACTGGGATGTTGGCGTGCCGCCATGCGGGCCGATGGATACACTGTCGTTCCGCATTGGCAATAAGCTGCTGGGCAATCCCGATGACGCGCCGGGTCTGGAGCTGACCCTGCGCGGCGGCTCGTATCGTCTGCGCTGCGATATGACGTTATGTGTGACCGGCGCCGACATGGAGCCTGCGCTGGATGGAGAGTCTATCCCCATGTATAAGCCGGTAGCGGCTAAGCGCGGTCAAGTGCTGGAGTTCGGGGAAGCGAAGGTCGGCATGCGGGCTTATGTGCTGGTAGCGGGCGGACTGGATATGCCGCATATTCTGGGCAGCTCCTCGACGTTTACGCTGGGCGGCTTCGGCGGGCATGGCGGACGCGCCATCCGGACGGGCGATGTGCTGAGAGTGCGCAAGGCGCAAGCTGCTATTGAAGGGGCTGGCGCAGTGGATAGCGTGAGTGCAGAGCTGGACGTGACGCTGCGTCCCGCTATGACGCAGACATGGACCATTGGCGTTGTGCCGGGACCGCATTGCACGGAGGAGTTCCTGCTGCCGGGCTATCTGGATCAGCTGACAGAGACGGAATGGGAGGTGCACTTCAACAGCTCCCGGACGGGCGTTCGGCTGATTGGGCCTGCACCGCTATGGGCTAGAGAGGACGGCGGCGAGGCCGGGCTGCACCCGTCCAATCTGCACGATAACGCCTATGCCATCGGCACGCTGGATTTGACGGGCGATATGCCCATTCTGCTAGGACCGGACGGCCCGAGCTTGGGCGGCTTTGTCTGTCCGGCTACAACCGCCACGGCAGAGCTGTGGAAGCTTGGCCAGCTGCATCCCGGCGACAAGCTTCGCTTCCGTCTTCTGACGCTGGAGCAGGCCGACTCGCTAAGATCGGAGCTGGAGGACTGCCTGGACGCGATTGGACAGGGAGAGCGCAAGGGGCTGTCGCGATCGCCGCTGCCTGCATCGACCGCTGCGGAATTCTCTACAGATTATCCCGTGCTGGTCAGGGAGACGGAGGGGCGAGCGTTCCCCATGACCATCCGCTGCTGCGGGGATCAATATGTGCTGGTGGAGTACGGCCCCATGGAGCTGGATCTGAAGCTGCGCTTCCAAGCGCATGCCCTGATGCAGGCCATTCGGGATGACGGCAGTCTGCCGGTGCTGGATCTGACGCCGGGCATTCGCTCGCTGCAAATTCATATTGACCCGTCGCGGATGACGGTTCGCGATGCTTGCCTCCGTATTGCGGAGATTGATCGCGGTCTGCCGCCGCTGGAATCCATTCAGGTGCCGTCCCGTATTGTGAAGCTCCCGCTGTCCTGGGACGATCCCGCCACGCAGGAGGCGATTGACCGCTATCAGCAGAACGTCCGGCCGGATGCGCCTTGGTGTCCAAGCAATATTGAATTTATTCGACGCGTCAACGGGCTGGACAGCATGGATGACGTGAAGCGGATTGTGTTCGACGCCAACTACTTGGTGCTTGGTCTTGGGGACGTCTATCTCGGCGCGCCTGTCGCGACGCCGACCGACCCGCGCCACCGTCTGGTCACGACCAAATATAATCCGGCCCGCACCTGGACGCCGGAGAACGCGGTCGGTATTGGCGGAGCCTATATGTGCGTATACGGCATGGAAGGCCCCGGCGGCTACCAGTTTGTCGGACGCACCGTGCAGATGTGGAACAAGCTGCGGCCGACGGCCAGCTTTAAGCCGGGGCAGCCTTGGCTGCTTCGCTTCTTCGACCAGATTCGATTCTATCCGGTATCCCCCGAGGAGCTGCTGGTCATGCGGGAGGACTTCCTTCGCGGCCGGTTCGAAGCCGATATTGAGGAGACGACGTTCGATCTTGGTGAATATTTGCGCTTCCTCGAATCCATTGAAGACAGTGCGGCGGCATTCCGGGAGACGCAGCAGGCGGCCTTCCAGGCGGAGCGCGACAGCTGGAAGAAGCTTGGGCTTGCGGAATATGTGTCCGAGCAGGATACAGCCCCTCCAGCAGAGGAGGAGGCGCTGCCTGCAGACGCCATTGCTGTAAGAAGCAATATGCCGGGCAGTGTATGGAAGGTGGTCGCTTCTGCCGGACAGGCGGTGCGCAAGGGCGATACCCTGCTCATTCAAGAGAGCATGAAGATGGAATTTGCGCAGCAAGCGCCTTGTGACGGCGTAGTCGGCTCCATCTTTGTTGGTCCTGGCGAAGCTGTGCAGTCGGGACAATTGATTGTGAGTATTTTGAAGCAGACGGGATAGGGGGAGTAGCTATGCCAGCCGAAAAACAGCCAGCGGTGCTGACGGTAGAAGGATTGCGGGAGCTGTACCGAAGTGGGGGGACGACGCCAAGGGAGGTTGTGCTTGCCATTATACAACGGGCGGAAGCCGACGCCGGCATGAACATATGGATTACGCCGCCGGAGCTTGGTCGCGTGGAGCCCTATCTGCGGAATCTGGAGCATCTGCGTATGGACGACGCTCCGCTATGGGGCATTCCATTCGCCATTAAGGATAATATCGACTGGTCGGCTGCGCCGACGACGGCGGCTTGTCCCGCATTTGCTTATGAGCCGTCCCAGGACGCGGAGGTCGTCAAGCGGCTTGTCGCGGCAGGCGCCATCCCAATCGGCAAGACGAACATGGATCAGTTCGCAACGGGGCTGGTCGGCACCAGAAGTCCTTACGGCGAGACGCATAACGCGCTTCGTCCGGAGTTGATCAGCGGCGGCTCCAGCAGCGGCTCCGCTGTCGCTGTTGCGCGGGGGCATGCAGCGTTCGCACTCGGCACGGATACAGCGGGCTCGGGCCGTGTGCCCGCGCTGCTGAACCGTCTCGTCGGCTATAAGCCGAGCCTCGGCTCATGGCCGGTTCGCGGCGTGGTGCCCGCATGCGAAAGTCTCGACTGCGTGACGGTGTTCGCCTCGACGCTGGAGGACGCCTTGACGGTTGACCGCATTGCGCGTGGGTTCTGCGAGGAGGATGCGTGGTCGCGTGAGCTGCCCGCCTGTGCACAGGAGCTGCCGGAGCGCGTCTTGATTCCGCGTCTGGAGGAGCTCTCATGGCATGGTCCATTCGCGGATGCTTACCGGACCGCATGGGAGAGGGCGGTTCAGCGCTTGTGCTCCATGGGCCTTGCTGTAGAGACGATAGAGGTCTCTCTGTATACAGAGGCTGCTCTTCTTCTATATGAGGGACCTTATGCGGCGGAACGCTGGGCAGGCTTGGGTGAATTTGTCGAGTCGCACCCAGGGGAGACGTTCGAGGTCACCGAGCGCATTCTGCGTTCCGGTGCCCATGAGCGCCATACGGCTGCTTCGTTGTTCAGCGCCATTCACCGGCTGCAGCGTATGAAGCGGGCTGCCCATCGCCAGCTGAAGGGCGCGGTGCTGGCCATGCCGACAGCAGGCGGGACGTGGACGCGCGAGCAAGTGCTGGCCGATCCCATTGGAACCAACAGTGCCATGGGACGTTATACGAACCATTGCAACCTGCTGAATCTGTGCGGAGCAGCTGTGCCATCGGAGGATGCGGGAGATCGGCTGCCCTTCGGCATTACGCTGTTCTCTACCGCCGAGCAGGAAGCGCTGGTCCGGGGTGTCGCTCTTAGGTTTGTTAACGGCGCGGAGACAGGGACAATGCGGTCTGATGAGCTGGAAGCGATGAAGGAAGGGGTATGAACGCTAATGGATAAGGAAAAAGAAATGGAAAAGATCCGAATCGCGGTATGCGGTCTGCATATGAGGGGCTTTCCGCTGGAGGTCCAAATGCTGGCCCATGGGGCTGTCTTCCTCCGCGAAGCCGCCACCGCTGCGCGTTACCGCATGCTGAAGCTGCCGACCACTCCGGCCAAGCCGGGGCTTGTTAAGGGGCAGACTGGCGGCGGCTCCATAACGCTGGAGGTGTGGGAGATGCCGCTCGATCGGCTCGGCGCCTTCGTCGCCGGTATCCCGGCTCCGCTCGGCATCGGCAAGGTCGAGCTGGAGGACGGCGCCGAGGTTGTCGGCTTCATCTGCGAAGGCTACGCGGCCGAGCTGCCGGGCGCGCTGGACGTAACAGCAAGCGGCGGCTGGCGCGCCGTTGTGCAGTGACGTCGGCGCAGGGCCGAGGCGCTTACTGGTGGTCATTTCCGTGCGGAAATGACCTCGGCCGCCGCCGTGACGCGCTTCATTGCTCCCGACCGCCGTCCCCCGCATAACCCATCCCGCCCGCCCGATTAGACGTTTCTGGCACGTCTATTTGCTTCGAAACCACCGGTCTCCGCTCATTTAGTTGTTTCTGGCACGTCTATTTGCTCCAAACCACCGTTCCCCGCACATTTAGTTGTTTCTGGCACGTCTATTTGCTCCAAACCACCGTTCCCCGCACATTTAGACGTTTCTGACACGTCTATTTGCTCCAAACCACCCATCCCCTTCACAAATAAATGCCTCTAGCACGCAGGAGAGCGGATTCAACGTAATAGCTCCCAACAATCAGTTAAATGGAAGGTTGCAGGTTGTGTTGGGAATACCATCTGTTGCATGATGGAGTTGCACATACTTGCTCAGGATGGTTTCTGATTTGATCGTTTGTAGGACGAACCTATACAGTCGATAAGTCAATACAGGGAGTACCCTCTGAACGCCGGGCAGATGCAGCTTGCAAAGGAGAAGGAAACCAATGAATTTCAGAAAACTATCGTTTAAACAAAGAATCTGGTTTTCGTTTACAATCTTAACGACCTGTTCCATTGCCTTGACCGGCCTCGTTTCCTATTCGCTTGCTTCCTATGTCGTACAGAAGAACGCCATTGAGCTCCATCAGGACAATCTGGTCCGTTCTACCCAAAGCATTGATGAGAAGATCAGATTTTTTTTGACATCTGTTCTCACCATCATGATTCATGAGTCGTTCCAGAAAGCCATGAACGATGTGAGCAACAATGATGCGAGTCGCTTCTATTCCCATGCTGGGGCATTAGACACCGTATTTACACAAGCGAGGTTGAATGAACCGATGATTACGGACATTATGGTAGCCACCCCCATCGGTGATTTTCATCCCTTTACTTCCGCGCGCTCCAATGTCTCCTTCTACAAGACAGAACTGTATGAGAGAGTCAGTCAGGCTCAAGGCCCCTCCGTGTGGATTGAAGCGCATGAGGATGAGCTGTTCGAGGGGAACAAGAGGGTAGTGACCTATGTAATTGAAGTGTTGTCTAACAGCCAGGTCCCGGATTCCTATCTAGTGGTGAATGTGAGAGAAGGCAGCTTTTACGGCATGTTCGAACAGCAGTTTCGTCAGTTTAAGGGAGAGACCTTCCTGCTGAATGAAGCCAATATGTCTGTGCTTGGCGACAGAACCCCCTCATACGGAAGCAGTGAAGATCAGATGGTCACCTCGCAATCCTTAAAGACGGTGCCTGCATGGAAGCTTGTAAGGGTGCAGTCCAAGAAGGTCCTCCTTCAGGAAGTGCAGTGGATTAAATGGACGACGCTGCTGCTCATTACGGTTTGTGTGCTGCTGGCATTTTTATTATCCAATCTGCTTACCTCCTACTTGCTTAAGCCGCTAATCATGCTTCGAAACGTTATGAAGCAGGTAGGGCATAACAATCTATCCGTAAGATTTAAAGGCTATCATGATGATGAAATCTCTCAAGTGGGTCAACGCTTCAATACGATGCTGGATCAGATTCAGCAATTATTCACCGAGGTGAGAGAGGCAGAGCGGGAGAAGCGAAACTCAGAAATTAAAGCGCTTTCTGCTCAAATCGACCCTCATTTTCTATACAACACATTGAATGTGATGTACTGGAAGGCGAGGAGGGCTCGGATCGACGATGTGAAACAGATGATAACCTCATTATCCAGGCTGTTTCGATTGGGCTTAAACAACGGAGAGGAGATCACCACGCTCTCCAAGGAGTTGACCCATGTGACCGAATATATAACATTGCAAAGTTTTTGCTACGACGGGAAGTTCCGGCATGAGATAGTGATTGACGAGGAGGTTGATCCGGAGATTCCTATGCTTCGAGTGCTGTTACAGCCGGTCGTCGAGAATGCGATTCTACATGGTTTCTCTGACATCACGCAGGGCGGAGAGCTGGAAATCCATATAAAGACGACGGAAGAGGATCGAATCCAAATTTGCATTCAAGACAACGGGAAGGGCTTCGACCCCGAGGAGCAGTCAAGCGGATACGCGCTGCATAATATCAGTCAACGATTACGCCTATATTATGGGGGGGAGGCTTCTCTGATCATTCAAAGCAAGCCTGGAAGCGGAACAACTGTGACTTACGAGCTCCCTCGATCGATGGGAAGTGAGTAGAAATTGCCCCCGTAGACCGCAGGAATGGATCACACGGTAAGCCTTTTCATTCCTCTACAATGAAGGAGAACCATTTCATTTAATCCAAAGGGGAGTTGTATGCTGTGGTAAACAAAACATTTCTTCGTTTGCTCTGTGTAACGCTTATCATCGTCCTAGCCGCATGTTCTTCGAACAACAGCAGCAATACGGAAAGTCCAAAGACTGCACAGAAATCAGAGAATGGGCAAAAAGCAGAACCGCAAGAAAAGACCGTCATTAAATATTGGACGGATGATCGCCACGACGCAGAATATATCAAGCAAATCATTAGTGATTTCAACGCAACAAATGAAGACGGCATTGAGGTTGAACTGAATGTGTTGTCCGACAACTTCAAGCAAGCTGTCGATATTGCATATTCCACAGCGCAAGCGCCGGATGTATTGCGAATCAAGACAGGCGTAATAAGCGAGTTTGTAAAGAAAGGATATCTGGAGCCGATTGATTCCTATGTGACGCCGGAGATGCTGTCGCAGTATAAGCCTGTTGACGGGGCCAGCACATTTGACGGTAAGCTGTACAGCCTGCCGCACATCGGAACGACACAGCGTTTAATTTACAACAAAGACCTGTTCGCGAAGGCAGGAATCGAAGCGCCGCCTGAATCTCTTGCACAACTGGTGGAAGCTGCCAAAAAAATTACAGAGGTAGGGAAGGCTGAAGGGGCTTACGGTCTGGCCATGGACTTCAAGAATCCGTCGTCAGCCTTCAGTAGAGCGGGCAACCCGATCCTCTCGCTAAGCGGGTATGGGCATAAGGGATATGACATGAAAACAGGAGCATTCGATTTCACTGGGTATGGTGAGTTAGCCGAAGCGTTCCGTCAGATGAAGGTGGATGGAAGTTTGCTTCCCGGTTTCGAAGCGCTTGCTATTGACCCGCTGCGCGCGCAGTTCGCTCAAGGGAAGATCGGCATGTACCTGTCTTATTCTGTTGAGCCGGGCGTGTACAACACTCAATTCCCAACGGAAGTGAACTGGGGAGTTGCAATCGCGCCGACGCTTACCGGGGAGCGCAACGGAGCATCCGCCGTGGTGGGAACAGGAACGTTCCTAGGGTTGAGCAGCGAAAGCGAACATAAGGATGCGGCTTGGAAGTTTATTTCCCATATGTACAGCAAGGAAGTATTGCAGCCTTATCACGAGCAAGGTCTCGGAATCATCATTATTCCACATATTACGGACGGGGCAAAGAAGCCTGAAGCCAAAGGAATCGACGGATTCTTAATCACGGAGTTTGACGGTGTATGGCCGGAGATTCCTGCCGTTACACCAGACGGCTTGAACTATGCGGACGCTTTGTTCCGGTACATTATCGAAGGCGGGGACAAAGCGGCAATCATTGCCGATGTGAACGCAAGATACAACGCGGCGTTGGAGAAAGTGAAGGCAAGCGGTGAGGTATTCCCTGTAGATCCAAGCTTTGACCCAAAGAGCTTGCGCAGTAAGTAATAGGTGGCGAACGAGGGCCCGACAAGCCCTCGTTCTAATTCTAAGATGATAGAGAGATGGTGGATTACATGAGAGTCGCGAAACAATGGGGAGAAACCTGGTTATATTTGTTACCCAGTGTTGTGTTAACTCTGGCTCTTGGCATTTATCCCATTCTGTGGGCGATTCGTTACATGTTTTATGATTATCAAGGATACGGTACGCCTATCTTTATTGGACTTGAAAACTTTGTTCGGCTAGGGCAAGATCATCTGTTTTGGGAATCGGTGCAAAATACCTTCATTTATGCCGGCGGCAAGCTGATTTTCACCATTCCCATTTCGTTGGTTCTGGCGGTCATTTTAAATAGAGCGTTCTTAGGAAGAAATTTGCTCAAAGCGATTTATTTCATGCCGACGATCGTGAGTACCGCGGTCATCGCAATTGTGTTCTATGTCATCTTTAATTCCTACAATGGAATGCTGAACCAGCTATTGATGAGTCTCGGGATCATCTCGGAGCCCATTGGCTGGCTGGGTCCCAAATACGCGATGCTGACAACGATTATTGTGGCCATATGGGGAGCTGTCGGGAATTATATGCTGCTGTTTATCGCCGGACTTCAAAGCGTTCCGCAGGATGTGTATGAAAGTGCATCAATCGACGGAGCGAATGCGGTACAGAAGTTCTGGTTTATCACGATTCCGCTGCTGGGCCGCGTGATGCAGATGATCGTTATGCTAGCCATTATAACATCGCTCAAAGGGTACGAAAGCATTATGGTCTTAACAGAGGGCGGGCCGATCGGCAAAACAGAGGTTATGTTCTTGTATGTTTACAAGCTGCTGTTTCCGTTCGCCGGGGGCTCAGATGCAACGGTTCAGCAATTTGGGTACGGCAGCGCAGCCGCTTTCGTCACGGCCTTAATCGTAGGCGTGATTACGATCCTCTATTTTTATTTTTCGAAGCGAACGAGTCATGACTAACAGGGGGGATTAGCAGTGAGAGCGATATCTAGCCATCTTTCAGCAGTCATCAAGTGGTCATTCCTCCTGGTATTAGCCATTGTGACACTCTATCCGGTGCTTATGACGTTCCTGGGGTCCTTCAAATCCAATCTGGAATTAACGGCAGGATCGACCATCTTGCCAAGTGACTGGAGATTCGAAAACTATGTGACCGCATGGAAGCAGGCTAACTTTGCAAAGTTTACATGGAACAGCTTATATATCAGCAGTATGACAACGATTCTGACTTTAATTGTTTCATCAATGGCTGCTTATGTAGTGGATCGAAGAAATTTTATCGGGAAAAGGTTTGTTGTTGCGCTGCAAGCCTCCACCATGTTTATATCTGTCGGTGCCATTGTCATGCGTCCCCAGTTCGACCTCATGATTGCCCTAGGCTTGAATGACTCGCTTTGGGGGTTGATCATTGTATTAACCAGCTCGCATGCCGGCGCGTTCTTCATCCTGCTCGGCTTCTTGAAAGCCGTGCCGAGAGACTTGGATGAAGCGGCTTATATTGACGGAAGCGGGTTCCTCTCCGTATATTGGCGGATCGTATTACCTTTGTTAAAGCCGGGTTTGGGCGTAATTGCATTATTCGCTTTCCGCGGGGCGTGGAATGAGTACGTGCTTCCTCTCGTATTTACGATGAACTCGCCGAATCTTCAACCATTGACTGTAGGATTGGCGCAGCTTCGGTACGGGTATTCCGCCGCGGAACAAACCCACTTGATGATGGCCGGAGCTTGCTTGTCGATTCTTCCGATCTTGGTTGTATACATTTTTGCCAACAAATCGTTTATGCAAGTGACGGCAGGCTCTGTTAAGGGGTAGTAAGGCGGGGGGAGTGAACATTATGGCCGAAGACAAGCTCAAGAAGTCCTATAAGGTTTTCATTATCGATGACGTACCTACAGTGCTTGATGGGCTAACGGAAGAAATTCCTTGGAAAAGCATGGGGATGGAAGTCGTCGGCACTGCGATGACAGGCACAGAAGGCTTGGATAGTATTCTCGAGCTGTCTCCGGACTTGGTCATATCGGATATACGCCTCCCTCATATGGACGGCTTGGACCTGACGGAGCGAGTCATGAAGGCGCTGCCTGCTTGCAAGGTGATTTTGATGAGTGGATATAGCGATTTCGAATACGCGCAGAGGGCCATTCGCCTCGGCGCGTTCGATTATATTACCAAGCCCTTCACAGAAGACGAGATGATTGCGGTCGTGGAGAAAGCGAAGGAAGCAATCGAGGCAGAGCTAAGGGATGCAGAGCGTGTGCAAAGGATGGAACGACAGCTGGAGCAGCTCAAGCCGGTCATGATCCATGAGTATCTCTCCTTGTTGTTACAGTATAAAACCAGCTATCATCACGCGGAACGCAGGTGGGAATACCTGGATCTGCCGATAGACCCCTGCAATCTTCAAGTATTTCTCTTCGAGATTGACCAATTCTCGGAAAAGAGTATTGAAACCTCCGTCCAAGAGGTGGAGCTGCTGCAATTCTCCTTGCAGAATATTGTTGAGGAAACCATTGTAGAGTTCACAAAGGGGAAGGTCGTCCGAATCTCTCCGGGTCGATTCGCCGCGGTGGTGAATCTGACATCGACGATTACAGTGACCAAGCTGGCCGAGCTGTGCAGAGAGAATATCGGGACATACACCAAGTTTACAGTCTCGGTCGGCGTCGGCTTACCCGTTCCCGATGTCACTTCCTTGCGTCAATCGTACGTACAGGCGCTGCAGGCCTTATCCTATCACTTCTACACGGAAGGCAACGGGGTGTTCGATTATGGGGACATTCCAAAGCGCCAGCAGCAGCCGGGTCTGCCCCTTGGCGAAGTGGATAGCTGGCTGATGTCGATTCGATCCGGCAACAAAGAGAAATCAAGAGAATACTTGCAGCATATTCAAAGATTGTTAACAGACGTGGAAGGGCTGCCGGAACCTTCTTATATGTTGAGTGTTTATGATGAGCTATTCTCATCGGTGATCCGAGTGCTGCTGGAGAAGCTGCCGAAGGAGCAGATGGAGCTGCTGGAAGCGAGCGCGCGAGAGCGGCGTCAGGAGGATCGGGAGTCGCTAGCAGATTTGTTTCAGATCTTGCATGACATGTGTGAGCAGGGCTGTATGCTGATCAATGAGCAGCGTCGTTCGGAATCGGAAGAGCTCATCGACAAGGCTTGCGCCTTCATTAGAAGCCGTCTCCAAGAGGAATTAAAGGTAGCCGATATTGCGGAATATGTGCACTTAAGCAGCAGTTATTTCGCCAATCTCTTTAAAAAGGTGACCGGGACTACCGTTCTGCAGTTTATCACGCAGCATCGAATGAACGAAGCGAAGGCGATGCTGTTGGATGGCCAACAGGTACAAGAGGTATCGCTGACTCTTGGCTACGAGGATCGCCGTTCCTTCAGTGATACCTTCAAGAAGCACATCGGGATGACGCCTTCGGAATTCAGACAACAATATTTAAAGTAGGCAAGCGAGAGCTTGCTCGCAGGGGGAATCAATATGCTTACATCGAGGCTTGCAAGGCTTCGTTCCAACGCAAGCCGCCCGGAATTTCAGGGTGCTGTTGGTCATATTCGGGAACAAGCAAGAAGAGCGAAGGAAGTACGGCTTGAGCTGGAAGCGAAGCAAGCAGCGAATTGGGGGCATTACTATCATTGCCGGCAGGACGGTGCTCGTCTGCAATTCTCATGGAATCACCCAAAGACGCATAAGTGTCCCCACTGCGATCAGATCTGGATGGGTGAACCGTTTGACTCTGCCTGGGTCGGTCTTGCTCATCATCAGCTGGGACAGCTGCTGAAGCAGGGGAGTATTCTGTATGCCATCGAACAAGATGCCAGCTTGTTGGAGTGGATGAAGGAGACCTTTCTCCAATATGCGAGAGTATACGAAACGTATGTCGTCCATGGCGATATTCCATATAACGGGCCCGGCAAGCTATTTGCGCAAACGCTCGATGAAGCCCATTGGATACTGGATTTAGCCATGGGCTATCAATATCTGGAAGAGTGTTTCACCTCGAAGGAACGAGACTTCATCTTGGAAGGACTGTTTCGTCCCTGCGCGCTCTTCTTGATTCAGTACAAAGAGGAGCAGCTTCATAACCATGCCGTTCATATCACTTCGGCCATTGCGGTTCTTGGCTTTCTTTTACAAGATCAAGAGGTTCAAGCCGCAGGGCTGGAAGGGCCTTATGGACTTCATGACCAACTGAAGCGGGGGGTTCTTGCCGACGGGTTCTGGTATGAGGGCTCCTTTGGTTATCATTATTATGTCATAGGTGCCCTGATTCAATATGCTGTAACGGTAGAAGGAACAGCGTGGGATTGCCGCAATGACCCGGAGATCAACAGCATCTTCAAGAGCATGTTTGATCATCCGTTGCAATTGCTGTTGAATAACGGGAAATTCGCGAATGTGAACGATTGGAAGAGAGGGGATAGCATATACAACTATATTCCTTATTACGAAGTTGCGTTGGATTGGTACGGCGACGAAGCCTACCAAGGCCTGCTAAGGGAGTTATACAGTAGAGAAGGGACTTCGCGCGACTCCTACCTGGCTTTGTTGTTCGGGAAGGAGTTGATGACCTTAGAGCAGCCTGCGGCTGAGCGCAGGGAGCTGGAACGTCTCATTCAGTCCGATTGTTCATTAGCAGCGAGCGGCTACACAAAAATTAGTCGTCCAGACGGACCTTATTTGTTCGTAAAACACAGTCCGTTCGGCGGGGAGCATGACCATATGGATCGTCTGGGTATCTCCTATGGTATCGGCGATATCCCGTTGATTGATGATCCAGGGACGGTCGCTTATGCGGTTCCCATACACTATGCTTGGTTCAAGCATACGTATTCGCACAATACATTCTGTATAGACGGACACGACCAACCGCCTGCAGACGGGCGCCGAATAGCCTATGAGCAGGAAAGCTGGGGAAGCTGGGTTGTCTCCGATGTGAATTGGATGCAGGATGACTATCTTATGCAGGGGAAGATATTGCTGCCGACGGACATGTGCACCTGGAACGAGGAAGCCTACCGAGGCTGCAGCATTACACGGATAAACGCTGTAACAAGCAAGCTCTTCTTGGATGTATTCCGCGTGCAGGCGAGGGCGGAACAAGAAATTGACATCCTGTATCATGTGAAGGGCGAAGCCGCAGATACGAGCGGCTGGATGCCGACAAGCGACAAGCTGAGTCGGTTGTCAGAGACACTTTTCCGGGACAAACGGAAGAAAAACGTCGCAGGAAGCCAATCGATGGCTTGGAATGTGGAGAATGGTTATTTGGTTCAGGCGAGCTGGTGCTCCTCGTCAGGCGCTCATTATTTAACGTATACACCGGATAATCCGCCGGATCAGGAGCGGCATTCTCTCATCCAAAGGACCTGCATACCCCATTCCGGAGAAGTATGGTTTGTGAACGTATTCTACCATGCTTCTGCGTATACCCAAGCGTCAGTCCGTGCTTCCGCCTCGCCATGCAGCGATGCTAATGGTTCGGTAATCAGGGTAGAAGCGGCGTATGGAACGGAGCATGCCATATTTACGATTCATTGTTCGGAAGATAAAGCTCGCGTCGAATGGGGAGTTTGAGGGAATGCCTTGGCTTTTGTTTCATCTGAAGGAGGACCCGTATGAGCAGGTGAATGTAGCCCACAACGTGGTGTATGCCGCTAAACGCAAAGAGCTGAATGATCGATTAAAGCAATGGATTCATGAAACCGGCGACAGCTTTGCGTTACCGGAATTTTGATTATCAACGGCAAGGTCGGCCGGAGGATGCGCCGAGGCGCTCGGGTGGTCATTTCTATGCGGAAATGACCACGGCCTTCGTCGAGGCGCGCTTTGTCGCTCCCCACCGCCGTTCCCCGCACGAATAGATGTTCCAGATTCACCTACTACTCTCAATACACAATATAATTAATAATGCCAACCACAATGAGCACAACTACTCCAACAACCACAAATCCTAATAAACCATACTTTAAAGTGTCCATTAGCGGCTCGCGCGACCGATCACCGCAATGAGGGCAAAATGATGCGGTTGAAGATACGTTTTGATGGCAAACTCGGCATTTGATCAGCGTTCCCATACGGTTACCGGTTACCCCCTCTGGTTTGTATATTATTATGGTTTATCTGTTTGGTCGGTTTTTGAGCCTCGATTCGCAGCAAGGTCTTGTATAGAACCGTCCATATGAACAAATAAACGGCCAACGCTCCTGAGGCATTCAAAATGACATCGTCAACGTCAAAGCTGCCTAAGCCCATCATGTATTGACCAATCTCTATCGACAAATTAATGCCGAGGAGTAAAACGATAAAAATCCTAAGCTTTCTTAATTCACTGTATAGCATCGGCAATAATACGCCGAACGGCATTAGCATGATCAGATTTCCAACGAGATTCATAAACCAAATGTTGTTATTATATTTTTCTTTGTTGTTTAGATATTGTGAAATAGAATCAAATGGAATCAAATTATACGATCTATTTCCACCATAAAAGTGAAGTCTATCTAAAACCAAATATTTAAAGAGAACAAATAGGTATAGGATATATAAGATCCAGCAGCATAATTTGATTAGTCGTCTCAAGCCGATTATCCTTTCACTTTGCACTATATCCTTTGATCAATCCTATTCCCCAATTCCTTCTCCACGCCGCCAGAATCCAATCTAACACGAGATAGACGGAACGGTATCCGAATGAGCAGTAGCTCCGAGATCAGCATCGCAGCACCCAGCAGAATGAACGGAGTCATCAAGCTTTCGCTCCAATTGAATAGGAATGGATAAATAATAAGCTGTGCGGCGAACAGCGCCATGTATAGCCTCAGCCTAACGAATAGCGAGTACATTAGCTCTGCTGGGGCAAGCGGCTTGAAGTGTGCATATATCTCTCGGAAAATAAAATATAGAAGCAGCCCGTGCAGGACAGTCATCCCCTGTGTGTATAGGTGTACTTCCATTGGCGCGGCGCCGAGGTCATTCAGGTCCAGGTTTGTTTTGGTCACAAGCTGCGGCAGCGACAAGGGGATGAGGACGGCTGCAAGCCATCGGGCCGGCTTAAAGTTGCCTTCTCCGGCGCGAAGCTTATTCAGCGCGAGCAGAATTATCACATATCCAATGACGTCCGGGAGAATATCGAAGACCCCCAGATGAAAGTCAACTAGCGTAAATATAAGCCCCCAACCGAGCTCTCTTAATGATTTGGCAATGTCAGGCTTCATGATGGATCACCCCCGAGGCGGACCAGCTCTTTGATTTGTTTCTCATCTAAATAGTGATTGAAAGAAAGGGGGATCCGCTCATGCACCGTTCTCCCGTCCTCTGTCTGGAAGGTTAGCAGAATGGATGCCTTGTACACCTCAGAGGCCCCAGGCAGCTCCTCCGGCAGGCTCCACTTGTAATTGAATGTCAACGGATCTCCGGTATTCAAGCTCATAGGCAGCTGGGGATGGGGATCATCCGCGTCCTTACCCGTCATGGACAGCTCGAGAGAAGAGCCAAGCCTGTCGCTGAAGCTGACATCGACTTGCTCCAAGATAACGGGCTGTTGTACCGTTACGCTGTAGTGGCCTGTTCCGTCCGAGGAGCTGCCGCTTGAGGAAGATTGCAGTAAGCCCTCTTCTTTCTCCCACACCACGTTAATTTCACCAATGGGCACCTTTTCAGACGGTCCGTCATTATAAAAGACAGTAGCCTCTCGAATCGTGATCGGCACAGGCTCCATCTCTCCGAGGTCATCCTTTCTCCACTCGCCATAAGCCTTCTTCAGCACCTGGTGCTTATAATACGTATTAGGCTGGGGAGGGACCGTCAGCCGAAGCATGGGAAGCTCCTCCAGCAGAACGCCCGTAATTCTCCTGTCTCCCGTGTTGTTCTCCAGGTAGCTCAGCTCTATCCAATCGCTCTGATAGCCGTTAATCTCCATATAATGCTTCAATAAAATCGGCTTCTCCAGCTGCATCGCCTGATAATACCAGATGTTGCCGACCCAGCTGGCCATAATCATAAGTCCAATGATGACCCATAACGGCTTGTTTACAATCGTTAATTCCGAAGCTCTCTGCAAATCAGATTCCCCCTTTGTTTGGAAGGGTATGCCCATCTCTTACATTTAGACGTTGCCAAGGCGGTTGTGGTTGCCATTACTTTTTTCGATAACGGTCTAATATGTAGGAGTAGCTGGGATCAAGCAGCAGCATAGGCTCCGTCAGCTCTTCAATCACCAGTTCGGGGTGTGCGGCTTCGCTCTGCACTTCCTGGGCCATTCGTCTATAAATTTCGGCGGCGGCTTGTATTTGATCCGCCTCCTTGTCGTTGAGGGAGATATAGCCCTGCTCCAGAAATTTGGTCGTCATGCCGTTCAGCGCATTACCAACCCGAAGCAGGCTGACCTGAAGCAAGCTCCACTGGCGGCTGTGCTCCTCCATGTCGTGGACACGCCAAGTGCCAAGATGGAACTGGATGCTGCTCAGCTCTCCAGTCATGATTCTCCAGCTTTCCTTCAGCTGTTCTTGGGCTGCTGCATCTCGCTCTCTCCCTGCATGAAGAAGGAATGTCTCAGCGTGGTTGGCTATATTGTCCCCGCTCACGGCTATCGACCATAATTGTGTGCGATTCTGTTCTTGTATTTGGCGTTTGTTGAACTGCTTGTCGAATAGCAGATAGCCATTGGCGGCTATTGAAATAACCAGCAGAAGCATTAGAATGGGCATTCGCTTATTGGCGCTTACGGTGATCATCTCCTCAAGTTTGTCACAGAATTTAAGAGGTTACTTCGTTAGGTTACCATATCCATCCTAAAAATGGGTGAACAGGATAAAATAAAGAACAGCACCAGTTCGGCCCCTCTCTTCACCGTGGTATAATCTCTGTAAAGCAGACAGGATCGAACAAAGGAGAACAAGCCCTTGCGCAAATTCATTCTGGCCGTTCTTGGCCTTATTGGGATTACCTTATGTTATTTCACCCTCGTGTCCGCAGGGAAGGTCTTTCGGTCGGACTGGCAGCTTCCGGGGGCCGGCTATTCGGAGGGCGAGCAGCAGCAGCGGCTGGTGCTGATTACGCAGGAGCTGGAGACGCCGTTCTGGGATAAGGTGGGACAAGGCGCGCTCCGACAGGCGGAGGAGGAGGGGGTCAGCCTTGAGGTGTGGGGCAGCTACGGGATGAATCAGGAGGAATTCCTGAAGCGGATCGAGATTGCAATCGACTCCAAGGTGGACGGCATTATTGTTCAGGGCCTCGATTCCGATAATTTCAAAAGCTTAACGAAAATCAAGGCTGCCTTCTACGGCATTCCCGTCATAACAGTCGCTAACGATGTGCCGATGTCGGAGAGTCTGCGCCGAACCTATGTCGGCTCGGATTCTTATTTGGCCGGGCAGCTCATAGCGGTGCAGCTTGTTGCGGATATGGGGGAAGCTGGTGATGTTATTTTGCTAGGGGATACCATTCAGGAATATTATCAGAAGCAGCGGCTCGCCGGTTTGCAGGACGTTCTGCAGCGTTATCCCGATATCCGAATGGCTTATGCCGAGACGGGGGCGACGAGAGAACAGGTTATTGCGACGACCAAGGATCTCATGAATGGAGTGCCGGACGTGGACGCGTTTATCGCGGTGAATGCCAATATGGCGGAGGCGATGCTCTACGAGATCGGCAGACGCTCGCAGATCGAGCCGTATCATATCTATACCTTCGACGACGGCAAGGATTCAGAGGCGCTGTTCGCTCAGGGGAAGCTGGACGGTATGCTTGAGCAGTCGCCGGACCGAATGGGCGAGCTCAGCGTGCAGCTGATGATGGAGTGGCTGAGGGGTGAGACGGTGCCTCTTGATATGAACGGGTATCTCACCGATATTCGGATGGTGAAAGCGAAGGATGCGCCATGAACAATAGCATTCAGAAGAAGATATGGACACTCGCGGCGGTTGTGCTCTCTATTATGGTCATCATTTGGATAGCGCTTACTTATTATAATCAGAAAACACAGGATCAATATAACGACATCCTGCAGCGTTATCTGCGCATGAATGAAGTGACGACGGCCAGCGGGCAGATGATTGCTTCGCTGAACAATTACCTCAATACGCCAAGTCCTGACCATCTGGCGCAGCTGGATGCCAGCAGGGAGAGCATGATCAGGGCGAAGAACGAGGTGTATATGCTTCGCAATGCGGAGAATGCGTTCGCCTTGACCAGCTATATGAATCTGATCGATAGCCTGGTGGAGACGATGGATCGGTCGCTAGTCTTCCAGTCGGAGAAGGAGACGGAGGCCTCGTCGGAGGCGTTCACGGAGGCGACGCGTATATCCAAATACATATCCGAGATGACGCTGACGCTGATCGATACGGAGCTAAGGACGTATGACCGCTTCTACCGCGGCATCATTGAGCAGTCCCAGGAGCTGAACAGGCTGGGCATCTGGCTGCTTCTGCTCATCACCTTCCTACTCCTGGTGTTCACTTATTGGTTCTCGCTCAGTATAACGAGGCCGGTGCTGAAGCTGACCCAAGCGGCGAAGGAGCTGTCGAGGGGGCGGTTCGACCTGGAGGTGGAGGTGAAGTCCAACGACGAGATTTCCTTCCTGGCCAAAATGTTCGATCGCATGCGCATTAACATTAACAATCTGATCTCGGAGATTCAGCAGAAAGCCCAGCTGGAGAATGAGCTGCAGCAGAGCAAGCTTCTGCTTCAGGAGAGCCAGCTGCGCAGCCTGCAGAGCCAGATTAATCCTCACTTCCTGTTCAATACGCTGGACACGCTGTCGAAGAAGGCCTACCTGGAGGGCTCCGAGGAGACCAGCGATCTGCTTGTCAGCGTAGCGGGCTTGCTGCGCTACAATTTGAAGCGGCTGGATCGGTCCGTCACGCTGTATGAGGAAGTGAAGGTCATGGGGCAATATATCGATATTCAGAAAGCCCGGTTCACAGAGCGGCTTCGGCTGCATACAGACATGGACGAGTCTTGTCTGCACGTTCAGATTCCGGGCCTTACCCTGCAGCCGATTATCGAGAACGCCGTCATTCATGCGATAGAGCCCGAGGAGGAGGGCGGCAACATCTGGTTCCGCATCATCGACGGAGGCGAGCGGGTCATCATTGAGATTGAGGATGACGGGCCAGGTATGTCGGCGGACAAGATGCAGAGCATTCTGGAGGAGCATGCCGTAGAGTCGGAAGGGCATTCCACAGGCATTGGCTTCAGTAACGTGATTAAGCGGCTTCGTCTGTTCTACGGGCTGGAGGATGTCATCGACATTGAGAGCGGGAGCGGGAACGGGGACGGAATGGCGGGCGGACGCGGAACGATGGTACGGATGAAAATACCGAAAACAAGGGGAATCGAAGCCTATGATAAAGCTCCTGATCGTCGATGACGAGCGGATTGAGCGCGAGGGTCTGCAGGCCATATTGCGGAAGGGTTATCCCGACCTGGACATCGCGCTGGCCCAGAACGGGAAGATCGCTGTTCAGCTGGCGGACGAGCTTGAGCCGGATCTGATCCTCATGGATATTAAGATGCCGGGGATGAGCGGCCTGGAGGCCATTGAGCTGATTCAGGCTAAGCATCCACGGATCAAGTATGTGATGGTCACGGCATACGATGCGTTCGAATATGCGCGGCAGGCCATTAAGCTGGGCGTCAAGGATTATTTGCTGAAGCCGAGCAAGGCAAGCGAGATTATCGCCACGGTCGGCAAGGTCATACATGAAATTGAAGCGGAGCGTGCCCAGCAGGAGGCGAGCCAGTCGCAGCAAGCCGCGCTTCAGAAGGCGCTGCCGTTGATTGAGACGGATGTTGTGACGCAGCTGCTGTTCGATCATGTGCACGATGTGCATGTGGATGAGCTGGTTGGCCTTCTGGATATACAGGCTGCTGGCAGCGCGATGTTCGTTATGCTTGTGCTGCTGCCTGCGGGGTCGGAGGGGCTCTATTCCGCGGTGAAGGAGAAGGTCAGGCAGAGGGGCGCCGGCTTGGTCGGCGCGCTGTACGGGCGGCAGCTTCCTGTCATTGTGATCCGGGACCCGGAGAAGTCCTTCCGCACACAAGCTATCTCGCTTGCGCGCGAGCTGTTATCCCTTGCGAAGCCGGATGCGGGAGAGGGCTGGTTCGTCGGCATTGGCAGCGTGTGTGGAGCGCTGGGGGAAATCCGGCAGTCCTATCAGGAATCGCTGGTTGCCTCGATGGATACCACCTTGCCGGTCAAATACCGGTTCTATGAGGATGTTCCCGCTCTGGGAGCGGTGTATGACAGCCAGCTTGCCAAGCAGCGGGAGAAGCAGTTTTTTGACCAGGTTCGGCTTGGGCAGTGGGAGCAGGTTGAGGCGGGGCTGATGGATTATATTCAGCAGTACGAGAATCTGGGGGCTGAGCTGCTGCAGATGCAACAGCGTGTTCTGGAGCTTCTGTGGGTCGCCTCCCGTGTGCTGACCGAGATGGGCATAGAGGCGGACACGCCGCTGTTCTCCTTCCAGGCAGAGGATGTAAGGCAGCTCCGCACCGAGACGGGACGTCTGCTGGACCGCATGAGGCAGTCGTATGCCAAGCATTTTGAACGGGTGGAGCCGGATACGATTCAGCAGATTAAGCAGTTCATTATGGAGCATTCCCATGAGGATATATCGTTGGACGCGATTGGGAAGCGGGTAGGCTTAAGTCCATTTTATATTAGCAAAATGTTCAAGGATCAGCTCGGCATCAACTACATCGATTTCCTGACGGAATGCCGGATCGAGAAGGCGAAGAAGCTGATGGCCGATCCGGAGAAAAGTCTCAAGGCCATTACGTTCGAGGTCGGATACCATGACCCCAATTACTTCAGCAAGGTATTCAAGAAGATGTGCGACGTGACGCCGAAGGACTATCGCAAGACGCTGCTGGGCGGCAGGAAGCCGGAGGAGGAGGAAGGCTGATGGCGGGAGGTGAGAGAAGCTTGCAGCGAATAGGAGAACGGCTTCGTGCTATTGGGCTCGTGCTCCTTCTCCTGCTCGTGATGGCGGGCTGTGAGGGCGGCAGCGGCGACGGCGTTAATGGGGACAATGAGGTTAGTGGCGTCAATGGAGACAATGAAGGCGATGGAGGCAATGGTGTCGGGGGACCCCTCCATGGCGAGGGTGCCTTGCCGCAGGACGGGGGCGCCCATTCGCCAGCTGCCAGCCCACAGGGGAATAGCCATGGGGAAGACTTGGAGCGGCCTATTAAGATTGGCTTCTCGATGGATACGCTGCTGGAGGAGCGCTGGGCCAAGGACCGGGAGCTGTTCCGGCAGTCAGTCGAAGCGCTGGGCGCTGAGGTTGAGATCTACGCTTCCAATGGAGATGACGCCCTCCAGATTATGCAGGCCGAGACGATGATTAGCGGGGGCATTGATCTGCTGGTCATTGTGCCCCATAATGCGGAGGCCACAGCCGCCATTGTGAAGAAAGCCCATTCGTCGGGCGTGAAGGTTATTGCATACGACAGGCTGGTGAAAAACGCGGAGATTGATTTGTATGTATCCTTCGATAATGTACTGGTGGGAGAGCTGCAAGCGCAGGCTATTACGAAGCTTGTCCCGAGGGGCAAATATGTATATATTGGCGGCGCCGAGACCGACAACAACGCGCATCTGTTCAAGGAGGGTGTGTTTAACGTTTTGCAGCCGATGATTGACAGCGGCGAGATTAAGGTTGTCTACGACCAGTGGACCAAGGACTGGACTCCTGCGAATGCCAAGCTGAATATGGAGGCGGCGCTGAAGGCGAACCGGAATGATATTGATGCCGTCATTGCCGCCAATGACGGGACGGCCAGCGGTGTTATAGCTGCGCTGGAGGCGCATGGACTCGCCGGGAGCATCCCCGTTGCCGGACAGGATGCGGAATTGGCCGCTGCCCAGCGTATTGTAGGAGGCACGCAGACGATGACAGTCTACAAGCCGATCCACGAGCTGACGCTCAAGGCGGCTGAGTTGGCGGTCATGATGGCGAGGGGCGAGATGCCGGCTGCCGACCGCAAGGTGAACAACGGCAAGATTGAGGTGCCGTCCGTGCTGCTCGCGCCTATTGCGGTAGACAAGAGCAATATCGACGAGACGATCATTAAGGATGGGTTCCACACCAGGCAGGACGTATACCGGTATGCGCCGCCTGCGCGCTGATAGGCCTGTATGTTAAAATGCTCCGAACCGCCCGCCATAGCACGAGCTGCTAAGGGGGCGATTCGGAGCGTGGCAGCGACACGAGGTGTGGTTGTGGCGCCGCAGAGGCGGTTAGTTTGTGCAACAGCGACACGTGGTGTGGTTGTGGCGCCGCAGAGGCGGTTAGATTGTGCAACAGCGACACGTGGTGTGATTATAGCGCCGCAGTAGCGGTTGGTTTGTGCAACAACGACACGTGGTGTGGTTATAGCGCCGCAGAAGCGGTTAGTTTGTTCAATAGCGACACGTGATGTCGTTGTTGCGCCGAAGAGGCGGTTAGTTTGTTAAACAGCGACACGAGGTGTCGTTATAGCACCGCAGTAGCGGTTAGTTTGTGCAACAGCGACACGTGGTGTCGTTGTTGTGCCGCAGAGGCGGTTAGTTTGTTAAACAGCGACACGTGGTGTCGTTATAGCACCGCAGTAGCGGTTAGTTTGTGCAACAGCGACACGTGGTGTCGCTGTTGCTGGTTAGGCGGCAGTGCGGAGTGCGATACCGACACGAGGTATCGTTATAGCGCGCCGCAGGAGCCGCTATTTCAGCTGCCTGTCTACTGCAGCTTCACCCTGCACTCCTCGATAGAGGATCTGCGCTGGCCTCCCTGACGCGATTCGGCAGCTTCGATGACTGGGGCGCGCTCGCCGACCTCCACCATTCTGGCGATCAGCCGCTTCTTCAGGTCGTCGGCAATGCTCCGGTAGGCATCGAAGCCGGCCAGGTTTGTCAGCTCGTGCGGATCCGCCTCCAGGTCATACAGCAGCTCCTCGACGTACCGCTCGGAACCGGAATCGAATTTGGGATGCGCGTCATGCGCGGCAACGGC
The DNA here is from genome assembly GCF_040834005.1 of Paenibacillus sp. PL2-23. NCBI lineage: Bacteria > Bacillati > Bacillota > Bacilli > Caryophanales > Paenibacillaceae > Paenibacillus > Paenibacillus sp. PL2-23. The sequence continues at coordinate 462,960 of NZ_CP162129.1, forward strand.
ATATTTCCAGCGCTGCGTGCGGATGGCTCTGCCCACGTGGGATTCGCTGATCTGGACGAATACCTCCTCCGGCCATTCGACCGGCTGCTTGCGAACGAGCGGCAAGACGGAGCGCCCCTGCATGTCGCCTGGCACCTCGATGCCCGCCGCATCCAGCAGGGTAGGCGGCAGGTCAACCAGGCTGACAAGCTCGCGGAGCTGTCCGCCTTGCATGAAGCCGGGACCGTATACCGCGGTCGGCACGCGTATGGAGCTGTCATGGGCGCTGCGCTTGTATTCTTCGTTGCGCGTCTTGAAGTGGCAGCCATGATCGGAGGTGAACAGGATAATGGTATCCTGGGTCAGATCCAGGCTCTTCAACGCATCCCGAATCCTCCCCAGCCCCTCATCCAGCCGCTTCACCATACCGTAATAGCCCCCCAGGTGCTGCGGCGAGCTGCCGCCGAGCGCTCTGAGGTCAGGCGGTGTCCAACGGTCCGTATAAGTCTCTTCATAGCCGTCCGGCGCGGGGTAATTGTCAGAATGGTTCTGATGGTGAGGCTCAATGTAGGACAGGAACAGGAAAAACGGCCGGTCCTGATGCTCGTCAATATATCGAATGGCGGCATCCGTCTGGGCGTCCACCCGATAGCCGGGAAGCTTGACCTCCTTGCAGTCATTGTCGTACATCACGGTGTTGTAGGCATCCGAGGAGAACTCCAGCACATTGGATGCCAGCCAATGCTCGTAGCCTCCGCGCTGCTCCGCCGGTACGGGCTCTTGGCCCGCTAGATGCCACTTGCCGATATAGCCGGTGTCATAGCCGGCGTCCTTGAAGTAATGAGCCAGCGTACGGCGGTCCTGCGGCAGCGGAATTCCGTTCCGGTAGCAGCCCGAGGTAGTGGCGTATACACCCGTCTGCAGACAGGAGCGAGCCGGACCGCAAACAGGCTGGCACGTGAACATATTGTAGAGATGCGTGCCTTCTCTGGCCATGCGGTCGAAGTTAGGCGTCAGTCCAAGCGGGTTGCCGTGAACCCCTGTTGTATCCCATCGCTGTTGATCGGTAAAAAAAACGATGACGTTTGGTTGTTTTTTCATCACAACTCACTCCTTATTCATTTGCCATAATGTGTTATACTTACAGGACCAACCCGAGTGTGAGGAGCTGGCCATATGCCCAATCATGATGCCCATAGGGAACGACCGACGGAACGGCACTTCACCCCCGCCGCCAGCGATAAGCAAGGCGGAGTATGGATTATAAGGGGGGGCGTGGAGCTAGCCCGTCCCGGCTCACGGATGCTGGCTTATAGCAGCCTGCACTTCGTAATGGATGGCGCCGGCGTCTTCAAGTCGGGGTCAAGCCTGTTCCATTTGTCAAAAGGTGATGTATTTGCGATATTCCCTAATCTCATCCATAGCGTGGAGGCGGCACCTGGCTGTGAGCTGCGTACGGACTGGGTGGCGTTCCATGGACCGCAGGCTTCAAGCCTCATGCGGCAAATCGGGCTGACGGAGCATCACCCTCATCAATCGGCGGCCCTGTCCGAGCAGGTGGAGCGGCTTCTTCTGGCCATCGAGCAATGGATGAACGAGTCTGGAAGCCCTTCTCAGCTGGAGGCGCTGGGCATGTTCTACCTTCTTCTCGCGGAATTGAAGAAAGGGAATGACAACAGGTCCCGCCAGACGATAGGGGGCCATCATGATTGGCTGCAGAAGGCTCTGGACTATATTCACGCGAATTATGTCCACATTACCGTGCAAGAGGTTGCGGATTATGTCAACATGAGCCGGTATCATTTCTCCAATACGTTCAGCAAGGTGCTGTCCATCAGCCCCAAAAAATATGTGGATGCCGTCAAAATGAAAAAAGCCGCATCCCTGCTGACGGAGCATACGGACATGCCCGTATCGGATATTGCCCTGTTTTTCAAAAAGGATATATTCGCGTTCTCCAGAGCCTTCAAAAACTTCTATGGCGTGTCGCCCACAGAATACCGGGAGCAATTCGGCAGCCCCCACACCTCAAGCGGTGTGAAGCCTCTTCCGAAGATCGGCACGGTGGTCTGCGCCGATACCTTTGACGATCAGCCGGTCGGCGTCTCCCCTCGGGATTATGCCGTATTCGGCTCGACCGTGACGGTAGAGCGCGCGCCGGAGCTGATCGGGCATGCAATGTGTATCGCCAGCCAGGCCACAGGCTCCGTATTCGCTGAGCGCGAATTCCCTCCTGTATCGGACCGGCTGAGCTTGACGCTCCGCATTATGGTCCGCCAGACGACCTCGCCCATCGCGATTCATCTGTTCGACCAGAGCAACCGTCCCGTGATTCGCGTCAGCTTGAATCACTTCGGCATGCTTTCCTTCACACACGCCCAAACCTGGACACAGTCCGTCATGGAATACCATGAGCATGTGTGGCATCACCTCGAGATCATCGCCAATCTGGCTGACGGCACCTACGACTTCCACTTCAACAACCGCCCCGTCGCTATGCGGGCCAAGCTCGACCCTGCCAGCCGGGAGCTTGCCAAGCTTCGTCTCGGCATCCAGCAGAGAGGAAGCGTGTTCTTCGATGATGTATCGGTGATGCGTATGCTGGACTTCGGGTAACGTCTCGCTGCCCTTAGCATACCGAATCGCAGGGGCGCAGCCCATGACGGTTTGTGTAGAAAGCATTTGCCATTTTGTTCGGTTTGCTTAGTTGTACTCATTCCAGCAGCCGAAGGTGGTTCTGTACCTGCCCCTCCTTCGCCTCGCGATACGCAGTTGGCGTCATGCCTGTCATCTTATGGAACACCTTGCCGAAGTAGCTGACATTGCTGAAGCCGCACCGTGTCCCTATATCCGTAATCGACAAGGCCGTCGCTCGCAGCAGCTCGGCCGCTTGCTCGATCCGTCTGTTCCTCACATAGTCCATAGGAGATACGCCGTAGTAGCGGGAGAAGCTTTTGCTAAGATGAAATTTGCTCAGTCCCGCTGCATCAGCCAGCTGATCCAACGTCAGATCCTGGCCGTAGCTCTGTTCAATGAAGTCTGCCGCCTGGCGGTAGGCCAGTGGAATCTCACTCGCGGCATAAACGCCGCTGCTGGCCAAGCAGCGCTGCAAGGAGGCCACCCACTCGTAGATGCGTACGGACAAGTCGAATCGGTCCCCGATACGCTTGCCGGCAATATCCTCATACAGGCGCCAGAGCAGCTGAATCGGCAACAGCTCGGGGCCCAGCTCCACCACAGGACCTAGATGTCCCAGGCTGTCCGTGATCATGCCTATCTCCCCAAGAGCCTCGAACCGAATCCATAGAAATTCCCACTCCTCCGAGGATAGCTCGGCATCATAGCCATATTCATGGTCGCCGGGTATTTGCACAATAAACGCATGGCCCCTGGCAACCGTGTAGCTGTTCCCCCCGACGCGAAGCTTGCCAGCCCCCTTCAAGGTGTACTGGAAGATCAGCCCGCTGCCTTCCCGCTGAAGGCCGTTCCAGCAGTACGCCTCCTCATTCGCCGCGCCGTGACCGATGGACACGAGCTTATAGAGGGCTTGTCCCTCATCCGCTGTATATTTGAAGCCATAAGAGGTATGCACAATATTTTACCACCCATCATCAAAATATTACTGTTTTATTGGGATTTAATCACTCTTATAATCAAATTATATTAAAAATATTATACCACTAGGGAGTGTGTGCAGCTATGCCAAATACCATGTTTCCCATGTGCTTAGAAGACTGCTATGTTCAAATAGAGGGACATATCCTGCGGATCGGCAACGACAGGCTGGAGAGATGCTGGTCGTTCGCAAGCGGCCGGCCCGTCAATCTGTCGATTGTGGATAAGAAGAACAATAAGGAGTGGCTGCAAGCGGAGCCAGGGGCGGCTGCGTTTCAATTGCCGGGCCTGCCCCCGTCGGCAGTACCCGCTTCCATTACGGCTGCATCCTGTGTCGACGATGACTATGGCATAGGCAAGCCGCATCTGCGGACGGACATTGATATGGGGTTCAGCGGCATAGAGCGAGCCGTTCGCTTCACTGTTCGAGCGTATCCCGCGGGCTCCTTCATCCGGCACGAGCTTACGCTGCTTCCCGCCGGCTTCCAAGCGGAGCTTGAAGGCACGGCCATTCAAGCTCCTGTACGTGCGGGCGGGTCGGCTGAAGAGGCATCCCCTGCCTTCCAGCTGGATGACAATAATCATCAGCGCTCCGCAGTCCTGCACGATTATTGCGAGCATCTGTCGCTGCTGGAGCTGCATTGCCGCTGGGAAGCGGTCAGCTTCCGCGACCAGACGGATACAGCAAACAATCTGGTGAGCAAGGAATCCGGCTTGCTATATGTGAACGAGCGAAGAGGACTTCGCGGGAATGTGATGTTCCTTGCGAACAGCTTGCACCCAAGCGGGCTTATGGTCGTGAAGGAAGGCGCTACGCCGATGGGTCATCTGCAGGACCAAGGAATGGACTTTTATTTTCAAGGGAAGGGGCTTGCCGTAACGGGCTCGGGCATTGGAGAAGCGGACTGGGCGGACTCGCAGGCAATAACGGCTTATGGAGTCGCCATCGGCGTATACGATGGGGAAGCCTACAGCGGGCTTAAGCTGCTGCATGACTACCACAGAAGCATTCGCGTGCATAAGCCGGAGCGGGACAGCTTCATCATGAGCAATACATGGGGCGACCGCTCCAAGGACGGGCGAGTATGCGAGGCCTTCCTGCTCAAGGAGCTGGAGACCGCCGCCCAATTGGGTATAGACATTCTGCAGATTGACGATGGCTGGCAAAAAGGCGTAACCAGCAATTCCGTCCATGCCGCTGCGGCTGGCGGCCGTTGGAGCGACTACTACAGCGGGGGCGGCGATTTCTGGACCGTGCACCCGGAACGTTTCCCGCGCGGGCTGGCCCCTGTCGTGGAGCTGGCGGAGCAGCTGGGGATCAAGCTGGGCTTGTGGTACTCGCCGGATTCCTCAAGCGACTATGTGCATTGGGAGAAGGACGTGGAGACGCTGCTGCGGCTGCATCAGGAGTATGGCATACGCGCCTTCAAGCTGGATGGCATTGATATTCAGTCCAAGGCTGGTGAGGTTCGGCTGCTGGGATTAGTGAGACAAGTGCTTCAACATACGGGAGGAGAGGTGGATTTCAATCTCGATACCACCGCTCAGCAGCGGCTGGGCTATATGGGCAGCACGCAGTACGGCAATATTTTTCTGGAGAACCGCTATACCGATTGGAGCAATTATTACCCGCACTGGACCCTGCGCAATCTGTGGATGCTTGCGCCTTATGTGCCGGCTGCCAAGCTGCAGATGGAGTTCTTGAATGTGAATCGCAATCAGGAGCGCTATGGCGATGATCCGCTGGCTCCTGCAGCCTGCGGCCAGCTCTATGCATGTGCCGTTACCGCCTTCGCGAACCCGCTCGCCTGGATGGAGCTGTCGGGGCTGGATGCTGATCAAGCCGCCTCCCTGGGCGCTCTGCTGCGAGCCTTGAAGCCTCATCACGGGAGAATATTGGCCGGGCACGTGCTTCCAATTGGAGAAGAGCCATCCGGAACGGGCTGGACGGGCTTGCAGAGTATAGCAGGGGAGAAGGACGGATATTTGCTTGTGATTCGGGAGCGCCACGGGGCGTCCGCCTATCCGATGAAGCTATGGGGAGACGCATGCGGCGGCAAGTCCGCTCCAGCTCCAGCCTTGAAGGTCACCGAGCTGCTGCGGATGGATGAGAGAAATATCCTCGCCGCTTCTGCAAGCGATGAAGCCTTGGTGCTGGAGCCGGATGCAAGCGGGAGATACACCTTCATGCGCCCGGCGCCCTTTACCTTCGCAATCTACAGGTACGAGGTGTAGACCAAAAACCACTGTCACCGGCTATGCAGCGGTGTCAGTGGTTTTTCCTCTTATCTAACGATAAAAGCCTGGACGAGACGATGTCTTGGACGTAAGGTTCAGTCTAATACACCGTCTGGTATTTCTCTCTTCAAATAGCTGCCCAACAGCCACTACGCTAGTCCAAGTCGAACGAACTGCTCTGCGGGCGCCTCCTCGCGCTTCATTCGATCCACCAGCAGGTTCACCATCCGCTGCTCGACCTCAGGGTCTGTAATCGGAGAGAGCTGCTGGGGATCGTTCTGCAAGTCGAACAGCAACGTATCCAGCTCGATAATCTGCCTGCGACCGGTGGATGGAATCTGAAGCACCGGCACCTCCTTGGTGAACGCGAACGGCTCGTGCAGCTTCGCTGGCTTCAGCTCCGACACCGCGAAGCGCGACCGCATATGCGTCGGCATCAGCGTATAGTTGTACAGAGGCTGATTGTCCGAGGCTGCAGGCCCTCTCATATACACATAACGACCATCGGTACAATTGACATGCCCGCCGTGGATGCCGAAGATCGCAGCCTCCCGTACCGGTGTGTCGTCCGCTATGGTCTGCTGAAGGCAATGGCCGGTCATATCCTTGGGAATGTCCACGCCGAAGTAACGCAGCAGCGTAGGGGCGAGGTCTACATTTTGCACAAGACTGCTTCGACGTACGCCTCTCGCTTGTGTGCGCGGGTCCCAGATGAAGAGCGGCATATGGGCGATCTCATTGTAGAACGGCATGGCGCACTTGGCCCACCAGTCATGCTCCCCGAGCAGGAAGCCATGGTCCGTATTTACAATAAGCATCGTGTCCTTCCACAGGTCCAGCTCATCCATAACATCCAGCACCTTGCCCAGGTAGTCATCGCACATGCTCAGCAGCGCCGCATATTCCAGCCGCACGTGGTCGATCTCCTCCTGCGTCTCGGACACACGCTTGTACATCGGCCAGTCGAAATGCTTGCCTTCATAGGTATGCGCATACAGCTGACGGTATTTCTCAGGCGCATGGAAGGGCTCGTGGGGGTCAAATGTCTCCAGCTGTAGGAACCACCGGTCCTCCGTATGGTTATGACGGATAAATTCGATTCCGGACTGGAAGGTCTTGGCTTGCGGGAAATCCTGCTCGCTGCTAACATACTGGCGATTGATCCAATCCTGCCGGTATGGCCCCACTAGATCCCGCGTTCCGACGGACTCCGGTGTAGCAGGGTCCTTCACTTGTCCCTTCCATGGATCACCCTCCTGTCCGCGAATGAGCTCGCAGGTGTTGAAGCGCGTATGATAAGTGCCGCCGCCGTCCTCCCAATAATGCTGGTGATCTGTCACCATATGTGTGTAGACGCCGTGGCGCTTCAGCAGCTCAGGCATGGAGTCGTCGAATGGCTCCAGCGGGCCCCAGCTGCGGTGCAGGAAGTTATGCCGGCCCGTATGCAGCTCTCTGCGAGCGGGCATACAAGGCATGCTGCCGACATAAGCCTGATCGAACACGGCTGTGCGCTCCGCAAGACGTCGGAAATTAGGTGTATGTGTCCAGTCGCAGCCGTAGGCGGACAGCATGTGGCGATTGAGCGTATCGAACATAAGCATGATGGCTTTCATCTGACTCATCCCTCCAAAACGAATATGGTATAATCCTTCTATACACAAAGGTACTATAGAAGCGGTAAATGATGAAGAGTGATACCGATGGGAAAGTAGTCGAAAACGGTGATCATTATTTTTGCATATAGGCTTGAAGCGGAGGGGGAGGGGCATGAAGCAGCCCATTCGATTCGGAGATATACAGGAATGCCGGGGCAAGCTGCAGTTCGTCTATGAGTGGCATCGTACAGCGGAATGGAATTCGGCTGGCTTTTGCAATCCGTATCCCACCTGCTGGTTGATGCTGAGCGGGAGCCGGATCGTGCATACAAAGGGGAAGTCTGTGAGGATAAGACCGATGGAGCTGCTCGTCATACCTGCCAACCAGGTGTTCACGACCACTTATGTCGATCAGCAGCAGGTGCCTCTGCATTATCTGTCTATCAGCGCTTCTATTACCGTACACCACCGCGATTGGCTGGAGCTGTACGGTGTGCCGCAGATGACTCCGCTGCCGCTGCGAGGTGGGACGGGGACAGCGAGTGTGGAAGGGCTTATCAGGGACTGGCAGCGACTTGCTGCGCTGCACGGACAGCGGTCCTCGCAAGGGGAGGAGTCGGCTGGCCTTCACCCGACCCAGCTCGCCCGTGCACTGGAGCTGGACGCAGCCACCAATCAATGGACGGCTGCGTTACTGATAGCTGCGCAGCCGTTTATGGCAACCCCCGATCCCGTGCTGGACGAGCGGGTCAGGGAGGCGTGCCGATACATGGCTTCGGCCTACGCCGAGCCGCTTGTCATGGCTGAGCTCGCTCAGAAGCTTCATCTAAGCGAAGGGCATTTGCGTATGCTGTTCCGCCGCCAGCTTGGCGTGTCGCCTTACCAGTATCTTCTCACGCTGCGCCTCGACAAAGCCAAGGAGCTGATGCTGAGCAGCGAGCTGTCCTTGACCGATATTGCAGCAACAGCGGGCTTCGGCGACTATAACCATTTCCAGAAGCGCTTCCGCCTGTCCTACAAGCTGTCGCCCTCACAGTACCGGCATCAGATGTCGCAGTTTACTCGCGGGTAGGGGTGAAATATCTATATTTGTATACCACATGGAGAAACGCCAGGGATAACTCCCTGGCGTTTCATTGATCTTTGTATCCATGAGAATATACGGTTCTTGAGTCTCGATTAATACTCCAGCCAATTCACATTTGCAACAGCATTTGCGTCAGACTTTTTGAAGACCATGTATACCGTCTGCGTACCAGTTGCTCCAGTCAAGGGCATATTGATGGTTGTCCATGATGACCATCCCCCTGTAGAGCTAATAGTAGAGGATCCAATTAGGGCACCCGTCGTGCTGTTAAGTCGTAGTTCAATGGTGCCGCCAGAATTGTTGGAGGCAATCCTCAGCTTCATATTGGATGCACCTGTGCCAAAGTTTACATTATCGTATCGTGTATAATCGCCATTATTGGCTGAGCCGATATGCTGGCCTCCTTCTATATCCGTAGTTGGATTCACCAAGGAAACACCAGACATGGCATGATAGCTTTCCGCTTCTATACGGACTGGTATAGGGGGAGCGGTATCTAGATTCAGCTTGGCGCTAAACGTTTTCCCTTTGGCTCCACTAACGTTGACTGTCAACTTAATTGTAGGACTTAATTGATCTACGGTAATTCCGTCATCAGCAAACGCTATGGACGATGCTGACTTATGCATTTCGATTTCGATAGTACCCGTGTTAGCCATCGTCGGATCAGCTATGCTAATTTCCATTTGACTCGCGGTTTCCTTGGTCATGACCGATGCTTTTTTATTGCTTGTCAGATAATGACTCCCGTTTACCTGCAAGGTCTTGGTTGTATCGTTCCAGAAATTAGCCCCTAGGATATTCAATCCTTGCTCCCACACGGCATGGGCATCCGCCGACTCCTCAATCACCGTTATATGGGGAGCGGATGCGTAGCTGCTTACCTGGGAGCTCGTTTTGTTCGGAAGCAAGACATAGGCATAGGAAGCATTGACCGGATTGCTTCCATGATCCAGGTAAAGCGTCATGTAATTTCGTGTAATACTTGTGGAGGGGCTTGCGCTGCGGACTTGACTCCAAGAACCTGTGCGAGCCTCTCTCAACCCTTTTACACTTGTGCTGGATGGAAAATAATAACCAATATCCGCACCGGGAGCACTTCCCGCCAAATGCATCCAATTAACGCCTGTCATGGACTCGGACCATCCCAGCGATGTTGACTTAGCTGTGCCATTCACGACAAGAGCATTATTGCCGCTGCTATTCAGCTTACGATTCTCTACGATCGTCTCTGCTGCTTTATTGTCCGTGCTTGTAATGCCAGAGCCTACCGCGACAATTTCATCGTCGAACATAAACCATGATTTTTTGGCCTGTAAGGTGTAACCGTAAGGCTGCAACTCCATTCCACTGACACCATACGTTTGTTGAAGCTGTGTGCCGCCGACCCAATTTTTTGAGCTTGTTCTGCTTTGGGATACCGTTGAGTTCTGGTTAACGGTTGTGCCAGGCAAACGGTATGAATTGACGGTCGGCCAGAAGTCATTGCTGTAATGATCCTGATCGGCATTATACAAGTAGGTCATCCCATCTGCAGTATGCCAGCCCTTTATATTCTCACTGTTAATGGATTCGTAATTATACACTCTGCTGGAATGCATACTGATTCCAAAACCAAAGCCTGGCCGCAGATGAACCGCACGATCCATGTTGGGAAACTGCTTGTGCTTGACCAATTCCCCTCGACTGACTACAAGACTGTCACTCACAATGGCCTTGCCCAGTACAATGTAATGAATGCTGGATACCGTTGAATAAAAGTTTTGGAAGGTGTCCGCTTGAATCCAATATTTAATCATGCTCTTGAAGGCCGCTGCATCGGAGGGAGGGGCGATCTGGGACAATCGAATAATCCCCTGCATCACCTGATGGCCGACCGTATGATCTTGTCTGAATTCTCTGGAGATCTCCCGGCCGCGAGTCATATCCATCATTGCGCCATTGTAGAGCACGGGTTCAAAGGAATCGTACACCCATTGGTATACATTGCTTTTGCCGGAGTTTGTAACAGCCCAGGTGGAACCATTAAGCAAATACATAACATTGGCCAGATCGTTTAATAAATCCTTTCCATATCCACCCGTGTAGGGATGTTTGGTATGTTGAATAAAGGATCCATCCCTATAAAAACCGTCTCCGCTTGTAACATAACTGAAGACCGCTGTAAGAGCATCGCGGGAAGAATTGAGCTTTGTAGATGATTTCACAATAACCGCTCGAACAGCCACCACGGTCGACTTCCATACTCGATTCGCTCCCGTAGCTGTACTGCCACCATTGTATTTGGTCGGATCGGGAGAGAAATAATCGACCGCATTCATATAATTGGAGATCTGTGTGGCCGTCAGGTTCGCATACAAGAGAACAACAATATCATTTAATGCAAGGGGAGAGCCAATTTCCCAATCCCACCAGTTACCGTGCTTGGTTGCACCGGCATAATACCGATTGGCATGCATCCAATCAAGGGCACTGATCAAATCTGCCTTTAACGTGGTGTGATTGGCGAGTGATGAGCCAGCTGTAGCATAAGCCAATGCCATATCCTTTAATCTTCGGTAAGAGTCCCGAATATGAGTTGAATCAGTTGTACTGCTAAGATCACTCCAAAGATACGTACGTGAGGGTGCTTTATTCATGCTATCCCAATACGTTTGCGCAGTGTTGGTTATTTCTGTGATCTTTGCTGAAATATCTGTATCCAACGTATTGTAGCTGGATCCGCCATTCAGCATCTCCGTCCATTTGTCCCGCAATCCATCATATTCATCTGCAGCACTGACTACAGAAGCTCTGCCTCCCGAAATACCCAAAGATATAACCAACACCATGGAAAGTACGATAAAAAGCATCTTTCTCATCACAATTCCCCCTTCACATAACAGAGATATAGCCTGCGATCACGGGTCTGCTTACGAAGAAGAGCGTAACCAGCGTTACGCTCTTCTATGCTCAGCCGCGCTCCTGCAGCTTCTTGGCCGACACGGTATGCCTTTCTTTCATTGGCTGCCAGAATACCCGACCTTACTTATGTTTTCAGCTATATGGCATAACGATCAGCTACTTCGACGGGCGCACCGATTTCCTCTAACCAGTTGCGGAACAACACGGTAAGCTCCTTCACTTTTTCGGGATAATCTGCCGCAACGTTCTGCGTTTCTCTTGGGTCTGTTGAAATACGATAGAGTTCAAGCGCTAGACCGGCTGATGGGTACTCCATGGGATAACGCTGCTGCTTAGCATCGTAAGGTCCTCTCTTACCCGCAAAGGTACGCCCCGGTGCTCTTGTGCCATACCAATACAGCGGCTTATCCGGATTAGGAGAAATATACATGGCCCATTCTCCATCGCATATTCGTATAATATCGCCGAATTTCCCAGAGAATGCAGCCGGTCTAGTTGTCATATCCTCTCCCTTGAGCAAGGGAAGCAGACTCTTGCCGTGCAGTTTGGCCCTCTCGGGATGAATGCCTTCCCAGGCCTTCTTCTCATTCATTCCGATACACATCATCTCCGGATTCGGCACCGGTAACTCAATGCCCAAAGCATCCAGAATGGTCGGCATGATATCCACAGCCTGTACAATCTCCTTACGACGAAGACCGCTCTTGGCTTCAGGATGGTACATGAATAACGGAATGTGGCTCATCTCCCCATACAGCGGAACCAAGTTAGGTTTTCCAACCAAGTTATGCTCCCCGAGATAAAAGCCGTGATCAGTCACCGCAATAATCAGCGTGTCCTCATACAGACCAAGCTGCTCTACCTTCTGCATAAACGAACCAAACCAGCGATCTACAACTTTAAGTTCAGCCGCATACAGTGCTTGCATTTGCTTCAACTCTTCAGGGGTATATCGGTCGGCTGTCCCATAGGTAGGGCTATGGGGGCGCTTGCCTTGAAAGTCTGGGTCGAGCTCATCCACCATGTGCATTGGTGGATCCCAAGGCTCATGAGGATCAAAGCATTCAATCATAAGAAAGAACGGCCGCTTGCTGCGAATGCTTTTGGTGGCATTGCTCTCTAGCCAAGCGGAAGCCTTGCGAAATACTTGTGGAGCAAACAGCTCTTCTTCGGTACGAAACTTTTCCCTAATGTTATTGTTCTGCATGTACCAGAACTGATTGGTCAGATGATCGATTTGTTCATTGCCTTCGAACGGGTCCGTTCGATAGGGATCATGCTCCTGTCCACGGATCATCTCCCATCCATCAAAGCCGCCATGGTAATTCCCGGCATCTCGCTCAATGATATGATAATGATCGCTAATCATCTGCGTGAGAACCCCATGAGATTTCAACAAACTGACCATATCAAGGTCATAATCCTCCAAGGGACCCCAGCCGCGGAACGGAAACTCATATCGCCCCGTCCACATATCTCGACGTGCGGGCATACAAGGGAAGCTGCCGAGGTAGGCTTGTTCGAACAGAGCCCCTTTTTTGGCGAAGGCATCGAAAGCCTCTGTATAGACAGGCTTGCCGAAAGTTTCTTCTGTCTTGACTGGCCCGTAGCAGCTTAGGTGGTCCCTGCGCAACGTATCGATGATCATAAAGATGACATTCATAGTTGTTCTCTCCGTTCTCTCTTTATTCAGCATGAAGCAAGACCTAGCCTTTCACACCGCCCTCTGTTAAGCCTGAGATCAAATATTTCTGCAGCAGCAGGAAAATCACGACCACCGGCAACGTTACCGTAACGGCAGCGGCCATCATTTCATTCCAGTAGGTTGAGGTAGTGGATGCGTAATTCCGAAGCCCTACCGCAATCGTTCGTGTTTCGCTGTCTGTCAGAATACTGGCGAATAACACTTCCTCCCAGCCGAGAAGGAAGGAATAAATGACAACAGCAATGACACCTGGCAAGGAAACTGGAATAATAATACGGAAGATGATGCCAATTTGGCTGCAGCCATCAATATGAGCCGCTTCTTCCAGCTCCCTGGGAATCGATTCAAAATAACTTTTCATCATCCAGATCGAAAAAGGGAGCGCAAAAGTCATGTAGGTTAGGATGACACCTACGTGAGTACCTACTAACTGAATACCGAAATTCGTTTGCAAGAAGATAAACATGAGATAGATGGGCAGCAGAAATAACACCCCAGGAAACATTTGTGCAGTAATGAGAAAGTTGCCGAACAAACGTTTACCACGGAACACAAAACGCTGCAATGTATAACCGGCAAAAATGGATACAATGACAGACAAGAAAGTCGAGGTCAGAATAATGGTAAAACTGTTTATCATAGACACCGAGAATACCCCTACCTCTAAGCCACCTTACTCACGAAGTGAGAGCGTAGGCAGGGGATGAATCGGGAATTTGCTCATGGATAGACACGAACATTTGTGCTATAATTGGAATGAGTTAACATTCATCTCTTTTGCAGCGAGGTGACGAATCAGACGATGCTCCAGCATAAAGCCTTCAAATTTCGGATCTATCCTAGTCATGTACAAATCATGCAACTGCGCAAAACGTTGGGTTGCTGCCGTTTTGTGTTCAACCACTTCCTATCAAAATGGAGTCAGATCTATCAGGCTACAGGCAAAGGTTTGTCTTATAACGCCTGTGCATCTCAGCTTCCTGACATGAAGCGCGAGTGGTCTTGGTTGAAAGAAGTGGATAGCATTGCCCTGCAGTCAGCTGTGCGAAACTTGGCTGACGGATATCAGCGCCACTTCAACAAGCAAAATGAACGACCTCGCTTCAAGAGTCGCAAGCATCCCGTACAAAGCTATACGACGCGATATACGAACGGGAACATTGCCGTGAAGGGAAACCGTCTGCAACTTCCCAAGCTAGGCTGGGTACCCTATGCCAAGTCAAGAGAGATCGAAGGCCGGATCCTATCCGCTACCGTACGACTAGCCCCAAGCGGCAAATGGTTTGTATCGTTGGTATGCGAGGTTGACATCCAGCCTCTTCCTTTAACTGACCGCATACTCGGTATTGACGTGGGTATCAAGTATCTTGCCGTGCCTTCGGAAGGTCCTGCAATGGATAATCCAAGATATACATTGCGATATGAACGGCTGCTCACGAAATGGCAGCGCATCCTTGCAAGAAGGAAACAAGGCGGAAGTAACTGGTCTAAAGCGAAAAGAAAAGTCGCCCTCATCCATGAAAGGATTCGAAATAGCCGATTAGACGCGATGCATAAGCAGACTACGAAATGGATCCGTGAAAACCAAACGATCTGTCTCGAGGACTTACGTATTGCAAACATGATGAAACAACGACACCTCGCCAAACACATAGCAGATGCATCCTGGGGCGAAATGAGCCGTCAACTGCATTACAAAGCCCAGTGGTATGGGCGAACGATCAAGGAAACACCGGTATTTGCGCCAACGAGCCAAACCTGTCACGTCTGTGGGTACAAGCAAGCAGAAGTGAGGGATTTGAGCGTGCGGGGATGGACATGTGTATCTTGCCAAACGCCACATGACCGAGATTGGAATGCGGCACAAAACATAAAGGCTATGGCCCAGTAACGAACAAAATAGGAACTGTGGGAACCACAGGGATCGCTTGGTGTACGATATTTCAAAAAAATATCGCTACGACTTTGCTCCGTGAGGAGCAGCAACCCAAGAATCCTCCACCTCTTAGGTGGCGGGAGTGTTCAAGATATAATCCAGCAAGGGAACCGTCTTCCACATTCGGATATACGTTCCGAAGTCATACTGCTCCGGCAATAAGCTGTTTCCCGAAATTTGTATTTCTTCAAGCGGCTTAACAGATGCAATTAGCATATTTAAGATGGGAAGAAGAACATAGGTGGACAGGAACAAAAGGCCGAACCAGAAAAAAAGTTTTTCATACCAGCGTTCTTTTTTGTACATGCTGCGACTCACCCTCTCTTGTACATATTCGTCAGTTTCATAAGCAGGAATGCAAGAACCAGTATTACACCAAGCCAGATGAGTGCAATCGCTGAACCCAATCCGAAATTCCAGTTAACGAAAGCCTGGGTATACACGTGAAGACTGATGACATTGGCAGCTTCAGAAGGGCTCTCTCCAAGCATAACAAACGCCGTCTCAAATTCATTCAGAATGCGTAGTCCATTCACGACCAGAAGCGTGATAAGCACCGGTTTGATGGCTGGATAGGTAACTTGTGTGAATTTTGCCCACTTTCCGCCGCCATCGATATCAACCGCTTCATACAAATCTTTCTGAATGGTTTGCATGGCTGCAAGAATCATAATGAAATGAAATGACCAGCCTCGCCATACCTGTGCTGTAATAATGGCGTACAAGGAGTTGTCTCCCACCAGCCAAAACGGGCGTTCTTTCAGCAAATGCAGCTTATCCACAAGAATATAGTTAATTAACCCCCAGTCCTTTAAGAACATAAATCGCCAGGAAATAGCCGAGATAAAAGTAGGGATTGCATAGGGAATCAGAAAGATCACACGAAAAAACGTTCTTCCCTTTCCTGCGTACCAAGCGGAGCTGCCCAATACTTCAACGTAACGTTAGATTTCGGCGCTTCCTGACCAGAGCCTGCTGGACTGTTGGTAGCAGCCTCCTTCTGGGAACAGCCGGCAAGAACAGTCGCTGCTGCGATTGTAATCGTCAGCATGAGTTTGAACGTTTTCTTCATTTGTTAAGACCTCCCGTTGTATGTTGTTATCTATTCTAAAGTCGTAAGCGCTTTCTTTTTCGTCGAGCGCTGGCCTTTGGAACCAAGGTTCTAATAAGCCAGGGTGGAAAATTCAGAAAACAGATGTTCAAAAATCATGGCACCTGCTCCAATGGGTATCGTTCTTTCGGAATGCTTGCTTTTGACAAACGCGATTTCCCGTCCGCTCTTGTTCAGTATTTTATTTTGCGCAACATGAACGGCTATATTGAAGTACAGATTAGATTGGTCAATCACATTTCCTCCGAGTATGACCATTTGAGGATTTACAATGTTAATGAAGTTAGCCAATCCCGTGCCAAATATCGTAGCCGCCTCTGAGATGGTTTTGACACAGGCAATATCGCCTCTATCTGCAAAGGACGCGATCTCATTAAAAGTAACTTGATTCGAATCCAGTAAGGCAGAGCGAAGGAGCGACGGATGGTCTTGGGATAGCAATTGGAGGAAGGATTGTACAATTGCATTCTCACAAGTGAGCAGCTCGAGGCAGCCGAAGTTGCCACATTCACACTTCTCGCCTTTCAGATCAATAACCATATGGCCTAATGCATTCGCATCGTAATTGCTCATTCTCATCATTTGATTATGACTGACAACGCTGCAGCCGATGCCCCCGCTGATATTGATATAGACCAGATTGTCATACTCTTTCCCTACCCCATACCACTTTTCTCCTGTTGCTGCGGCTGTCGCTGCAAAATCAAGCTTGACTTCAACTCCTAAAGCCGCCTTTATTTTGTTGACAATCTCGACCTCGCCCCAGCCTGTCAATCTTACCGGGGATAATAAAGTTCCTGTATTTCGATCAAGCGGACCCGGGGCTCCAATTCCCACGCCCAGCAGCTCCTCTAAGGCTATATCTTGGTCAACGCAAATCTCTGCAATCTTCTGGCATATATGATCAATCATGACTTCCGGATCAGACAGCGTCTCCAGCACTCGATAGTCGTACACGTTCGCTCCTATATCCAGGAGTGCTACTTTTGTTATTTTTCGTGTTATTTCAATGCCAATGGCCTTATACCTGGCGTAATTTAATTCAAGAACAATTTGTTTACGCCCTCTCCCGGATCCCGTTGTACCACTTTCCTGCAGCAGCCCGTTCTCTGCCAATCCATCGATAATACGTGTCAGTGTAGACAGCGGAATATTGGTAATTTCGGCTAAATCAGCTCGTGTAACAGCCCCTTGGCGGCGAACGACATCGAGCACAATTTTATCTTGAATATTTTTTAGATAGGTTGAGCTTGATAAATTGACAATTCCCTTCATTCAGGGTCACCCTCCTTTTTTAAAAAGTTTATAACATTGTATATTAAAACTCAAATCGGGTTTAATTGACTTAATTAAATTCATTTTGGTTTTTATAATTGGATTATACACCATTTTGATTTTAAAGGTCAATTGATATTTTGAGTACTATCGGTTAGTATCGATCGCACCGCACCCACCTCCACAACACAAACAGGGAATCCCGCACTTCGGGATTCCCTGTTCGCTGTATTGCAGTATAGAAGCTACAAGCTTAGCACGCTTACCTCATCAAACCGGGTGTCTGCCCGGTGGGAGAATAGACCGATCATGCCTGTTGAGAAGGTGGAATCCGTGACGGTCAGCTCTTTGACGCCGTTCACCCAGAATTCCAGCGTATTCCCGCTCACTACCGCCTTGAAGGTGTACCAGGTCCCCGTATTGAACGTATAAGCCTTGGTCACCAGATCGGTAGAGGTTCCGCCTGCTGTCCGTTGGATCTTCAGAATATTTCCGTTGGTGGAGTAGGAGAAGGTGTATTTGTTCGACGCATCCTGATAACGGGCATCCAGCCCGATGCCGGCGTAAGCACTACCGAACGATTGCGCCTTCACTTGGGCAGACACCTCATAGTCCGTCCAGGCAGCGCTGCCGCTCACCGCCTTGGCATTCGGAACGGAGTTGTCGCTTTGCTGGTATACCTGCGTTCCATCCGTCATGACCGCCCATGTGCCGCTGGTTGTCGTCCAGCCCGCTGCGCTGCCAGACTCAAAGTTATCGCTTAATAACGTTGAACCTGCGGAAGAGAGGGTGCTGACCGTCACATCATCGAACCTTGTATCCGCCCGGTGGGAGAATAAGCCGATCATGCCTGTGGCATAGGTGGAATCAGTAGTAGTCAATTCCAGGACGCCGTTCACCCAGAACTCCAGCGTATTGCCGTTCATGACGGCTTTGAAGGTGTACCATGCGCCCGTATTGAACGTATAAGCCTTGGTCACCAGATCGGTAGAGGTTCCCCCTGCTGTCCGCTGGATCTTCAGAATATTCCCGTTGGTGGAATAGGAGAACGTATATTTGTTCGACGCATCCTGATAGCGGGCATCGATGCCGATGCCGGACAAGGAGCCTGCGAACGAAGCCGCCTTCACCTTGGCTGACACCTCATAGTCCGCCCATGAAGCGCTGCCGTTCACCGCCTTGGCATTCGCCACGGAGGTGTCGCTCTGCCGGTAAGCCATGGTGCCGTCTGTCATGACAGACCATGTCCCGCTCGTTGTCGTCCAGCCTGTCGCTGTACCGGATTCGAAGTCGTCGCTGAACAAAATAGTGCCTGGCGTTCCGCCTCCGCCTGAACCCGCACCCGTTGTGAACGTAATGGTGGTCTGCGCGGAGGAGCCTCCCGCCTCCGTGAAGGTGAGCACTTTACTGTAGCTTGTATTCGGAGCCAAGCCAGTAGGATCAATAGAGAAGTAGATTTCCCGTTCTCCTCTCAGATTGCCCGAGGCTTGCGTCAGGGACAGCCATCCGCCCTGTCCGGTTACGGACCAATTGGTGCTGAGTCCGCCGCCCTTGTTGATCAGCTTGATTTTGTGCATCTGACTGCTGTTGCCCGACGTTTTGGTGCCTACGTTAATGACAGGAGCGACATGGATTTTGGGCGCAGGAAGGCTGCCGATCGCCCCAAGCTGGTTCGTCTCCTCGAACTTGGTTGTTGCTCCCTTCTTGGCCGTCAGCTTCAACTGCAGCCAGCGCGAAGAAATGTCAGCCGGCACGGTAAAGCTGATCGTCTGCTCGGCTTTGTTGCCATACGGCACATTGATGTTGAAGGAGCCCGTCTGGAAGCTGGAGTAAGCGCCGGTCGCGGGGTTTGTGTAGCCTGCTTCCCATGAGACATCAATGCTTGTCCCATCCCTCTGCTCGTCATTGTACACAATAATCGTGCGGGTGGTGCTGCTGCCTGCTGTGAAAATGGGCGGATTGACGCCAATCCGGTTGTTCTTGTCCCCGTCCTTGTCGAAGGCTGCTACAGGGGAGAACGTATTCTTCGTATATTCGTAGGAATCCGACTTGATGAAAGCGGGATGCTCCGACGAGAATGCGTTGAACATCGGCCGATCAATGACGGTAGGCTTGATGCCTTTGGCTGTCAGATCGGACCAGGTTGGATAGATGGTATCCTCAATGACCTCATAGGCGTAGATCCAGTTATGATAATACCGGATATCTGCATAACCTGCGTAGCGGATGGCGCGAACCATACGGTCGGCGGCCCTGTGCCATACAGCTTGAGAGATCAGGTTGTCGTTCATATAATCCTTGGTGTTCGCGCTGGTATAAGCGCCGCTTGCATCCAGGATGGCCCAGCCTTGAGATGGGGTATAGGCTTCGCCTTCCCCTTTGGGCTTGCTGAAGTTGTTGCTGTACAAGCCATAAAGATTGCTATTGTTCATCCAGCTGTCGGGGTAACCTCCCGTATAATGATGGTTCTCCTGATCCGCCGTGGTCGCGTCATCCTGGATAATAGGACGGGTGCCGTCGACAGCCGTTATCGCATTAGTTGTCGTCGGGATAAGAATATTGGCATTATTCGCAATATGGTCGAAGTTCTCATTCCCGCCGCTCCAGATGACGATGCTAGGATGATTCCGGTTCGCGATTACCCATTGCTGGAGCCACTTGGTGACATGATCCATAGCAGCGGTGTTGAAGCTGTGGCTATTGTGATATTGCCAGATGGGGGACTCATCGATCAGCAATAGACCGATCTCGTCGGCATACTCATAGATTTCCTTAATGGCGCCGCCGATATGGGTTCTGGCCACATTGTAGATGGCCTTCCATTCGTCCATCTGCATTTTGACCTGGGCAATATTCGTATCCTTAAAGGATTCCTTGGCGGACAGCGCTGTGCCTGCTCCACTCTTCACATGCCAGTTGGACTGCAGAGAGTCTCCTCTCAGGTTCGTTTTGATCCCATTTAATTGATAATAATTGGTATGGACCGAGAATTGACGGAAGCCGAAGCGCGTTGTGTAGGCATCTATAGTTGTAGAGCTCTGAACCAGCGATGTGTTGAGGTTATACAGCTTGGGGTCATGCGTCCACCAGTACTTGGCATTGGTCCATGCCACATTGGACAGCGTTACGAGCTGGCTGCCCCCTGCCGGAATGGTCACCGTCTGGTCAGCGAAGGTTTTCTCCACGCTGCCTCCCGCTAACGAGGCATTGTTTTTCACCGTGACGGTCTGGCTCGAGGCGGTCTGATTCTTAACCGTGACCTGGACAGAGATGACATCATCAGCCGTATTGGTGTTATTCTTCAAGTCCGTGACGATATGTGCATCGGAGATATATACCTTGGGATAGGCGAGCAGCTCCACATCATCCGTGATGCCGCGTCCCTGGCCCCATGCCAGGTCATCTACTCCAAGGGGATACAGGGATTTGCCGCTGGCATCCTTGGCATCCGCAGGGAAGCTGTTATAGCTCCACACTCTCACTTCTATAGTATTGCTTCCGCCTATATTCGCTACCGAGGTAATATTGAGCTTATAGGGCAGACGGGTCATCAAATATCCATTGGTAGGGGTGGCGATGGGGGTTCCATTCACCAGCACCTTAGCCAGAGGAGCGACCTGCTCGAAGGATAAGAAAATTTCTTTCCCTGCCATAGAGGAAGGAATGGTGAAGCTCCTCTTGTAGACGCCGTGCTCCAGTGTTGCCCAGCTGGACGGGTATCCGGAATAGTCTGGACCATCCCAATAAGAGGGGACGACAATATCATGGCGCGTGGCGCCGCCATTGGGGTAGAAATCCCATATGCCGTTCATGGACATGCTCTCGCGGTCATAAGCAGCGGCGTGCACGGGCTTCGAGAACGATAGAACGGACAGCATGGCCAATACTAAGCACAACGAAAGCAGAAGGGAAAGCGGAGTTTGCAGCTTTAATCTCATCCTTTGTAACCTCCTTGTAGTGGGCATTCCAAGTGATCGCATTCATTCATGAGGATATCCGTACCGGCTATCCCATGCTCCTTGCAGATGACTCAGCAGGCATATGGCGTCATGAACCACCTCCTTTAAACGAGGCTGGGACAAAAAGGAAGCGCTTACATTATAGGCCGAAGGCAAGGGCTTGCGAGATGAATCTCCAAGCCCTTGCCTGCCGGTCTAATGGTATTATTTATTAATAGTCGCGTACCACTCGTTGGCTTCCTTCTCCAACTGCTCGCCGCCTGCCTTGCGCCACTTCTCTACGAACTCATCGAAGTAGCTGATTGGCTTATCGCCCGTAACGATCGTGATGTACGCCTCTTCCTGCAGCTTCTCAAGCTCTGCGCGGTACTTGCCTTCGGATTCCAGAGCTGTAAGCAGCTTGTTCTGAATGCCGTTCTCGTTCAGCTTGTTCGCTGCGCCAAACTCGTTTCTAAGCTTGTTGTCGATATTCTGATGCTCCAGCATCTGGAACGGATTAATAACCAAGTGGCCGCCGAGTTTCGCCATTTCTGCCGCCGTATGTGTTTTCGGATCGATCTGGGTCGCAGCCTTCTGGCCGTCCTCTTCCACATAGTGCCAATGTGTGCCTTCCAAGCCGTACCACATGATGCTTCTCTCATGATACGTTGCATTCATCGTCTCCAGCATTTCCAGCATGCGAATCAGCTTGCCAGGCTCGTTCTCAATATGCTTGCCGAAGCTGACGAAGCTGCCGCTCATCATGTTTTGCTGCCACATGCCCTGCTTGCCGTCCTTGCCGACTGGCGGCGTGCCCTGTATGATTGCTTCAGCAGCAGCGCTGTTCAGCTTGCCGAGCTCCGTAAAGTTCAGACCGGAGTTCTTGCTGCCGAGCTTCGGAATCCAGTGATAGAAGTAGCCTTGTCCCGATGTGCCGATACGTCCGTTAATGAACGCATGGGAGAGAGCCCAGTTGCCGCCTTGATTCTCGCCTGTAATAAATTCCGGATCGATTACGCCGTCCTTGAACCACTTGTTCAGCAGGGTCAAAGCTTCCTTCATTTCCGGCTGAATACCGGAGTAGACAAGCTGGCCGTCGCGCTCCTGCCAGATCAGCTGGTCATTGCCCTTGTCTCCGTTGAAGATGTCCGGCATATAGCCGAAGGCGCCGAACACGGCAGCCATTGCGGAGTAGGACAAGCCGTACGTGTCCTTCTTGCCGTTGCCATCTGGGTCCTCCAGGGCGAATTTGTACATGAGCGCTTCGAATTCCTCCAGCGTCTCCGGCGCTTTGTCGACGCCGACCTTCGCCATCCAATCGCCGCGGTATACGAGAGGCGCACGGTGCTCACCCTGCGGCACAACATATGGAATGCCATACAGCTTGCCATCGATCTTGGAGTATTTGAAGATGTCCGGGAAGCTTTTCTCCAGGCTTGCATACAACGTTGGCGCATGCTCCTTCAGCAGGTCCTCCGGAATCTCGGCGAGGACATCGGACTTGATGTATTTCTGCAGGGAGCCGAAGCTGCGAACCTGCATCCGATCCGGAATTTCGCCAGACGCGAACTTCAGGTTCAGAAGCTCCTCGTATTTGTTGTTCTCGATGTTCAGGATGTCGAGCTCAACGTTGTACTTGTCATTGACATACTGGACGAGAGCCCCGTCTTTGTCCGTTGGACTTAGATGGTAAGAGGCAATCGAGAGGGTATGCTTCTGGCTTTTGTCGTCCACTACAGGCTCGCTTGTGCTGGTGCTTGCAGGAGTGTTCGTGCTGGCCTGTCTGTCATTGGACGAGCCATTGTTGGAGCAGCCGGCAGCAACGAGGGAGAAGCTGAGCAGCAACGCGACAGAGCCGCGCAGCAATAGAGCAGAATTGTTTTTGTTTTTCATGAACATTGACCTCCCTGAATGGTAGATTACCCTTTTAATGAACCTACAAGAATGCCTTTAACAAAGTGCTTTTGCAAGAAGGGGTAGAACAGGATGATCGGAATCGTGGTGACCATAACCGTGGCGGCCTTGATCGTCTCCGGATTCAGATACGCTTCGGGATCGCTCATGTCCATCATCTGCTGAGTTCCCTCCAGAACGATCCGGCGCATAACAACCTGAAGCACCTGATTCGTTGGATCGGAGATGTAGATGAGAGAGTCGAACCATGCATTCCAGTGCCATACGGCCGTCCACAGCACGACTGTCGCCAGAATCGGCATCGAGAGTGGAATGACAATACGGTACAGGATAATAATCTCATTCGCCCCATCGATCTTCGCGGATTCCTCCAGGCTTTCTGGAAGTGACATGAAGAAGTTCCGGCAGATGATCATATGGAAGGTATGAATGAGTGTGGGCAGCACGAGCGCCCATGTCGTATTCATCATGCCAAGCGACTTGACGAGCAGGTAGAGCGGAATGAGTCCGCCGCTGAAGAACATCGTGAACACGACGAACATCGTCCAGAAGTTTCGGTTTGGAAAATATCGCTTGGCCAGCGGATATGCGGTGCATACCGTGACAATCAGGGTCAGCACCGTGCCGAGCGCCGTCCGGATGAACGTATTGGCGAAGCCCGACAGAATGAACTCGTTCGTTAATACCTTGACGTAATTGTTCACAGTCCACTTCTCAGGCAGCAGCCGTATCGTCGCGAACGACGATTCCGGCGAGCTGAAGGACATCGTGAACAGAAACAGGAACGGATACAGCATACTTAAACATAGCAGAATGAGCAACGTATGATTGAAGACGTCAAACGCAACACTCGAAAAGGACCATTTCTGCTTCATCGTACTTGCCTCCTACCACAAGCCGTAGTTGTTCACTCGCTTAACTATGGCGTTTGTAATAACAATCAGCGTAAAGGCCACGACATTCTTGAACAAGCCGACTGCCGTCGCAAAGCTGTATTCCATATCGACCAAGCCTCGTCGGTACGTGTATGTGCTGAGGACGTCGCCGACCTCATATACCGCTGAGTTGTACATATTGAATACTTGATCGAAGTCGTCATTAACCAGCTTGCCGATTGCAAAGATAAACATGATGGTAATAACCGGCACCATAGAAGGGAGCGTGATATAACGGATGTTATGGTAGCGGTTCGCTCCGTCTACCTTGGATGCCTCGTAAAGCTCGGGATTAATGCCTGTGAGCGCTGCCAGATAAATAATGGAGCTCCAGCCAATTTCCTTCCACATGTCCGTCAGTACCAGTACGGTGCGGAACCACTTGGGATCAGCCATGAAGTAGATCGGCTCGAAGCCCATCCATTTGATCACAGCGTTCAACGGTCCGATCGACGGCGACAGGAACTGAATGAACAAGGATGCGATAACGACCCACGACAGGAAGTGAGGCATGTAGCTCACCGTCTGAACAATACGCTTGAAGAACACCAGCCGTATTTCGTTCAGCAGAATCGCCAGCGCAATGGGAGCCGGGAATCCGAATATCAGCTTATACATACTAATAATGAGCGTATTGCGGAATACCTGCCAGAAGCTCTCCATCCCGAATATATCCCGGAAGTGCTGGAAGCCGACCCATTCGCTTCCCCATATTCCTTTACTGAATACGTAGTCCTTGAATGCGATCTGCATCCCGTAGATCGGTAGATAATGAAAGATAACATAATAGATGACCGCTGGGATAAATAGCAGAACCAAGTATTTGTGTCTCGCGTATGAACGCAGTACAGGCAGCTTCAGCAGATTCATTTGTTGTTCACCTCGTCTTTCATCGCGGTTTAGCGTTCAGCCCGCTTGCGTAGCTTTACTATACCCAGCGGTGCCTTATTCGGAAATCCTAAAGATCCGCAGGGATATAAAAATGCGTCATCTTGGCGGTATAAACATTTCCACACGATAATAAAAAACGACGCAAGCCCGTATTTCCATTGACTTTCGCCGTATTATTCCTACATTATAAGTGAATACATCTCGACGGGGAGGGAAGAGAAATGCTGGCTTTACTGCGACGCAAAAGCAACTTCTTCTTCCGGCTCATTCTTTCGTATATTTTATTGCTCGTGCTTGCCGTCGTGCTGGTCGGCTATGGCTCATACCTGCAATTCACCCAGCATTTCAATGAGCAGGTGCAGCAGGTTAACGAGCGAATATTGAGCCAATGGAGTTCGACCATCGATATGACAGTCGTTCAGAAGGCGGAATCCATCTATCTGGGGCTTGTCACTGACTCCTATCAGAATGCCGACCTGCTGGATTTGTTCAACGGTCCTGCCAGCGGGCAATATGTCAAAATCAAAAACGTCCAGGGCTTGCTGTCTACGGCTGTTGCGGCGGCGCCGGATATCGTGGAGTCGATCGACATGTATGTGATCGACTCCGGTCTCCGCATCTCATCGCTTCGCGGCGTGACCTTCGGGGATGACCCCGCGTCCGCCAGCATGGGGCAGCCCTACTGGATCAAAGCCGCCACCGCAACGGCCCCTACCTCATTGTGGCTGCTTACGGATGCGGAGACGCGGCTGGCGGAGCAGCATTCCGCCAAGCGGCTTACGCTGGTAAGGCCGTATCCGCTGACGGGCGATCGCTCCAAGCAGCGCGGCTTCGTGGCCATTCATATCCGGGCTCAGCTGATTGATCAGCTGATTGCGAACAAATCCTCCAGCGATCGGAGCATTACCGTTCTTGTGGATGCTTACGGGAATGTACTGGCCTCCAGTGTGTCGAGCTTGCCAAGCAAGGCGTGGTCGGAGCTGGTGGGACAGATTGCCCAGGCGCCCCAGACCAACCTGCACCAGGTTGTGGATATCGGGGATGAAGCCACGATCGCCGGCTATACGACGCTTCCCTCCTACGGGTGGAGGCTGATCAGCTTCACGCCCGTGGAGGAATTCTACAGCAAGGGCGCCCGCATTCGTAACAATGTCCTGTTCACCAGCATAGCGGTCATTGTGGTTGGCCTGCTGCTGGCGCATTTATTCGCCTCCCGCTTCTATCACCCCGTGCGGACGATCGTCAACTCCGCCAGAACGTGGCTGGGGCAAGGACACAGCGCGCTGCAGCAGAAGGAGGGGGCCTCCGCCAATGAATTTCTCATGATTAATGAGATGATCGGCGGCCTGTCGGTGCAGGTGAACGAGCTGCAGCATACGCTAAGCTCCAATATGCCTATTATGAAGCACAACTTCGTGTACGGCTTGCTGCTGCAAGGCTACAACTCCAACGAGGAGGTGCAAGCCCGGCTGAAGCTGCTCCGTGCGTCGTTCCCGTTCAATCGGTACGTCGCCATTCAGATCCAGCTGTCCCCGCAGCAGATGGCTGATATGGATACGGAAACGAGAGAATTTGTGAAATTTTACGTGATGGAGAAGGTGGAGGAGCAGCTGGCGGAGCATCCTATGCGCGTCTTTGCGGCGGATTTGTCCAATGATCGGATTGGCATCGTTGTGAATCTGGAGGTAGCGGAGATGAACCATCTGGCAGAGCGCTGCCGGGATGTCGTATCCGTCATCTATGCCAACTTCATGGTGGAGGCGACAATATTAATCGGCGGGACGGTGGAATCGCCGCTTGCGCTGCCCGACTCCTACAAGCAGACGGAGAAGCTGTCGAGCTATCTCTATTACTTGCCGAGGGTGCAGGCGGTCTATGAGGTGGAGCTGCTGCGCCGCGAGGAGAGCAAGGAGGAAATGCCGGAGGAGCTGGTGGACAGCTTCGCCAGAAGCCTGCGAGGCCGTCAGCCGGAGGCGACGGAGGAAGCGATGCTCCTCATTATCGAGCAGATGGGCAAGGGGAACTACTCGCTGCAGCATTGCGAACAGCGCTGGTCCGAGATGATGAACGCCTTCTACAGCTACCTGAAGGAGATGAACCTGCGCTCCAAGGATATCGTCTCCGCTTACGTGCAGGAGGAGCTCAAGGAAGTGAAGCATATCGTGGAGTTTCAGCAGCTGCTGTTCCGGATGGTCGTCAAGACGTGGGTGCTGATGGAAAGCAAGACCAATGACCGGACGTATGAAATCGTAGACCGGGTCAAGTCGTACATTCACGAGCAGTACCATATGCCGCTGTCGCTGGACTATCTGGCAGACCTTGTGCAGACGAGCCCCCGTTATTTGAGCAAAATATTCAAGGACGAGACCGGCATGAACTTCGTCGATTACCTGAACGCGATCCGTATGGAGCGGGCCAAGGAGCTGCTGCTGTCCACCGAGCTGACGGTAGAGGACATCGCCAGCAAGACCGGCTTCAACAGCTCCGCCTATTTCATCCGCAAGTTCCGGGAATCGCAGGGCACCACGCCGAAGATGTTCCGCCAGTTGCAGCAGTAGGCTCATTGAGCTTACTTTATGGAAGAGGCTGTCCCTAGGACGGCCTCTTTTCTATGTTTCGCGCGCCTAACTGCTCCAAAACCCCCGTCTCCGCCGAAATAGACGTTCATGGCACGTCTAAATGCTCCAAAACCCTCGTCACCGTCGAAATAGACGTTTCTGGCACGTCTAAAAGCCCCAAACCTCCCGTCACCACCGAAATAGACGTTCCTGGCACGTCTAAATGCCCCAAACTCCTCGCTCCCGCCGAAATGGACGTTCCTGGCACGTCTAAAAGCCCCAAACCCCTTGCTCCCGCCGAAATAGACGTTCCTGGCACGTCTAAATGCTCCAAAACCCCCGTCACCGTCGAAATAGACGTTCCTGACACATCTAAATGCCTCGAACTCAGCGCTCCCGCCGAAATAGACGTTTCTGGCACGTCTAAATGCTCCAAAACCCTCGTCACCGTCGAAATAGACGTTTCTGGCACGTCTAAAAGCCCCAAACCTGATGACGTACAATAAGTTGTGTACCAAGTTTTGGTCCTTTCCAAAACGAAAAAAAGTAGGGTATCCTCGGGATTGCTGAGATCACCAAGAGGAGGACCCTACTCGATGACTACTATACCCGAAAATCTGTTTAATGAGCTACTTGAAAATACTGTTACGAAGCTGTTGAAGGAGAAGCTGGAATTACTGCTCCGTGAAGAACTTAAAAATTACATGACGGTTGAACAGCCTCATGAGCGCAACAGCCGTAACGGCCACTATACGCGCGCTTTTCAAACTCGCTACGGGACGATCCACGATCTTCAAGTACCACGCGATCGTAAGGGCAAGTTCCAAACAAGTTTGTTTAAACCGTACCAACGCCGAGAAGGTTGGTTGGAAGAAGCAATCATACACATGTACAAAGGCGGTATGAGCACGCGTGAGGTGGCTAATTTCATTGAAAGCATGTTTGGCAGCCAGTACTCACCAGCGACCATCAGCAACATCACCAAAACCGTCATGGAGGACATTCATGAATGGAGGACACGCCAACTCGAACAGCGTTACTCTGTCATTTATCTCGATGGTCTGTACGTCAAATTGAAACGCAACACGGTAAGTAGTGAGGTCGTGTATTTAATTATGGGCATTGACGAAAAAGGTTACCGGCAGATCCTAGGCTTCGACGTTGGCGGCCATGAGAGCTCTAACGGCTGGATGGAGGTACTTAAAGATCTCAAAAACCGTGGCGCTACTGACGTGTTGTTAGGCGTGTTTGACGGACTGCCAGGGCTTGAAGAAGCGTTTCGCAAGATCTACCCCAAAGCCGATGTGCAGCATTGTGTCGTGCATAAGGTTCGTGCGACGTTTCCCAAGATCCGTGTTTCCGACAAAACTGAATTTCTAGATGATTTAAAGCAGGTGTATACCGCAGTTGATGGAGATGTCGCAAAAGCCGTATTTGACGGTTTTAAAGCAACGTGGGGCAAGCGCTATCCCCGCGAAGTAGCTTCCTGGGAAGAACAGCTCTCCACGCTGCTCACCTTCTACAAGTATCCACCGATGGTGCAGTATGCGGTCTATACCACGAATGCAATTGAGCGCATGAACAAGGAGCTACGCAAAAGGCTAAAGCCTATGAATAGCCTGACAAACATTGAATCCGCCGAGAAGATCATTTATCTGCAAGCGACAGGCTATAACGAGAAGTGGTTCGGCAGAGCCATCCGTGGATTTGCAGATCCGGAAACCAAGGCTGTCTTTGAAGAAATGTTTATGTCACGGTACGGCTCGTTGCGAACGAAGGAAGAAATGTAAGACGCTGACCGGTGGTTTGCTGGGGGGCGGAGCCCCCCAGCAAACCACCACCCATTAAAACAAAAACATATCCATCGTCCCGATGGAAAAACCTACTACACAATATTCTTGACGTTACCCCAAACCTCCCGTCACCACCGAAATAGACGTTCCTGGCACGTCTAAATGCCCCAAACTCCTCGCTCCCGCCGAAATAGACGTTCCTGGCACGTCTAAAAGCCCCAAACCCCTTGCTCCCGCCGAAATAGACGTTCCTGGCACGTCTAAATGCTCCAAAACCCCCGTCACCGTCGAAATAGACGTTCCTGACACATCTAAATGCCTCGAACTCAGCGCTCCCGCCGAAATAGACGTTTCTGGCACGTCTAAATGCTCCAAACCCCTCGCTCCCCAAACAATCCACATAAATTTTCCTCAATAGGAAACGTTAAGATTACCAACGGTTTCTCTTGGAGGAATAATATGGATACTTTATTTTCGCGGACCCAAATCGTGTTTCTCCTGCTTCTGGCTCTCGGCATCTCCAATCACGTGTTAATTCTTCCTCATCTGCTGCAGAAGGCGGGCAGGGACGCATGGCTTAGCGTAATTATCGGTTATGGCGTCTTGGTTCTCTGGAGTATGCTCCTCTACCGCGTGCTGAAGTCGATGAGGGGGCAAAGCTTGAAGAGCTGGCTGAACGGCCGGGGAGGGGCGATCTCTTATGGCTTAATCGGTGGGAGCGTCCTCCTGTATTTTCTGCTGGCTGGAGCTATTATCATCTACGATACGACCAAAAATGTGACAATCTATTTTCTCCCCCGAACACCGTCTACAATCACCATACTAAGCTTTGTTCTATTAACGTACTGGGCGGCCCAAGCGGGACTGAAGACGCTGGTGTACATGGCCGCGCTGCTGCTTCCTCTCGTGTGGCTGCTTGGTATGGGCGTGGCGATATTCACGATGGACAGCAAGGACTACGGGCTGCTCCAGCCGGTACTGGCGGAGGGTTGGTCAGCGCCAATGGCTGGCTCCATGATTGCTGTTGGCGGGAGCTTCGATCTGCTTGTACTGCTGCTGCTGCAGCACAGAATGAATAAGCCCATCCATTATGCCATGCTGCTCGTTGTCATCACCCTGCTTGCTGGATTAATTCTGGGTCCAACTGTAGGGGCGATTGCCGCATTTGGTCCCGTTCAGGCAGGCAACCTCAGATTTCCTCCCTTCGAGCAGTGGCGACTTGTCATGATTGGCCATTACATCTCTCATGTGGACTTTCTCGCTGCCTTCCAGTTAATGGCCGGGAGTGTGGTGCGAGCAGGGCTGTGCCTGCATGTGCTGGTGGAGGCGCTGGAGCTTCGCAAGCCAGCGATGAAGCAGGCTGTGTTAATTACAGTCCTATTCCTCATGGCGCTGCCAGCGCTACTGGAAGTCAGCGATATTACAATACAGAGCTGGCTCCACCAGTACTATTACAAGAGCTCCTTGATATGGGGCGCTGTTGTCACAGCAACATTGTTTGCGGCTAGTTATGTAAGAGGAAGGAGGGAGGTGAAGCGAGATGGGTGAGCAGGGGCAAAGCCTCGTTGATTTGTTTCAGGAGCTGGATGCTGAACTGCATTCGGGGCTGCTGAAGCGAGAGCGGCTGGAGGAGGTCTTCAGGCGGTACACAGACTTCCAGTTTCCGATGCCTCCTCCTTATCCTGGGGAGATGGAGCTGACCGCTGTATATTGCGAAGGTATGATCGACAAGGTGCAGCTGAATGAATATTTTGTAGGCTTATGCCAGTTCGTGCTTCAACCTTCAGATGCCGATGCCTCGCTGCCGTTCGAAATGCCGCTCATGCAGTGCGGCGAATCCATGGAAGAGATGCTGGAGGGGCTGCTGGGAGGCAGTCTGATCTTATATGTTGCTGGCGAGACGCGGTTCTGGATGGTTCATGTGGCCAAGGTGCCGCAGCGCTCCATGCAGGAATCCAATACAGAAATATCGATTAAAGGTCCGAGGGACGCCTTCACAGAAGAGCTTTTCACTAATATATCGCTTGTCCGCAAAAGGTTGAGAACGGCTCATCTGTACTGTGAGCAGTTTGTGGCGGGCAGCTTAACGAGCACCCGAATCGCCTTGCTGTACCTGGAACACAAAGCGGACCCCACGATGGTCAAGGAGGCGCGGAGTCGCCTGGAGAAGCTGCAGACGGAAGCGGTTGTGAGCAGCGGCCAGCTGGAGCAGTGGATTGCAGACAAGACGTTTGCGCTGTTCCCGCTCTTAGACTACATCGGCAGACCGGATTTTATTGTAGAGACACTCCTGAGGGGACGCTTCGCCATTATTGTCGATGGCTCTCCAATGGTATTGATTGGCCCCTCCAACTTCCTGGAGCTGCTCAAGACGCCGGAGGACGTTCATTATCCCTACTATCATGTCGCCGTCCAGCGATTTCTGCGGCTGATTGGCATGGTCATCAGCATAGCTCTGCCGGGATTTTGGTTGGCGATTGCCTCCGTTAATCTGGATCAGATCCCCTTCTCCCTGGTGTCGACTGTCGTCATCTCGCGCAATGGGGTCCCGCTGCCTATGTTCCTGGAGTCGCTGCTGCTTATCTTTTTGTTCGAGCTGCTACGGGAGGCCGGTGTTCGTCTGCCGAAGGCGGTAGGCCAGACAATCGGCATTGTCGGCGGGCTCATTATCGGAGATGCCTTAATACGGGCAGGCTTGGCATCGCCTACGCTGCTTGTTGTTATTGCAATTTCCTCTGTCGCAACGTATTCGCTCGTGAATCAGTCCCTGATCGGCAGCGTCAGCTTGTTCCGGACGGCGACTCTTCTTGCATCCGCCTACCTGGGCATATACGGATTTTTTCTCGCAATGTTCGGACTGCTTATCTATATGTGCCGGCTGGAATCGTTTGGCCTCGCTTATCTGGAGCCCATCGTATCGCTGCAGTTCAGAGACTGGCTGGCGGGAATAGCAAGCAATCCATTTAAGAGAAAGGAATTTACGGCGGAGATGATTGAGAACAAGAAGGAGAAGTGACCCATGCGGCTAACCTTAATGTTATTCATAGCTCTGGGCTGGGTTGTCCTGACTCTGTCAGGCTGCAGTACGGACGTCAAAAACATTGAAAGGCTCAACTATGCAACGGCAATTGGCGTAGACTACAAGGATGGAGAATATAGAGGCTTTGTTCAATTCGTCGATCTGCAGGCAGAGGCCAAAACGACGGAAGGCATTAATCAAGAGGCAAGGATATGGATTGGCGAAGGAAGAGGGGAAACATTCGAGGATTCTTTTTTCAATATCTACCGAACCGCTCAGGAGCGGATCTTCTGGGGGCATTTGACGGCAGTGGTCATAAGCGAGTCGGCTATGAAGAAGGGGCTGCCCTCCATTCTGGACAGTATAACGCGCTACAATGAATTTCGACTGACTCCGGTCGTATTCGGTACAAGGGGCTCGGTGAAGGAGATATTGAGCCAAGGCGGCTTCTATGGCCAATCGCCCCTTAGTACGATATTGCATGAGCCGGGCGGTATCTATCAGCAATCTTCGTTCATACACTCAGTCCAGATGCATCGGCTGATCAGCTATCTCAATGAGCCTGGCTATACGACGTGTATTCCGACTCTGGCGGTTAATAACCTGCAATGGACGGAGAAAAATAAACGCAAGAAGCTGCTTATGATCGACGGCGCGATTTTTGTAAAGGACCAGTCTTATCGGAGCTTCATTCCATTAAAGGAGCTGACTGGAATGAGGTGGATTCAGAAGGATACGCAGCGAGCGGGCGTCCCTGTACCGATTGATGGTGGGCCATCGGTTCAAGCTGTTATTAACAGGAGCAAACCTAAGCTGAAGCTTCTGCAGGGGGGCTACTCTCCGGAGTTCAAATTTCTGTACGAGGGGTCCGGCTATTTGGTCAACCGCGCCAATAACGAATGGAGCAAGACGGGGGAGCTTAACGAAGCGGTGGAGAAGGTCATTCGCAAGGAGGTAGAGGATTTGTTCCAGACCGGCCGGCGCAAGCATACCGATGTGATGAATCTCGAATACCATATGTTCCGCTACCATCATCGCTTGTGGAGCTCCCTTCCCTCGCCGGAGGCCACGATTATGAGTCCGGACACACTGTCGACAATTAACGTCCACGTGAATATTCGACATACGAGCACTGTGAAGAACAGGAACGTACTAACAAAGCCGCAGAAGGAGTAATGGTGGGTAACCACCACAAAAAAGTGCTATGCAAAACAAATAATTCTACCTAAATGGAAGCGTGGCGCTGAACAAACTCGTGTACGATGGGGGATGAATGGGAATGACTAGGGGGACTGAATAGATGGATAAAAGATGGATGAGACTGCTTCCGCGACGTATGGAGGGCATCGGCTGGCGGTCATTGCGGGTGAAGTGGATCGTGCTCATCTCGGCGGCCGTCCTGCTGTCGCAGATGGGCTCCAATGCCATGAGCTTCGGCATCATGCAGGCGACGCTGGGGGAGACCTTCGCGAATGAAAACGCGGTCCTTGTTGAAAGCGCTACCAGAGAACTGCGGATGTTCGCCGAGCAATATGAGAAGGCGGCAGAGCGCATGGCGGGCGAGATCGTCCGAATCGCGGAGCGGTCGGAGTCGTCAGAGCGGGATATAACGGTCATGCTTCAGGCTGTCAAAGAGCAGGATCCAGCGCTGCTGAGCGTGTTTTTTATCCCCGCCTCGACAGGGAGGCAGCTTGCGGCACACGAATTCGAGCCAACGGGAGATGCAAGAGAGCTGCCGCACTATAAGCTGGCTCTAGAGAAGAAGGATACGGCCTGGACGGACGTTCGAATGGACGACCTATCGGACAACATGACCGTGTCGATAGTCACACCTGTCGTTCTCGGAGAACAATGGCATGGCGTGGCCGGCTTTAATATCGACCTGAAGGGAATCGGCCTGCTGCGGGAGTCGAACGAGCGTTTCGGCGACAACAAGCTGGTCATCTATGATAATCAGGGCTTGATCATTTCATCGTTCATGCAAGGGCTGGACAGCACGAATATCGACCCGAATGCGAGCGGCGGAATGCCTGGCGTGACGAATGCTATTCCGGATGCGAATGATATGAAGCGAACGTTCGACTGGGTTGAAGCGGTAGCGGCTGGCAAGAGAAGCGGTCTGGATTTCGAATGGGACGGGGTTCGCTATAACGGCGAGGTCTCGTTTGTGTACTCCTTGGATTGGAGTGTTGTCTCCTTCGTGGAGCGTAGCGCGCTGACGGGGCGGCTGTTCCAATTCGCAGGCACCAGCGCGGCCGCTCTGGCGATTGGCGTCATCATCGGCGGATTGGCTGCGTATTACATCGCCACGGGATTGCTGAGCACTATCAATTCACTTCGAGCGACGATCGCGAGGACAGCAGAAGGAGACCTGGTCTCAGAATTCCGATATGGCAAGCAAGACGAGCTTGGAGAGCTGGCACGCAGCTACAACGCCATGCTGGGAAGCATGCGAGCGCTCATTCACAGAGTGGGACTCGGCGTGCAGGCGGTGGAGCAGACGGCCGGCGGGATGCAGAAGTCTGCTGCGGAGAATGCGGTGACCGGCAAGAGGGTTGCTCAATCATCGGAGGAAATTGCGAGGGGCGCCTCCCATACCTCGTCTGAGATTGAGAGGAGCTCGGATGCGGTCTTCGTGCTGGGGCGGGAGATTGAGCGGCTGACGGGCCAGTCGGAGGAGATGAAGCGCGTGCTCGCCGATGCCAGCCGGGATCTCGAAGGAGGCAACAGCCAGGTTGCGCAGTTGGAGCAATCTTACGCCCGTCTGGAGCGGGCCTTTGGCCAAGTATCGTCCATGGTGGACGAGCTCAGCCGTCATTCGCAATCCATTCATGCCGTAACGAAGGCGATCTTCGTGATTACGGAGCAGACTAACATCCTGTCCATCAACGCATCCATCGAAGCCGCAAGAGCTGGCGAGCACGGCAGAGGCTTCGCGGTCGTGGCGAGCGAGGTAAGGAAGCTGGCCCAGCAGGCGAAGCAGTCGGCAAACAGCATTCAGACCACAATTGGCGAGATGCTGGCGCAAACGGACAGCCTTGTAGCCGTCGTCGGTGAGACAAACCAAATGAACGAAGCGCAGCGTATGGCTGTGACGGAAGTCAGCCATGCCATAAGCAACATGAACGGCTCGTTAGGCCGGATAGGGGAGCATATGCAAAGCGAGCTCTCCATGATCGCGAGCATCGAAGCGCAAAAGGAGGCGGTGGTGGCCTCCATGGGGACGATTCTTGCGGTATCCCAGCAGACAACGGCGTCTGCGGGGCAGATCGCGTCATCCATGGACAGGCAGACCCAATCCATAGGCGAGGTGTCGATGAGCGCTGGCCATCTGGTGGAACTTGTGGCCGAGCTGAAAGAGGCCGTTGCCCGGTTCCGTACACAAGAAACCCAGGATGGACAGGGCGCACCTTAAAAAAGTATAGGTATTCATAAAAGAGTGCTATTGTATAGCGCTTTCATAGGCGCGATTCGATGCTATATTTAGACCTGTAAGAAACAAAAACTTGCAGCAGAACACATTTGAGAGGGGTAAAAAAATATGAAAAAGAGCTTCAAATCGATTTCTCTCTTGCTTGTTATGATGATGTTCGCAGCCGTAATGGCAGCGTGCAGCAGCAATGGAGGCGGCGAAGTCAGCGTCGGGATCGTATTGCCGACCAAAGACGAGCCAAGATGGGTACAGGATGAGCAACGCTTTAAGGATGCCCTGTCCGGCACAAAATATACAACGGAAATCCTGTTCAGCCAAGGCTCTTCGGCGAAGGAGAAGGAAAACGTCGAGACGCTGATCAACAAAGGCATCGATGTTCTGATCATCTGTCCTCATGACGGACCGGCAGCAGCCTCCGCTGTAGAAGCAGCCAAGAAGGAAGGCATCAAGGTTATCGCTTATGACCGCCTGATCACGGATACGGACGCGGTTGACTATTACGTAACCTTCGACAGCGAAGCGGTAGGCGCGGCGCAAGGCCAATACCTGATCGACAACGCGAAGGGCGCGGGCCAGCCTCTGTACCTGTATGCAGGCGCAGCCTCCGACAACAACGCATTCCTGTTCTTCAGCGGCGCATGGAAGGTGCTGCAGCCGAAGATTGCTGACGGCACGTTCGTCATCGCCAACTCCAGCGAAGCGATTGCTCTGAAAGACAAGGCGGAGCTGTCCCGCGACGAGCTGGGCAAGATCATCGGTCAGATCACAACGAACTGGGATCCGAACGAAGCGAAGAACAAGGCGCAGACACATCTTACATCCGCTTCTGCGGACATGAAGGGCGATGTCCTGATCCTGGCTCCGAATGACGGCACGGCTCGCAACATCGCGGACGTATTCGGCTCCGACAGCGCGGTATCGAGCTTCGTTGTAACGGGTCAAGACGCGGAGAAGGCTTCCATCCAATACATCATCGACGGCAAGCAATCCATGACGGTGTTCAAGGATGTTCGTACGCTGGTAACGGACGCTATGGGTATGGCTGTAGCCATCCTTGACGGCAAGACTCCAGAAACAACGGGTTCGTACAACAATGGCAAAGTCGACGTGGCGGCGAAGCAAACAGACGTCATTACGGTCAACCAAGGGAATGTGAAGGCTGAGCTGATCGATTCCGGCTACTACAAAGCGGAAGACTTCACGGGACTGAAATAAGATAAAAGCATAAGCAAGACGGATTAGTGATGGCTGGATGACTGCCGCGCTCAGCCCTCGTGACGGGGCGCGGCAGTCAACAAGAAGCTGTCACTTTCCGTTAGTTGTCACGGCTGCAAGGTTAAGGGGGCATAACGATGGGCGAATATATTTTGGAGATGAAGAGCATCACCAAGGAATTTCCGGGAGTCAAAGCGCTCACGGATGTCAGCTTCGAGGTGGGAAGGGGCGAGATTCACTGCCTCATCGGGGAGAACGGCGCTGGCAAATCCACGCTGATGAAGGTGCTGAGCGGGGTCTATCCTCACGGGACGTATACGGGAGACATCGTGTTCGAGGGCAGCGTACAGCAATTCGGCCGGATTAGCGACAGCGTGAAGGCGGGCATCGCCATTATTTATCAGGAGCTGGCGTTATTCCCGGATCTTACGGTATACGAGAATATCTATGCAGGCAATGAAGTGAAGCGCGGCGGCGTCATTGATTGGAACCAGACGATTGTTCAGGCCAATCAGATGCTGAAGAAGGTAGGACTCGACGTCAATCCAGAGATGTTGATTAAGGATCTTGGCGTAGGCAAGCAGCAGTTAGTTGAGATCGCGAAGGCGCTCAGCAAAAACGTCAAGCTGCTCATCCTCGACGAGCCAACGGCGGCGCTTAATGAGAACGACAGCGAAAATTTGCTGGAGCTGTTGCGGGAGCTGAAGAAGCAAGGCATTACGTGCATTATGATTTCCCATAAGCTGAAAGAGGTTATTTCCATTGCGGACCGGGCAACCGTCATCCGCGACGGCCGTACGATCTGCTCCCTGGACGCGTCCAAGGGCGAAATTACCGAAAACGCGATTATTAAAAATATGGTCGGCCGCGAAATCGACGACATCTATCCCAAGAGATTGAACAAGAAGTTTGGCGAAAAAATTCTGGAGCTGAACAATTGGTCCGCCTATGATCCGCAGCTGGGCCGCCATGTAGTCAAGAACGTTGATCTGCATGTCCAACAAGGCGAAATCGTCGGCATAGCCGGCTTGATGGGCTCGGGACGGACGGAGCTCGCGCTCAGCATCTTCGGCAATCCCAAGTCCTATAAATTACAGGGCGACCTGTTCGTGAACGGCATGCCCGCAAGGTTCAATCACACAAGCGACGCGATCAAGGCGGGCATCGCTTACGTGACGGAGGACCGCAAGGGGGACGGCCTGTTCCTTACTCAAGATATTAAGAGCAACGTGGTGGCGGCGAACCTGAAGGGCATCTCCAGCAGGGGCGTCATCAATGAGAATGAAGAGGTCATTATCGCGAACGAATACAAGGGCTCGATGCACGTGAAGGCTCCTTCCGTTGAGCAGATCGTTGGCAAGCTGAGCGGCGGCAATCAGCAGAAGGTGTCCATCGGCAAGTGGCTGTTCGTTGGACCGAAGCTGCTCATCCTGGATGAGCCGACGCGCGGCATCGACGTCGGAGCCAAGTTCGAGATTTACACGATCATGAACAAGCTGATCAGAGAAGGCATGAGCATCATCATGATCTCGTCGGAGCTCCCGGAAGTGCTCGGCATGAGCGACCGCGTGTACGTTATGGCCGAAGGCGCGTTGAGAGGCGAGTTGCCGATCGAAGAGGCTACCCAAGAAAACATTATGCAGCTTGCAACGCAATAGGAGGAAGACCGATGAATCTACTCAACGAAGCGAAATCGCTTGTTAAAGTGAATATCCGCGAATACGGCATGTATATCGCCCTGTTCGTTATTATGCTGACCTTCACTATCATGACGAACGGACTGTTCATGTCCTCCCGCAATATTAGTAACCTTCTTGACCAAACAGGCTATATCGCCGTGCTTGCCGTCGGCATGACGCTAGTTATCGTCATCCGCCAGATCGACCTGTCGGTTGGCTTCGCAGCCGGCTTCCTGGGCGCTATCGCCGCTATCCTGCTGTCGCAGGCCGGCGTGCCGTTCTATCTCACCATTCCCATCATTCTTGTGCTGGGCATCATCGTTGGTCTGTTCAACGGCGTGCTCGTCGCGAAGATCGGCATTCCATCCTTCGTCGCGTCCCTCGCGGGCATGCTGATCTTCCGCGGCGCGCTGCTGCAGGTAACGGAGAAGACGGGCACCATTATTGTCAGAGATGAGCACTTCAACGCGATCGGCAACGGGTTTATCCCCTCTATCGCCGTAGTGGGCGGTCTGCATCTGCTGTCCCTGCTGGTTGGTCTTGCGGCAATTGGGCTGTACATCTACAGCGAGATCAAGAAACGCAGGAACAAGCAGAAGTACCATTTCGAAGTGGTATCCTCGGGTATTTTCGCGCTGCAATTACTATTTGTATCGGGTATTATCGGCTATTTCACCTGGGTGCTGGCGGGCTACAACGGCTTCTCCTGGACGGTTGTCATTATGCTGGCGGTTGTCGCCATCTATCATTTCCTCTCCACGAAGACGGTGCTCGGCCGTCACATCTATGCGGTGGGCAGCAACCCGGAGGCGGCGCATCTGACAGGGATCAACGTGAAAAAGATTACGTACATCGTGTTCGGCTCCATGGGTA
Source organism: Paenibacillus sp. PL2-23 (assembly GCF_040834005.1). Lineage (NCBI taxonomy): Bacteria > Bacillati > Bacillota > Bacilli > Caryophanales > Paenibacillaceae > Paenibacillus > Paenibacillus sp. PL2-23. Next base: position 502,653 of record NZ_CP162129.1, read on the forward strand.
TGCTCGCCGCCTTGTCCGGCATCCTGTACACCGCTCGCCTGCAATCGGCGACCACGACGGCAGGTACGCTGTTCGAGCTTGACGCGATTGCGGCCGCTTATGTCGGCGGCGTATCCTCCGCTGGCGGCGTCGGCAAAGTAACAGGCGCCATTATCGGCGCGATCGTCATGGCGTCGCTCACAAGCGGCATGAACCTGCTCGGCGTCGGCATCTCCTATCAGTACATGATTCGCGGCGGCGTTCTGGCCGCAGCGGTCATCTTCGACGTCATGACGCGCAAGAAGCGGGGCTAGTTGGTCCTCCGATAGCCTGCGTGCTTACCATATGAAATCCCCCTGCAACGCCAATCCATGACCGAGGTGGTCATACGGCGGAGCAGGGGGATTTTTTGACCACAATAGAATTTATAGGTTTTCGAGCATTCGAAAACGGAAATTCTATTTGGCGATAAATCCTACATCTAGACGCGGTCGCTCATCTTTGAAAGGCCTCGATAAAGGATTTCTCATCCCAGAATTTATAAAGTTTCGGGGTGAAGCGGGTTTTCGGTTCAGATGCGCAAGACGTAACGGACATAAAACGGACTTAGAGCTCCAATTTGATCTTTCTCAGAATGTAACGGACAAATTGGACGCTTAGCCGTACGAAACGGACGGAATCAACCTCAATCCCTGTCCTAACGTTCGAAAATGTCCGTTACAACTGCGGCTGGCCGCTGGGACGCGTATAAAGGTGTTTTTCGTCCGTTAGAAGCTCTGCCGAGAATGTTATTGCGCAGTGAGAATCTGCGGACCTTCAGAGGTAATGGCAATCGTATGCTCGTATTGTGCCGCGAGCTTGCCATCCCGTGTCCGTGCGGTCCAGCCATCCGCATCGATGGTCATCTGATAGGTGCCTTCCGTAATCATGGGCTCAATTGTAAACACCATACCCTCTTTGATGCGAAGGCCTTTGCCGGGATTGCCGACATGCTCGTAATTGGGATCCTCATGCAGGTCCCGTCCGATACCATGAGCGAGAAGGTCCCGCACGACGCCGAAGCCGTTCGATTCCGCGTGCCGCTGTATCGCGCTAGTGACGTCGCCTAGCCGATTGCCGGGCTGCGCCTGCGCAATGCCGAGCTCCAGGCATTCCTTCGTAATGCGCAGCAACTGATCGACCGTTGGGGAGATGTTCCCCACCGCATAGCTCCAGGCGGAATCCCCGAGCCAGCCGTCAAGCTCCGCCACCGTATCGATTGTTACGATATCGCCTTCCTTAAGCGGCGTATCGCTTGGGAAGCCATGCGCAATCACGTCGTTAATGGAGGCACAGGTCGCATAGGCATAGCCCTTATAGCCTTTCGTGTAGGGCTTGGCGCCGTGCTTCAGGATGATGTCTTCAAAGATCCGTTCAATCTCGTTGGTTGTGATGCCGGGCTGGATGAGCGGCGCAATCGTGCGATGGCATTCGGCCACCACTTGGCAGGCTTTACGGATAGACTCTATTTCATGTTTATTTTTTAAGATCACCATATTTGACTTAGGACTCCTTTGTAGTAGCTTGTGCGGCCAGCCAGGCGATTCGATCGACGTTCAGCTCAGAGGAGCCGCCATAGTAGCTCAGCCCGCAGCAGCCTACTAGAATGGCAAGCATCTGGTCGATGCTGTCGTCATCGTGCTGGATCATCGATTGAAGAGGCGCGTACAGCCGTTCCATGAATCGTCTCTTCGCTAGGGACCGGTCCTTCTCAGGTAAGCCCGCATAGAGCTCCGCCGCCATCTTATAGACGAGATATGCGCGAGCGTCCGACTTCCACAGCCTAAGTAACGCTTTGCAATATGCCATGACTTCCCCGTCATCCTGGCTAATGTCTCGAAGGTTAGTCCATTCATCAAGAGCAAGCTCACATCGTTCGAAGCCGCTCTCCAGCACATCTTGAATCAATAAAACCCGGTTCGGGTAATAATGGTACACTGTGCCGTATCCGAGCCCGGCTTCACTGGCCACATCACGAATATCAAAGCTGCCTCCGGTACGGAAGTAAGCTCGCGCGGCGGCGTATAAGATCTGTTCTCTACGCTGCGCGCGGATGAGCTCATTTTGTTCTTTGGTGCGGGGGCACATGAAGTCATAACCTCCTTGTATAGACCTGCATATTTGTCGATAGTAAAACGATAACCAATTGTCGAGACAAATGCAAGCTGGATTCACAAGCGTAAACGGCTGCGCCGTCCTTTGGCGGAGCAGCATACGTTTCGCGTTGTAATAGAAGCCCAGTAAAGAGAAATCTGCTTTCTTATATTTTGAGAAATCCTCTATCGAGGCCTATCAGAGATGAGCGACCGCGTTTAAATGTATCGCCAAATCGAATCCCCTTTTTTTGGATGATTAAAAACATATATTGTGGCAAAGAAATGCACCTGTATATCTGGCGTACATGATATACAGGTGCATGAATGGACCGCTATCCTACGACGTCGCCTCCTGCACCGGCAGTGCCTCGCGGGAGGCCTTCCTGCCGCGAAGCAGCGCCAGGCTCAGCAGGCTGACGGCGATCATGGCCGCTCCGGCGAACAGGGCTGGCACGACGTTGTCGCCGAAGTCGGCGGCCGAGCGGATGGCTCCTCCCGACTGGAAGACGAGACCGCCGATGGCGATGCCGAATACGCCGCCAAGCTCGCGCGTCGCGTTGCTGATGCCGCTTGCTTCGCCTTCCGCTGAAGTCGGCACGGATGATAGGATGCCATGCGAGATCGGCGTAAAGCTCAGCCCCATCCCAGCACCGGCCATTATCATAAAGGGCAGCATGTAGACGAAGGGAAAGGTCACGCCTTGGCTCATAATGAGCAGGCCGAAGCCCAGCAGACCGCCGAATTGCAGGAGCAGCCCGGTCGCCAAGACGTTGCGAGTGCCAAGTCTGCCGACAGCAAGACCGGCAAGCGGGGCGGCTATCATCGTGCAGCCGGTCCAGGCCATCTCGCGTACGCCGGCCTCCAGCGCGGAATAACCCTGCGCTTGCTGCAGGAATAACGTGAGCAGGAAGATCGCGCAGAAGATGCCTGCGTTCATCCAGAAGCCGATCAAGACCAGGCTGGTGTACTTCCCGCTGCGGAACAGCTCGAAGCGAACAAAGGGCTGCTTGCGGCGTCTCTCCCACAGGTAGAACAGCGCGAGCAGCAGGGCTCCTCCGAGCAGCAGCGACAATACAAACGCCGAACCCCAGCCGTCCTCATTGCCTCGTTCCAGCCCGAACACGATGCCGAACAGGCCGGCAGCGAGCAGCAGAATGCCAAGCGGGTCAATCGGCTTCCTCTCGCCGCGCGTCTCCGGCAGCCATCTCATGCCAAGCAGGAGCGCTAGAATGCCAACGGGAATATTGACCCAGAAGATGAGCTGCCAGGCTGCGCCTTCGATTATGAGCCCGCCCACCAGCGGACCAATGGACAAGCCGAGTCCCGAGATGCCGGACCAGATCCCAAGCGCCGCCGCCCGCTTATCGGGAGGGAACGCCGAGTTGACGAGTGTTAAGCTGAGCGGAACAATCGCTGCTCCTCCGACACCTTGCAGGGCGCGGGCAAGGATCAGCTCGATGGAGCTTCCGCTCATGCCCGACAGCGCGGAGCCCAGCGTGAACAGGACGACGCCGACGAGGAACATGCGCTTGCGTCCGAAGCGCTCGCCCAGCACGCTGAACGGGATGAGCAGCACGGAGAAGGCTAGGGTGTAGGCGTTCATGAACCATTCCAGGTCCGACATGCTGGCTTGGAACGATTCCTGGATGGACGGCAGCGCAACGCCGAGCACCAGATTGTCGAGCATCGCCATGAACAAGGCAGCGCAGGTGACGACAAGCAGCTTCACACGATCAGGGGTAAACATGGTGTTCTTCACTCCTCATTTTTAATTATTTATTAATCAATAAATGAAAAACCAAAAAAATAGCGGCCTCATGCAAGCGCGGATGCTTGCACAGTAGAATATGAGGTCGCAGGTGGTGTTGCCGCTTATTGTTCCTCCAGCGTCTCTCTCCAACGGCACAGATGAGGCAGGTCCAGCGTCTCCGACATGGCAATAATCAAGCCGTGGGCGATGAAGCTGCTGGCTTCGTTGTCGGCGTCTGGGATGCCCGCCGCTTGGAAGCGCGCCATGACCCGCTCATGAATCTTGGCCATCTCGCTGCGCGTATAGGCTCGAACCTCCTTCTCCGGCGTGGCGTAAGCCATCATAACCAGCAGGATCTCGTCGCGATGGCTTCCCAGCAGCTCGGTAAAGGCGCGGCCCATCGTGTCCTTCAGCTCCTCCGGCGGCGCTTCGACGGTGGAGAAGGCGTGCAGAATTCGCTTCCCTGCGCGTTCCAATACGGCGAGATAAAGCGATTCCTTAGTCTTGAAGAAGTGGAACACATAGGGCTGGGTCACCCCAACAGCTGCTGCAACGCCGGCTGTCGTCGTCTTGTAGTAGCCCTTCTCGGCGAACAATGAAGCGGCGGCATCCAATATTTGATCTTTGCGGTTAAGAGAGTCGTCCTTGGGTGTCATGGGTGCTGGAACTCCTTATGAGTTATTTATTGACTAATAAATAATTACCATGAATGGCTAGCTAATGTCAATCGTCTTGTGCAAAAAAAAGCTCTCAATCCTCAAAGAGGATGAGAGCTGTATTCCGGCGGTTCCGCTTCCATGCAATAAACGTCTCGTGTTTATTGCTTCGACAGCCAGTCCGCTGCCGCTTCAATCATTCGTTCCTTGGTCATACTGCCGGAATCGGATTCCACATGGTGGACAATAGTTTGGCTATCCTTTTCTTCGATCCACATGAGGTCTTGGAACACAGGGCTTTCACCAAGCAGCGACTGAACGTTTCTTGTGTAATGCGCCTGCTTTTCGTTCAGGTCGATCGCCTCATATGCCGTAGACGGTGGAGTAAGGCCGTCGAATGTGATGGAGACATTGTCGATAACCTCCATTGTCAGATAGAGGGTCTCGCCTTGATCATTGGTATACATGGTTGTGTATTGAGATACGGGCTGCTCGGCAGCAATATCAATAGAGCGCCACAGGAGACCTGAACTGCCGTCCCTCTGCCTATACTCCGCTTCCATTTCATCTATTAGTCCCGTAACATCCGCTCCCATAGAGGGGCGAAACGGGCTGTTTAATGCTCCTGCTTCGAAGTGAAAGGACCCTCCGAGCAAGGAGTCTGGGAGCACTTCCTGCACACCATGCTGATTAAGCACAGCATTCCACTGCTCAGCATCGGGGATAAGCTTCAAGCTTGAGATGCTTACCGGAAGAGCATCGGGGAATACGTCCGGCAGGTAGACAATGGCGGTCTGTCCCGGAGAAAGCTTGCTTTGCACCTCTTTCAAGGAGGCGCGAACAGCTTCCAACACATCCGGCTCGATGGTTAATGCATCGTTCGTCTGCATGCGGATCGAATAGGAGCCCTCCTTATCCGAGAACAGCAGATAATTGCCTGCGTAAGCGAAGCCGCATAACATAGCGGCGATTAAAGCGACAAAGGCCAATCTTGGCAAACGCCATTTTTTCCTCATATGCGAATAACCCCTTTTCTCCATCACCAACCTTCGGTAATCCGCCATGATTCGTTCATCCAGCGCAGGAGGAAGTTGGGACGCAGAATTACTGCGCTTGAACGCCTCGCTTAATTGCCGCTCAATAGACATAGCTGCTCCTCTCCTTCCCATCTGACGTCACGTTTAATAATCGGCGTAATTGCTTCAGGGCATGATGATGTCTGGATTTGACAGTGCCTAGCGGAATGCTCAGCAGACATGCGATCTCCTCCAAGGAACAGTCTTGATAGTAACGGAGTACAATGACTTCACGGGCTTTGTGTGGAAGCGAGCCCAAGAGAGGGAGAAGCTCCATTTCATGGCTTATAGCAGACAGCTGATCTTCCGCATGCCAGTCGGTCACTGCCCCTGCCGTCGACCTTGTTTTCTCCGCAATTCGAAAGAGTCGCCAGCCTTTCCGCTTCCAATTCCGCACCTGCCTTACAATTAATCCGTTAAACCATGCTGTAAAAGGCTGCTCCGGCCGGTAGTTGTCAGCGGATCGCAACAATTCGATGTACACCTCGCTCATAATATCGCAGGCGTCCTGCTTGCGCGGAGCAAGATAGGTTATCAGTTTGTAGGCGTGATCTCGCGTCGCATCATATACCGTTCGAAAAGCTTCCTCGTCGCCCCCGCTCATCCGGATAAGCGTGGCGCTCCAATCAATTTCCTGCATAGGACCGGCCTCCATTCAGGTGTTACATGAATTATTGGCTCGTTAACTGAAAAAGGTTCAATGAGTGCTCCAATAAATGAGAAAAGGGCCCCGCCAACACGGGAAGCCCTATAACCTATCTATGAGAGATAAATCGACAAGCCCTAGCTGAGAGCAGGCTGCTTCAGCTTCTTGTCCAGCATCGACTTAATGTCGCGCAAGAGCTGTACGGACGCTTCGATTTCGACCTTCCGGGTGGAGATGCTCTCCACGCTGCAGCCGACAGGAATGCCTTTGTCCATAGCAAATTCGAATATTTCCTGGAAGATGGACTTCGACAGCTGAATGGATTTGTCCAGCACATCGTGAGAATATTTCAGCTCGTTCTCCAGCCATTTCGGAATGCTGATGCCCAGCCATTTCATGAAAGCCAATGTTTTCTCCGAGCCGCAGGGGGCGAGGTTGAACAGGACGGGCACCATCTCCAGGCCATTTTCCTTAAAATAATAGCAGTAGTCCGACAGAAAGTTTTTGGACGCCTCCACGTTGTACGTGGCCTGCGATACAAAAAAGGCGCAGCCATTGTCTATCTTCTGCTTCACCCGCAGATGCTCGTCGTTCCGCTTCTGATGCCGCTCCGGAATGACGACGCCTCCGAACGTCAGGCTGCTGTTCAAGCTTTTGCTTATTCGCGAAGCCTCCGCCAGATCCAGCTGAACCTCCTGCGTGCTGGAGGATGCGCCCACGTATACGGAATATTGGTCGCGATTCGCGTTAGCGGTCACCCAATTGGCGAACTGCTCCTCACTGTAGCGGCCAACGCAGCGGTATATAATTTTGGGAACCTGCAGTCCTTTCAAATATTGCTCGCTATAGGTTGTAGGATCCAAGGTGGGCAGGTAAGGGAAGGGCCGGGTCTCATCCGTTCGATCGGCTTCATCCTGGACATCGTACAAGATTAACGCGTCGAGCTCGACGTCGAGCAGCCGCTCTACCTGCTTCTGCGCAATCTCAGCTATTTTCTCGGATGAATGCTCAATCTTCGGCGGCGTCATCCCGTAGGTTAGAATGCCGGCCTCTTTAGCCCATATTTTGTCTCTTAGCATATGCTCATGACCCTCCGGAAGCTGCAGCGCCGCTTCTCTTACTGTGGGAGTTGAGCGGTACTCGCTATGTATAATAAGCTTTATTTTAATATAAGAGGGTGGACAGTGGGTAACATTCATTATCTATACCCTGTTATAGCCTGAGGCTATAACAGGAAGCCATCATCGGAGTTGGCCATCGGCGGCGCAATGGGAGAGGCGTGCCTCACACTATGGGGATCGATTCTAAGCTTGAAGTCCCTTCTTGTGCGCAAACGTTGTCATCTTTCCTCGAAAGAGGGTGTTCCGCACCTCATTTTGCTAATTTTGGTTGACAGCGCTTTATATTTGATCGTAAAATGACAATTAGCAAACGCTTTCAAGTATAGTTTTCCTGCGAATAATGGTTGGGAAAGGGATGATTGAGTACGTATGCTTTTATTTTTGCCTAGAATGCAAACGATTGCGCAACACACCCTGCAATACCCGCAACAAAGATGGGAGAGAGGAAAGGAGCACTTATAATGGCACGAATCAGAAGATTCAAGCAGCGAATAGCTGTCGCGCTGATCATGGCGCTAACCTGGACGACGCTGGGCATTATGCCTGCATGGGCGGACGAAGGGCTGCCGGACAAGGTTACACTTGTCGGAAGTCTGCAGACGGAGCTTGGCGGAACAAGCGATTGGTCGCCGCCGGAGGCTGCAACGGAGATGACCAGCCTGGGGGGAGGGACGTATGCGTTAACGGGTACCCTGCCTCAAGGCACCTATGAGTACAAGGTCGCTCTGAACTGCACTTGGGATGAAAGCTATGGCTTCAGCAGCTATACCAAGCCAGGTGCGGAGAGCGGGAACGGCAACATCATATTGACGCTTGCGGAAGAGGCGACAGTCACGTTCTATTACAATCATGGGACGAAGAAGATCGCCGACTCCACCTACTACACGCCGCTGGAGGCGGCGAAGCAGCCCAGAGTGGCTGGGAATGTACAGTCTGCGGTAGGCGAAGCCGAGGACTGGAATCCCGGCGCGTCGACCTTGCTGTTGAAGGATGACGATTTCGACGGCGTATACAAGCTGACGACTGACATTCCGGAGGGCAGCTACGAGTATAAGATTGTGCTCGGCAGCAGCTGGGGGGAGCAGTATCCTGACCAGAACGCGGGATTCAGCCTGCCGCAGGAGCTTCCGGTGACATTCAGCTATGACGGGCTGACGAACGAGGTGAAGGCCGAGTTCATCGTGCCGGCCCCAGTTGACCCGGTGCCGGAAGGCCATCTCCGCATCCACTATAAGCGAACGGCAGGCGATTATGGCGCCTTCGGGCTGTGGCTGTGGGAGCATGTGGCGGCTCCATCAACGAATTGGCCGGGGGGCGCGACGCCGTTCCCGGAGGAGAAGCGTGACAGCTATGGCGCTTACGTCGATGTGCTGCTGGCGGAGGGCGCCTCGAAGGTCGGCTTCCTGGTGGTGGATCGCGGTACGGGGAATAAGGACGGAGGCGATAAGGCCGTAGTGCTGACCTCGCCAAGCATGAACGAGGTGTGGATCAAGCAGGGCGACGACAAGGTGTATGCTTCGGCGTCCGGTGAGGTGGCGAAGGCGCTGCTGTCGGCGGAGATCGTCTCGGATACGGGGCTGCTGCTTGGTTTTACGACGACGGAAGGGCTGAACGCGGACGTGCTGCTGGCAGACGTTGCCGTCGAAGACAGCGAAGGCGAAGCGCTTGCCATCCAGTCGGCGGCCGTCACATCCGGGACAAGCGTATCCTTGACCCTGGCAGCCAGCATTGACATGGAGCGAGTTCCTCTCTCCGTCCAATATAACGGACTGGCAATTTCAGCCAATGTCGGCTGGCGGCTGATCGACAGCAAATATGCGTATGACGGCAATGACTTGGGCGCGACCTACTGGAATGGAGGCGTGACGCTGAAGCTGTGGGCGCCGAAGGCAACTGGGGTGAAGGCGAACTTCTACGACAAGGACGAACCGACGAGCTTGGTTGGCAGCGTGGACCTCGTCCTTGGGGAGCACGGCGTCTGGGCGGCAACGGCAGGACCTGGGGACATGACGGTGGAGGGCATCCAAGACCTTCGCGGCTTCTATTACCAGTATGAGGTGACGAACGACGGCGTCACGAAGAAGGTGCTGGACCCGTACGCCAAGTCGATGGCGGAGTTCCGCGTCAATACGACAGGCGAGGCTGGTCCTGACGGGGATACGGTAGGCAAGGCGGCTATTGTCGACCTAAGCGGCACAGATCCGGAAGGTTTTGGTTATGCCGAGATTGATGGCTATGAGAAGCGCGAGGACGCGATGATCTGGGAAGCGCATATCCGCGACTTCACGTCTGACCCGTCTATCGCGGATGATCTGACAGAGCGGTTCGGCACATACAAAGCGTTCATCGACAAGCTGCCCTATATTCAATCGCTTGGGGTGACGCATGTTCAGCTGCTGCCGGTGATGGCTTGGTATTACGGCGATGAACTGGCCATGGACGAGCGCGAGCTGGAGTATTCCGCCAGCGGCAATGAATACAACTGGGGCTATGACCCGCACAGCTATTTTTCGCCGGATGGGGCGTATTCACAGGATGCAACGGATCCGGAGCTGCGCGTTCAGGAGCTGAAGGAGCTGATTGATGCCATCCATGACGCGGGTATGGGCGTTGTATTGGACGTCGTATACACACATATGGCGAAAGCTGATTTCCTGAACGACATCGTGCCGAATTATTACGCATTCCAGGACGCCAGCGGCAATTTCCTCGGCGACTTCGGCAACAATCTGGCGACGAACCGCGCCATGGCGGAGAAGCTGATGGTGGATTCGGTGGCCTATTGGTTCGACGAATACAAGATTGACGGCATGCGCTGGGATATGATGGGGGATGCGACTTACCCGGCTGTGCAGAAGGCTTACGACGCGGCAGCAGCTCTCAACCCGAACGCGCTGTTCATCGGTGAAGGCTGGCGCACGTTCAAGGGCAATCTGGCGGACCCGTCGCTTGCCGGCATGGGCGCGGATCAGGACTGGATGAACAGGACGGACAGCGTCGGCGTATTCTCAGACGAGATTCGCAACGAGCTGAAGTCCGGCTACGGCTCCGAGGGCGAGCCGCGCTTCATTACGGGCGGCGCAAGAAACATCGAGACTATCTTGAACAATATCAAGGGTCAGCCGGGCAATGTGAACGAGGATGATCCCGGCGATATCGTGCCTTATATTGAAGCGCATGACAACCTTCCGCTGTATGACGTCATCGCGCAGTCCATCAAGAAGGACCCAGCGATCCCTGCCAATGATCTGGAGATTCATCAGCGCATTCGTTTGGGCAATCTCATCGTATTGACGTCGCAGGGCACATCGTTCCTGCATGCGGGACAGGAATATGGGCGGACGAAGCAATGGCTTGCCGATGGCGTGCCGGAGCAGAAGTATCATGCGCTGGAGGACGAGGAAGGCGAGGTGTTTGGTTATTTTGTCCACGATTCCTACGACTCCTCTGACGCGATCAACAAATTCGATTGGGACAAAGCGACGAATGCGAACGCCTACCCGGTCAACCATATCACAAGTGAATATACGAAGGGCCTTATTGCGCTGCGCAAGTCGACGGACGCGTTCCGCCTTGGCGATCAGGATCTTGTGAACACGAATGTGGCCTTGCTGGATATTCCGGAGGTCGCCGATTCCGATCTCGTCATAGGCTACAGGAGCATGGCTATGGACGGAAGCGGCCACTATTATATATTCGTCAATGCGGATGAGGTCAGCCGCTCGTTGACTTTGCCTGTGGATTTGACGGACGGCACCGTTGTGGTCGACAACGATGAGGCTGGCGTGAATGAGGTGCAAGCGGAGTCGGGCTTCTCGCTGACAGCAGAATCCATCGTTATTGATCCGCTCAGCGCTGTGGTTATCCGAATGGAGGCTGCGGCTCCGGAGATGGTTGCGATTGGGACGGATGCCGCCGAGCGGGAGCTGTCTGTGGATGAATCAAGCCGAGTATCGGTCTATGCGCAATATGAAGGCGGCAGCCGCGAGAAGGTAAGAAGCGGAGCAAGCTTTGTGTCGAGCAATCCCAAGGTGGCTGCGGTGTCCGCAAGCGGAGTCATCACGGCAATGGGTGTAGGGCGAGCGCAGATTACAGTGATGTATGGGGGCTTCACTGCGATTGTGGAAGTCGACGTGCATGAAGCGAACGCCAGCCGAGTGCTGCAGTTCAACTACATTCGCCCGGACGGAAATTATACGAATTGGAATATATGGGTGTGGAATACCGGTGTAAAGGATGGACAGATCCTCTTCGATAAAGTGGAGAACGGTGTGGCCACGGCCATGATTGAGGTGCACGAAGACGCGACGGGAGTTGGCTTCGTCCTGCGCAAAGGCACGGATTGGAGCACGGCGAAGCAAGACATTGGTTATGACCGAATAATTCCACTAGCGGATGGAGATCGGTATACAAAGGTGAATGTCCGCAGCATGGTTGGCGAGCTCGATGTCTTCCCGACGATCGATGGTCCCCACCTGCATGACGGAGACATCACATTCCGCTATCGCGACGAGAGCCTGTTCAGGCAAGGGCTTATGCATACGATCTCCAGCGTTCAAGTGAAGGTCGGCGGCCGGTCCTATCCCATGGTGTACGATGCGGAGAAGGAATGGTACGAGTACACGCTGGCTGACGCGGAGCCTGGAAGCTACGTATACAGCTTCCTTGTCACAAGAGGCGGAGAGACGATGGAGCGCAATGATCCAGCAAATACGGTGGAGGGCCAATCCGTTATCGCGTATCGGGCGCCGGTGGTTACGCTCACAGGCAGCGTTCAGCCTGGAGCGATTCATTACGGAGAGAACGCGGTGCTTCGCGTAAGCGCGCAGACCTCTGAACCGCTGTCCTTCCGCGAAGGGTATATGGACCTGCGAGCATTAGGCGGAGCAGAGGACGCAGCCTTCAACGTGGAGCTGATGGCTCATGCCATTGCGGTGAAGGATACAGTCACGACGGGTGTCAAAAGTATTCCAGTCACGCTCATTGATCAATACGGCAACTTGCACCGGCAGACGCTGAACGTAACGGTCAAGCCGCGAACGTTCGCAGGCGAGCTGGACTTCGACTTCGATGAGTCCCGAATCTACTTCCTGCTCACCGACCGGTTCCATGACGGCGACGAGACGAATAACGAGAATGTCGACAAGTCCCATCCTGAGGCGTATCACGGCGGCGACTTCCGAGGCTTGATCGACAAGCTGGACTATCTGGACGAACTCGGCATTAACACGCTGTGGATTACGCCGATCGTCGATAATATTGATTTCAACAAAGGCGAGGACTTTAACGCCAAGCAATACGGCTATCATGGCTATTGGGCCAAGGACTTTACGCAGCTCGACGAGCATCTGGGCGATATGGATACGTTCAAGGAGCTGATCGAGAAGGCGCATGACCGCGGCATGAAGATTATGGTGGATGTGGTGCTGAACCATACAGGCTATGGCCTGAAGCCTGGGGATGACCGTGAAGGCATCACGGAAGAGGATAAAGCGCGGTTCGATGGCATGCTGCGTACAAACGGCTTGTCGGCGGACATTAACCCCATCAAGGGCGAGCTTGCGCAGCTGCCGGATTTCATGACGGAGGACGCGGAGGTGCGCGCGCGAGTCATCGCGTGGCAGACGGGCTGGCTGGAATGGGCCAAGACGGAGCGCGGGGACACGATTGACTACTTCCGCGTCGATACGGTCAAGCATGTGGAGACAACGACGTGGGTCGCATTCAAAAATGCGCTGACCGAGCTTGATCCGGGCTTTAAGCTGATTGGGGAATATTTTGGCGGTACGGTGGAGGGTGACGGAGGCATGCTGGACAGCGGCCAGATGGACGCGCTGCTGGACTTCGGCTTCAAGGAGCACGCCCGCGATTTCGCGAATGGAAGCATCGACGAGGTGGACGCTTACCTGCAGGACCGCGAATCGAAGCTGTCGAACACGAAGACGATGGGACAGTTCCTGAGCAGCCACGATGAGCACGGCTTCCTGTCCCACTACGTAGGCGGTGACAAGAGCAAGCTGATGATTGCCGCTGCGCTTCAAATGACGGCCAAGGGTATACCGGTTATTTATTACGGCGAGGAGCTGGCTCAATCCGGCGCGAATGCGGGAGATATGAGCAGGGGCGAATTCAGCGAAAACAGGGACGATATGCCTTGGGATCGGCTGACGGAGGAGGCGCAGCTGCACGAGCACTACAAGAAGCTGCTGAACATCCGGGCGAAATTCTCCAAGCCTTATGCCAAGGGCGAGCGGACGAAGCTGGCAGGCTCGGATGAGCTGGGTTATCTGGCGTTCAACAAATCGTACAAGGGCGAGCATATCGTAACAATCATCAATACCGAAGATGAAGCTGTAACGGTGACGCTGAACGTCCCATTTGCAGCCGGCACTACGGCGGTGGACGAATACAGCGGAGCCAGCTACACCGTGTCAGCGGCGCGTCAGCTTACGGTTCAAGTGCCTGCGCGGTCCCAAGGCGGCACCTCCATCCTCAGCGGGGTTGCTGCTGTCGATACTGGACCGATTGTGACCATTCCGCAAGCTCCGCAGTGGCCGGGTGCGAAGCAGGTTGCTCCAGGGGAACTGACTGCGGCCAAGGACGGCAAAGCGACCACGAAGCTGGCAGCCGGCACAACAGCGGCCGCGCTTCCGATGAACGCTGCTTCGCTGCTGGGAGGCAACAAACTGGAGATCGTGACGGACGATGCCAGCATCCTGCTGCCGCAGGAGGTTTTGGCCGCGGCGGCAAGCCTGCTGCCGGAGAATGAGCGGCAGTCGGACGCCTTCATCCTGTTCCAGGCGAAGCCGCTGACGGAGGAAGAGCTGTCATCGACGTGGGCTCGTTACAGGAGCCAAGGTATTATCGTCAAGCAAGGCGGTATGGTCTACGACTTCAAGATCGCCGTCATGAAGGGCGGCAAGGAGGTCGGAGAGGTGAGCCAATTCGACCAGCCGGTCATTGTATCGTTCGGGCTGAATGAAGGCCTGGACGAGGATACGACAGGCATCTATTACATGAGCGAGTCTGGCGAGCTGTACTACGTCGGCGGCGTGCTGAAGGACGGAGTGATGACGGCAGAGCTGGGCCACTTCAGCGCTTATGGTGTGCTGCAGGTGGACATCAGCTTCGCCGATGTGCCTGCCAGCCATTGGGCGGAGCGGGCCGTGAAGTCGCTGGCGGCCAAAGGCGTCGTTGTCGGCATGGACGGCGAGCGGTTTGTTCCGGATGGCGATGTGACGCGAGCCCAATTCGCCAAAATGCTGGTGGCCGCGCTGCTGCCGGGCGTCCAGCTCCCGAGCGCAGAGGGCATATTCACAGATGTGCCGCCTAACGCTTGGTTTGCTCCGTATGCGGAAGCGGCGTATGAGCTCGGCCTCGTGAACGGCCGTGGAGATGGCCGCTTCGATCCGGAAGCGCCGATTACCCGAGAGGAGATGGCGATTATGCTTCATCGCGCGTATCGTCTCGCATCGGGAGAAGGGGAAGCGGAAGATGTCGCCGAGCCAGACTTCAGAGATTTGGGCGCGATTAGCGAATGGGCCAAGCGTGACGTCTTTGCGGCTGCCGAGCATGGGCTGGTGAACGGACGCGCGAACGGAGACTTCGCTCCGGGCGAGCTTCTGAGCCGAGCGGAAGGGGCGCAGGCCGTCTACAATCTCCTCCAAGCACTGCGTTAAGGAAAAGGCAAGGAAAGCAAGAAGCCCCGAATGCTCTGTGGCGTTCGGGGCTTCTTCTTGCTTGCTGGGTCTGACCAGCCGACGGGCATCCTGGCATCCGGATTCAGACGAGCCGGAACAGAGGCTCATTCGCCACGAAGTGAACGGGCAGCTCCGGGAACTGCCGCTGCAGCCGCTCCGCCAGCAGTCTCATGCCGCAGACCTCGCTCTCCGCGTGTCCCAGCGCGATGGCCGCCTTCGCTCTGCCTTGCCAGGCGGCATCCCTCACGTATTCGGGCGTCTCCCACTCCGGCCCTTCGCCATACAGCACAAGATCGAGCTGCTGGCGCTCGATAAGCGGAATCGCATGAGCGCCTACACCTCGATAGCCGGCCATCAGGCCGATCCGCCGGCAGAGCGCCTCCGGCTCTCCGCTCATCCGCACATGGGACAGCTCCAGTCGCTCTTTGACATGAGCAGCTATCTGCATGGCCGTCATCGCCGGCACCTCGACAACGGAGTATGTGGGCTCCGTTGCCGTCACATAAGGCTGCCAGCCCAGTGTCTGCAGGAGTCCTTCGGTAATGCCGTCCGGCTCATAGCGGTGAATATAGTCATGAAGGCGGAACAGCGAGAGACCGGACTGCTCGATGAAGCTTGTTTTGGCGCTGTAGACAGGGTCCTCCTCCAAGGCGGCGGCGAACGTATCGTGATGGCTGTAGAAGGGTCCCTCATGGGCAATGATGAAGCTCGCTCCTAGTGCGGCAGCCCTCTCTATCGCCTGCTGAGTGGGCATAAAGACGACGGCGATGCCTCGCACCACGGCGTCCGGAGCGCCGAACAGCAGCTTGTCGACGGTGTGCTCCAAGGTTGTGGCGGGCGCTGTTAGTGCATCAATGATCTGTTGAACGGTTGTTTCCATAGCGGATAGGCTCTCCTTGTTTGGCGTTGTTTGACGGGATCATCGGTAGACTTTATTACTGACTCATAGAAGTTAGTGTGCAGCTAAGCTTCATACCGATCGCCGCGTGTTGTCGGGTGGGATATAACCAAAAAAGTTAAGCTTTCACTTGATACATTTTTCACTTGATGTGGTGCGCTAGGCGGCACTTCGAGTCCCTCATGAGGCTCTAATAGATGGATGTCACCGTTAAGCTCCATCTCCGCGATGCCGGCAAGCACAAAGAAAAATTGTCGTGACTGCTTATGATAATGGCGGACCTCTGAGGCTCCAGGAGGCATATGTTCAAGGATGACACTAAGCTCCTGCTGCTTGACTAGGTGCCAGCCGTCACAGCTTGCACCCCATTTATAGTGTTCTGAATTGCTGCTGCTCACCTTCATAGCGACTTCACCTCTTTTTTATCTTTTAGAATGAAGGTCTGATTATTCTTGATGATCATACATCTGACGTTCTGTACTTATGGTCATAGCGATAGTCCTCCCTCTTCCTCGAAAATATGACCGTAGTAGCCATGATAATCAGCAAGCTTCCCCATACTTGAGAAGACGTGAGTGCTTCCCCGAATAATACCATACCCAGCAGGACGGGGATTATCGGCTCTATAGTGCTGAACAAGGCCGCTTTCGTGCTTCCTAGCCATTTGACTCCCAGAGAAAAGCTCCATATCGCCAGCACTGTTGAGAAAAGGGCAACGGTCATAATCGGCAGCCATCCCTGCCATACAAAGCTAAAGCTCAGATCCTGATTAAACAATCCCATTGCGAATAGTCCCAAAGCTGCGAAGCTTACGATATAAGCAGAACTGACCAAAGGAGCAATATGAGCCAGCCCCTTTTCAGTAATGACAATATACAAAGCATAGACAAAAGCACTGCTAAGTGCGCAAACTACACCCATTGTGCTCCATCTCTGAAGACTCGCACCGAGCACCAAATATACTCCGTAGAGCGATACCGTAATCGGAATGATGCGGCGTAATGTAAGCTTCTCATAACGAAGCAGGTGTGAAACGGTGCAAACAAGAACCGGATAGATAAAAAATAGGGTTCCGGCAAGTGACACAGGCAGAAGAGCATACGAGGTGAATAGCAGCTTGGCCATAAGTGTATAACCGCCCGCCCCCATCAGCGCAAGCACTGCAAGCTGCTTACGACTTACAGCAAAGGGTATTCCCCTTAACCAGATCCATCCCCACAAACACAATCCAGCAATTGCGAATCGTGCCAATAGCAGCGTTCCGATACTGACTTGATACGTATAGGCAAATTTAGCAAATATGCCCATAAGCCCAAAGCCTGCTGCTGATATAAGCACCATGATAAACCCTAACCACTGCTTGTTCAATGCACTCGCCTCCCTATGTCAGGATGTACTCGCCATCCTCTGGAATCATGAGCGACAACCCATAATGATCTGAGGTGCGCCGAGCTGAAGACCGGCTCATCATGCAATGTCCCCAAGCCTCCATATGTACAACAATCAGCAGTGCCTCTGGAGCTTGCTCCCGAACCTTTCTAATATCCTCTAAGGACATGGTGACCGGACCGCCTTCCAGAAATTCTGCAGCGCCCCCGTTCACAACAATAATTTGTGGACGGTGAGCAGATATGGCTTGTGACACTTCTTCACACCACACAGTATCTCCAGCAAGGTATAGAGTCTCTTCATGATCTGCCTGCAAAATGTAACCGGAAACACTGCCCATTTTTTGAGCCATTGCTCCGGTACCGTGCTTTCCGCTTATCCTAGTAATCGTAATCCCCTTAAATGGATAGGTTCCCTCAATAGGAACAACAGAGGTGAAGCCGCGTTGGGCAATTCCAACTGCATCCTGGGGTTGGCAGAAAAATTTAACATCTTTATTCAACAGCTCAGCTGCTTTATCATCGAAATGATCGCGATGAGTATGAGTAAGCAACACCGCATTCGGCTGTAACAGCTCCTCTAAGGGAACTGTTAGGTCAACTAATGGGTTTCGCCTGTCGTCAGCAGAACCGGCAACAGGTTCCATGGTGCCAGATGAACTGAGCATAGGATCAATAAGGATCTGCTGTCCGCCAAATTTGATCGACAATGTCGCATGTCTAATAAATTGAATAATCACTATTGTACGCCTCCTGCTTCTGGTTTGAGTGTCCTTAGAATGACCGGCACTATAAGCGCAGATAAGCTGCACAGCAACCCCACATAAGCAAATCCCCCATATTGTAGGATGCCAGCGGCGACAGCGGTCGAAATGGTCATTCCTAAGTAGGTAACGGAGCTGTTTAATGCCATCAACGTTCCCCTTACTCGAGGATTCAGCTCAGCGATATATGTAGTTAAGGAAGATTGCCCCAGGCCAGTGGTAAATGCCCAGAGAAACTGAAGAACAACTACAGCAATCACCCAAGAATGAACAAGAGGAATCGCCATGATGAAGGCCGCAGAGCCAAAGCTTGCGATTCCAATCACGACTTTCCTTCCCATTCGATCCGATAACCGTCCCCCCATTCGATTGCCCAGCCAGTTGCCCAATCCTGCGATAGAGAAAATAAGGCCTAAAGCTGCTGTTGACAGCATGAAACGTGATGCATACAGGGTGCCCATATTGGCGAATAAGCCTTGAAAAGCGGCCCACCAGAAGAATGTGCACATTAACGCCATCATACTGAGTCGATGTGAAAAAGCTTGATAATAAGAGTGCAAAACAACCTTTTTGGAAAAAGCAGCTCCTTCTGCGGGATTCTCCTCAAGCAGCTTGTAAGCCGCCCATGCAAGCGCAGCAGCTGCGGCACCAACTAGAACGAAGGTCCATTTCCAAGACGAATAATGTGTTAACAATGCACCTATTGGTATGCCGAACATATTCGCCGCTCCCATAGCTCCTGTAATTCTCCCCATGACTCTGCCTCGATGCTCGGTATGCACAACATCACCTACCCAAGCAAATACACTGGGCATAACCATAGCGCCGCCGATACCGGCAATGCTTCGGTACAATAACAGCTGCCAAAGGCTTTGGCCAAATACAGTTAACGTGGTCCCGACCGAAAACAGGAAAAGACCCATAATAATCATTCTCTTGCGACCCCATCCATCGGATATAGGACCAAAAATGGGGGCGGATAAACCATAAAATAGTGCGTAAAAAGTGATTAAAAGACCTCCAGAATGAACGGGGAAGCCGATGCTTTCAGATATTTCGGGAATGAGCGGTGAGATAATTAAAGCATCTAGGCCGACCAAAAATGAACAAATTGTAAATAATAATAATACACGTCTATGAACCATTTGATATTCCTCCCATTGTATTCCCAGCTGCCCCAACTGACTTTTTTTCCGATAGCTCGGACATGTCATTTAGCAAAGATGCTAGAGCTTTCCTCTCGTATTAACCAGGAACACCCCAGCGCAGATCAATACACCGCCCAGGGCAATATGTGAATGTATCGCTTCTCCGAGCAGTAACCAGCTGGTAAGAACGCCGAATAACGGAGCTAGAAATAAAAACGAGCTTGTTCTCCCGGGGTCATTCTTCAGGAGCAGATTAAACCATACGGAGGTTTGAACGATAGTACACATGATGATAAGAAACAACATAATGACAATTGAGGACAGAGTCAGGATGAAATAAGGTTTTTCGGCGATCAAGCTCAAGGCAAGCAAGCCGATTCCGCCGGCGAGCATTTGGTACGCAGACAATACTTGTGGGTGAAAAGCATATCCCCAATGTTTGACAAGCAAGGTAGCGACCGCAAAACATATGGCGCCAAGGAGACCGATCCAAGTGCCTGGGTTAAGCTTCATATGAAAGCCAAAGGTAACGAAGACGCCTGCAAAGCCGACAGCAACGCCGATCCACACACGTGCTTGATATACAGCACCCGTAAATAGGCTCCCAAAGAGAATGACAAGCAAAGGACTGAGAAAGGTCAATACAGCGGACTCACTGGAGGAGAGCCACTGCATGCTGTAGTATACACAGCCCATTACTCCGGTGGACTGGATCAGTCCAATGATGGCAACTTGCGCCCATTGCTTTGCTCCGCTAGGAAGAGGTTTATGGATGCCCAGAAGAGCAAATAATCCGCCTGCTAGCAAATAACGGAGCCCCATTAAGAAGAAGGGGGGCGCAAATGCAAGACCCAGCTTCCCAACAGGAAACGCGACCCCCATGAGGAAGGTTGTCAACAAGACCAAGGTGATAAATGTACGTGTATCCATTGTTTCTGTCGCCCCCAAGGTCCCTCATTATAGTGTCTGACCGCTGTCCACGGTAATGATTTGGCCTGTCATCGACTCCTGCTCCAGGGTAGCACAGATCATCTGCGCAATATCTTCAGCTTCGGCAATACGACGAAGCAGCAATCGAGGGGCCAGTTGCTTCATTTGCTCTTCTTTTCCAGCCCACCATCTCGTGGCGACAGCTCCCGGCACAATACAATTAACGCGGATATAAGGAGCCAGCGCTCTCGCCAACGATTTTGTTAAACCATGCACCGCCGCCTTGGAGACGGCATAAGGCAGGGACGAACCAAGTCCTGTCAGTCCTGCGATACTGCCTAGATTGACAATGGCCCCTTGTCGATTCTCTTTCATATAGGGAGCTACGGCCCGCGCACAATAAAACATGCCTTTCACATTCACGTCGAACAGCGTATCCCACATATCCCCTGATATCGACTTTAAGTCCTCGATAGGGATATGGCTTGTTATACTTGCGTTATTCACGAGCAGATCCACCGTCCCATAGGCTTGAACAAGCAATTGAACCATAAATCGCATTTGTTCTTCTCTTGAAACATCTCCTTGCATGGCTATTGCTCTCCCTCCAGCGTTAAGAATCTGCTGAACGGTTTCCTCTGCCTCCACTTGGGAACGGGAATAATTCACGGCGACTATGGCTCCCCGCTTTGCCAGGGCTATACTCGTAGCCCTCCCTATGCCTGTTCCGCCTCCGGTTACAAGCGCTACTTTATTTTTTACATCCACAAAGATTCACTCCCCACTTCATTCATCTGTCAGAAGTTATTGTAATCCCCATCTTTCATTTTGTATAATTGAATTAAATGAATAGTAAGTTCAATATTTTTGATACAGGAGGTTCGAATTGGATTTTAAAACATTAAAGACATTCCACGCTATCGTGAAATACGGAAGCTTCCATAGGGCAGCCCAGGAAATGAATTATGTGCAGTCCACCGTTACAATGCAAATGCAGAAGCTTGAATCCGAATTGGGTGTCATCTTGATCGAGCGCGGCAAGGAGATGGCGCTCACTGAAGCTGGTCGAGTCTTTTACGAGGAGAGCTTGCGGATTGCCAAGAGCATGGAGCATCTTGAGCTAAGCATGACGAGCATTGGCTCGGGCGAAGCGGGTCATCTCCGACTCGGGACGACTGAACCGACGGCCAGTCACCGCCTTCCCCAAATATTGAAGGCCTTTATAGACGAGTACCCCCACATTCGGGTTTCGGTAGAGATCGCCAGCACTCTGACTCTCAGCGAACGAATTCGTAAGGGTGAACTTGATCTTGCGCTGGCCACGGCGCCTGGCATCGAATCTGACCTGTATTTTGAACCTCTTTTTCAGGAGAAATTCGTATTGTTATTGCCAGAGCATCATCCGCTAACTGACAAGGTTGCGCTTACACCCGACGATTTTGCTGGCCACCGTCTCTTAATCACATCGAGCACTTGTCCTTATAGGAAGAAGCTGGAGTATGTTCTGCAAGAGAAAGGAAATAGTATGCTGGAAACCATGGAGGTGGGCAGCATGACCGCCTTGAAGTACTATGTGCAACAGGGCTTAGGTATCGCATTAGTACCCGAAATTGTAGTGGAGCCCGCAACGATGGGTACGACGATCCGAGCCATGGAGGGTAGCTTGATCCATATGACGACTGGCTTACTGTGCAAAGAGTCCGCACGGCCGTTTCAACAGGCTTGTCTCAAATTATATGCTTGCCTGAAGAAGAGTTTGGCAGAGACACCTGTAGCATTAAAATATGATTAGGGAGGACGAGGGATTGCAGCCATTTACGAAGAGGGTCATTGCCATTATTCAAGCCATTCCCGAAGGGAGGGTCATGACGTACGGCCAGATTGCCGAGGCGGCGGGGAGTCCGCGCGGAGCGAGACAGGTCGTGCGTATTCTGCACGCCATGAGCAAGGAGCATGGGCTGCCCTGGCATCGGGTCGTCAATATTCGCGGCGAAATTGCCCTGCAGGAGGAAGAGGCGAGGTGGAGCCAGCAGGCAGCGCTCGAAAGCGAAGGCGTAGTGGTCGACGAGAGGGGCAGGCTTGACCTGGACCGATACCGGCATGTTCCGGGACCCGCTCGCACATAATTTTCCCTCCGCTGGAAATCATAGTGGTTGTCAGCATCAATGAAACATCAATGGAACATCAATGGAAAAGGAACATCCCCTATGAGCATGCCAGCCAAGCCGCGTCGCACGAGAGCGAACCTCAACCAGTTTTCCATCGGTCAGCTACATTTCCGCAATCCTTGGGTTGTGGCGTTTTTTTCCTTTGCCTATCCCGGGTTCGGCCATCTGATGCAGCATCGTTATGCGCCGGCGTTCATTCTGATCGGCTGGGAGCTCTTCATCAACAATATGGCGCAGCTCAATGTCGGCATCCTGTATTCCATGATCGGCGACTTCGACATGGCCAAGCAGGTGCTGTCTGATAAGTGGCTGATCCTGTATGTCGGCATCTATATGCTCAGCATATGGGACAGCTACCGGACGACGGTGGATTTGAACAAGCAGTATATATTGGCGGATCGGGAGGACGCGGAGATCAGCGGCTTCGTGATCGGCGCCTGGGACATTAACTATATGGACAAACGCAAGCCGTGGGTGGCGATGATGTGGTCCGTGCTTGTGCCGGGGCTCGGCCATCTCTACGTGCACAAGGTCATCATCGGATTTTTTATATTCGGCTATACGGTTCTGATCCTGAACGGAGCCAACATCCCGCTTGCGATCAAATATTCCATGCTTGGCGATTTCATGCAAGCCAAGGCGGTTATCCATATGCAATGGCTGATGTACTTGCCGTCGATCTATTTTTTTATTCTGTACGATGCTTATATCTCGTCGATAGAATATAACATTCTGTGCGAGAAGGAGCTGTCGAGATATTTGCGCCAAAATTATCAGCATCCACATTTCGAGCTGCCCGTATAAGCGCAAGGAGGTGCAGTGATGGGTCTCGTTATCGCAACGTTTGAAAATTCGGTGTTTCTGGAGCTGGCGATTTCGGCGCTGGAGCAGCAGGATATTCCCAGAATGCATATATTCGCCGCGCCGCTGGACAAGCGGAATGAGCCCAGAAGGCTGTTCGATACCATTCATAGCGCCGACGGCTACAGCATGTTCGACAGCGCGGCCATACTGGGCACCATATTTATGCTGCTGGGTGCCATCTACGGCTACGTGCTGGCGTGGGGACCGATCATCTGGGGCATTATTGGCGCGGTCTTCGGCATCGGGTCCGGTCTTCTCTTGAAGCTGCGTCTGGTGATGCGGGACAAGAGGGGCAACCGGAAGATTACTTCGGAGGTAGTGCTGATGATCCGGTGCGAGGACTCGCAGTGGCAGTCTATCCAGGGGTTGCTGTGGGAGCATCAGGCGCTGGGACTTACTCGCATCAAATCCGTATAAAGCGAATATTGAACATATAGATAGCTGTGTAAACCCTGGTTAAGCCAGGGTTTTTTGGCATTTCATCAAGGGCGGCCATCCATTGGCAGGGCTGAAAATTGCCGATTTGCGCAGGATTGGGGAGGCTTCGCGCCGAAGGTAGTTAGACGGAAGCTGGGGGAAAGGGGCATCATTGTGAAAAGATTATCGTTAAATGTATGGTATGAGCTTGTGCTGGCCGGTCTAGTCATTGTCTCCCTGACGCTGGATTTGGAGTCGACTGAGGGAGCGGTGCTGGACTGGACGGTATGGGCGATCTTCTTCGTTGATTATATGATCCGATTAATGGCAAGCGACAGGAAGTGGCGATACTTCAAGGAGCATCCGCTGGACTTCATCGCTATTCTGCCATTCGATCAATTGCTGCAGTCCGCCAGAATTGTCCGGCTGTTCCGGGTTCTGCGCTTAATTATGATACTGAATCGGCGATTTTCGTTTTTTGACCAGGTGCTGCGGAAGTATAAGATTGACTCGCTGGTTATGATGCTCGTAGCGCTGCTGTTCCTTATCGCGCTGCCGATGAAGATGATTGAGCCATCCTTCGAGACCTATGACGACGCGTTATGGTGGGCGATTGTGACGATGACGACCGTCGGGTACGGGGATTTGTCGCCGGAGACGCCGATTGGCCGAATTCTGGCAAGCGCGCTTATGCTGATGGGCATCGGCATGATCGGTGTCATTACCGGTACAGTGGCGGCGATCTTCACGCGGGAGAAGGACGAGAGCAGGCCGAAGGCATGGGTAGACCTTCAGCAGAAGCTGAATGAATATCCTCAGCTGGATGATGCGGACTATGCGTATATGCATCAGAAGCTGGAGCAGCTGCGTGAATCATCTCGCGAAGCGGGACCAACGAAGGAGGGGGCGCGTCATGACAGTCGAGACCATCAAGCTTAGAGGGCATCATTTGTTATGCTTGCTGGGATACAGGGGCAAGGGCTACTCGGAGGGCTTCTGCGCCAACATGACGGGCATCTATGAGACGCTTCGTCTTCGGCCGGAGACCAGAATCGAAGTGATGGAAGGGCCGGATTCGATCTGCGAGGCGTTCCCGAGCGACCAACCTTCCCATTGCCACAACGACAGCGTCTACGAGAAGGACGCGGAGGTCGTCGCGCGGCTTGGTCTGGAGGTTGGCGCAGCCGACAGCTGGCTCGGCATATGCGAGCGGGTGTCCAGCCATGTGAAGCCGGAGGATATCGGGAAGATCTGCTGGAATTGCAGATGGGAGCCCTACGGCATGTGCAGGGAGGGCGTAGCCCATATTCATGTGGATAGACAGCTGCGGCCGCTGCCATAAGAGCTTGCGAGTGGCGGGAGTGGAGCATTTCTTGTGGAAAATAATGCGACAAAAAAGCTGCCGGACCCCATAGTCCGGCAGCTTGTGTCTTGTTATAGCGCTTTGTCGTCTACGCTGTCCAGCCAGCTCTCGATGGAAGCGATGACGGATGTCACGCAGCCGTCCTCGAAGGGAGAGATGAGCCCTGCGGCGCTGACCAGCTCCGTGAAGGACCGGCTGCCGCCCAGCTTGCACAGGCTGACGTAAGCGTTCCAGGCCGCCTCGCGGTTCTCATGCATCCTCTTCCAGAACTGAAACGCGCAGATTTGAGCCAGCGTGTAGTCGATATAGTAGAACGGCGAAGAATAGATATGGCCCTGCTTATGCCAGAAGGCGCCTGCTTCCAAGTAGGCGTTGTCGGCGTAATTGCGGTGCGGCAGGTATTTTCTCTCGAGCTCGCGCCAGGCTTGCTTGCGCTCGGCCGGCGTCGCGTCGGGATTGGCGTAGACATAATGCTGGAATTCGTCCACGGTCACGCCGTAAGGGATGAAGATCAGCGCGCTCGCGAGATGGTCGAACCGGTATTTGTCCGCGTCCTCCTTGAAGAATAGATCCATCCAAGGCCATGTGAAAAACTCCATGCTCATGGAATGGATTTCGCAAGCCTCATAAGTCGGGAACGCGTATTCCGGCACCGCGTAGCTTCTGCTCTCGAACACCTGGAACGCGTGGCCGGCCTCGTGCGTCAGCACATCAATATCGCCGGAGGTTCCATTGAAGTTGGAGAAAATATAAGGCGCCTGGTGCTCGCTGATATACGTGCAATAGCCGCCGCCCTGCTTGCCCTTCTTCGCCACGAGGTCCATCAGCTCATTGTCCTGCATGAATCGGAAGAAGGCGTCCGTCTCGGGCGACAGCTCGGCGTACATCCGCTTGCCGTTCGCCACAATCCATTCCGGGTCGCCCTTCGGCGTGGCGTTACCCGTGAGGAAGGCGAGGTGTTCGTCGTAATAGAGCAGCTCCTGCACGCCGATGCGGCTGCGCTGGCGCTCCTTCAGCTTCGATGCCACCGGCACGATATGCTCCAGCACCTGCTCGCGGAACCTTGCGACCATCTCCGCGTTATAGTCGGTGCGGCTCATACGGGCATAGCCCAGCTCCACGAAGCTGGGGAAGCCAAGCTTCTTGGCGATGCGAGTCCGCGTGTGCACGAGCTCGTCATACAGGCGATCAAGCTCTGCTTCATTCTCCCGCATGAAGCCGGAGGAGGCCTCCGCCGCGCGCTTGCGCATATCGCGGTCGGTGGATTGCTGGAACGGCGTTAGCTGAGCAAGCGTGCGCTCTTCGCCCTCGAACGGAATTTTGGCGGAAGCCATAAGCTTGGAATAAGCTGTGGCCAGCTTGTTCTCCTGCTGCAGGTCCTCGATCACCTCCGGACTGAATGTCTTCAGCGACAGCTCCGCGAGCTGGAACAGCTGGCGTCCCCACTTGGCCTCAAGCGGCTCGCGGAAGGCCGACCCCACCAGGGCGCGATAGTAATCGGTTATGTATTCCTGCACGATGGGACCGTTCTCGTCGAAGAAGTCCTGCTCCGCCTTGTAGAATTCGTCAGTTGTATCGATGGAGTGGCGGATGCTTGCGATTTGCTGCATCGTATCGAATTCGCTGCGCAGCTTGTTCAGGCCCGTCATCGCGGCGTCCTGCTCCTCCCAGCTGCTCGACGCCGCAAATACGCTCAGCAGCTCCTTGAAGCTTGCTCCGAACGCTTGCACGTCGGGACGTTCATACGTGTATTCGCTAAATTTCATAGAGTGGCACCCGCTTTCTTGGCGATATAGGCAGAACACATCAATATTCTGCATAATGCCATTGTAAGCCATTCACGGCGGAATATAAATGAGCGGCTGGCTTCTGAGGCCAGCGAAGGCGCATGGAATAAAAACCGCGCAGGCTGCAACGAAAAACGTATGTAATTTGACAACATATGGGGTACAATGGTAATGCGATAGGGAAAGGGGCGTATTGAACGTGGCGAACGAAGAATTAATTATGACGCCGGAAGGCTTGAAGAAGATTGAAGACGAGCTGGAAGAGCTCAAGACTGTAAAGCGCAAGGAGCTGTCCGAGCGTCTGAAGGTTGCGATCAGCTATGGCGACTTAAAGGAGAACAGCGAATACCACTCCGCCAAGGATGATCAGGCCCATATGGAGACGCGAATTCTGCAGCTGGAGAGAATGCTGAAGATTGCGCGTGTGGTGGACACGGGCAGCATCAGCACGGGACAGGTCGTTGTCGGCTCTCTGGTGACGCTGAACGATATCGAATTTAATGAGAAGATCGAATACCGTGTGGTGGGACCGACTGAAGCGGATGTTGCGGACAACAAAATCTCCTACGAAAGCCCGCTGGGCAAAGAGCTGATGGGCAAGAAGGTCGGCGACAAGATTCAAGTCCATGCACCGGTCGGTATCATTGAGTACGAGCTCCTCCATATTGGGGTGTAGCGCAAGCGCATAACAGGTGTGTATAGGCGCATGAGTGTGCGAGTGTACATGCGAGCGTGCGTATAAAATGCAGGAGCGCGTAAGTGCATGGGTGCCAATCATGACCTGTGTGTATACGTGTATACATGCGTGGGTGTAGCGCAAGGACAGCAGCGCACAACGGCGCTGTCGCTGAAGCTGGCGGAGATTGAGCTGCAAGCATGCATACCTGCGAAAGTGCATACGTCAAAGGCTGTCTTCCTTGTTACAAGGGGACAGCCTTTTCTCCGTCTACGGTTTACGGGCGGGCTCCATAACTCCATAACTCTGCAATTTGAGCCAAGCACCCGTTATAGCCCAGTCGGTCGAGCATAGACTGAACGTCCTGGTACAAGCGGTTCGACTCCAACCCGAGCCACCATTTGACCCTCTCTCTGCCCACCCATTTCCTGCAATAGTGCAGCATTTTCTCACCAGGAAGGGGCCTCATCAAATTATGCTGCGAAAATACATGATTTTCACAACATCTCTGCTGTTTAGGGCTGATTACGAGGGAAATGATGCAGATTCGCATCAATTTCTACATATCGCAGTGTTTGCAGACGAAATTGATGTATGCTTGCATCATTTCCTTCCATTTCATCTCTTCCTTGTATCAAATCCTATATATCCATTACGTCAGCTTTCCACTAAAATACTTCAAAAGGCTGAGCCAAGCGGGCCGGCTATTGCAGCTTGGGCTCGACATGCTCCGTGTTCCCGTTCTGACGGACCTCCTGGAACAATGCGGCTTGCTGAGAGGACGCGAGCGGCAGCTTCAGCAGGCGCTCCAGATCCCCGATGGTGACGGGTCTGGCGTAAGGCATCAGCTCGTAGCCGATCTGGCCGTTCGACTCAAGCGTTGCCGTTTTTACATCCTGGATGCTGTTCACTTGATTTTGCCGGAGCCGCATCTCCAATTGATCTACGGTCATACGCATCGCGCGCAGATTTTGTTGATGAATAACGCCATTCTCGATGACAACCCGCGACTTGCCGCTCATAAGCTTCTCGAACCAGTTGAACTTCAGCTGCAAATATTCGATAGCGATCAGCGACGCGATAAAAATAGTCGCAGAGCCAATCGCCTTCCACAATTCGTTGTTCGCGATGGGCTGAACGATAGTTGTGCCAATCGAGATCATGATGACCGTGGTGGCGACGCTCATCTGAGAGATCGATTTCCTGCCTGCGACACGCAGCAAGACAATCCCGACAGCCACCAGCAGCACGGACTTCCACGTCCATTCCCATTCCTCCAGCATTCCATAACCCTCCCAGTTCAATGTCTCTTCCTTCCTTTAGACTGGTTAGAACGGGAGGGAATTATGCCGGAACGCTTCAGGGCAGAGGCTGCGCAATCATAGAGAAGGCAGCCCATCGTCGAACGCAGGTGGGCTGCCTCTCGCTTGTTTCTTCAATTAGCCAATCGTCACAGCCTCCAGGGCTACCTCGATCATATCGTTGAAGGTGGTCTGCCTCTCCAGCGATGTTGTTTCTTCACCCGTTATGATGTGGTCGCTGACCGTGAGCACACAGAGACCCTTCACCCCGAACTTATTGGTCAAATAGTACAGCACCGCCGCTTCCATCTCGATGGCGAGCACGCCGTGCCGGCCCAGCAGAGCGGTCGTCTCCTTGTCCTCGGAGTAGAACATATCCGACGACAGGACGTTGCCCACTCGCAGCTGCAGACCCTTCTTCTTGCCGGCTTCATAGGCTTTCAGAATCAGCTCGAAATCGCCGATCTGCGGGAAATCGTAGCCCGGGAAGCGATTGCGGATAATGGCGGAATTCGTAGCGGCAGCCTGTGCGATAATGACGTCGCGAACTCTAACATCCGGCTGGATGGCGCCGCATGTGCCGACGCGCACCAGGTTTTTGACGCCGTAGTCGTTGATGAGCTCGTGTATGTAGATCGCTGCTGACGGCATACCCATGCCCGTTCCCTGAACGGAGACGCGTTGCCCTCTGTACGTGCCGGTATAGCCCAGCATGCCGCGGACCTGGTTGTAGCAGACGGCATCCTCCAGGAACGTCTCGGCGATATATTTGGCCCGGAGCGGATCGCCCGGCAGCAGGATGGTTTCGGCGATTTCGCCTGGTTTGGCTTCAATGTGTACACTCATGTTCATAGCCTCCACAGCTTGAGTAATGGCAGATCAGTCCTAGCATAGCACACTTGAAGGGGCGTCTGCATACGCGTCATCACTCTGTATTTAGGCTTTCGGCGCGTTCCTCGCCAGCTCCTTGCGGACAATCGGGGCCACCTTGGTGCCTAACAGCTCGATGGAGCGCAGCACCTCGCGATGCGGCATAGAGCCGATATCGACATGATGAAAGAAGCGGGTAATGCCCAGATTGTTATGGAGCAGAACAATCTTCTCCGCTACATATTCAGGATCGCCGACATAAAGGGCGCCTCGCAGGCTGCGCGCGTTGTCGTAGGCGGCGCGATCATAATGCGGCCACCCGCGCTCCCGGCCGATGGTGTTCATCTGGGCTTGATTGTACGGGAAGAACAGCTCCGCCGCTTCCTCCGTCGTGTCGGCGAGGAAGCCGTGCGAATGGGTGGCGATCTGGAGCTTGGCGGGATCATGACCCGCTTGCGCCGCCGCTTGCTTGTACAAATTCACAAGCGGAGCGAACCGCTCCGGCATGCCGCCGATAATGGCGAATACGATCGGCAGGCCGAGCATTCCGGCGCGGAACGCCGACTCCGGATTGCCGCCGCTTGCGATCCATACCGGCAGCGGCTCCTGAACGGCGCGCGGGTAGACGCCGCGGCTCCGAATGGCCGGCCGATGGCCGCCTCGCCAGGTGACCAGCTCCGATTCTCGTATAGCGAGCAGCAGCTCCAGGTTTTGCTCGAACAGCTCATCGTAATCATCCAGTCTCTGCCCGAACAAAGGGAAGGATTCCGTGAAGGAGCCTCGTCCCGCCATAATCTCCGCTCTTCCGCTCGACAGACCGTCCACTGAAGCGAAGTCCTGATAGACTCGAACGGGGTCGGCTGAGGACAGCACCGTGACGGCGCTGCTCAGCCGAATC
This sequence comes from Paenibacillus sp. PL2-23, assembly GCF_040834005.1. Classification (NCBI taxonomy): domain Bacteria; kingdom Bacillati; phylum Bacillota; class Bacilli; order Caryophanales; family Paenibacillaceae; genus Paenibacillus; species Paenibacillus sp. PL2-23. The sequence goes on from NZ_CP162129.1 coordinate 533,188, forward strand.
CGATTTGTTCTGGAAGCGGCGGCGGCCAGCACAATGGCCGGCGCACTGGCGGCGTAATCCGCGCGATGATGCTCCCCTACTCCGTATACGTCGAGACCGGCCTGCTCCGCTACGACGATCTCCTCCACCGCATTGCGCAGACGCTCCGCATGGCTGATGGCGGCTCCCGTCTTGGGATGCGGCGTCGTCTCCAGAAAGGTACTGATGCCAATTTCAATCATGTCGGTAGCCTCCTTTGTACGATACCACTCATTTTACTATAAAATATAATGTATATCAATAAAAGTTAGTTAATGAGGCATCGGCAAAAGCTCCGCCCAAACAACAACAGACAAGCGGCCTCAGAAGACCGCTTGTCTGTTAGATGGAGGATTCCTGGTATCGAGCCGATTCGGCCATCCGAGCCGCTTGGGACGCCGATACCGGAGAATGAATGGCAAGCGCCACCAGTGCCGCCGTTACCGAGAAGCCTGCAGGAGGATAGACGAGATAGACATCCTCCCAGTTCGGCTCGAATTTATTTTTGAACTCGTACAGTCCCTTGAAGTTATAGATCCGATTCCCGTACTTATAGAGCAGCCGGGCGACAAGCATGTCGTTGATGTTCGCGAGCGGCGCCATGCCGAGGCTGCAGCGGCCGTAGCCCTGTTCCTTGCCCCACAGGCAAAGCGATAGAATGAGATAGTCCATGGTGCCCTGCGGACAATCTGCGGAATAACGCATCAGGTCGACATTCAGCTGCGCCGTCTCTGTCGCTTCCTGGCATGCTCCCGCTACCGTCAGGAACGCTTCGATGCGGCCACCTTGGCCTGTCATGACCGCGATGGGAAAGCGGCTGACATAGTCGCGATGGAAGGCGCCGACGGAGAAGCTTTTCTCCTTGCGCTGCTGCAGCCATTCGTTAGAGATGGAAGCCAGACGGTCCATCAGCTGACAGGTATAGGGTGGCGTAAGCACCTCGAAGCTATACCCGCTCTTGCGGAATTTGCTCAGTCTGTTCCGTTGCTTGAGCCATGCTTTGCCGTTCATATGGAAGCCCGTCAGGTCGATGATGGCCTCCTCGCCGATCTTGGCGGCGCGCAGGCCGAGCTCCCGGTATACGGGCAGCATGTCCGACTTGGTCTGATAGAAGGCCGGAATGCAGCGGTCCTGCTTGCAGGTCTCTATGAATTGCTGAACGGCGCGTCTCATCGAGCGCGGATGGCCGGATGGATCGCCTAAGGCTATTCTTCGGTTACCTATAGATCGGTATGCGATAAGCGCCTCGCGCTTGGAGTCCCAGAACCATTCCTTATCGCCCAGGTAATACAGATGCGTGTGCGACCCTTGTCCACAGCGTTCGATCAGGCGATTCAGCCGAGTCTCCGTAATGCGATCCATGTTCAATCAACCCTCCGTGCAGATTATGCATGTTCTAAGATGAGATCCGATACGTTCACTTTCTACTACTATTATCGGCATATCTCTCGAACCATTATAGAGGGACATGTCCTGCTGGAGCAATGGTATTTGATACATTTTTTGACCACAAGTTTTCGAGCATTCGAAAAACGGAAATTAGATTTGGCGAAGTTTCGGGGTGAAGCGGGTTTTTGTTTCAGATGCGCAAGACGTAACGGACATCAAACGCACTTTGTGGTTATCGACCCCCGCGTGACCTCAATCCGCGCAATAACGACACCCCGTGTGGCTGTTGCTCCTTCTAACCGCTCATTCGGCGCAATAGCGATCACTCGTGTGGTTATCGACCGCCGCGTGACCTCAATCCGCGGAATAACGACACCTCGTGTGGCTGTTGCTGCTTCTAACCCCTCATTCGGCGCAAAAGCGATCTCTCGTGTGGTTATCGACCGCCGCGTGACCTCAATCCGCGCAATAACGACACCCCGTGTGGCTGTTGCTCCTTCTAACCCCTCATTCGGCGCAATAGCGATCTCTCGTGTGGTTATTGACTGCCGCGTGACCTCAATCCGCGCAATAACGACACCCCGTGTGGCTGTTGCTCCTTCTAACCGCTCATTCGGCGCAATAGCGATCTCTCGTGTGGTTATTGACTGCCGCGTGATCTCAATCCGCGCAATAACGACACCCCGTGTGGCTGTTGCTCCTTCTAACCCCTCATTCGGCGCGATAGCGATCTCTCGTGTGGTTATTGACTGCCGCGTGACCTCAATCCGCGCAATAACGACACCTCGTGTGGCTGTTGCTCCTTCTAACCGCTCATTCGGCGCAATAGCGATCTCTCGTGTGGTTATCGACCGCCGCGTGACCTCAATCCGCGGAATAACGACACCTCGTGTGGCTGTTGCTCCTTCTAACCCCTCATTCGGCGCAATAGCGATCTCTCGGGAGCTCCAATTTGACCCTTTCCAGCATGTAATGGTCAAATTGGACGCTTAGCCGTCCTACACGCACAGACTTTCCCTCAAGTGTCGTTCTAACGTTCGAGTGTCCCTTACCATTTGGGGCGACCCATTAGAAGGGTGTAAAGGTATAGTATTTTTTGTCCGTTAGAAGACTCATTGGTACGGTTGGCGTCGTCGAGACGATGGCATCCAATTGTCCGCATAAAAGCGACAGGAAATAGACATATAATAAAAGAGCTTGAATTGTGTTAAGGAGGCAGCCATGTCGGACATCAGTCATCCAAGAAGGCCTAGAGCGGTATTAAGCGGTTCCGGCATCACCCATATCCAGTGGCATAATCCATTCCTTATCGCATGGTGGTCTGCGTCGTTCCCCGGCTTCGGACATCTGATCCTGAATCAATACATACGCGGTACGCTGCTTACGCTGACCGAGGTAATTGTGAACACGCTCGCCCATATCAATGAGTCGATGATATACACCTTCTGTGGCAGGTTCGAGGCGGCGAGAGACATTCTGGATCCGCGCTGGGCATTCCCTTATTTGCTCATCTATATGCTGGCAATATGGGACAGCTATCGGTCGGCGCTTCAGAACAACAAGCATGTCCTGCTCGCGGAGCTGGAGAATGCCCGCTTGAAGCCATTTCTGCTGGGTCGTATGGAGGTGCATTATATGGAGAGAAAAAGTCCGATCAAGGCGGCATTGTTCTCCCTTGCCTTTCCCGGCTTCGGACAGCTGTACGTGCACCGCATTTTGTTGGGGTTCTATGCCATGGTGTGGTGGTTCATCTACCTGGGCTTATCCAATGTGTACATCGCGGGCTTGCGGCTGCTCTACGGGGAGACAGCAGCCTCAACGCTGATCCTGCATCCCCATTGGCTGTTGTTCATGCCGTCGGTTATCGGCGGCTCCATCTATCACGCCTTTGCTACAACCATCGAACATAATCGACTGTTCCGCATAGAGCAGACACAATATTTCCGCGAGAAATACGACGGCTCCAAGCTGCTCCTATTTCCGAGAATCGGGTGAAAGCATGCTGATCATTGGCTCCTTCATGCACGCCACAGAGCTGGAGATGGCACTCTCCATTCTGGAGCATAACGGCATACAGCCGAGCCGTATTCTGGTCGTTCCCATGAGCGGCAGCGAAAACGTCAAATCCGCTATACCCGCCCAGACGGGAACGCTTGTCGAGAAGGCGTTCGAGATCAGCGTTGCCACAGGGACCGCCCTCGGCGTCATCGGGACAAGCGTGGGCTTTGCGCTGCGGCTAGGTCCCCTTGCATGGGGGCTGATCTATACGATCGCGGGCATGGCGCTGACCTTTCTCGCCGCCTATCTGCTGCTGCGCAGGAAGCACAGCAGTCCTGGCAAACGGAGAAGGCAGCGCGCCGGCCGCCGTCCCGAGCTGACCGTTATGGTGGAATGCGAGGAGGAGCGCGCCGAATGGGTGAGCCAAATCTTATGGCGCCACGAAGCGATGTCCGTCGGCAGACACCCGTATGAGCCTTCATGAAAGTCATGATCCAAGAACCATTGAACCATTGAAACAAGCTCCCTCTATTTCCTGAGATGCCTCATGAAAGCTTCTTCGCCCCTCCTCCACTTCGTTACATAATTTGAAATGGAAATGCAACAAATTCGACACAATTGTTTGTAAATTTCAATCGAATCTATTTAATTTTATGGACATATTGCCGAAATAGAGAGAAAGTAGTAAACATGTGGCATAAGACACATGGAAAGGACGACTACAGGCAATGTTCGACAGAAAGCTTAGAAGCAATAGCGTGACACTGCAGCGGCGTTTCCTCGATTCAGCGGGCAACGAAGCAGAGCCTGCGAAGAGGGGAGATTCCAAATGAGTCATTCTATGGATCATCATTATATGCAAGGAACGTACGACTTTGCGCTGGTCGCGTTCTCTTATATTGTAGCGGTCGTGGCATCCTTCACCGTGCTGGATCTGGTAGACCGAATCAGCAGCTCGAGAGGGTGGCATCGCTGGGGCTGGCTGGCCTTTGGCTCAGCAGCGATGGGACTCGGCGTATGGTCGATGCATTTTGTCGGCATGCTCGCATTCTCGCTCCCTGTCCCGGTTGCCTATGACATGGTGACGGTAGTCCTGTCGGTGGTTGCCGTTGTGCTGGGGTCATTTATTGCGTTGTTTATTGTCGGCAAAAAGAAGATCGGCTGGAAGCAGCTGCTGTCGGGCGGTTTCCTGCTGGCCAGCGGCATTTCCGCCATGCACTATGTCGGTATGGATGCCATGCAAATTCATATTACGTATAAGCCTCTTTATTTTGCCATCTCCATACTGATTGCGGTTGTGGCATCTATCGTGGCTTTATGGCTGTCGTTATACTTCAGCAGCGGGAAGGATAGATGGAGAAGGTGGAAGAAGCTCGGCAGCGGTCTGGTCATGGGCGCAGCTGTTGTAGGCATGCACTACACGGGCATGTACGCCGCCGAATTCCATACCATCGGCATGGACGAATCCAGCGGCGCGATGCTGGACCAGAAGCTGCTGGCCTATGTCATTGCGGGTGTGACGCTGGTTACTCTGGGATTGTCCTTGGTCGGGATCTATATCTCCAATCGTTTCACGAGCAAGGAATCTGAGCTGGAGGTCAGCGAGAAGTGGTATAAATCGCTGTTCGAGAACAATCAGGACGGCATCATTGCCGTAGATCTCGATTACCGCATTATAGGCTTCAACGAAGCGGCGTGTGAGCTTGTGGGGGTGAAGGGAGACGCGCTGCATAATCAGAAGGTTGATTTCATCTTTCCCATGATTGTTGAAGAGGAACGGGAGTATACACAGCAGAAGTTTCTGGCGTCGCTAAGCGGCGTCCTGCAGCGCTACGAAACGGCCCTATATCATCAGGATGGCCGTCGTGTGGAGCTTAGCGTTATTAACGCGCCCGTTGAATTGAATGGCGAGGTTGTCGGCAATTATATTATCGCCCGGGACATTACCGAGGATAAACGCTCGAAGGAGAAAATTCAGCATCAGGCGCATCATGACGAGCTGACCGGCTTGCCTAACCGCCGGCGATTTAATCAAATTTTGGACGAGCAGATTCGGAGCAGCACCTCACCCTTCGCCATCATGGTACTCGACATCGACCGCTTTAAGATGATCAACGATTCTCTGGGGCATACATATGGGGATATCTTTCTTCAGGAAGTGAGCAGCCGGATCCAGAAGGTGGTGGAAGGCAGCAAGGTGACGCTGTCCCGCATGGGAGGCGACGAATTTACTTTGCTCTGCCACGACAGCTTTGATCAGCACAGCACCTCTGTCCTGGCAGAGAGCATCATTCGCCAGATCAGCCTGCCTTACCGGCTGAAGGACAACGACTTCTATGTGACAGCCAGCATCGGCATTGCCGTCTATCCCATCGACGGAGAGGATGCGGTCGAGCTGCTTCAGAATGCGGATACGGCGATGTACGAGGTGAAGAAGAACGGCAAGAACGGCTGCCGCTTCTACTCCAGAGAGCTGAATGAGCAGCTGCAGGAGAAGATTGGACTGGAGGCGGATCTGCGAAGAGCCATCGAGCAAGAGGAGCTGTTCCTCTATTATCAGCCGCAAATTCGATCCATCGACAGCAGAATGATCGGTGTGGAAGCGTTAGTGCGCTGGAACCATCCCGACAAGGGCGTAATCTCACCCGGTGTATTCATACCGATTGCAGAGGAGACAGGGCTGATCTATTCGCTTGGCTCCTGGGTGCTCCGCGAGGCCTGTCACCAGATGAAGGCGTGGCATGACGCGGGAGGACCGCTTATTCCGGTATCCGTCAATCTGTCCTCGCAGCAATTCCATCAGGAGAATCTGGCGGAATATATCATCGCCATTCTGGAGGAGACTGGTTTGGATGCGCAGTATCTGGAGCTGGAGATTACGGAGAGTATGATGATGGATCCCGTCGTCTCGAAGGACATTCTGGACAAGCTGACGGACCTCGGGGTACGAATCAGTCTGGACGACTTCGGAACGGGCTACAGCTCGCTGAGCTACTTGAAGCAGCTGCCGATTCATAAGCTCAAGATCGATCGCTCGTTTATTAGCGACATCGTGAAGAACACCAATGACAAGGCGATTGTGGCGACGATTATATCCATGGCCCAGCATTTGAACATGGATGTGGTCGCGGAGGGCATCGAAACGCAGGAGCAGCTGGATATATTGACGCACAATGACTGCCAGAAAATTCAGGGCTATTATTACAGCAAGCCGCTTCCGGCTGCTGATGTGGAGAACGCTTTTTTTGTCCCGCAGCGAAACCTGGGACGACTGGGCTGATAATGGGAATAGCGGTGCAAGGGGTGAGAGGGTCCCTGCACCGCTATTTTTTTGTAGGAGTGTGGCGGCTGCTCGTCTTCCGACGAATAGACGTTTGTGGCAGGCTTAGATGCTGCACATGCCAGCTACATGAGCTGCTCGATCAGCTCTGCCCGCAGATGATGCTTGGCGAAGACGCCCAGCATGGCGGCTTTGGCTTCAGCCTCATCGGGGCCATGGATGTAGAGTCGATAGGTTTGGTCGCGGTACAGCGTCATGCTGAGGCCAAGGATGCTCTTGGCGTCGACGAATTGATGGTCGCCGACGACAAGAACAATACTGGCGGTATAGGCGTTGGCTGTCCTATTAATGTCCACAATGGAGCGAATGCCGCTTTTCATAACTTGCGCGCCTCCTCTGCATGCTACCGGAATTCCCGCGGGATGCGGCGGGCTACGCCTGTGCGAATCGCCGCCTGGATGACAAGCTCACGGATGCCGCTGACAACCTGCTGATTGAACACGCTGGGAATAATGTAATGCTTGCCGCGCTCCTCATCGGTCACGACCCGGGCGATCGCTTCCGACGCCGCGAGCTTCATCTCCTCGTTGATGGTCGACGCTCTGCAGTCGAGCGCGCCTCGGAAGATGCCGGGGAAGCACAGCACGTTGTTGATCTGGTTGGGGTAGTCGGAGCGCCCCGTCGCGATAACGCCTACGATATCCTCTACCTCTTCGGGGAGGATCTCCGGTGTCGGGTTGGCCATCGCGAATACAATCGGAGAATCCGCCATAGCCAGCACATCCTCTCTCTTGAGAATGCCGCCCGCGGACAGCCCGATGAACACATCCGCCCCCGCCAGAACCTCTCGCAGCGAGCCGGCTCGCCGCTCCGGATTGGTGTGCTGCGCATACCATTGCCAGACGGGATTGTCATAGGTCTCATCCGCGGTCAGCGCGCCGGAGCGGTCGACGCCGATGATGCTGCCTACGCCTGCGGACATGAGGATTTTGCTGCAAGCAACACCCGCCGCGCCAATGCCGCAGACAACAACCTTCACTTCGTCAATCGACTTGCCGACCACCTTCAGCGCGTTCAGCAGCGCGGCGTACAAGACGACGGCCGTGCCATGCTGATCGTCGTGGAAGACCGGGACGTCCAGCTCCTCTCGCAGCCGCTCCTCAATCTCGAAGCAGCGCGGCGAGGAGATGTCCTCCAGATTAATGCCGCCGAACGCGGGAGCAATCGCTTTGATCGTTGCGATAATGGCTTCCGTATCCTGCGTATCGAGGCAGATGGGGAAGGAATCGACGTCGGCAAGCTGCTTGAACAGCATCGACTTGCCCTCCATGACAGGCATAGCGGCATAAGGCCCGATGTTGCCCAGTCCCAGCACGGCGCTGCCGTCGGAGATGACAGCGACCGTATTCCGCTTGACTGTCAGCGTATAGGCCTTGCGCGGCTCTTCGCTGATGGCTTTGCAGACGCGGGCGACGTCGGGGGTGTAGACCCTGGACAGGTCGTCGCGATTCTGAATCGGAGACTTCAGCTTGGTTTCGATCTTGCCGCCGAGATGGAGCAGGAATGTACGGTCCGAGAGATGAAGCAGCTGGATGCCGGGTATGCTCCTCATGCGGTCCGCGATGATGTCGATATGCGCCGATTCCACAACCGTAATCGTGACGTCTCGCACCGTAATTTGCTTGCCGGTCTGGATGACGTCAATGGCGACAATGTCGCCTCCGCCCTCAACGATTGCCGAAGCAACCTGGCCGAAATTGGCCTCGTTCGTATTCATCTCGATACGGGCAATAATGCTTTTGCCGCCTAGTGTATTGGTTTTCATATGGGCTGCCTCCTTCGTATGGGAACCATTAGCCTTCTTCGTTCACGACCACATCCTTGCCCCTCCGCTTCAGCAGAATCGGCACAACGAGCCACAATGCGGCTATGATCAGGAACACAAGCGACATCGGCTTCTGGACAAAAATAGCAAAGTCTCCATTCGACGTCGTCAGAGCGCGTCGCATATTGTTTTCGATCATGGGGCCCAGGACAAGGCCGAGCACCAGCGGGGCCAGCGGGAAGTCGTTGCGGGCCAGCAGGAAGCCGGCAACGCCGCAGACCAGCAGCAGGATCAGGTCGAAGATCTGCGCCTGAACGGCATACACCCCGAAGATCGAAATGGCAATAATAATCGGGATCAAATATTTGGGAGGCGTCTGAATGACCTTGGCGAACACCTTCACCAGGGGCATATTCAGCGCCAGCAGCAGCAGGTTGCCGATCAGCATGCTGGCGATGAGGCCCCATGCGACTTCGGGATGCTCCTCGAACAGAAGCGGGCCCGGCTGGATGTTATACATGATGAGCGCACCCATCAGAATCGCCGTTGTGCCGGAGCCGGGGATGCCGAGCGTCAGCAGCGGGATCATGGCGCCGCCGGAGGCCGCGTTGTTGGCGGATTCCGGCGCGGCTACCCCGGCGATGTTGCCTTTGCCGAAGGAGGAAGGGTTCTTGCTCAGCTTCTTCTCCACGATATAGCTGAAGAAGGAGGCGAGCGTGGCTCCCGCTCCAGGCAGAATGCCGATGAAGAAGCCGAGCACGGAGCCTCGGGCGATCGGCGCCGCGCTGTCCTTCAGATCCTTGCGGGTAGGCAGGATTCGGCCGATCTTCGACGTCGCGCTAGCGCCGTAGTCCTTCTCCAGAATGGTCTTGAACACTTCTCCCAGCGCGAACAGTCCGACAGCAATGGTCAGAAATTGAAGGCCGGAGTAGAGCAGCGGAATGCCGAACGTGAACCGGGCCACACCGGATACGGTATCCATCCCGATTGTCGCGAGCAGCAAGCCAAGCACGGTCATGATGAGCGCCTTGGTGATGGAGCGCCCCGCCAGTCCGCTTACCGCGCACAGCCCCAGCAGCATCAGGGAGAAGTAATCCGCGGGACCGAAGCGGATGGCGACATCCGACAGCGGCTGTGCCAGCGCAATCAGCGCGATCAACGAGAATACGCCGGCCGCGAAGGAGCCGATGGCGGAGATGGACAGCGCTGCGCCCGCGCGGCCCTGCCTCGCCATCTGGTAGCCGTCGAGCGTCGTCACAACCGATGACGACTCCCCTGGCGTATTCAGCAGGATCGACGTTGTCGAGCCGCCGTACATCGCGCCGTAATAGACGCCGGCGAGCAGGATGATAGAGCTTGTCGCCGCGGCCTCTGGCGGCAGTCCTCCGGTCATCGTGGCGGTCACCGGGATAAGCAACGCGACGCCGCTCATGGGTCCGATGCCGGGCAGAACGCCCACGGAGGTGCCGATCAGCACGCCGATCAGGGCGAACAGCAGGTTATGCCATTGCAAGGCGGTCGCAAAGCCGCTTGCGAGATAATCCAATATATTCATTTCTATTCCTCCCACACGCTCATGTTAGCCAGGACGGGAAACCCGGCATGGAGCCTTCGAGCAAGACGACGAACACGGCGTATACCCCGATCGAGAAGAGGGCGGCGATGATGATGGATTTCAGCCACCTGCCCCTCTCGATGGTCTGGAAAGCCGTCAGCAGGAAGGCGAAGGTGCCGATGACATAGCCTATCCATTCCAGGAAGAAGGCGTACAGGAACGCTGCTCCAAAAATAATGAAAAACCGTTTGTAATCCAGGCGCTCCTTGCCTCGTTCCGCAGCTTTGATTCTAAGCGCCTCATAGAACAGGCGGATGCTCAGCAGCACAAGTGCCAGCCCGAGGCCAAACGGGAATATGTTAGGGCCTACGGTGCTGCCGTAAGACGCCGCGCTGATGCCGGCGCTCTGCCACATGAAGCCGATGCCAAGCAGCAGGAAGACGACGCTGGCGTAGCGGTCGAATGTCTGGTTCATGAATGTCACCTCCGAATAGGAAAAGGGAGAGAGCCGCAGCGTTCCCTCCCCTCAGGTTCGTTACTGCTGCATGCCAAGCGCCGTCAGAAGCTCACGAATGACTTGCTCTTGCTGGCCCAGGAACGTCTTGAACTCGGCGGCGTTCTTGTATTCGCTCGCCCAGTCGTTCGCCTTCAGCTCCTGCTGCCAGGCCTCATTCTCGCTAAGCGCTTTCAGCTTGCCGTCCCAGAAGGCAACCTGCGATTCCGTCAGGCCCTTCGGTCCGAATACGCCGCGCCAGATCGTGAACTCGGCATCGAGTCCAAGCTCCTTCAGCGTCGGTACGTCCTTGAAATCGCCGCCGAGCCGTTCGGCGGAGGTTACGGCTAATATTTTGATTTTACCAGCCTTCAGATAGCTGCCCAGCGAGGAGACGTCCGTGCCGATCGCATCGGCGTTGTCGCCGAGGAGAGCCGCAATCGCTTCGCCGCCGCCGTCATAGGACAAGTATTTGACGGTCTTGGGATCGGCGCCGCCCTTGAACGCGGGCAGAATGCTGATCAGATGGTCCATGGAGCCAGGGGCCGAGCCGCCGGCCATCGTCACGGATGCCGGATCGGCTTTGATTGCTCCGATCAGCGCATGCAGATCGTTGAACGGAGAGTCGGCGGAGACGGCGATCGCGCCATAGTCCGTCGTCAGCTGCGCCAGCGGCGTCACGTCCTTGTAGCCGTAAGGGCTGTTCCCTTCTTTCTTCAGGTTGTTGATCAGGATGGGCGGGGAGTTGACGAACAGCTTATAGGGATCCTTCTGGTCCTTGGCTATATACTCGCCCAGGAATACCGTCCCGCCGCCGCCCGGCTTGTTCTCTACGGTCATGGTCTGCTCGATCAGCTTGGTTTCGCCGAGCACCTTCGTAAGAGAACGAGCCGTTTTGTCCCAGCCGCCGCCGGCTCCCGATGGAGCCGTCACTGTAATGGGCTTAACGGGATAATCGCTGTCCGTGGAGCTGCTGCCTGCCAAGCCGCAAGCCGTCAAGCTTAACGCAAACGCGAAGGTTGCTGCTATCATTTTGAAGCCGTTGCGGTTAACCATAAATAAATGCCTCCTTTTGTCCCTGCGGCAAGCGCTTTCTGTAAGCGCTTACGATTTGGGGTGACTTCATCCTATCATCGGACCGCTCCGCTTGAACAGCATAAGAACATAAGTTGAAAAAACGTCATTTCGGCAATTTTGTTCATAAAATTTACGGCCTCTTCGCGTGAAAATGCTGTTGCGTGGGAAGGCTGTAGCTTACAATGGTGAAAAGCGGAACGGAGGGACATGTATGCGGTTGCAAACAAGGCTGATTCTGCTTATCGGCGGACTGCTCTTCCTGCTTATATTCGCGCTTTCGTTCAGCTTCGAGCGGCTGCTCGTCAGCACTCTGGAGAGGAATATCGGAGCTTCGGCGCTCAAGCTGGCGAAGACGGTCGCCTTGATGGATACGATCCGTGACGCATTCGACGATGAGGACCCCTCGGCGACGATACAGCCGATTGTGGAGAAGATTCGGATGGAGACGGACGCTGAATATATTGTCATCGGCAACCGGGAGGAGATTCGTTACGCGCATCCTCTACCGGATCGGATCGGGAAGAAGATGATGGGAGGCGACAACGCTCCCGTGTTGAACGGGCAATCCATCGTGTCCAAAGCCGTCGGCTCCATGGGCCATTCCTTAAGGGGGAAGACGCCGATCTATGACGATACGGGACGCATTATCGGCATCGCCTCCGTAGGCATACTGATGAAGGATATCGAAGCGTCCGCGCAATCCTATCGCAATCGGGTGCTTATCTTCGCGGGTCTGGCCATCCTCATTGGCTGCTGCGCCGCCATCTGGATTGCCGCCAGCGTGAAGCGCTCCATTCACGGTCTGGAGCCGCAGGAGATCGGCTTGCTGTATCAGGAGAAGAAGGCTATTCTGGCCTCTATTCATGAAGGCATTATTGCCATTAATACAGAGGGCATTGTGACGCTGGCGAATCAAACGGCGACGGCGCTTATCGATCCCCAGGGGAGGACGGACGCGACGGGCAGGCATATTCGGGAGATTATCCCGGATTCCAGGCTGCTGGAGGTCATTCAGACCGGCGAAGCGGAGACGGACCGGGAGCTTGTCATCAATGACAGCGCGGTCGTCGTGAACCGCGTGCCGATCTTCGATCATGAGCACAGGATCGTGGGGGCGGTATCGAGCTTCCGGAACAAGTCGGAGCTGCTGCGTCTGACCGAGGAGCTGGCGCAGGTCAAGCGGTATACGGAGGCGCTGCGGGCGCAGACGCATGAATATTCCAACAAGCTGTACACGATATACGGCCTTATACAGCTGGAATCGTATCAGGAAGCGATGGATGTCATTACACATGAGACGAACGTGCATGATAGCTTGATTCATTTCTTGCTGCAGGAAATTCCGGATCCTATGATCGGAGGTATTCTGATCGGCAAATTCAATCGCGGCAGCGAGCTGAGGGTGCGGCTGGACATTGATCGAAGCAGCACCTTCAAGGATATTCCGGAGACAATCAGCCGGAACCAGCTGGTCGCCATTATCGGCAATCTGATTGACAACGCGATGGAGGCGGCGCTGGCCGCGGGCCATACCGAGAATGTGAGCCGCGGGGACAAGTGGGTGAAGGCGGCTTTCAGCGACGCAGGCGACGAGCTTCGGATCGAGGTGTCGGACAGCGGTGCCGGCATTGATGAGGCGGCTGCGAAGCGAATATTCGAGCTGGGCTACTCCACCAAGAAGGGCGCTGGCCGAGGGTTTGGTTTATCCATCCTGTACAAGGCGGTGCAGGAGCTGGGGGGAGACGTGCAATGCAGGAACGAGCCTGGGAGAGGGGCCGTATTCACGGTTCGTATACCGAAGAGCAAGGGAGGAGCGGGCAACACATGATTCGGGTCATCATCATAGAGGACGATGTGCGCATCGCAAGCATCAATCAGCGCTTTGTCGAGAAGGTCGGCGGCTTCAAGGTGGTCGGCATCGCGACGGACCGGGAGCAGGCGCTGGAGCAGCTGGACATCTTGCTGCCTGACCTGGTGCTGCTGGACTTATATTTTCCCGATATGTCGGGACTGGAGATGCTGCAGCACATACAGCGAAGCTATCCCCATACCGATGTCATTATCATTACCGCGGCCAAAGAGTTCGAGACGGTTCGCGAAGCCATTCGCGGCGGCGTATACGATTTCATGATCAAGCCGGTCGTGTTCGACCGATTCCAGGAGAAGCTGCGCGCGTATCAGAAATTTCATGAGCAGCTGCAGCTTCTCGGCGGCTCCAACAAGCAGGTCGATCAGCAGGGCGTCGACCAGCTTCTATGGGGAGCGGGGGACCGGGCGGACAAGGACGGCTATCTGCCCAAGGGCATAGACCGGATCACAAGCGAGAAGATTCTCGCGTTCGTGCAGGAGGGCCAGGAGCTGTGGACGGCCGAGGAGCTGGGCAAGCGCGGCGGCTTCAGCCGCACAACGGCTCGCCGGTACCTGGAATATTTTGTCGATAAAGGCTTGCTCGTCGCGGACACCTCCTACGGCACCGTGGGGCGCCCGGAGCGGGTGTATCGGAGGGCGAACGACGATCGCAGGAGCTGACGGGCCTGTAAGGCTTGGCGCTTATTGACTTGATCGCCTAAGCCTTCGCCTCGTACAGCCGCACGATCTCCACGATCGTCTTGACGGCCAGCTCCATATGATCGACGGATACGTATTCGTAGCGCCCATGGTAATTCATGCCGCCGGTAAAGATGTTCGGCGTGGGCAGTCCCTTGAACGACAGCTGGGAGCCGTCGGTGCCGCCGCGGATCGGCTCCACGATCGGCTTAATGCCGAGATTCGTCATGGCCTCGTGAGCGATGTCAACAACCTCCTTAACCGGTTCGATGCGCTCGCCCATGTTGTAATATTGATCCTTCATCTCAAGCTGGATGCGTTCGGCGCCGTACTTGGCCTGCAGCTTCTGAACGATGGCAGCCATAAGCTCCTTGCGTCCCTCGAATTTCTCGCGGTCGTGATCGCGGATCAGATAGCGCAGCTCCGCCCCCTCCACATCGCCTTCCAGCGATTGCAGATGGAAGAAGCCCTCATAGCCCTCCGTCAGCTCAGGCGCTTCGCCTGCGGGCAACTTGCCGTTCAGCTCCATCGCGAGCTTCAGCGCATTGATCATCTTGCCTTTGGCGGTGCCGGGATGCACGTTTTTGCCGCGAATCGCGATACGCGCGCCGGCGGCGTTGAAGCTCTCGAATTGCAGCTCCCCGAGCGGGCCGCCGTCCATCGTATACGCGTATTTCGCGCCGAACGCCTCGACGTTGAACTTGTGCGCGCCGCGCCCGATCTCCTCGTCCGGCGTGAAGGCGACACGAATCTTGCCGTGCTTGATCTCCGGATGGGCGATCAGATAAGCCATCGCCGTCATGATCTCCGTCATGCCGGCCTTATCGTCGGCGCCAAGCAGCGTCGTGCCGTCGGTGGTCACGAGCGTGTGGCCTTTGTAGCCCTGGAGCTCTGGGAATTCGGCTGGCGAGAGGACGATACGCTGCTCCTTGTTCAGCACGATGTCTCCGCCATCGTAGCTTTCGACAACCTGCGGATTGACGTTCGCGCCGGTCATGTCGGTCGCCGTGTCCAGATGCGCCATGAAGCCGATCGTTGGAACATCCTTGTCTGTGTTAGCCGACAGCGTAGCGAAGACGTAGCCGTGCTCGTCAATCGTAATGTCCGTCATGCCGATCTCCCTCAGCTCTTCGGCGAGCAATTTGCCGAGCGTAAGCTGGCCGGGCGTAGACGGGCAGCTCGGGTTATTTTCGTCGGATTGGGTATCGACCTTAACGTATGTGAAAAACCGCTTAATCAGCTCTTCTTTCATGGACATGACGGGATCAGCTCCTATAGGGGTGTACTTCTTAAAAAGTATAATATAAATAGCGCGTCAAAAGAAATGAACAGCATCACGCATCAGAGGCCTGCATCGATCGACGTCATTCTGCACCTCCCGCTCCGTCAAACTTATGGGGAAATTCCGGTTTCCCGCATTGTGACAGCCGATCATTTGGTATATGATATTAGGGTAATTCTGGGCTCATGAAGCCATAAATAAATACAGGACAGCGATATGGAGGATACGATGAATCCTAGAGATCTGAACTATAGAATGCCCGCCGAGTGGGCGGAGCATGAGAGAACCTTTATTTCCTGGCCGGTGCAGGCCTCGATGGTCCACCCCGACAATTATGAAGCCGTGACGGCTGCGTATGCAGAAATCATCACGGCTATGGCGGAATTCGAGCCGGTGACGGTTGTAGTCAACTCGGCGGACAAGGACGCTGTGGGCGCTCGCTTCGCAGCCTATGAGAATGTGGATCTGCTGCCGATTGAGCATAATGACGCTTGGCTGCGCGACAACGGTCCAACCTTCCTGCTGAACGAGCAGAACGAGCTGGCAGGCGTGAACTGGGGCTTCAATGCGTGGGGAGGCAAGTATTCGCCTTGGGATCTTGACGACGCGGTGGCGGGCCAGGTGCTGAAGCATGTCGGCGTCCGTGGCTTCGACGCTCCGCTTGTGATGGAGGGCGGCTCGATTCATGCGGACGGAGAAGGCACGCTGCTGACGACGGAGGAATGCTTGCTGAACGTGAACCGCAACCCGCAGCTGTCGCGGGAGCAGATTGAAGAGTATGTCAGGAGCTTCGTGAATGTGGATGCCATCATCTGGCTGAAGCGCGGACTAAGCGGCGACGAGACGGACGGGCATGTCGACAATATCGCATGCTTTGCCGCTCCGGGCAAGGTCATTCTGCAGGTGTGCGACGATCCATCCGACGACAACTATGAGATTACGCAGGAGAACCGCCGCATTCTTGCCGAGGCGGTCGACGCCCGAGGGCGGAAGCTGGAGGTTATCGAGATTCCTCAGCCGCCTTACCGCGAATACGAGGGCGACCGCCTGACGCTGAGCTATCTGAATTTCTACTTCGTCAACGGCGGCATCATTCTGCCCGTGTTCGGCGGCGAAGCGGAGGAGACGGATCGCCAGGCGGAGCAAATCCTGGCGGCGACATTCCCGGATCGCCGCATCCGCAAGGTGAACGGCATGGGCATTATCGCCGAGGGCGGCAACGTGCATTGCACAACACAGCAGATGCCTGCGGGCATACGATAGACAGGAGGTTACGAGCCTATGATAAGCAAACCAAGAATGGTGAAGGTTGCGGCTACCCAGATGAGCTGCTCCACGGATCGCGAGGATAATATCCGCAAGGCGGACAAGCTTGTGCGCGAAGCGGCGAAGCAGGGGGCGCAGATCATTTTGCTGCAGGAGCTGTTCGAGACGCCGTATTTCTGCCAGAAGGAGAAGTCCGACTATTACGTCTACGCGACGGAGCTGGAGGAGAACGCGGCGATCAACCACTTCCGCGAGGTGGCGAAGGAGCTGCAGGTGGTGCTTCCCATCAGCTTCTATGAGAAGAAGAACAATGCGCGCTACAACTCGCTTGCAGTTATCGACGCTGACGGCGAGGTGCTTGGCAAGTATCGCAAGAGCCATATTCCGGATGGTCCCGGCTATGAGGAGAAGTTTTATTTTAACCCTGGCGACACGGGCTTCAAGGTCTGGAATACGCGCTACGCGAAGATTGGCATCGGCGTCTGCTGGGATCAATGGTATCCGGAGGCTGCCCGCTGCATGGCGCTGATGGGCGCGGAGCTGCTGTTCTACCCGACCGCGATCGGCTCCGAGCCGCAGGACGGCTCCATCGACTCCAAGGATCATTGGCAGACGTGCATGCTGGGCCATGCCGCCGCGAACCTGGTGCCCGTTATTGCATCGAATCGCGTAGGCGCTGAGCTGGACGAGGAATCCAGCATTACGTTCTACGGCTCCTCCTTCATCGCGGGCAACGCCGGCAACAAAATTGTGGAAGCGGGACGTGACGAGGAGACGGTCCTTGTGGCGGAATTCGACCTCAATCTGCTGGAGACGCAGCGCATCGAGTGGGGCATCTTCCGCGACCGCCGTCCCGATCTGTACGGCATTATCGCATCGTATGACGGGGAGCTTCGCGTAAAGTAGACGAAGTAAATGAGATATGGTGTCTAGGAGGCTGTTCTGACGAACACTTATGGTCAGCAGCCTCTTTGACGCGCGCTTAAGCATAACGAGGGCAGAGGAGCATACGAAATGTCATTCATTTCATCGGCAGGAAAGAAGGGGCTTGAAGCTGGAATTGAGGGAAGGCGTTATGATATAGACTGGCTGCGCAATGGGGCCATTCTGCTATTATTCCCTTATCATACGTCGAGGGTGTTCGATTACTGGGACCCCTTCTATGCAAAAAGTGAGGAGCTAAGCTGGACGCTTAGCTACTTCATCGCAATCGCTTCTATATGGTTTATGCCCCTGTTGTTTTGGCTGGCGGGGTCATCCAGTTGGTTCGCGTTGGGAAGCAGGTCAGGCAAATCTTACATGAAGGAACGAGTGATGAGGCTGCTGGTGCCGCTGCTGACGGGGCTGCTGCTTATTATACCGCCTCAGGGCTATTATGCCATGCTGACGAGGGGAGAGTCGCCCGGCCCATATATAGCCTACTTAGGAGCCTTCTTCACTGATTTTAGCGACTTATCCGGTTATACGGGAGGCTTCACACCGGCACATTTATGGTTTTTGCTCTATCTCTTCGTGTTTTCTTTAGTGCTGCTGCCGCTGTTTCAGAGCTGGAGAACGGATAAGGCGGGGCTCGTGCTGGATAAGTTATCGGCCATCATGAGCCGCCCTCTGCCCTATCTGCTGCTCGCATTGCCGCTGTCGGCCCTGCAGCTGCTGCCTGCACCTGGGGGTCAGAATCCCTTTTATTACATGGCCATATTCACGATCGGTTTCTTGGCGGTGTCTCATCCCAGGTTCCAAATAATGTTTACTCGTTACAGGAAGCCGTACGGCTTGCTGGCAGTCCTTCTATCGGGCTTATGGACGGCCTCGTTTGCTAACGGATGGCTGCCGCATCCGATATTGGAGATGATCCGTAATGCTGCCATGCTGCTCGCACTGGCTTCCTTGCTTGGGGTTGGACATGCTCGATTGAATAAGAGAAATAAACTGCTGGCATATATGAACGAGGCTGCATTCCCTGTGTACGTTATTCATCAGACGGTCATTGTGGTGCTCAGCTATTATGCGGTGCAGTGGGGTTTTCCTCTCTATGTTTCGTTTGCACTAATTCTTATCTCTTCTCTAGTGTTGAGTGTTGCGATCTACGAGGTTGTGCTTCGCAAACTGGCAGTCACAAGACTCCTGTTTGGCATCAAGAAGAGACAATAATGGGAATCCAAATTTCGCTGCGATATTCATCCCCATAGGGGTCGCCCGGCAGGTACAGCTCGAACTCCGGTCCGCCTGCATGCTCGTAGCCTGTAGCTGGGAACCATTCGGAGAAAATACGATTGAACCCTTCCTGAATGGCACCAGGCATCGGTCCCACAATCGTGAAGATTGCCCATGTAGCGGCTGGCACCTCGCGCACCTCGAAGCCTTCCGCCAGGGCCTTCGTCTCGTCATCGACGATGCAGGCGATCATGTACGTGAACTCGGAGGACTCCTGGTTCTGATCCAGACACACGCCAAGAATCGTTGGGTTGTTGTCCTTGTCCGTCAAGCCTTCGATCCGCTCCACCGTTCCGTTGGCATGGCACTCTCCCCAGAATTTCGGGATTTCACGGGAGTTTTCACCATCCACGCAGGTTGTCCGCAGGCATACGCCCGCAATGTGAAACGCGCTCTTCTCTTCTACTCGATAATCCATATCCTTATCTCCCTTCAGTGATAGCTGGAACGAAATGCGGGGGAACGCCTTCAGGCTAATGCCCATGGTTCTTGCTTCGGATGGGGCGATGCCATGAATCCTGCGAAATGCCTTGGCGAACGATTCTGGCGAGTCGTAGCCGTATTTGAGCGCGACGTCGATGACCTTCGCGGAGGTGGAGGCCAGCTCCTGCGCGGCCAGCGTCAGCTTGCGCTTGCGGGCGTACTCCGCGACTGTCATGCCGGTCAGCATGTGGAACATGCGCTGGAAGTGGAACGGTGACATCAGCGCGATCCCTGCCAGCTCCTCGATATCCAGTCTGCCCTCCATCCGTTCCTCCATGTGATTGATTGCATTCCTTAAATGCAAGAGCATTTCCATGCCGCATTCCTTCCTTTCGTAGCTATCGTAACACCGCTTGAGAGCGGTCTCCTGTCATTCCGTGCTTTTTGCGGACAGATGCTGATTCGCTAATCATAGGATTCCATGCTTAAGGGCAAGTTTCCTGTCAGCGGGGTGGTAATCGAAGGGGAAATGACAGGATCAGCCGTACCGAAACGTTTGGTGAAGCCTGGCCGGCATGCTATACTCGAGTTATGACAATGAATCGTGACGATGCCGAATGGCAAGAGGAACAACTGAATCAGAAGCGCTGCTCGGTATGCGGCGATATGAAGCCGCTTGGCGAGTTTCTCCGGCGGACGGGGCGCCGCTCGGGCAGGCACGGCCGCCGAGGCACCTGCCGCAGCTGCCGGAGCAGAAGCGGCCAGCAGCCCATGGAGGGGGCGGCGCCTGAAGCGAAGCCGGCGGGAGCGCGTACGCTCGGGCCGGCGGCGGACTATGCGGACGCGCTGCTAGGCCGCGATGTTGTGGAGCAGCAGCGGCCGGGCGAGGCGTATGAAGGCGATGCTGCTGCGTTCAAGGCGGGGGATCGCCCCGGCCAGCCGCCGGAGCAGCCGCCGCAGGAGGCTGGAGCTGGCACGGCGGCGGCGGTCCCTCCCGCCAAGAAGCGGCCGCGCAAGCGCAGGAGAAGCGGCGGGGCGCTGAAACGGCAAGGAGCTCCGGCGGAGCCGCACCCGGCAGCGCACGCGCCGAAGCGGGAGAAGCAGCAGCCGCCGGACGTGTCGTATTTGCGCCCCACAAGTCTGGGCTTTATTCGCATGCGCGGCAAGACGGACAACGGCAGGCGCTGGTACCAGGAGGTGGAGCCTGAGCTGGCTTATGTTCTGGTTCGTGAAGGCGCGGCAGTTGTTGTGAACCGTCATACCATTCGCCGTCTTTACAGCAACAAAGAGTTCAGGCAAATGATTCTGACGCGTGACAGCTATACCTGCAGGTTCTGCGGTAATTACGGGGATACTATCGATCATGAGCTCCCCCGCGCCAAGGGCGGCCATACGACTCCTGTCAATTGCTATTGTGCCTGCTACGAATGCAATCAGCGCAAGGCCAGCCGCGACGTAGAGGAATTTATGCAGGCCGAGCTGTCGCTGCAGGCCGAGCGCGAGTCCCAGGGCGTGGAGCCGGGGCATGCGGAGCCAAACGATGACCAGGTGGGGCTCCAGTCGAGGGCAAACCAGGAGTCGAGTGGGCTCGACCTCGATCAAGGCGAGAAGCTGGAACAGCATGACTCTTGATGTGCCATAGAAGTGCCAGAAACGTCTAAATGAGCTGCGACGGGTGTTTTGGAGCAAATAGACGTGCCAGAAACGTCTAAATGAGCTGCGACGGCTGTTCTGGGGCAAATAGACGTGCCAGAAACGTCTAAATGAGCTGCGACGGGTGTTTTGGAGCAAATAGACGTGCCAGAAACGTCTAAATGAGCTGCGACGGGTGTTTTGGAGCAAATAGACGTGCCAGAAACGTCTAAATGAGCTGGGACGGGTGTTCTGGAGCAAATAGACGTGCCAGAAACGTCTAAATGAGCTGGGACGGGTGTTCTGGAGCAAATAGACGTGCCAGAAACGTCTAAATGAGCTGGGACGGGTGATCTGGAGCAAATAGACGTGCCAGAAACGTCTAAATGTACTGCGACGGGTGTTCTGGAGCAAATAGACGTACCAGAAACGTCTAAATGAGCTGCGACGGGTGTTCTGGAGCAAATAGACGTACCAGAAACGTCTAAATGAGCTGCGAAGGGTGTTCAAGGCTCGGTCAAAGGCTAATCGCCTGGGCCGGGCTTTTTTTTATATAAATTCGCGAGGTTAAAAGCGAGCCGTTTGTTATACCTTATAGTAGACAGCCTGCCTGCCTGCAGATACTTTTCAGACATCCTCCACAGACCGGCTGTCTGCAAACACCTTTCAGACCTCCTGCAGACACCTTGCAAACATCCTGTCAACATTGCTGATGACGAAACCTGCTTTTCATTCCGTTGAACTGTAAGCGCTTCCGACTTATCATTAAGCAAGAACGACTTGGCAGTCATAGTGCGTGAGCTCGCACCTTAGATAGTCAGGCCGGCAACTAACAGAGGAGGTTCACAAGATGAGTCAAGTGAATCATAAGCATAATGACTCCCAAGGCGGAGCAAAGGTGGCCATTCAGAAATTTGGACGCTTTCTGAGCGGCATGGTTATGCCGAATATCGGCGCATTTATCGCATGGGGGCTGATTACAGCCCTGTTTATTCCAACCGGCTGGTGGCCGAACGAAAGCTTTGCCGCGCTGGTAGGTCCTATGATTACGTATCTTCTTCCGCTTTTGATCGGCTTTACGGGAGGACAGATGATTCACGGCACGCGAGGCGGCGTCATCGGCGCGGTAGCGACGATGGGTGTTATTGTCGGCTCAGACATTCCGATGTTCCTGGGCGCAATGGTGATGGGGCCGTTCTCGGCCTGGGTGATCAAGAAATTCGATCAAGCGATCGACGGCCGAATTAAGTCTGGCTTCGAGATGCTTGTGAACAACTTCTCGGCAGGCATTATCGGCGGCGGTCTTGCGCTGCTGGCCTACAGGGGCATCGGGCCGGTTATCGAAGTGTTCAGTAAGGTGCTGGCGAATGGCGTAGACTTCCTGGTTAATCATAACCTGATCCCGCTTGCGAACCTTCTGATCGAGCCGGCGAGGTGTTGTTCCTGAATAACGCCATTAACCACGGCGTATTGGGTCCTATTGCTATGGATCAGGCCGTCAAGACAGGGCAGTCGCTTATCTTCATGCTGGAATCGAACCCGGGACCTGGTCTTGGCATTCTGCTCGCTTATATGTTCTTCGGGCGCGGCATGGCCAAGCAATCGGCGCCAGGTGCGGTCGTCATTCATTTCCTGGGCGGTATTCACGAAATCTACTTCCCGTACATCCTTATGCGCCCCGTCCTTCTGCTTGCGGTAATAGCGGGCGGTATTGCCGGAACCTTCACCTTCTCGATTCTGGGCGCTGGTCTTGTCGCAACGCCATCTCCGGGCAGTATCATCGCTTACTTCGCGATGACGCCAAAGGGCGGTTATCTCCCTATGCTGGCAGGTGTGCTGGTGGCGGCTCTTGTATCCTTTGTCGTAGCAGCAATCTTCTTGAAATCGGGCAAGCAGGTGTCTGAGGAGGATTTGGAGGCCGCAACGTCCAAGATGAAGCAGATGAAAGCTGACGCCAAGGGCGAGGCTGCACTAGCTGCAGCGGCTCCGGCATCAGCTGCAGCTGGTATAACGAAATCGCCGGAAGATGTCCGCAAGATTGTGTTCTCCTGCGACGCGGGTATGGGCTCCAGTGCCATGGGTGCGTCAATCTTGCGCAAGAAGATGAAGAATGCTGGCGTAGATGTGACCGTTACGAACACAGCAATCAGCGATATCCCTGGTGATGCAGACATTGTCATTACCCATAAAACCTTAACGGACAGGGCAAAATTAAAAGCGCCTGGGTCGGAGCATATTTCCATTGATGATTTTCTGAAAAGCGCGGAATACGATTTGCTGGTACAGCGATTGGGTAAATCTTAAGAAGAGAAGACGCTGACGAGAACCCGTCGGCGTTTGCTTCATTTTTCCGGAGAGGAGGAAGACGGGCTTGATTGTCTCTAATAGGCAGAGAAAAATTCTGGAAGTGTTGCTGGAGCGCAGAGAGGCTACGGCTAGCGAAATTGCAGATGAAGTTCAGATTAGCGCAAGATCGGTGCATCGTGACCTGCGGGAGATCAAATCTCTGCTGGCGGATTACGGGCTAGCCTTGACAACCAAATCGGGCAAAGGCATTTCTATTGAAGGCTCGGAGGAGAATACCGGGCAATTCCAGAGGCTGCTCGCCCATTTTGAGACAGTCGCCTACGCTTCCGAAGAGCGCAAGACGCTCATTCAATGCCGGCTGCTGGAGGAGAATGAACCGATCAAGCTGTTCGCGCTGGCTTATGAGCTGCACGCGGCGGTTCCCACGATTACGCGTGATCTTGACGAGATTGCGCCGCAGCTTGGCAAGTATGGGCTGGAGCTTGTACGCCGGAGAGGCTATGGGGTGGAGATTGGGGGCTCCGAGGCTGGCAAGCGAGCGCTTATTGAAGGGCTGGCCCAGCAATATCTGGATGAATCGGACTTATTCGGAACGGGATCAGAATCCCAGCATATGTGGCCCGTGACGCGCAAGCTCCTTCAGATGGTTGGCAAAGAGCATTTCTTGACGATTGAGCGTATCGTTTGGGGACTTGAGGAGAAATCGCCAAGCCGCCTGTCCGAGAGCGCCTACACTCGCCTGCTGCTTAAGCTGTCCATCGCTGTTGCCCGCATGAAGAGCGGGTATGGGCTGAAGCCGGAGTCTTTATCCCTCCAGCAAGGGACGGATACAGCAAGACTTGGGGGTGAGCTGGAGGCAGAGGAGCAGGATGAGGTCCAGCATCCCTATCTAGCTCCGTTCCTGAGCGCGTTCCCTTGGCACTGGCACTCCCTGGAGAGGATAGCGGTTATCGGCCTGCTGAACAGTGCCAGCGCGGAAGCAGAGCAGGAGCAGGAGAGGCTGCTTCATCAACACGGGGCTGCCGCTGCAGATCTGGCATGGAGGCTCATTCGTGCGGTTAGCAGAAGCATGCATGTACCCTTCGGAGAGGATCAGTCCCTCCTGGAGGATCTGGCTCATCATCTTGCTCCTGCGATGGAGAGACTGCAGCGGGGGAGACCATTCGCAATCCGCTGTTGCAGCAGATCAGAAGAGATTTGGCCGAGCTTTACGACGTTCTGCAGCAGGCCTCACAAGAGCTTATGGGAGAAGCGGGGATGTCAATCCCGGACGAGGAGGTTGGTTATTTGACCATCCATTTCGGAGCTTCTCTGGAACGGCTGAACATCTCCAGGCCGGTGAGGGCGATGATTGTGTGCACCAGCGGAATCGGCTCCTCCAAGCTGTTGTCGGTGCGGATTGAGAAGAAATTTCCCCAAGTGGAGTTCATCGGGCATTATTCCTGGTATGAAGCCTCTCGCGTGCCGAGGGACAGATATGATCTTATCATCTCTACCGTAGACCTGCCGATCGATGGGGACCGATACGTGAAGATTAGCCCGCTGCTGACACTGGAGGAGACGGAGAAGCTTCAGGGCTTTCTGAAGAGGCTGCCCGCCGCTCATGAGCTTGGGACTGAATCGGGACAGGAGTCGAGCCTGAAGGACACAAGCGGCTGGGAGAGGATGAAGCGCATCAGCGAATATTCCTCAGCTGTGGTGGAGGTGCTTGAACCATTTGCGGTACACCGCATAAGCGCAAATGCTGAGGGAGGGGAAGCGGCGGCAGCTCTCAGCCAGACCATCGACGCCATCATGAGGACGTTAGGTCTGGGAGCCGATATAGAGAGCTCTGTCAAAGCGCGGCTGCTTGAGAGAGAGAAGAGGGGCAGCCAAGCCATAGCAGGTACAAATCTGGCTTTATTCCATACAAGAAGCGAATATGTCGAGAAGCCCTTATTAAGGCTGTATCTTCTTGGCGAGCCGCTGCGTCTTGGCGATGACGGCGAGGCAAGTGTGGCACAGGTGCTGCTTATGCTGGCACCGGACAAGGTAAGCCGTCCTATGCTGGAAGTATTGAGCGAGATTAGCGCCATGCTGCTGCAGCAGCCGTTTGTGGAGCTCCTGGCAGAGGGGAATGGCGAAGCGATTAAGCTTTATTTATCACAGGAGCTGGAAGCTTTTATACAATCCAAGTGGAGAGGGAGAGAATCGATATGATGACAATTCTGACGAAAGACAAAGTGAAGCTGAACGTATCCGTGAAGGATAAGTTCGAAGCCGTCCGAATGGCGGGCGAGCTGCTGGTACAGGCGGGACATGTGCCGCAGGCTTATGTGGAGAAGATGGTGGAGCGTGAGCAGCTGTCCTCCACCTACCTGGGAGCGGGTCTTGCTATGCCGCATGGCACCAACGATTCCAAGCCGCTTATTCAGACAACGGGTATGTCGGTGCTTGTCGTGCCGGAAGGCGTTGACTTCGGAGGCGAGATCGCCAAGCTGATTATCGGCCTGGCTGCCGTGGGTGACGAGCATATGGAGGTGCTGTCAAGCGTCGCTGTACTCGTCTCCGAGGAGGAGGACATGGAGCGAATTCTCGCGTCCAAGACGGAGGAGGAGCTGATCGCGATCTTCGAGGAAGGGATGGACTTATGATAGCCGTACACTTCGGAGCAGGTAATATTGGTCTTGGCTTCATTGGTCTGCTGCTCTCGCAGTCCGGATATCGCATGAAGTTCATTGATGTGAATACGGAGCGGGTTGCAGCGATCAACGAGCGCGGCGAATACAAGGTGCAGCTGGCTAATGATACAAGTGATACATTCCTTGTTCATGGCGTGTCAGCCATTCATGGACGGGATGCTGGGCAGGTGGCGCAAGCGATAGCGGAAGCGGACATCGTCACCACGGCAGTAGGAGTCAGCGCGCTTCCTTATTTGGCGGAGAGCATCGCAGAGGGCATTAAGCTTCGTCTGGCAGCTGGAGCCCCCTCTCTTGCTATTATCGCCTGTGAGAATGCGATCGGCGGCAGTACGATCCTCAAGGGACATGTGATGGAGAAGCTGTCTCCTGACCTGCATGAGCCTGCAGCCGAAGCGGCGCTGTTCCCGGATGCGGCGGTGGATCGTATTGTGCCCGCTCAGCAGCACGAGGATCAGCTGCTGGTGACGGTTGAGCCATTCTTCGAATGGATTGTGGACCGGATGGCGCTGCCAGCGGACTTCCCCGCTCTGCTGGGTGTGCAATATGTGGATCAGCTTGAGCCATATATCGAGCGGAAGCTGTTCACGGTCAATACGGGCCATGCTTCAACGGCCTATGCGGGATACCTCAAGGGCTATGAGACGATACAAGAGGCGATGAAGGATGAAGCTGTCGTGGCTCACGTCCGCACCGTGCTGGCGGAGACAGGCGAGGTGCTCGTACGTCAGCATGGCTTCGATGGAACAGAGCATGAGCGGTATATCGACAAAATATTGAACCGGTTCCGCAATCCGTATCTGACAGATGAGATCGTGAGGGTTGGCCGTTCTCCGATACGCAAGCTGTCCCGGTATGACAGGCTGGTTCGTCCAGCTTTGTTGGCTCATGAGATGGGGGGCAAGACGCCAGGATTAATCCGGGCTATCGCAGAGGCGCTGTCCTTCGACAGTCCAGAGGATCAGGAAGCGATGGAGCTACAGGGCGAGCTGAAGCAGCATGGTCTATCCGCCGTCATTGCCAGGTATACCGGCATTGAGGGGGAGCATCCATTGCATGCTTCCATTGTTGCCGCCTATGAGAAGCTTCATTCAGGAAGGGAGGCATAAAGGATGAGTGCAAGCATGTCTGCAAAGCCCTATGAGGGCATCGCAGCGTCGCCTGGTATCGCGATTGCCCGCGCCGTCAAGCTTGAGTCGGATGCCTATACCCCGGAGAAGGTAGCAGTGGACCAGCCGCAGAGGGAGCAGGAGCGATTCCGCGCGGCTGTCGAGGAAGCGCGGGATCAGATTGAGACACTTCGGATGTCGACCGAGCAGAAGCTTGGCGCAGCGAAGGCGGAAATATTCGAGGGGCATCTCATGCTGCTTGAGGATCCGGAATTAATTGACGCTGTTCACGAAACCATCGGAGCAGATAGCGTGAATGCCGAATTTGCGCTCTATGAGGTGTTCCAGAGCTTTATTGATATGCTAAGCGAGCTGGAGGACGAGACGCTTCGCGAGCGTGCGGCGGATATTCGCGATATAAGGAGCCGTATTCTTAATCTGTTGCGGGGCGTGCCCGGGAACGATTTGACGCAGCTTCAAGAGGAATGTATTATTATCGCCCATGACCTGACGCCATCCGACACGGCTCAGCTGAATTTGGAGCTCGTACGAGGCTTTGTGACCGTTATCGGCAGCCGCACCTCGCATTCCGCCATCATGGCCCGCTCTCTGGACGTGCCCGCCATTGTTGGGGCTGGCGAAGACTTGTCGGAGATTGCAGCCGGAGATCTGCTGGTTATGGACGCGTCGGAAGGCAAGCTATGGGTAAATCCTGGCGCGGAGCTGCTGGAGCAATTCCGTGAGCAGAAAGCGGCTTATGACAAGCGCAGGGCTGAGCTTGCTGCCTGGGTCAAGGAGCCGTCCCTGACGAAGGATGGGCACCGCGTAGAGCTGGCGGCCAACATTGGCAAGCTGGAGGATGTGCAGAAGGCGCTCGACAACGGGGCGGAAGGCATCGGCCTGTTCCGTACAGAGTTCCTCTATATGGGACGCACCCATCTGCCCTCCGAGGAGGAGCAGTTCCAGAGCTATAAGTATGTGCTGGAGAAGCTGGAGGGCAAGCCGGTTGTCATCCGGACGCTTGATATTGGCGGAGACAAGGAGCTGCCTTATCTGGAGCTGCCCAAGGAGAGCAATCCGTTCCTGGGTCAGCGGGCCCTTCGGCTGTGCCTGGAGCGAGACGGCTTGTTCCGTACACAGCTTCGCGCGCTGCTAAGAGCGAGCCGCTTCGGCAACTTGAAGATCATGTTCCCGATGATTGCGGTTCGCGAGGAGCTGCTGGAGGCGAAGCGAATGCTGGAGGAGGAGCGTCAGGCGCTGCTGCAGGAGGGAGTAGAGCTTGCAGAGTCCATTGAGATCGGCATGATGATCGAGGTGCCGGCAGCGGCAATTGCGGCGGACTCTCTGGCGCCGGATGTTGATTTCTTCAGTATCGGGACGAATGACTTGATTCAATATACGATGGCCGCCGACCGAATGAACGAAACCGTCTCCTATCTGTACCAGCCCGTCCATCCCTCTATTCTGCGGCTGATTGGGATGGTCATCGATGCGGCGCGGCGGGAAGGCAAATGGGTAGGTCTGTGCGGCGAGATGGCGGGCGACTTGGCGGCAGTGCCGCTGCTGCTTGGTCTCGGTCTGCATGAATTCAGTATGAGCGCAGGCTCCATTCTTCAGACGAGAGAGCTGATTGGCAGCCTCAGCCATGCGGAGTGGCAGCAGCATGCACGGCATGCGATGACATTGCGTGGACAGCATGAGGTGCAGGCGTTCGTGCAGGAGCAGCAAGGCAAGCGGCGGGAGCGATAGGAAGAGCGGCAATTAGGACGCAAGCGATAAAATAAAACGGAGGTGTACGTTATGATTTCTCAGACCTATACAGTCATTAACCCAACAGGGCTGCACGTTCGGCCTATCAAAACACTTGTCCAGACGGCAAATGAGTTTCCTTGCAAAATCACGGTGCATGCTAATGGCAAGAAGGCCAATGGCAAAAGCTCGATCAGCCTGCTCACGCTTGGCATCAAGATGAACGATGAAGTAACGCTGGAAACCGACGGCGAGCGTGAAGAGGAAGCGCTGCAAGCGCTGGGCGCGCTGCTTGTACAGATTCACGAATAGGCTGTCTTCCTTGCTGGAGCATAAACTCGCCAACCGCTTACGCCGGATGATCCGGAGCTCTGGTTGACGAGTTTTTTGTCATAGAAGATAGTTCAAGGTGTATCTTGGGCATACCGCTCTTTGGCGCGACTAAGCGGGGACCGTTGTGAATGGCAGCGTCGTGACTGGTTCAGCCAGTAGTTTAAGCGAGAAACGCTGCCCCGCATATCGCGGAAAATAGCAAAATGAACACCGGGTGCATCCGGTAGCGAACGAGCATCATCCAACCTACGCCAACGATGCAAATGCCGACAAGCAGCTGGCCGTGGACCTGTGCATGCTCTAATGAGCCGAGTCCAAGCCTGTATACGGCGAACAGAATGAGTGCCGTCACGATGGGCTGCAGGCCATAGAAGATTCGGTCTATGAACGTTTTTTTGCGCAGGCGGAAGATAAGCACCAGCAGCAAGGCCGAGACGAGCATGGAAGGCAGTACGAGACCGATAAGCGCGGAGACCGCGCCGCCGATGCCGTACGTTTGATAGCCGATGATCGAGCTGAGGTTGACCGCCACTGGACCTGGTGACATACCAGCGACGCCGACGGCGTCCAGGAAGGCGCTATGAGTCATCCACTGCCGTCGTGCGGCCTCCTCTTGGATTAAGGGGATGAGTGCATAGCCTCCGCCGAAGGATAGGAAGCCCAACTTAAGGAAGAATAAAAACATAGACCACATGGTGTGACCTCCTTTCATAATCGGGGGAAGCCTGGCTTAAATCATATAAAGTACATATAGGCGGGGTCTTCGAGTCCAGCTGTGTTGGGCTGCATTGATGGAACCTCGTCCGCGGGATGCGATTTTTGGAAAAAGGTGAAGATCAAGCCTGCGGCAATGCCTAGTGCTATATCAAACAGGGGGGACATGCCCATGAATAAGCAGATAAGCGCGATAATCAGCAGGGATAGTGTCGTCTTATCCTTGATTGCCTTCTTGCCGATCCGGAGTGCGGAGAACAGGATGAGGGTGATGACTCCCCACGTAATACCGGCGAGAACAGCCCCTGTCTTCGGCGCATCGGCGATTCGTGAATAGCAGGCGAATAACGCGATAACGATGAAGAAGGACGGCAGAATAGAGCCGGCGGAAGCGGCCAGGGCGCCCGACCACTTATTCAGCCGGTAGCCGACAAGGATAGCGGCGTTCACGCCTGCGCCTCCCGGCGCAGCGGAAGCCAGTGACAGCGTATCGACCAGTGTCTCGGCATTCATCCATTGTCTTCTATTGACGATCTCCCGCTCAAGCGCGGGGAAGATTGCGTAGCCGCCGCCAAACGAGATGGGCGACAGCTTCAGGAACGTCCAGAACAGCATAAGAAGGGAGGGGGCGGAATAAGTTTGCATAAGCTAGATTCTCCTTCCTTGTAAGTCTTCTGCTTTTATCATATCGCAATGCGATTTCGTTGTCCGAAACAGTTTTTGATGGTTTGTATCATATTCGCTTATACCCTTTTATCCCAGTTGAATTAGATGGATGAGGTGAATAATGAGGTTTTATTTAGCATAAATTTCCCTTGGATTGCATTATCATGATGTATAAGCATGGATAATATGATACGATAATGTCAATCTATTAGAAGAGGTGATTTTTGCGTGTTTGGACGCAGCGGTAATCCAACCTTAAGAGACAACACATTCGAGCGGACAGGCCATTTCTCCGGCGGAGAGAGAATGACGATCGAAGGAACGGTGAACAAAACCTTTATCATGCTGGCCATTCTGCTTGGCGGCGCGTTTGTGTCGTGGGGCATGTATATGAATGGCAACGCGAACGTCACGGGCTTTATGATCGGCGGCGCCATTGCGGGTCTCGTCCTGGCTCTGATCATCAGCTTCAAGCCTACGACGGCTCCATTCCTCGTGCCAATCTATGCGGCTTGTGAAGGCCTGTTCCTGGGCGCCCTGTCGGCGAGATATGAGTCGCTGTATAACGGCATTACCTTGCAAGCGACGCTTCTGACCATGTGCGTGTTTGTTGCGCTTCTGGTCGCTTACCGCTTCCGCCTCATCCAGGCGACGAAGAACTTCCGTCTCGGCGTGTTCGCGGCTACAGCAGGCATTATGCTGATGTACCTGGCAAGCTTCGTGCTGGGCTTCTTCGGTATTGCGATTCCTTTCCTGCACGACAACAGTTTAATCGGCATCGGCATCTCGCTTGTCATCGTAGTGGTTGCGGCGCTGAACCTGGTGCTTGATTTCGACTTTATCGAATCCGGCGCAGATCAAGGTGCTCCGAAGTATATGGAATGGTACGGCGCGTTCGGCCTGATGGTCACGCTAATCTGGCTGTACATCGAGATGCTCCGCCTGCTCTCCAAGCTGGCGAGCCGCGATTAATAGCAGCGATAGCAACGACAAGATAGCAACAAGAAATGAACAAGAGCACGGAGCCTAAGCCCCGTGCTCTTTCTGTTGCCCTCTATAACCGAGGCTGCCTACTCCAGCAGACGCTTGACGGCCTGATCCGTCGCGCGGAGTCGATCGGTCATCTCGCCGTTCTTCACGAGGAGAGTCTCCACTGTAGCGGACAGCTCCTCCAGCGTCGCCATGGATTGCTCGCTGACGGCGGCGAAGCTCTGTGTTTCCTTCTCGATCTCGCTTGAGGAGCTGCGAATCGTCTGCATCATCTCGTCAATGCTGGATACGGTGCCGGACAGCTGCTCGACCGAAGAGCCGATGTTGGAGAACGCATCGCGAGTCTCTCGTGTCAGCTCCGTGCTCTCGCGCATGCGGGAGGCAATATCGCCCATCAGACCGGAGGTTGCGCCGGCTTGCTTCTCCATCGCGGACAGGTTGCCCGAGATTTGCTCAGCCGCCGAGCTGGACAGCTCAGCCAGCTTGCGGATTTCGCCTGCGACAACGGCGAAGCCCCGGCCGCTTTCGCCTGCTCTGGCGGCTTCAATACTGGCGTTCAGCGACAGCAGGTTCGTCTGCGCCGCGATCTCCTGAATAGATGTCGTGAATGCCGACGCTTCATGAATGGTCTCGTTCAGCTTCCGAATATCGGAGGCCATCGTCTCGATATTGCTCTGGAATAAGGTGATGGCTTCGTACAGCTGCTTCACCTTCTCGCTCCCCAGCGTCGAGTTGTCGTTGGCGCTTGCGGAATTCTGCAGAAGCGTCTCAAGCGATTGCATGAGACGGCTGATCATCTCGTTGGTTTCCTGCACGGCCCCTGTAATCTGCGTAGTGGAATCTACTTGGTCGCCGGCGCCGATGGCGATCTCGCGGAACGCCACATTCATCTGCTCGAACGAATGGCCGTTCTCCTCCCCGGCCTTGCTGATCAGCGACATATGCTCGGAGATTGTCGTCACCTCGTTCATGAGCTTCTGCTGCTGCTCCTTCACCTGGCTGTTGGCGGAAGCGGACTCATTGGCGGCTTTCTCGATATCTTTGAACAGATAGCTCGAGCTGCGCAACATGAAGAACAGCATGATGACAATGATGAGATAGTAGATAATGACTGTTTCATAGCTGTCCCCAGGCACCGTGACCTTATCCTTCAGGGCGAACAGGAGGATGTACATCTTGAATGAGGTCAGCGCCACGCCGAGTACAAATGGCCATAGCCGCATATAGACAACCGACAGGGCGAGCAAATAATAGATACTGAAAACATGGGTAAAGTCCGGCATGGCAAGCATCGTAAAAAATGTAGAGGCGAACGTTAACGAGATGGCGACATAAGGAATGGCCGCAGTCCAGATACGCCGGTAATGCATCAATCCAACCAGGGAGACGGTCAGAAATGATAGAATAAGGAGCACATAGTCTCGTGTTCCCATTTGTCCGGCGCTTAGACCAACGACAGAGATGGCTGCCAGCAGGCCGATAGCGGTGATCGCTTTGAACACGAGACCGTTTTTCCTGTGCAGATCTTGAAGCATGAATGAGTTGAGGGTGCTCATGGATGATCCTCCTGTACGTGATATATAGGACTTATATCGACATGCAAGGCTTGATTACCAAGAGCAAAAGGCAACGTTTACAATTTTTTTTGAGTTTGTGTCGAATGGGGAGGACTGCGTCATGACGAATATTGAGCTGGGGTCGCTTGTGCTGAATACGAAGCTGCTTGTCTGCCTGCTGGCGGGTGCGGCTGGCGTGCTCGCGGTATGGAGCGGGGGCGGAGCAAGGGAGCGGGAGCAACGGGAGCGTGATATAAATATAGCTTGGAGCGCGGGCTTTCTCTGGCTCGCCATATGGAAGGGCAGTCTGCTCCTTATCGACCTGGAGATGGTTCTGGCCAACCCCATGTCGCTGCTGTACTTCGATGGAGGCAGGGTGGGGTTCTGGCTGGCCTCCTTGGGGGCTGCAGGCTGGGCTGGCTTCCGCTTCATGAGACTTCCCGTAAAGAGGGTGCTTGCGTTTCGTCAGCTTGTGCTGCTGATTTCCGGCTGGAGCTCTGCCTATCTCTTGGCGGTGCTGCTGCTGGCCCCCGAGGCACTCTCGTACGGACAAATTTTGTTTGCCATTCTCGCCCTCGCAGCGTGGTGGCCTGCTGGAAGGATGGAGAGGCTGGCGGAGATCGGGTCTGCAGGAGCCCCCGGCAAGAGACGTCTAGCTGCTCAACTGGGTACGCTTGTGCTCATGGCCGGACTCGTCAGCGCGGTGCTGTATGATCAGGCGAGGGCGGGCTTCGGGGCGAAGGCTCCAGAAGGCGATGGGGGAGCCGCCGCAGCCGTGGGAGCAAGTGCGGGGAAGCGGGCGCCGGGCTTCGAGCTGGAGAGCCTGGGGGGCGAGCTTGTTGCGCTGGAGGATGTCCAAGGCAGCGTCGTATTGCTTAATTTCTGGACCACCTGGTGCAGGGTGTGCAAGACGGAGATGCCGCATGTTCAGAAGCTGTATGAGTATTATCAGAATGAAGGACAGCCGGTGGAGCTGTTATCCGTCAACGTGACGAGCCAAGAGGGCAGCATGGAGGATGTGAGGCGATATATGGAGGAGTATGGCTATACCTTCCCGCTCTTGCTGGACACAAAGGGTGCCGTCACGGAGCAATTGCGCGTGAGCGCATTCCCTTCGACCTTCATTCTGGACAGCGAGGGCGTCATTCGTGAGCGCTTTGTCGGCGCGATCAGCTTCGAGGATATGCTGACCCGCATCGAACGTGTTCGGAAGGCGGAGGAAGGGTAGACCCGGAGAGCGTCGCCCCTTGTATTCAAGCATTATTTTTGGGACAATAAGAAGCATATTGCTGACTGGCCGGATGAGGCGGGTCGGCGTTCAGAAAGAGGCACAAGCATGAACCAAACAACAGCATCCATTTATGGATTAACTTTAGAGCAATTAACGACATGGCTGGCGGAGAGAGGCCATCGGAAGGGCCGTGCTCAGCAGGTCTGGGATTACCTCTACCGGAAGCGTGTCGTCTCCTTCGCGGAGATGGCGGATGTGCATGAGACGTGCAGGGCGCTGCTGGAGGAGCATTTTGTATGCCAGACGATGGCCGAGCATGTGAAGCAGGAGTCGAAGGACGGCACAATCAAGTTTCTATTCAAGCTGTATGACGGCAATTTGATCGAAACGGTGCTGATGCGCCACAAGTTCGGCTTGTCCGTCTGCGTGACGACCCAGGTCGGCTGCAACATTGGCTGCAGCTTCTGCGCAAGCGGCCTGATCGCGAAGAGCCGCGATCTGTCTGCGGGCGAAATCGTGGAGCAGATTATGCGGGTACAGCTTCACCTGGACGCCGCAGGCGAAAGCGAAAGAGTTAGCCACATCGTTGTGATGGGTATCGGCGAGCCGTTCGATAACTTTGAACATATGAGCAATTTTATCCGGGTGGTCAAGGATCATAAGGGTCTGGCGATCGGGGCGCGGCATATTACGGTGTCCACTAGCGGTCTGGCCGGCAAAATCAAGGAATTTGCGGACAGCGATCTGAACGTGAATCTCGCCGTTTCGCTGCATGCGCCGAACAATGAGCTGCGCACACGCATTATGAAGATTAACAAAGCCATTCCGATCGAGAAGCTGATGGACGGCATCGATTATTATCTCCAGAAGACAAGAAGACGGATGACGATGGAATATATCCTGCTGCGGGATGTGAATGACGGCGTCGAGCAGGCGCTTGAGCTGGCGGAGCTGATGCGCTCGCGGAGCAAGCTGGTCAACGTGAACCTTATTCCATACAACCCTGTTGACGAGCATAGCCAGTATAAGCGCAGCGAGCAGGAGGCGATTCGAGCCTTCTACGACGTGCTCAAGAAGCAGGGCATCAGCGTCAGCGTTAGGCTGGAGCACGGCACCGACATCGACGCGGCGTGCGGCCAGCTGCGAAGCAAGCAGATGCGCGCGGCGAATGAATAGCGAAATGAGTGGGGAGCCCGGTTCCGGTGGAATCGGGCTTTCTCATTTCTTACGGGCGGGGCAGCCCTTCTTAAGGAAATCTTTAGCTCCCCTTTAGGCGCTTTTATGATTTTCCAGTTATAGTGGAGAAAGTAAGAGCAGAGAGAAGAAGGGTGTGGGGAGAATGATCGAGCTGGCGAATGTCAGTCATCAATTTCGGTTAGGCAAGCGCGGGAAGGAGCGGGTCGTGCCCGTTCTGCATGATATCAGCTTGAGGGTGGAGCAGGGTGAGATTGTCGCGATCGTAGGCAGGTCGGGCTCCGGCAAGTCGACGCTGCTGAATCTCATGTCAGGGTATATCCGTCCGTCATCGGGGGAGATAAGGGTCAGAGGCCAGGCGGTTACGAGGCTGGACGAGGGAGCTTGGGCAGATTTCCGGCTGGCGAATTACGGCTTCATCTTCCAGAGCTTCCAGCTCATCGGCAGCATGACGGCTTATGAGAATGTAGAGCTGCCTCTTGTCCTGAAGGGCGCAGGGAGCGGCGAGAGGCGTGCGAAGGTAATGAGGCTGCTGGAGCAGGTTGGTATTGCTGAATGCGCCCATCATTATCCCAGTGAGCTCTCTGGTGGACAGCAGCAGCGAGTATCGGTCGCCAGATCGCTGATTCTGGAGCCGCCCATTGTGCTTGCGGACGAGCCTTCAGGCAGTCTGGACAGCGAGAACGAGAAGACGCTGCTGACGATGATTCGCCAGCTGAACCATGAGCGGGGCATTACATTCGTGATCATCACGCACGACGATCAGGTTGCGTCCATCGCTCATCGCGCGATTCGGCTGCAGGATGGCAGAATAGGAGGGCTTGTCTAGATGAAATTCAGGGATCAGCTCCGGTTCGTCCGGCAAAATATGAAAAAAAACAAAACGCGCCTGTTCATGACGGTGCTTGCTACCGCAATGGGCTGTACGTTTCTTATTGTACTGGCCTCTGTAGGCTTCGGTCTCCAGCAGAGCATCGTCGACAGTATCGTGGGTGACCGGCTTGTCACGGGCATTGACATAGCGGGCAAAAATGCGGAGCAATTAGAGGATACCAATATCTATGAGGAGGATATGAAGTCATTCCGGGAGCTTCCTGGCGTGAAGGCCGTCACCTATCGCAATTACATCGGACAATGGCTGAATCCGCAGGTGGAGGGTGCAGCGGCGGGGAGTGATCGCACCATCCAGGTTGACTTCGCGGAGGAGGCGCGAGCAGGCTTCGACCTGAGTGCGGGAAGAATGCCGGAGGCGGAGCATGAGATTGTTATCGGCTATCATATTCGGGAGCAGATGAATGAGCAAGGCGGAATGCCCGATTATCTGGACGCGTCGGAATGGCTGAACAAAACAATGACGCTCCAGGTGGAATATTACGGGGCCGGCAAGAAGCTGACAGAGCCGTTGGAGGCTGTCATTGTAGGCGTGTCGGAGCAGCCGGCCAGGGAGTGGGACCGAGACAAGAGCTTGTACCTGGGCGCGGGTATGCTGGAGAAGATTGAAGGGATAACGGGCACTCGCAACGGGGATTTGCCGTATTTTGAAGGGGAAAGCCCAACGGCTGAGCAGATTGACGCCGCGCTCGCCAGCATGGCGAAGCCAAGCGAACGGAGGAGCTATGGGGGGGTGCAGGTGGTCGCCAGCCATGGGGACAAGGTGAAGGGACTGGTGGAGACGCTGAGGAGCCAAGGCTTCTATACGCATTCCATTGTGGATGAGCTGGAGCAGGTGAACCTGATGTTCGCGATTATGAAGATAGGTCTTGTCTTCGTAGGCACCATTGCGGTGCTGATTGCTTCCATCGGCATCTTCAATACGATGACGATGGCTGTCACAGAGCGGGCTCAGGATATTGGCATCATGAAAGCGATAGGTGCGCATCCATCTGCCATCCGCAAGCTGTTCCTGCTGGAGAGCGCCATCATCGGCCTGATGGGAGCAGCGTTCGGCACCCTTGTGGCTTATGCCATCTCCATGGCCGTTAACGCGGGGCTTCCGGTAATCATAATGAGGTTTATGGAGGAGGAGGTGCCCTCGGACTTCCTGTTCTCCGTTATTCCTCCGTATCTGACTGCGCTTGCCTGCGGCATTTCTCTTGGCGTGGCGATGCTGTCGGGCTATCGTCCGGCGCTGCGCGCGACCCGCATTGATGTGTTGAGCGCGCTTCGCAGAGATGTGTAAGCGTAAGCAGCTTTCCATGAACGTGTGCTGACGTGTATTGACCAACGTGGTCAACAGGTGTTAGAATAGCATTGACCACATTGGTCAATGCTATTCGGCGTTTCACCGCCGCTGTGCCGGCCACGGGGCGGAGCGCTGTTATGGGAGGCAGTATGAAGTGTTCGACAAGTTTCTGAGTATAGAAGAAGAGAAGCGTGAGCGTGTGATCAACGCAGCGCTGGAGGAGTTTGCGCAGAAGGGCTACCAAGCTGCGTCAACGAATGCAATCGCCAAGGCGGCGGGAATCTCAAAGGGCTTGCTGTTTCATTATTTTGTGAGCAAGAAGGACCTCTGTCTGTATCTCTACGATCATGCGGCCAAGCTGCTGTCTCAAGAGATTCGCGCCAAGGTGGACCCTGAGGAGCGGGATTTGTTCGTGAAGCTTCGGCAGGTATCGGCCGTTAAGCTGCATGTATTCAAGCTTCATCCCGACATGCTTCAGTTTCTGAAGATGGCGTTCTTCGAGGAGGCGGCCGACGTTAAGGCTGAGCTGGCGGAGCGCAACAAAAGCACAGCGGCGAACGAATATTACAGCTTGTTCGCGAATATCGACCGAACCCGGTTTAAGGAAGGCGTTGACCCGGAGCGGGCGATGAATGTGGTGCTGTGGTCCATGGAGGGGCTGGGGGAGCAGGAGCGGCAGAGGCATAAGCTGATGGGCGCCGAGCTCGACGTTGACCGGCTGATGGAGGAATTCGACCGCTATATGGAGCTGTTCAAGCGAAGTTTCTATAAGGAATGAACGGGAGGGCGAAACGTATGAACGTGATTGAGCTCAAGGGTCTGACCAAAACGTACGGCGGTGCGAGGGGTATTGCCGATCTAAGCTTTACCGTAGGGCAGGGCGAAATATTCGGCTTTATCGGACCGAACGGCGCGGGCAAATCCACCACGATTAGGACGATGCTGGGATTGATCTATCCCACAAGCGGCAGCGCCAGCATCTTCGGCAAGGACTGCTTGCAGCATGGACCGGAGATTCGCAAGGAGGTAGGCTATCTGCCCTCCGAGGTGTTCTATTACGATCATATGAAGGTGAAGGACCTGCTGAGCTACTCCGCCAGCTTCTACGGCAAAGACTGCAGGAAGCGGATGCTGGAGCTGGCGGAACGGATGGAGCTGGATTTGAGCAAAAAAATCGACGACCTGTCGCTGGGCAACAAGAAGAAGGTTGGCATCGTGCAGGGGCTGCTTCATGAGCCGAAGCTGATTATTCTGGATGAGCCGACGAGCGGATTGGACCCGCTGATGCAGCAGCGATTTTTTGATCTGTTGGAGGAAGAGAACAGGAAGGGCGTTACCATTCTGTTCTCCTCCCATATTCTGAGCGAGGTGCAGCGGCTGTGCGATCGTGTCGCCATCATTAAGGAAGGCCGGCTGATTGCGCTGGAGAGGGTCGCCGAGCTGAAGGGCAGCACCTACAAGAAGATCAAGCTGCAGAGCAAGCCTGGCGCAGAGCCCGTGCCGCCTGCGATTCCAGGGGTGACCGAGTGGAAGGCGGCCCCGAATGGCGAAGCCAGCTTCCTGTACCGAGGAGATATTAACGATATTTTGCGCTGGATTGCCGATCTTGAGCTGGTTAACCTGTGGGTGGAGGAGCCGGATCTGGAGGAAATATTTATGCATTACTACGTGTCGCGGGAAGGTGCGGGCGTATGAACATGTACCGACATGAGCTGAGGATGTATCGGAGCAACACCATCCTGTGGATGGTCGCCCTCGTGGGTATCGCAGGCGTATTCATGTCTTTCTATCCTATATTTGCCGCGGAGGCTGAGCCGTTCAAGGAGCTGCTCCGGTCGATGCCCCAGGAGGTGATGGCGGCATTCGGCCTGCAGATTGACAGCATCACCTCGCTGCTGGGCTTCTACTCCTACGTGTGCCTCTATATCTCGTTATTGGGCGCCATTCAGGCGATCCATCTGGGCGCGTCCATGATGTCTGCGGAGACGAGAGCGAAGACGGCGGATTTTCTGCTGACCAAGCCGGTGACGCGCGGAGCGGTGCTGCGGTCCAAAGCGTTGGCGGCCCTTACTCTGCTGTGTGTGACGCAGGCCGTATATTTTGCGGCATCTACAGCCTTGGCTTTCCTCGTCCAGCGTGAAGCGTTCAGCTACACCGCCTTCGCTTTGATTAATGCCTCGCTGCTATTGACGCAGCTGGTGTTCCTATCGCTCGGCTTTGCGGCGGCTCTTCTGCTTCCCAGGCTGAAGACCGTGCTGCCCTTGTCGCTCGGCGTGGTGTTTTCGTTATTTATGCTGTCGGCCGTCGGGGCTTCATCGGGCGACGGGGGGCTGAGATATTTGACGCCGTTCCAATATTTCGACAGGATGCACATCGTGTGGCATGAGAGGTATGAGCCGGAGTTTCTCGTCGCAGGTGCTGCTGTCATCGCGTTATGCGTATGGTTCAGCGTCCTGCGCTGCTTGAAGCGCGATGTTCATGCCAGTTAAGGAGGCGCATCATCTCATGAATATATGGCGAAGAGAAATGAAGGCGAGTCTGAAGCCGTTGCTGATCTGGATGGCTGGTATTGTGGCGATGGTGGGCAGCGGGATGGCCAAGTTCGCAGGAATGGCGGGCTCCGGGACGGCCATGAGCGAGCTGATGGGCGGTCTGCCGAAGCCGCTGCAGGCGGTATTCGGGCTGAATGGCCTGGACATATCCACCGTCATGGGGTATTACGGCATGCTGTATATGTATCTCCTCATCATGGCGGCGGTGCATGCCTCTATGCTGGGGGCGAATGTGCTGGCGAAGGAGGAGCGGGACAAAACGGCGGAGTTTCTGTTCGTGAAGCCGATCAGCAGAGCGCGAGTGCTGCTGGAGAAGCTGCTGGCCGTTGCCTTGCAGTCGGTGCTGTTTACTGCCGTGATGGCGGTCAGCTCAATTGCGTTTGTTGCGCCGCATGGGGATGGAGGCGCCGCGGCTGTCGCGGGAGATATATGGCCATTTATGGCGGGAATGCTGCTGACGCAGTCTATATTTGGGGCAGCGGGGCTGGCCATCGCCGCATCGTCAAGCCATCCGCAGCGGGCCGTCGGGGCGTCCGCAGGCGTCATGCTGCTGGCGTTTCTGCTGTCGGTCGTCATCGACATGAGCGGGAGACTGGAGGCGGCGGGCTATTTGACGCCATTCCAATATTTTGCGGCGGAACGGCTTCTGGGGGAAGGGCTTGAGCTGAGATTTATTGTCCTATCCCTGGGCATAGCGCTGGCGTCTATTACCGTGGCTTTCCTTCGTTACGGACGCAGGGATATGCGATTGTAAATTGGAAATGGAGAGGTCGCCGAATGGCGGCCTTTTTGGCGTAGGAATGGGGGTTTGGGGTTTTATAAAGCTGGAATGAATAACTTTTATTGGAAAATGGTATGTTATGAAAGCGGCGTGAGGAACGAAGCTCTTCATACCAAGGACGTTGCTCGTCCCCGGGCAAGCCAGGGGATATCGCCGCCAAAAGCTCGACAAGCAGAAGTGGGTGAAAGGGTAGGATGAGAACATGCAGCCGCGCAGAAGCGATTCTCTGGAGTATTGCGTTTCCCGGATTCGGCCAACTGTTGAATGGTCGTTACATTAAGGGATTGCTGCTCGTCGCATTGGAATTCGTCATTAATGATCAAGCTCGTCTCAATCAGCTTATTATGAATAGCTTTCATGGAGATATAACACGGGCGATTGCCGATACCGATTACCAATGGCTGTTGTTCTATCCCTGCATTTATATGTTCGCGATTTGGGATGCCTACAGGGATGCGGGAGGCGGACAGTCGCCGTATGCCGTTGTGCCCGTTGTGTTCGGAGCATACTTCGGGACGATCGGCGTCATCTACTCCAGCAACTGGGCAGGCGCCATGTTCCTGGGACTGGCCGGCATGCTGGTCGGCTTGGGCGTCGGCCAGGTGATCAAATGGCTTCTGACCCGCCGGAGCTTGGGGGATCTGACTCGATCTTAGGTGATTGGGGCGCCGAACGCCCTTCCCCAGACGAAGCTAGCTCGTGTGGAGTCGCGCGCCGGCGAGCCGTAGCCACTCCAGCAGGCGAAGATCCGTTCCCCGAGCCGCGATAAAGCTGAGCCCAATCGGCAGGCCGCCCTCGCCGACAAGCGGGAGCGTGGCTTGCGGCAGCCCGGCCAGCCCGGCGCCGCAGCATAGCTGCAGCGTCTGCATGCGCCGCTGCTCAACCTCCGCGCCGCTGCCGTTCAGCAGCGGCGCGATCGACGGCGCGGTAGGCGCGACGATGAGCGTCGACTCGTCTAATAACGCGTCCATACGGCTTGCGGCAGCTTGGCGTACGTGTGATGCAACAAGCTGCTCCTCGCTGCTAATGGCAGCAGCCCATTGGAAGCGCTCTGCGATGCCTGGTCCGAAGCGTGGCTGCACGGAGGTTACCCATTCGCCATGCTGCGACCATATTTCCGCTCCTTGCAGCGTGCGGAACGCGTTCATCCAGGTGCTTAGGCCCTCCGGTGCAAGGGTCAATTCAGCTCTGTTAGGCGCGAGCTCGCGGAGGATGGGCAAGCAGGCGGCTAACGTATCGCGAGTATGTCCATCCGCCAATGCCCACATATCCATAGGGAGCAGGAGCCGCTTGAACCCGAGCTCGCTGTCGGCGATTGGTCCATCCGCCCCCCTTAGCCGTTCTGAGGGGGATAGGGCCTCCGTCTCCGTCTCCGGCTTCGTCGCCGTCGTCGCTCCTGAACCAAGCAGCACACGGCCCACCCGCAGCATCGTTTCCGGCTCGCGCGCCATCCAGCCGACCGTGTCGAAGCTCGGCGCAAGGGGGATCAGTCCGTCGGTGCTGACCGCGCCATGCGTTGGGCGAATGCCGTATACGCCGCAATACGCGGCAGGCACGCGTACCGAGCCTCCCGTGTCCGTGCCGACGGCGAAGTCGGCGAGTCCGGCTGCCGCCACTACGGCAGAGCCGCTTGAGGAGCCGCCTGGAATTCGTCCCGGCGCGCTCGGATTGCGCGGCGTTCCATAATGGGCATTCTCCCCGTTAATGCTGTACATCAGCTCATCCGTCATTGTCGTTCCTCTCAAGCGCGCGCCGCTCTCTAGCAGCCGCTCGATGACAGCGGCATGACGGGAGGCGGGGCCATGCGTGCGCAGCCAATCTGGATTGCCTGCGCCCGCCGTCTTACCCGCGATGTGGAACACGTCTTTGACCGCGAAGGCGAGTCCGCTCAGAGGTCCTCTCGCGGCAGCCTCAATGATCAGGCTTTCGTTCACATAGGCGTTCCATACATCATTCATCCCTGTCGTCCTCCCTCGTTCCCATTCACCAGCCAATCGCTCCGCCGTCGCTGCGGGGGTCCGCTCCCCCTTGCAGGAACCCGTGCTCATCCCGGCGGATCGCGCAGGCATGCCCCATAATGCCGTCGAAGTCTGCAACCTGACGCACGGCATGGCCGGCTGCTGCCAGCCGTCGCGCCACGTCGGCGTCGATACGGCCCTCCAGCTTAAGCTCCTGCGTCGGCTCGCCCCATGTTCGTCCCCACACCCAGCGGGGCTCGTGGATGGCCTGCTGCGGATTCATGCCGTAATCCACCATCCGCGTGAAGAGGGCCGTCTGCGTCTGGGGCTGTCCTTCGCCGCCCTGCGTGCCATATAGAATCGAAGGCTTGCCATCCACGCATGACATCGCGGGCATAAGCGTATGGAAGGTCCGTTTGAACGGCTGGAGCCGGTTGACATGGCCGGGATTAAGCGAGAAGAAGGAGCCGCGGTTCTGCAGCAGAATGCCGGTATCGCCTGCCACGACGCCGGACCCGAATTCGAAGTACAGGCTCTGGATAAAAGAAACCGCATTCCCTTCCCCGTCCACAACGGCCGCGTAAGCTGTGTCGGTGCCGAGCGGCTTCGACGCGATCTCTGCCGCCCGGTCGAGGCGAATGGAGTCCGCCAGCTCGGCGGCGTAGCTCTTGGAGAGCAGGCGGCCCAGCGGAATATCGGCGAAATCCGGGTCCGTCAGATAGGCGTTGCGGTCGCGGAAGCTAAGCTTCAGCGCTTCTACGCACAGCTGATAATATTCGTATGAGCCGTGCTCCACCGTCGAGAGATCAACATGCTCCAGAATCTGCAGCGCCAGGATGCCGGAGAAGCCCTGCGAATTCGGCGGCATCTGGTACAGCGTATGCCCCCTGTAGGAGCCGGAGATGGGCTCGACCCAGTCCCCCTGATGATCGGCCAGATCGTCTAACGTCAGCAATCCGCCGTTCTTCAGCAGGAAGGATGCGATCTCCTTCGCGGTATCCCCTTTATAAAATTCATCCCGTCCATGCTCCGCAATTCGCTTAAGCGTCCGCGCCATCGCCAATTGCCTGAATCGTTCGCCCGGAGCGGGCGGCTTGCCGCCGGGCAGATAGATGGCCGCTGTCTCCGCCATTGCGCCCAGCACGCCCGCATGCTGCGAGGCGTTCGAGAATTGGTCGCGCGTCATGGCGAAGCCGTGCTGGGCGTAATGGATGGCGGGTGCGAGAAGCTCGCCCCAGCCGAGCTTCCCGTACCGGCTGTGAACGGCATGCCAGCCATCTACCATGCCCGGAACCGTCACGATGCTTCGAATGCCGCGCCTCGGAATTTCATTCACGTCAGCGTAAGCCTGCAGGCCCGCGGCATAACCCGAGCGGCCGCTGGCGTTGTAGCCCCGGACAGCGCCTTCGCCTTGATGATAGGTCAACCAGAAGG
This sequence comes from Paenibacillus sp. PL2-23, assembly GCF_040834005.1. Taxonomy (NCBI): domain Bacteria; kingdom Bacillati; phylum Bacillota; class Bacilli; order Caryophanales; family Paenibacillaceae; genus Paenibacillus; species Paenibacillus sp. PL2-23. The sequence goes on from NZ_CP162129.1 coordinate 577,621, forward strand.
AGTCGCCGCCCATGCTTGTCATATGGGGATAGACGACGGCAAGGCAGGCGCTGATCGCTACGGCCGCGTCAAATGCATTGCCGCCCCTCTCCAGTATGCGCGCTCCCGCGGCGCTTGCCAGCACGTGAGGGCTGACGACCATGGTTTCGCCGCCGATGACCGGTTGGTTCATGTAGATCACTCCTATGTGAAGCGCGCGGCTTCTATATGTGGAAGGATAGATGACATTGAATCTTGGCTTTAACATAACACCTTCCTTGTGAAGTCGCAATACAAAAGTAAGAAAATATAACAGAAGTGATTGAAAACGTATGAATTCAAGTTTATGATATGACATATCGTAATCATATGATTTGTTTTATTTTCTAAATGACAGTTTGGTTGCAGTGTTGAGCGGAGGGGTCGGAGGGTGAAGGAACATATGGAGCATCTATCAAAGCCGATTGAAATTGATGAGGTGGATCGGAAAATTATTAAGGAATTGAATATGAACGGAAGAATTTCTTACACGGATTTGGCCAAGGAAATCGGCTTGTCGAGGGTGGCCGTTCAGGCGCGGGTGAACGCCTTGATGGAAGCGGGCGTCATCGAGCGATTCACGGCGGTCATCAACCCGGAGAAGATCGGCATCGCGGTGTCGGCTTTTTTCAATGTGGAGGTGGAGCCGAAGCATCTGCACGCGGTAGCGGACCGGCTGGCGGACGAACCGTACGTGACGAGCCTGTATCATATGACGGGTCCGAGCAAGCTGCATATGCATGGATTGTTCCGCGACAACGCGGAGATGGAGCGATTCATGCGAGAAACGTTGTACGTGCTGCCGGGCATTACGGATGTGGATTGTCAGCTGCTGATCAACCGGTATAAGAGCCGGATGGGAATGAGGTTGTAAGCGATGGGAGAGACGAGCTCGGGTAATGCCTACATGCAGCTGTCATGGGCGATGATGAAGACGGGGGTGCTGGGGTACGGCGGCGGTCCGTCGGTCATTCCGCTGATCCGCTACGAGGCGGTAACGCATTACAAGTGGCTGAATGACGAGGAATTCGGCGAAATATTGGCGCTGGCCAACGCACTGCCGGGCCCAATCGCGACCAAGATGGCGGCGTATCTCGGTTATCACAAGAAGGGCGTGCTGGGGGCGACGGTATCTGTGCTTGCTCATATTGTCCCGTCTGGCATTGCGATGATTGTGCTGCTGTCGGCGGTGCAATGGCTCAGCGGCTCGGCGATCGTGCAGGGCATGATCGGGGCGGTTATTCCCGTCATCGCGGTCATGCTGGGCGTGATGGCGTACGAATTTGGCGAAAAAGCGGTGAAAGGGCTAGGCCTCTATCTGGGGATCGGCTTCTTCGCCCTGGCGTTTGGCCTGTTGCAGCTCGTGCAGCTTCATCCGGCGATTGTCATCATAATGTTTCTGGGATATGGAGCCTTCCATATGCGCGCGTCGGCGGCCTGGAAGCGGAGGCGCGAGGAACGCCGAGAAGGGAATAATCCCTCTGAACGGGATAATCAGAGTGATCAGGATCATCGGAATGATACATCTGTAAGGGAGGAGGGGTGACGAATGGATGTGATGGAATGGCTGTGGCTGCTCATCGGCTTCTTCATCGCCAACGTGCTGGGGTACGGAGGCGGTCCCGCCTCGATTCCCCTTATGTACCGGGAGATCGTAACGAACCACGCTTGGGCGACGCCGGAGGAGTTCTCCAACATTCTGGCGCTCGGCAACGCGCTGCCCGGCCCCATCGCCACGAAGATCGCGGCGTTCGTCGGGTACGACGTCGGCGGCTGGATCGGCGCAATCGTCGCGCTGGCCGCTACGATCGTGCCGTCGGCTGCGGCGCTAATTATTCTGCTGAACATCCTGCAGAAGCATCGCCAGTCGCCGATCGTGAAGGGGATGACGCTGCTCGTGCAGCCGGTCATCGCCATTATGATGCTGGTGCTGACCTGGCAGATGGGCGAATCCGCCGTGGAGTCGATCGGCTGGCTGCAGTCGCTCATCATTGCTGCAATCGCCTTCTGGCTGATGCAATTCCGCAGGGTGCATCCCGCCATTGTGATCGTGGCAGCGTTCGCTTATGGCGGCATTGTTATTCCTGTGTTGCCGGCTTGAGCCCCTGGGATGGAGTTAGCCGGGGAGAAAACGCCGATAGCGCTCCTCGTCATACCCGGACGCTTCGGCTAGCAGCTGCTCCAGCGTCATTCCGCGAGCATGAAGCTCGTCGATGGCAAGATCCGCGCGGATGCGGCCGCCATGCATGACGATGGCTCGGTCGATGATATGCTCAATCTCGTCCGCCAGATGCGTTGAGATCAGAAAGGTCTCGTCCTCCTTCAGACTCGTGACCATCAGCTTCAGGAAGTCCCGCCTGGCGAACACGTCCTTTCCTTGGAACGGCTCATCCATCAGAATCAGCTTCGCGCCCTTGGAGAAGCCCGCGCATATCTCCAGCTTGGAGCGCTGGCCCCGGGACATCTTGCTAACCTTGATCCGGTCATTCAGCTCAAAGAAGTCAAGCAGTTGCTCATACCGCACTCGGTCGAATCGGGGGTAGAAGTCCGCGAGGAATTCGGCGAACTCGGCCGCATTCATGTCGGCGGGGATGCTGCCTTCTTCGGTGATGTAGGCGACTTCCGCATATTGCTCCCGGATTGGCCGGCCGTTCCAGGCTACGCTGCCCTGCTCCAGCTCCGTTAATCCCATGATGGCCTTAAGCAGTGTAGTCTTGCCGGCGCCATTGGGGCCGAGCAGGCCGACGATGGCTCCTCTCTGTACGGTTAAGGCTCCCACGGACATAGAAGCGTGTTTGTACATGATGAACAAGTCACTCAGCTCCAGCATCTCGCCTCTCCTCTCTCTAATCTGTTGATCGGAACAACACGTCTTCCATCTGGCGATAGCGGTACGGCTCGTATTGGAATTGGTAAGGCTCCGCCAAATGCTGCTCCTGCACGAGGTCGTCGTTCATGTCGGTCACAAGCTCTCCGCGATAGATTAGTTCCCCGGCTTCATAGGCTTCGATGAAGAAGGAACGTATCTTTAAGTCGTCATAACGGGTGAACAGATCCGGAGGCTGCGAGAGCATCCGCTTGAAGGCGTACAGCTTGCCGTCCCGGAAGCTGAACCTGCTGTACTCCTCGATTGGCTCCGCATCCCGGACGGGATGAACGAGAGACTGTTCATGAACAAGCTGGACTCCCTCCCGGAGGGACAAGCTTATGATGGCAAGATGATTCTCCAAGGACGTTGAATTTGTGCTCGTAAGCTTGAGGGTCAGGATGCCCGTGTCGTCGTCTGCATACGCATCGTAGTTTTCCCGGTAAGTCTCGCCATCCGGCCGCTGTCCGCCTTCTACAGTTGTGGTATGTACGAATGTGTCGAGCGCAGCCTCGCCAATGATCTCGCCACTGTCGGCATCGAAGCCTCTCACGACTATTCGTCCGTCGACAAGCGCGATGAGAGCCAGCTTGCCGTCCACGGCTTCCAGCCCGAGCACCTCGAGTCCTTGCAGCTCATCACGCGAATTTCCTTCCAAGTCGAGCTCCGCAATCCGCTTTGTTGCGGGCTGCTCCGAATCTTCTCCTTGCATCGTATTGCGCCCGGAGAAACGGATGACCTCATAGATTCCGCTGCTTCCCGTATAATCTCGGGTCGTTGTCGGCGCGTAGAAGACGCGGTCTCCGATAAAGGCGAGTCCCTTCTCTTGATAGTTCGTATGCGCTCGACTATTTGCGGCACTGTGATAGACAAGCGACGGATCGATGAATGCCATCCCGCCGAAGTCACCGCGAAAGCCGTCTATATTGTCGAAATACCGAACCTCGTAATCGTCATTGGATGTGAAGGACGGATAAATCTCGTAGAAACGGTCGCCGACAGGCAACGGCATGCCGGGTGCATAGTAAGTATTCAGATTGCGCGGCTCGTCATGCACTTTCGTTTGTTTCGTTATGCGCCCGTCCGCCCAGCGGAAGCGCATCTCGTGATAGCCGTCGCGAATCGCGCCTTCGACCGCGATGCCGTCAAGCGCGGAGCGGTCGCCGAGCAGGTCGACGAGCTCTATCGTTCCGTTGTTCCGCGAGGTGTCGATGACGAATAACGTGATAAGGATTATCCCGGCGCTAAGCGCGGCGAGTAATAGAGCGGCATGTCTTCTACCTATACGCATGAGCTTAAGTCCTCCCCTTTCTTATCCAATAGCGCCGCGCTTCACAAGCCGCATGCCATGCCAAGCAAACCATGCGGAGAAGGCCAGCAGAATGAGGCTGTTGGCTTGCAGGCTGAAGGTTTCGAATGGAGATGCGGGCATGTTCATTCGATAAGTCAGCGCTCGAATAAGGGTGTAGATTGCTGCGGCAAGCACGGCGAAGCCCCAGTATCGCTTGCTCCTCTCGCAGATGGCTGCGTAACAGAGGCCGGTCGCCAAAGCGGCGCCGATGCTGAGCGTGGAGAGCAGGGCTTGCGCGTTGGATGGCAGCGCGATGCTCAGAAAGCTCGACCGAATTGCGGCAAGGAATACTCCGTTGTGAGGAGCGGTCAGAAAGGTTGTTGCGCCGCTGATTTGCCCTTCTACCATCCCGAAGCCGATCCAGATACTGAGAGCGAGCGCCGCCCACAGCGTCATCAAGGAGATAATGAGCGCCAGCAGCTTGCTGAAGTAGAGAGCCTCCCTGCGGACGGGCAGCGCCAGCAGCGTATAGATGCTGCGGCTACTCGAATAATGGGAGTAGAACGATCTGAGGAACAAGCCCAGCATCGCCGCCAGATATACAAGGAATACCATCATGCAGCCAGACTCCGCATAAATCGTCTCGTATCGCTGATATATCGCAAAGCTGTGATTCATATGGATGGACAGGAACATAAGCGGAGAGATAACGGCGCCAAGCGATAGCAGCAGAACACCCCGCAGCATCGTGCCGAGCTCATAGTTCAGCAGTCGGTAGAAGCTTTTCATTTGCAATCCTCCTCATCGTTATTGCTGTGATTGATGTATTACTGAACTAATACATGCTGCTCATGAAAAAAACGGCGTCAAGGCCGCTCCCAATGCTCGCTCACCAGCTCGATGACCTTTTTGAACGACAGATTAATTTCCTTCGCCGATAAAATAAACGACACAACGAGCCCGCGCGTCAGTTCTTCCTCGATCCGTGCCAATAATTCCGCATCCGCATAGATGACGCTGCCCTGATTGCCGCTCGTATGAACGAAGCCTTCCTCCTCCATTAGCTTGAACGCTTTCTGGACCGTGTTGGGATTGACGTTCAGCTGCGCTGCAATATCCCTTCTGGAGGGAAGCCGGTCGCCCGAGGCCACGCGTCCGAGAAGAAGCTGGCGCTTGACGTAGCCGGCAATCTGCATATATACCGGCTCCTTGCCGTCTAATGCCAGCTCTTTGAAGTGAAGCACAATCGGTCACCATCCTCTTCTTACCATGTATTATATGGATAATACACTAGCGTTGTAAAGCGCCAGGCGAAGTTTTCTCTATACTGGGCTTATATTTCAACGCGGGAAGGTATGTTCCCCGCCAATGGGCGGGGCAGCCGTTGACGCTTGCGAGCGGCATAGCGCTCAAAGCTGTGACGTGCGAGCAATTGTGTAATATGCTCAAAACGGCTGTATTTTTTTGGGGGAGACGCACAATGACAATGAACGGGGAAGCGATTATGATGAAGGCATGAAATAGAATGATAACAATGCGGGGCCGCCTTCGGGCGGCCTTGTTAGCCACCATAGAAAGGCAGGCGAACGACATGATTCCGAGTGAAAAGTTCGATCTCGTCATCCGGGGCGGATCGGTTGTGCTGAAGGATGTCGTCGGCGTGATGGATATCGGCATTAAGGACGGACGAATTGTCGAGATTGGCGCTCTCGGCGACGTGCCGGACGCTATCGAATTCGATGCCACGGGCTTAACCGTAATGGCAGGCATGGTTGACGCGCACGTGCATCTGAACGAGCCGGGGCTGGGCGATTGGGAAGGCTTCCGAACAGGCACGGCGGCACTGGCGGCAGGCGGTGTTACGACGTATATCGATATGCCGCTGAACGGACTGCCGCCGACCGTGACGGTGGCGGCGTTGGAGCAGAAGCTTGCCGCTGCCCGCAGCAGCTCCTATGTGGACTTTGCGTTATGGGGCGGTCTTGTGCCAGGCAAGCTGGAGCATCTAGCGCCGCTGCGCGAGGCCGGCGTTGCCGGCTACAAGGCCTTCATGTCGACGGCCGGAGGTCCTGGCGAAGACGCCTTCCGCGAGGTTGACGATTATACGCTGCTGGAGGGCATGAAGCGAATCGCTGCGGAGGGCAAGGTGCTGGCGCTCCATGCGGAGAGTGAGCCGATCGTCTCCAAGCTGGCGGAGGAGATGCGGGTAGCAGGGCGCGTATCGGCGGGCGACTATACCGCTTCCCGGCCAATTATCGCCGAGCTGGAAGCGGTGAATCGGGCGTTATTTTATGCGGAACAGACGGGCTGTGCCCTTCATTTCGTCCATATAAGCAGCGAAGCGGGGGTGAGGGCGATTGAAAGCGCGAAGCGGCGCGGGCTCGATGTCACGCTGGAGACATGCCCGCATTACCTCAAGCTGACGGACGCATCGCTGGCGACGAAGGGAGCGGCTGCCAAGTGCGCGCCTCCGCTGCGAAGCGCCGAGGAGCAGGAGAAGCTTTGGCGGGCAGTAACTGAGGGCTGTGTCGATATGATCGCTTCCGACCATTCGCCCTGTCCGGAAGAGATGAAGGCGGGAGACGACATATTCGCGGCCTGGGGCGGCATTGCGGGCGCGCAAAGCTCGATGGAGCTGATGATTGGGGAGGGCCACGTGAAACGCGGCATACCGCTCACGAAGCTGACCCGCATGCTCAGCCTGGAGCCAGCCCGTCGGTTCGGGTTATCCAGCCGCAAGGGGGAGATCCGGATTGGAGCGGACGCTGATCTGGCGCTGCTCGATCTGAACGCCGGCTATGTGCTGGAGCGGGAGGGGCTGTACCACAAGCACAAGCATAGTCCGTACATCGGAGAGACGATGCATTGCGCCATTCAGGCGACAATATCGCGCGGGCGGGTGATCTATAACAGGCGGACGGGAATTGAGGGGGAGCCGGAAGGGGAATGGCTGCGCTGCAAGTAAGCTGGGCACAAGGGAGTTGACAATGATGGGACTGGACGCGCCGCTCTCAGAGCAAACAAAGGAAGAGCTGCTGCAGCGCCTGGAGATGCTGGTCATGAATCTCTTGGAGGAGCTCGCCCTTTACTCGTCAAGCGAAGGCTCGGGTGTGACTCGGCTGCTCTTCTCCAAGGAATGGCTGAAGGCCCAGCAGGCGCTGAAGGAGATTATGGGGAATAATGGGCTGGTTCCCTCGTTCGACGAGGCGGGCAACTTATATGGAACTTTACAGGGCAGCCAAGCTGAGCTGCCCGCTGTCATAACGGGCTCCCATATTGATACCGTCGTGAACGGGGGGCGATATGACGGAGCGTATGGGATCGCGGCGGCGCTTGCTGCGGTGCAATATTTGCGGGAGACATACGGTCCTCCGCTTCGCAGCATTGAGGTCGTGTCGCTCAGCGAAGAAGAAGGAAGCCGATTCCCTATGGCGTACTGGGGCTCCGGAAGCATAACGGGAGAGCGCGGGTTCGCGGACATCGCGAATCTGGAGGATGGCGACGGCGTCCCGTTCTTGCAAGCGATGAAGGCGTGCGGCTTCGGCGAAGGAAGTGCCCGAACGGCCCTCAGGGAGAAGGGCTCTATGGCGGCTTTTATTGAGCTGCATATTGAGCAAGGCGCCGTGCTGGAGCGTGAGGGCTTGTCCGTCGGCGTCGTGGATGCGATCGTCGGGCAGCGGCGATTCGTCGTAACGGTGACCGGGGAAGCCAATCATGCAGGCACGACGCCGATGCATATGCGCAAGGACGCGCTGGAAGGCGCGTGCGCAATGGTTATTTTGCTGCGGGAGGAGGCTGCGCGGCATGGGGAGCCGCTAGTCGCTACGGCCGGTCGAATGACCGTGCATCCTAACGTGCCGAATGTTGTGCCGGGGAAGGTGGAATTTACCGTTGACATCAGGCACTCCGATCCGGTGAGGCTGGAGGCGTTCTGCGGCTGGTTCTCCGAAGCCTTCCGCGAGGCAGCGAATCATAGAGGACTGGCTTTTGCCTGCGCCGAGTGGTTCAGGGAGGAGCCGACTCCAATGGACAGCCGGTTGAAGGGAATGCTGGACGCCGCGTGCGGGGGTCTTGGCGTATCCTATCGCCGCATGGTGAGCGGAGCAGGGCATGACGCGCAGATGTTCAGCCGCATTTGCCCTTCCGCCATGCTGTTTGTGCCGAGCCGGGGCGGTATCTCGCATTCGCCGGAGGAGTATACGGCTCCGAGTGAGCTTGCTGTCGGCGCACTTGTGCTGGCGAAGCTGTTGTACCGACTAGGTTATGAGGGGGAGCTTGCGTGATGAGAAGCTATATGGATTTGGCGCCGTCGCCGCGGACGATTATGACGCCGGGCCCGGTCGAGGTTGATCCTCGCGTTCTGCGGGCGATGTCGTATCCGATCCTGGGGCAGTTCGATCCCGAATTCACAGGGCTTATGAACGAGACGATGGAGATGCTGCGCGAGGTGTTTGTGACGGGCAACCAGTGGGCTTATCCCGTGGACGGCACGTCCCGCTCCGGCATTGAGGCGGTGCTCGTCAGCCTAATCGAGCCGGGAGACAAGGTGCTTGTGCCCATATACGGACGATTCGGGCACTTGCTTGTCGAGATTGCAAGGCGCTGCGGCGCCGACGTCGTAAGGCTGGAGAAGGAATGGGGGACGGTGTTCGCGGCCGAGGAGATCCTATCGGCGATTCGGACGCATCAGCCGCGCCTCGTGGCTGTGGTGCATGGCGAGACATCGACGGGCCGGCTGCAGCCGCTCGATGGGCTCGGGGATGCCTGCCGCGAGATCGACGCGCTGCTCGTTGTGGATGCGGTCGCCACGATTGGCGGCGTGAAGGTGGCGACGGACGAGTGGGGGATTGATGCGGTCATCGGCGGCACGCAGAAATGCCTGTCCGTTCCGTCGGGGCTTGCGCCCGTTACGTATAATAGCCGGGCAGAAGCAAAGCTGCTGAAGCGCAAGCGCATTGAACGCGGACTATTAATGAGTGACGAGGAGGCGCAGCACAATCTGGTGCCGCGGCCAATTCAGAGCAACTATCTCGACCTGAGCCAGCTGCAGGATTATTGGAGCCCCGCCCGGTTGAACCATCACACGGAGGCGACCACGATGCTGTACGCCCTGCGCGAAGGGCTGCGACTTGTTCTGCAAGAAGGACTGGAGGCGAGGTTTGCCCGCCATCGTGAGCAGGAAGCGGCGCTTGTGGCGGGCATTGAAGCGATGGGGCTGACGCTGTATGGCGATCCATCCTGCAAGATGCCGGTCGTCACCTGCATCGAAATTCCGGAAGGAATTGACGGCGAATCCGTCCGCTCGATGCTGCTCAGCGATTTCGGCATCGAGATCGCCAGCTCGTTCGGCCCGCTGAAGGGCCGAATCTGGCGGATCGGCACGATGGGCTACAGCTGCAGCAAGCGTAATGTGCTGCTGACGCTGGGCGCCTTCGAGGCCGTACTGCTGCGGCACGGCTGCAAGCTGGACGCGGGAGCCGGGCTGCAGGCGGCGATGGACGTTTATGGGATTGGGTAGTCTTTCAACGAATCGTTATTCAGTCCGAGCTATGGACATTCATTATAAGAGGCACCTGAATAGGTAATAAATGATATTTGTGCCAGATGAATAATGCTTAGATTTCCGGCGTGTATGCATACAGCAATTCGCTCTCGCTCTACCGAAAGCAGGACACCGCATACAGGCTCGGTCTCGTTCGCCAGATACACTTGCACGGAGCAGCCGATGAGGAGGAGCAGGAAGGAGCGGAGGGGAATGCCGAAGAAGAGATTCATCAGCTCGGCGCTTCTCCCGACAATTTCCCCAAAGCACAATGTAATGGCTCTACGCGTGCATTCGTCAAGATTTAAGAGACTGGGCTCATGCCCGTCCGCCTGATGCTGCATACTTGATTGGCTGCGAATCGATGACAGTCGAATGAACGGAATGAGCCGCTGCTCCTCCCTATTTGCCAATAGAATGAAATCCCCCCCTGCCGCAGCGAGCCAACCGGAAGCAGGCTCTGCCCCTTCTACAGACAACGAGGCGGTCACGCGCTGCCCCTTGAGGGCGTGCAGGTCCAGCTGCAGCTGCCGCTGGTTGCCGGGATTAATGGCGGGCGAATCCTGAGGATTGCCGAGTGTCCTCAGCGTTTGATTCATCTCAGCTATGCAAGCCCGCAGGTGGTGCAGCTTCTCTGGCGGCAACGGGCTGGTCGGCGAATGGAATCGGGGAGTCGGCACGCGCGGCGGGCAGGCGGGAGGGGAGCAGGGATCTACCGCGACTGCGGGCAGCAATTCCTGCTGCCCGCAGGGTAAGGCATCGTGATGGCAGAATGTATACGAATGGCTTGACTTGAAAAGGCTATTCCCGTTGAATGGATGGTGCATCCTGCAATCAACCTCCTTGGTTGCTTCGCAAGCGTAATTGTGTCTGCCGCAAAGGCAGCAGACAGGCGCAGGGTTCTCCCAGTACACGCATAATTCCCCATACTCCCAGCTCCAGGTCCCAACGAATCAATCCCGAGCGGTACATATAGTCTCCCGGCAGCTGGTAGTAGCCTCCTGCTCCGTAGAACAGGGGGAGGTCAGTGGCATGCCCGACTGTAATTTGTCCCTCCACGCCGACGTGACTAGAGTACACGTCATCGTCATCATCCAGCCATGAATGTCCATGGATGGTGAAGGAGTGTGCCCGGGCCCGATCCGCTGGGAATATGAATCGAATGACAACAGGGTCGCCTGGATAAGCCAGGAAGAGCGGCGTCGCAGGATCGCCGTGAATGCTGGAGCTGAATACCTGGGACACATCCGGATTGCAGATAAGGCGATTCCTGAAGCGTTCCGCCCGGTAATTAAAAGCGCGTGAGCCTTGATCCTCGAAATCCTCGAATTCCACATGGTCTCCATATACCGGCTGCGGGTCTACAATCAGATTACCTTCCTTGTCGAATAGCTTGACGCCGTCGTGCATAACTATTGCGAACTCGCGGAACTCCCCGAACGGGTTAGAGATGACGACCTGGCTTCCAGATTGAACAGCTGTCCGGGTAGCCGGATCCAGATAGATAGAGCCTCGCGGCTCGGTAATGAGCAAGCCGAAGGCGCCGTGATGGCGATGATGGCGAATATCCGCCATATCGACCAGGTTGGCGGAGCCGACAGGCAGATCGATATACCAGCGATAGGTGATGCACTCGCCCGGGCCAACAGTTGAATCGGGGTTGTAGCCCACTGCTGCTCCGTCGGATCCTCTTACATCATATTGAACCAGCTGGGCGTGCAGGGATATTCGTCTGGAAGGGCTGAAGGGCACTTCCACCGGAACGGCAGGATATCCATGCAATGGGTCTTTGTGACACAATGGGGCAAGCTGGTTATGCAGAAGAACCTCCACACATTCTCCGACATTTGCCCTTAGAATAAGCGGCTCTGGATTCAAGCTGCCTTGAAGGATTGCCGGCACATCCTCCGCTAGAGCGAAGATGATGCCGACAGGATCATGGTCTCCGTATGCGTTATAGACTATAGGCGTCTCTACTGCAACGACCTCATAGCGGCGCACAGGCGCTCCGGGCGGGCACGGGTTCCCCGGCGAGGGAGCCGGCGGCGGCGCTGCACCGGTAGGACAAGGCAGAGGCATTGTTCTTGGTGGAGGAGCCGGACGGTCAGGAAGCGGCAGCAGATGAGGTGTGGCTTCTCCGAAGCTTCGGATAATTCCCCAGTTCCCAAGCCATAGGTCGTCAACGGACCCGAAATGATAGAGTGTATCGAAATCTCCTTCTCCATCCATAAAAAATTCCATCGTGAACGATTCGGAAATGCCGATATGCTGCTGTTGTGTCAGCTCCGAATTCAGATCAGGTCGCTCCGCGTGCCAGCGCTGCCGGTGCAGATTGAAGCTGTGCGATTCCTCATGCGCTCCTTGGAGTAGACGGATTCGCACAGGGTCGCCGTTATAGGTTTCCAGCAGCGGCGTTACCGGGTCCCCATGCATCCAGGAGCTAAATACGTAAGCGGGGTCATGATGAGGCTCCGTCAACCGGAATTGCAGCGGCTCATTGCGGTAATTAACCGCCATTACCCCGGGGTCGTCCATCGAGCCCGGATATTTCGGTGGATTAAGCGGTCTGTTGTGCACGTCGAAGAGCATGGTGAAATCCTGGACGAGCAGCGTCAGCTCACGAAAATCCGGAATGAGCGGATTCGTAACCATAGCCTGTGTCCCTGACCGAAGCTCCTCCCCCGAATAGGGGTCATGGAAGGAGGAGAAACGGGGCTCAATATTAATACCTGCGAATACGCCATGCATCTGATGCTCGTTGGCGAACAGATGGTCATGCCAGAAGGTGGACTTAAGCTCAACATCGGCAAACCATTGGTACGTAATGGTGTCACCCGGCAGGACAGAGGAATCGTAGTTCCAGCCGACATTGGCTCCGTCTGCTACCAGCGGATCGAATTTCACAAAGTGCACATGCATGCCCGCTTCATAGGTTCGAGTCATCAGTTGAAAGGCGTTGCCGCCAAGCACCTCAGGAAGCTTATTCGTAAAGTGCAGCCGGATGCATTCCCCCGCGTTGGCACGAATAATCAGTGGCTCTGGAGCCTTCCTTCCGGATAACACCGCCTCTTCATCCTCGTCGAGCACATATAACCTCCCTTCCGGGTCATGCCAGCCCGCTTTGTTATACATGATGGGCATCTGGATCAAGGAGATATGAAATACCCGGACGGGCGCTTCTGGAGGACAAGGATTTACGAACACGGCCCCCGGTACTGCGTTTGGAGCGAAAGCATTGCGCTCAAGCACCGTGATTTCCCGATCTGTTGCAAAAGGCGGACGCGGTGCCTTGTATCCAACAATGCCGGGAACAAAATTCGGAAATCCTGGACATTCAGGTGTCGGCTCAGGCGGGCACGGTTGTGTCGGCAGCGGCTGCAAGGGCTCGATGGGAAGCCCGTTAGGATAACATTGCGATCCATCCTGCAGAGTGTTGAAAATTCGCTGAATGCCCCACATCCCTTCCCCGAAGTGCGGATACAAGTGGCAGTGAATAATGACGTCGCCATAAGCGCCCTGCAGGCTTCCAGCGCCATACAGGGGGGTAATCAAATAGTTGTTCTGCGGCGATATGGCTTGAGAGTCTACAATTTCCGAGTCGATGTCGGTCGGCTCCTGCAGCCACTGATGCACATGATAGTGGAAGACATGGGTTTCTTTGCTCCCGCCGTGCAGGAGCCGAATCTTGATGGGATCTCCGACATATGCGGGAAGAACAGGAGTAGCGGGATCGCCGAACACCCATGAATCGTGATGCACCTCCTCGCCCTCACAGTTTGGGCAGACGACGCCCTCATGGATGAGGAGCAGGCGGTTGCGCATCGGTTCGGAACGATAATTGACAACATGAGTGGATTCCGGCTGGAGCGTGTGCGGGCTAATGGGAGCTTCGCCATTCATAGCGTCTACCTCTGGTTCATCTTGGAAGAAAAAACCGAATTCCCGGTATGACGGAAGCAGCGGATTATGAACGTCGGCATACAGTCCGCTCTTCAGCGGCAGGCCTGTTACAGGATCAGTCCACCAGGAGCCTCGGGGCTCGACGAATAACGCACCGTATAACCCGTGGACATTGCTGCCCAGCTCTGAAGACAAGGGATTGCCGAGATCGGAGAAGAAATAAGCACCCTCCTCGAATACTTGCCAGCGATAAATAATCGTGCCGCCGGGTGGAACAGTGGTGTTCGGATTAAGACCGACAGAGGCGCCGTCGGATTGGACTACGCTGTATTCCGCCTTGGCAATATGCATGGATGTGCTGAATGTAAGCTTATTCTCGAATAGAACCTCAATACAATCTCCTGCATTTGCCCTGATGACAAGGGGCTCCACAAGCTTCACCGGCATGCACGGATTGCGGGCGACCTGCAGCTGTACTTGCTCTTCATTCTCCTTCAGCACATACATCATGCCGTTGGGATCATGATCTCCGAACCTGTTGAACACGATCCGAATCGGTATGGCAACGATATGGAATCGTCTGAGCAAGTCTATCCCTCCTCTAACAGGATTGCTCCCGGAATTCCGGAATGCGGCAGTTCCCATCTTCGATATAGAATACCGCAATTTGGTCAATATGCAGGCGGAACAGCTCATTATCGAGCTCCGCGATATTGGTTACCTCCGTCTCAATGAATACGAAATCAGAGTGGACCCGTACGATAGTGCCAATGATCATGAATGGATAAGCACTAATCAGAATGAATGCCCGTTGTCCGACATTCCTCTCAAACTCCTGACATAAGGCATACTGCCGAATGGCGTTAATATCCATCCCATATTTCTTGTCATGCTTGCCTTTCTTCATAAGGATGACCTCCGGCCGTTTATGTTAATGGTATGCGTCTATCGGAATCGAATGGGGTGAACCAGGCAATGCTTTCTAACGGAATGCTCAGGGGCGTAGGGAAATGATAGAAGGGTGCATTGGACATCTTGATGATAGCGGGGGACAGCGTCAGGAAGCCGTTGGTGACCTCGGTTACTGTCCCTGTGAATATCGGTCGGAATGTCTGTCCGAGTATATTCAGCTGGTTGTCGTTGGTGGCAAGCAAGATGTCCTTGCCCAGCATGTCTGCAAAAAGCTGGTTCTCTGGAAGAATGGGACTCTCCTTACCGCGGCTGGCACTCATACTTTAATCCTCCTCATTGTGCTGTTCATAAGAATAGCTGTGATAGAGCTAATCTATGATTGCCACCTGTTGAATGTATCAGCTATTGCAGGTAGTCATGCGCATAAATAGAGAGAGAGGGTAATAGTATCCCTGACAAGCTTGCGATGCTGGACATACAGTACAGAAGCGAGAATGAAGGGAGTGATTCTGTTTGGGAAAAGAGAAAAAATGTTGCAGGAAGAATACGGATGCTTGTTCGCACCGTGTTATGCATGTGGAGGCCGAGATGTACTGGGGAGAAAAGAACAAGCGGAGATGTGAAGCCATGTCCTGTGGTTGTCACAAGCATTCAGGCGTGAGGGCAGGCAATGACCGATTGCTGTGGGAGCATCATGAGGGAGCACGGGTGCCGAGGCACCGACCGTATAACGAGCATGGCCGCGAATGGATGCACGGCGGAGGCTGCGCGCCTCCATTGCCGTGCCGTTGCGGAAGCCATCACGGGAATGCGAGGGGCTGCGGTTGCCAGGGTCATTGGGTCGGAGCACATTGCAGCGCACCCTTTCTATTATCTTCCTGCTCTCTATGCGCGAATGATTTTCGTCTGAACTTCAATGGCTTGAACGGAAACCTGTCGTTCCAGTTGTTCCGGATGAAGGGCTGTAAGGTCAAGATCGTATACGAATGTGCGGGAGTCAAGGAAGAGGTAGAAGGCATTCTCTGTAATACGGGAACTAATTATGTAGATGTGAAGAAGAGCAATCAGATGGTCGAAACGGTGCTGCTGGATCGAATCTGCAATCTGCTCTGGGAGGATCGCTCCTGCAATCCATGCAAGTGCTGCCGTGGTTGTGAGGATCGCCATCCTTGCCCGCATTGCTCGGGCAGATCGGAATTGGAGGTGATTGAAGCAGGGCGGACAGACACAGGATTTGGAGAGGCTGGCTCATAAGCGATTTCAATAGACATTATGGAGTTCCGTAACTTGGCAGACGCCAGGTTTGATGAAAGGGGAACTGGAAAGCCAATAGAGGGCTTGCGTCCTCAGTTGAAATCCAGTTCTCTGCTCTCCTACATATAGAATAAAATTGCTCGTTGTGTGCAATAAGGAAATCATTCGAGAGGGAGTGGGATGGCCAAGCTGCTTAAAAGCACAAGCCCTGATCAGAGCTTCGCTATTGACATTCCCACTACTTAGTTATACCATGTAGTTGTAGTAAGTGATACTGCATACCATTGGTGCATAATAGTAAGGAGTGAGCGTGCTGGAGAATCTAACGGAAATGCTCAAGGGATCGCTTGAAGGCTGTGTTCTTGAGATTATTAGCCATGAAGAAACCTACGGGTACGAAATTACGCGGCGTTTGAACGCCCTCGGCTTCACGGATGTTGTGGAAGGAACGGTGTATACCATTTTGGTCCGGCTGGAGAGGAATAAGCTAGTGGAGACCACCAAGAAGCCCTCCGATATGGGGCCGCCGCGAAAGTTTTTTGCCATTAATGATGCGGGGCGAGAGGAATTGCGAAGGTTCTGGGAAAAGTGGGAGTTCGTCTCATCCAGAATAAATGAACTAAAGGGGAGAGGCCAATGAACTTCTGGGACAAAGTGACCGGCAGCGACATGACGAAACAAATGAAAAGCTTTGAAGCGCGAGCCCAAAGGCTGCCTGCTGATTATCAAGCGGCTTGGCAGGCTATCAACGTCAATCTCTTTCCGCATTCCAACTTCACCGGACGTAACCTCATGCCTATTCTTGACGGCGTGCTGGGCTTGCTGGAAGAATCCGCGGCGGAAGGACAGAGCGTTCAAGAGGTTCTGGGCAGCGATATCCCAGGCTTCTGCTCGGCTCTGGCAGGCGAAGAAGGGGCTAAGTCTTATCGAGACAAGTGGCGCCAGCAGCTCAACCAGAGTATAGCCAAAAAGTTAGGCCAATAGGAGGGGATTACATGAGCATCCGGGATATCATCGAAGGCAAAAAAGAGTGGCGAGCGCACGTTGCCCGCGTCAAAGCGCTCCCGAAGGATTACCAGATCGTATACAAGGAAATTCAAAAATATCTTTTTAAGGTCGGGCCTGTCGAGCTGTCGGAAGGGACGGGGCTGCTTTCAGGAATCGTCGATTTGTTCGAAGAAGGCGCGGCCTCGGGGAGGGGCGTGCTTGAGGTGACGGGACATGATGTAGCCGCGTTCTGCGACGAGCTTATCCAGGATTCCAACACGTATAGGGATATAGATGGCTTCTAAGACATACAGCAGCCCCGATTCTGGCCTTCGTTGACGAAGGGAATCGGGGCTGCATGGTTTTGTTTTATAGGCGATCCAGCTTAAACGACTAGTTACCCTGCGCCTGCTGCCGAGGCTGTCCGTCCATAGCCCCTCTGCCGCCTCCCATTGCGCCGCCCATGCCCCCAAGCCTGATGAGAGAGGCATCCTCCGAGCCTTCCACGAGCCAAATGGTCAAAATATCCCCTTCCTTCAAATCGGCAATGCCCATATCCGTCAGCGCGACGCCATTCTCCCCGAACGAGGAGCCTTGAATGGCAGTGGTATCGGTCACCGTAACATCGACGGTCTCCTCGGTGAACATGCTCATGCCGCCGACGGGGCGTCCTTGTCCGGCTTCGCCCGGCATCGCATCGCCCTCCTGAGCCGCTGGTGGAGTGCCGCCACCGCTCAGCGCCCCGTCCTGCCCGTTCTGTTCAGCGGTCTCGCCGCCCCCGATCTGTCCCTCGCCTTGCCCATCCTGACCAGTCGCCTGTCCGCCTTGTCTGCTGCCGCCGCCTTCGCGGCGCATGCCTCCCATTCCGCCGCCCATCGCTCCGGGCTCCAAGGCCGATTTGTACACGGTAACAACGTTGCCGTTTATGCTTTTCACTTGCCCGATGAGGCTCGCCACGTTGCCATGATCATCCGTCATGCCGAAGCCGCCTCCGCCTCCCATTCCCGGAGGCCCGCCTTCGCCGCCTGCTTGCTGCCTCGCTCCGCCGGTTTGCATTGGAGCTCCTCCCGCGCTGTTATCCGAGCTGCCTGTCTCGCCGGAGCAGCCTGCCAGCAAGGCAGTCGCCAGTAGTGCGGCTGCTAATATTCCGCATTTGCTCACGTTTTTATCCTCCCTGTAATCCTCTTGTAATCGCAATGTAGCACAGTCATATGAACGGGACATGAACGCCTCGTAAACAAAAAAGAAAACCGGACAACAAGTATTAAGATAATATTTTATTTCATAAAAATGACTATCGACGAAAAAATAATTCGCCTATAATCGCAAGGGCTAGCCCAAAAATCAAACAGGGAGGTACGAACACATGAAGGTTAGGCATCGCGCGGCCGGTCTGTTTCTTGCCATTATGATGATGTTTACATTGGTGGCGCCAGCGGCATATGCAGGGAGCATGGATCCACCGGCGGTTGCGTTCGGGGAGGTCATCGACAAGCGGCAGACCGAGCTTGCGCCGGGTGCGACGTACACATGGTATGACATGGAGACGAATAGGGGGGAGCAGAAAGTACATTTTGTTTCGTTCCATCCGGGCAGCTCGAATCTGGAGCTTATCGCGGGGACGAAATCCGGCAAGGTTCGCGGCATGGAAGGCGTAACGGAGATGGCGGCATACGCCGATGCGGCGGGCAGCAGGGTCATCGCTGGCATTAACGGCGACTTTTACGAGATCAGCGGCAACGCGACAGGCGTACCGAACGGCTTGTTCATCGGGGGCGGACGCATCTTGAACAGCGCTACGAGCGCTTATGCATTCGGCCTGCGTTCGGATGGCACATCGATCTACGGCAGTCCGATTCTGCTGAAAACCATCACCATAGACGGCTCCATCACGCCGATCACTCATGTGAATCGATTCCGAAGCGATAATCAGCTGGTTCTGTACAGCACGGATTATTACGCCTCGACAATGACCTCGAACGAAGGTGACGAGATCGTGCTGGATATTGTGTCGGGCGACGTGAAGCATGGCGAGCCCATGGTGCTGAAGGTCGCGGAGGTGCGCACTGGCCAGGGGAACGCGCCGCTGAATGCTGGACAAGTTGTGTTATCAGCATCGGGCAGCATGCGCTCCGCTCTTGCGGGTCTGGAAGTGGGCGACGAGCTGACGGCCGAGTTCACGCTCAGCGGCGGATGGGCTGATGTGCAGGTAGCGATCGGCGGTATGGGGCCGCTAATCCAGGACGGCGTCGTCCAGACGGGAGTCGGTCCGGCGGGCGTCCATCCAAGGACGGCTATTGGCACTAAGGCTGACGGCACGATCGTCATGTTCGAGATCGACGGCCGTCAGCCTGGCTTCAGCGAGGGAGTAGAGACGCATGAGCTCGCCGCGATTATGGCTGATCTTGGTGTCGTGAACGCCATGAACCTGGACGGCGGCGGGTCGTCGACGCTGGCGGCCAAGCTGCCGGGCGACATGGCGCTGCGCGTGATGAACAGCCCGTCGGACGGCGGAGAGCGCAAGACGGGCAACGGTCTGCTCTTGGTGAACAAAGCTCCCGAGCTCGGCACGGCCGCCAGTCTTGCGGTGCAGCCGAACGCAGAGCGCATCCTGACCGGCTCCACCATCCAATTCCAAGCCAAAGGCGTAGACGCGAACGGACATCCCGCCGCTATGAACGGGACGCCGGAATGGCAGGCGGACGCATCGCTTGGAACGGTGGATGGAAGCGGCATGTTCACGGCCGGCGCGCAGGCTGGCACGGGTGCCATATCCGTTCAAGCGGGAGGCGCGCAAGGCAACGCGGAAATCGAGGTTGTAGATGAGCTGACGGCCATCTCGTTCCCGGACGAAGCCAAGACGTACGAGTCCGGCATGCAGGACACGTTGTCGGTCGTCGCTACCCGGAACGGGCAGGTTGTTCGGGCCGGCAACTCGAGCTTCGAATGGCGCGTGGAAGGGGATATCGGCACCGTCGATGAGAACGGAGTATTCTCCGCGACGAACGAGAACGGCCAGAATGGTCGGATCGTGGTCCAATATGGCGAGCTGGAAGCGTCCATGAATGTCAGCGTTGGCATTCCGCCAGCGATGCTGGAGGATTTCGAATCGGGGCTTGCCAATTACACGCACGGAGGCGCTGCCTATAACACGGTGACGATCTCCGAGGAGACGAATCCGGATTATGTCCGTTCGGGCAGCGCTTCGCTGAAGCTGACCTACGATTTTATCGGCAAGACGGGTACATCGGGCGCCTATCTGCAGGCCAAGTCGACCGATACGAGGATTAATGTGCCTGGTTATCCGCAAAAGATCAGTATGTGGGTATACGGGGACGGCAAGAAGCATTGGCTGCGCATGCAAATGAAGGACGGCAACAACGCCTCGATTCCATTGGACTTCACCGACCAGGTGACGGGCGTGGCCTGGACGGGATGGCGCTATGTTGAAGCGACGGTTCCAAGCGGCAAGACGCCGCCATTCACGATTGACATGCCGGTCCGCTATATGGAGACGAGCAATACGAAGAAGGACGCGGGAGTCATCTATGTAGACGATATTCGCGCGTTGTATGGCACGGTAGAGGAGGATATCTCGCCTCCTGTCCTTCACAGCTTGCTGCCGGCTGCCAATCAGACGGTCAAAAACGCGCATCCGACGATCGGCGCAACAGCGGAGGACGATGGTTACGACCCGGCCCAGCATCCAGCAACAACGCTGATTGATCCGGCTTCCATCCGGCTCTACGTGGACGATCAGCAGGTGCAGCACGGGTTGTATCCGCCCAAAGGCACCATTACCTATTCGCCAACCGAGCCGCTAGCCGAAGGCAGGCATAAAGCGAAGCTGGCCGTCCGGGATTTAAGCGGCAACCAGACGATTAAGGAATGGTATTTCAACGTCAATCTGGGCTCCCCGCAATTTGTGTACGATACGGCATCGGAGCAGTTTGCTGGTGAAGCCTATGAGCTTCCGATCCGCGTGGAGTCCGTTGCCAAGCTGAAGAATGGGCATGCGGAATACCAGTTCGATCCTGCAGTAACAGGAAGCTACGAGGTGGTATTAGGCCCGAAGCTGTCAGACACCCAGCTGACTTCATTGGTGGATCAGGACCAGGGAACGGTAAGAGTGACATTCCAAGATCTGGATGGGACTTCGCTGACGGATGAAGATATATTGGCGACAATCCACTACACCGTGAAGAGCGACGTCATTGGACCAATCGGGCTAGAGCAATCCAAGGGCGAAGAGATGGTTCGTCCCCATACCATCGAGTTCAAGTCTGGCTCTATCATAATGGTGGAGGGCGACGGTACGCCGAAGCCGTTCTACGGGGCGCCGCTTGAGGCGACCGTCAAGAGCAAGCTGAAGCTGCTGTGGCAGCATGCGGACATTGCGCTGGGCCAACCTGCGAGCTTCGTGATTACCGAGGACGGCGTTCCCGTTCAAGGTGCGACGCTCCTGCTGAACGGTGTTGCCATCGCCGGCGGCGAGGTTTCGAATGCGGGCGGGGTGCTGACGACCGCCGAAGCGACGACGGCCGTAGGCGTGGTCCAGGTTCAGGCCAGGAAAGGCGACGCCTACAGCCCCGTTATGACGTTCCCGGTTGCCGCTTACACCGGAGAAGCAGCGCCATACAACATCAGCGTGTCGATGGGCGAAGATGCTGCGACATCCAGGCAGCTGGCGTGGCATACGCATCCCGACACGGCGGAGACGGTCGTGGAATGGGCGCCGAAGGCGTCATTCACGGATTTCGAAGCGGATAACATCACCCGCACGGTGGGGACGAGCAGCCTCTACAACTCGAATAATGACGGCACATACCGGGTGCATAAGGCGGAAGTGACCGGCCTTGCCCCGAACACGGCTTATGTCTACCGCGTCGGAGACGGCGGCAGCCATGTAAGCGCACAAGGGGAATTCCACACATCCGCAGCGAATGGAGAGGGCTTGAAGCTGCTGTTCTTCGGAGATTCTCAAGCCTCGGATCAAGCAGGCTTCAATCAGTGGGGAGAAGCGCTCCATACGGCGCTTGCCGATATGCCGGACGCGGAGCTGCTTATCCACGCGGGCGACATGGTCGACCATGGCCACGAGGAAGAGCAGTGGAGGATGTGGTTCGCGGCGGCCCAGGATATTTTCATGAAATACACGCTTCAGACGGTCGTTGGCAATCATGAAGTGACGGGCACGAACGGAGCGGGAGACTATTTGGCCCATTTCCATAATCCGCAGAATGGACCGGCGTCGGCGAAGGGCAGTGCTTATTCCTTCGATGTAAAGGATACGCATTTCGTTATGCTGAATACCGAGATGAGCGCCGAGGCGATGCAGGAGCAGGCGGAGTGGCTGGATATGGATCTGGAGGCGTCGGATAAGAAGTGGAAGATTGTTGTGTTCCACCAAGGTCCGTACGGGAGCATCTACTCCAATACGAATGTCCAGACCTACTGGGTGCCGGTGTTCGACAAGCACGGGGTGGATCTTGTCCTGAACGGACATGATCACATCTATCTCCGGACCTTCCCGATGAAGGGCGGAGCGATTGTTCAGGAAGGCGAGGGCACGCGGTACGTGATCGGCGGCTCCACGGGACCGAAGTATTACGCGCTTACGGAGAGATTCTGGCAGGAGGTCGTGTTCGACGAGGATATCAATATATTTACGTCGATTGAAATTACGGCTGACGCCATCAAGCTGACCGCCAAGACCATACACGGAGAGCTTGTGGATACCTTTGATATAGTGAAAAAGAAGCCAACGGTTATCCCAGCGCCGATCCCGACCCTGCCACCACCCGCCAAGCCGGGTCTCATCGAGGTGAAGGAGGAGCAGCTGAAGGGCGGAGCGAACGGCGAGGCTGTGGTCATCGAGGCCAAAGGCCCTATTAACGAGCTGGTCCTTCCTGCCGGTGCGGCAGAGCTGCTCGGGGGCAGCGACCTCATCCTCCGGTCCGACGAGCTCCAGCTGACCTTGCCATCGGATTGGTTGAAGGAGATCGCGTCAATTCTGCCGGAGAACGAACATGCTGACAGCATACTAACGTTGTCTGTGGAACGCTTCGAAGGACAGTCGGCAGCAGAGCTCCTGGAGCTGGCAAGCGAGCATACAGGAGCGGAGCTGCAAGCTGCAGGAGGCGTTCTTGACTTCCAATTGGTTGTTAAGGATGCAAGCGGCAAGCAGACGACGATTACGGAGTTCCAACAGCCGCTGACGATCTCAATCGCTGCTGACGCAGCGGTGAATCCGAATCTGACGGGCATTTATTACATCTCGGAGACAGGGAAGCTCGAATACGCGGGCGGCAAGTGGAGGGATGGCTGGCTTACGGCCGACCTGTCGCACTTCAGCGTCTACGCTGCGCTCGAATTCCGGAAGCCGTACAGGGATGTACCCGTCGATCATTGGGCGGCAGAGGCCATTGCCGGACTGACCGCGCGTCAGGTCGCTCAAGGCGTTGCGGACGGCCGATTTGATCCGGAGAGCCGGATTACGCGGGCGGAGTTCGCGGCGATGCTGGTTCGCGCTCTGCGCCTGCAAGGCGAAGCCGGCACGTCGTTCGCGGATGTGCCGATGACGGCATGGTACGCCAATGAGGTTGCCCTGGCGGCGGAAGCGGGCATCGTCACGGGCAGAAGTGAAGACAGCTTCGCGCCACACGACGAGGTAACCCGTCAGGAGATGGCCGCCATGATCGTGCGCTCGTATGCGTACCTGAAGGGCGAGCCGATCCCCCTCAGCTCCGCGTCCCAGCCGTTCGTGGACATGGAGAGCGCGCCGGAATGGGCTAGGCAAGCTGTGTCGGCGGCTTATGAGCTGAAGCTGATGCAGGGCTACCCCGGCGGCGTCTTCCGCCCGCAGGGCAAGGGCAGCCGCGCTCAAGCTGCGATGATGATTTACAATATTTTAAGAGTCGAGGACTAGCTGTTATCCACACCTAACCCCCTATACAGGCATATCGTAAAAAGGCTGCCACACCCGTTCAGGCGGGGAGGCAGCCTTCTTCTCACTTTTCACCTGCCGCAATCAATCCGCTTTCGTCATTCGGTCTCCCTTCGCACACCCCCATTCAGGACGAGTTCCATATCTCCACTTGTATACCTTTCCATCAACCTTCATGAAACATATAAATAATAGAACTTCATATTTATCGTTACTCATGAGTGGAGGTTGCTTATTTGGAACAATACCGGATTGTGCCATGGGATGACCTGTTGACCGAAGAAACATCCGGAATCAACCTGGAACAGTACGTTCCTCCAGAGCTGGAGCAGCTCGCCTATCAGGTTTGCAAATCTTACGATATGAATGTCCAAGGCATGACGCTCATCACCTCTAAGCCCGACAAGGGAGGGGCGATCTGGCGGATCGAGACGAATCACGGCCCGCGAAGCCTGAAGGTGCTGCATCGGACACCGGAGCGCAGTATGTTCAGCGTAGGCGCGCAGGAGTACGTGGTGAAGCAGGGCGGCCGCGTCCCTGCCATCATCCACACCCGGGATGGCCAGAATTCCGTAATCGCCGGTGGCAAGCTGTGGATCGTAACCGACTGGATCGACACGCTGACGCCTGTCGCCAAGATTGATCTGGACGGAGCCATGTCGCTCTGCCACGGACTGGGCGAATTTCATAGCTGGACGAAAGGTTATGTTCCGCCGCTTGAAGCCGGACGTTCCTCTAGGATCTTTAAGTGGCAAAGTCAATACGAAAAAATCATGTCTAAGCTGGGCTGGTTCCGCCATATCGCCCTTGCTTATCCTGACGCGGCCGCGAGTCCGCATCTGCTGTCCGTGCTGGACACGTTCGAGCAGCAAGCCAAGGATATTTTCACGAAATTCCAAGCCTCCTCCTATAGCAAAATGGTGCGAAAAGGTGAAGCCCACTGGGGGCTTGCGCATCAGGACTACGGCTGGTCCAACGGCCAGATGGGGCCGGGCGGCATCTGGGTCATCGACCTGGACGGCGTAGCTTATGATCTGCCTATCCGCGATCTTCGGAAGATTATCACCAGCACCATGGACGACATGGGCGCCTGGGATCTGGCGTGGATTCGCGGCGTTATCGATGCTTATCACCGCGCCAACCCGCTCGATCGGGAGACCTTCGAGCTGCTGTGGATCGACATGGCGTTCCCGAATGAATTTTATAAGCACGTCAAGGAGGTTGTGTTCCATCCTGAGGAGTTTATGAACACAGAGCTGGACGGCATTCTGGACCGGGTTGTGGCGACAGAAGCGAATAAGTGGGAAGTGCTGCGCGAGCTGGAGAAGGATATGGCCAATTACCCATCCGGTGATTATCCGGAGGTTGAAGAGCCTCTCAGCCAGCCGTTCACGTACCGGGATTACGCCAGAGGCGGCAGCCCCGTGGAGGCAAGCGAACCCGCCTTGGAAGGCGGCCATGAAGCGGAGGAAGAGGAGAGAAGCCCTGTGCGCAAGCGGCCGGGATCGGAATCACGCCCGCTTGTCGGCCAGCCGGCAAGGAAGCTGCGCAAGAGGGTTCGGCGGAAACGCGACAGCGAGCAGCGCACAACGCAGAGAGGCGCTCAGGCCTCCATGCCGAGAAGGAAGAAGGCGGCTGCGAAGCCGGCGAAAGCGTCCCAACCAAAAGTCCAGTTGAAACCGGCTCAGCCGAAAGCCTTGCGGAAGCCGTCTAAGCGCCTGACACCGGGCAAGCTTGCCAAGCCGAAAGCGATAGCCGCGAAGCCGGCCCCGAAGAAGAAGCCGGTGAAAACCGTTAAGCCCGCAGCTCGCGGGTCGATTCAGAAGCAAGTGAAAACCAAGCCGATTGGCAAAGCGGCTCTGAAGGCTGCTATGAGGCCTTACAGACGCAAGCCAGCCGCACGGGCATATATCACCGCTTTTAGAAGAAGCGCAACGATGAGGGAGATCGCGAGATGAACATTTTGATGATATGCACGGAGAAGCTTCCGGTGCCTAATATTCGGGGAGGGGCCATCCAGACCTATATCGGGGGCGTCGCGCAGCTCCTGAGCAAGCATCATAAGATGACCATCATCGGCCGGTCGGATCCCGAGCTGCCGGACGAAGAGACGGTAGACGGCATCCGTTATATCCGGTTCGATTCTCAGGGCGTGTTGGACATCTATATGAGCCACATTGTGCCTTATTTGGAATCGAGCCGGGAAGTGTACGATGTCATCCACATTTTCAACCGCCCGAAGATGGTTATGCCAGTGTCGTCCGTCAGGCCGGATGCGCGAATCGTGCTCAGCATGCATAATGATATGTTCAATCCCAATAAGCTGAGCAAGCAGGAAGGCGACGCGGTAGTGGAGAGGGTGGAGACGATTGTCACCATCAGCAACTATATCGGATCGGAGATTGTCAAATATTATCCGCAAGCAGAGTCCAAAATACGGACGATTTACTCCGGCGTCGATCTGTCCAGGTTCGCGCCTTGGAAGCAGTCGCAGTCCGCGCTTCGCGAGCGCGACAGCATCCGTGCCCAGCATAATCTGGGCAACAAGAAGGTCATTCTGTTCGTCGGCAGGCTCTCCCGCAACAAGGGGCCGCATGTGCTGGTTCGGGCGATGTCGGAGCTGAAGCATACTGACGCGGTACTCGTTATCGTGGGAGCCGCCTGGTATAGCGATAACCATATTAGCGACTATATTGCCTACCTCCGCGCCATGGCCGAAAAGTCGCCGATTCCGGTCATCACTACCGGTTATGTTCAGGCGAGCGAGGTTCACAAATGGTTCTGCGCGGGCGACGTATTCGTCTGTACGTCAATCTGGGAGGAGCCGCTCGCCCGTGTTCATTACGAGGCGATGGCGGCAGGCTTGCCGCTGATCACGACAGCCAGAGGCGGCAATCCCGAAATCATTCGCAGCAACAACGGGGTCATCATTCAGAATCCGGAGGACCCGTCCGAATATGCTTCCCATCTGAACAGCATGCTGTCCAACCTGGGCGGTGCCCGTCAAATGGGCCTGCAGGGCCGCAAGCTTGTTGAAGAGCATTTCACTTGGAATCATGTAGCGGGCAATATTCTGGATGTGTGGTCGAGGGTGAAGGCGGCCTCCGTATCCTCGGTTGACGAGGAGCAGCCAGAGGAGAGGAACGAATAGGCTTACCCGGCTTGCTTGATAGTGTTTGAAGGAAGAGGTTAAAAGCTTGAAATGACGGTGCGCGCACCGTTATTTCAAGCTTTTCTGCTGTCTGCGGCGGCGACAGGGTGGTGGATGAGAGCTTTAAGCAAGCAGGGCTGTCTGCTGACGACCGGTTAAGGTAACCGGGTCATGGGACGGCCCTGGTTGATGCATGTTGTGCTTGGAGAGGGGAGCCAGGCTGCGTTTTGATGGGGGGGACGTCGTGCAGGCAGTGGCCGCGGAGCAAATAGACGTGCCAGAAACGTCTAAATGAGCGGGCGCGGGTGGTTTGGGTCAAATAGACGTGCCAGAAACGTCTAAATGAGCGGACGCGAGTAGTTTGGAGCAACACGAATATGAATAGCTGGGTACAGAAGGGGGGGCTTGCTGAGCAACGGTCCTTGTCTTGTCCTGCTTCGGTTGCGAGCTTGGATGCCCCTCTTTGTAAGTCTCCATGTTTATATAGAGTCATTTACGACTCTTGATATTAGCATGAGCCCTGCTCCCCGGCGTCCAATGCGACGCGGGCCAGCTGGGTCCGATTTTTGAGTCCGAATTTGGATAGCATCGTGTTGACGTGTTTTTTCACCGCTGCCTCGCTGATGTATAGTGCAGAGGCGATTTCCGCATTGGTAAGGCCGGTGGCAATCAGCCCAATGACGTCCTTCTCCCTACTAGTAAGTTCGCTGAGCTGATGCAACTTATCGGCCAAAGATTGCCGCGTTTCCTCATTCGGTATCCCTGTTCCCGTTATCCGTCTTATATATG
Organism: Paenibacillus sp. PL2-23; assembly: GCF_040834005.1. Classification (NCBI taxonomy): domain Bacteria; kingdom Bacillati; phylum Bacillota; class Bacilli; order Caryophanales; family Paenibacillaceae; genus Paenibacillus; species Paenibacillus sp. PL2-23. The sequence continues at coordinate 605,277 of NZ_CP162129.1, forward strand.
CCATCAGCCCCCCTTGTCTTGTATCCAGCCAATAGGTCTGGGCAGGCTGCGGCATGCCGTAGTCATGATGCTCCGCTTCAGGAACCCGTTCAAACCCCAAGCCCTCGAAAGCGTGATCATAATATGCCAGCGGCGGTACCGATGCGGCAATCAGATTGCCGGCCAGCACATATTCGAACAAATGGCTGACAATGTCCGAGCGGAGCTGCTCATTCTCCAGACTTTCCGCGTCCGCGCATAACAGGTACCATGCTTTGCCTTCGTCTGCGGCAATCGACAGCTCCTTCTGGCGATTGGGCGCCGGAGAATGAAACAAGGCCCTCGTTACCGGCGAGGCTGCAAGGTAGCTCCAAGTCCTTGCGGAGATCGCGACCATGGCCAATACGCCGGCTACCTCGCCCGCATCGTTGCGAAGCAGCTCGATTCTCCTGTCTTCATCCGGGAGCGAACCGACACTTGCCCAATCTATGGCCGACAGCCGCAGGAGGCTCTCCTCCGGAGTGAAGGCGAATCGGTATATCGCTTGCTCTTCGGGGCTGGAGCAGATGACATTCCAGGCGCGCGGGCTGCTCTTCCTTCTTGCGATGTAGGCTTCCAGCTCCGGCTGGTTGGCTGAGCTGAGCGGCTCGCGATAACTGGGGGAGGAGGAGTGCCGATAATGGGCGCGAATGACCGGGGTTCCGCTTATATGGAGCAGCTCGGTCAGCTCTCTCATTATATTTTTTCCTCGGGCCAAGCCCTCCTCTATTTTGCGCACCACGAGCTGCGCTGCTTCCTTGAGATAGCGTTCATGCAGCTCCGGCATCCGTTCCCTGAACATCCGTCGCAGGCTCTCCCACACAATCTCGTGCAGCTGCCAGCCGTGCGCCGTGCGTCCGACGAAAGAAAGCTTGATCAGTCTGTCGAATAGGGCGGGGCTGACCTGGGAGCCGAGCAGCTCCTCCAGCAGCTCATGCTGGAATGTTCGAACCGCGGACGCGGCGAATAAGAGACGGCGAAGCTCGTCATCCGGCACCTCTTGGAGCCAGCGTTCCAGCAGAGCCTCCATCGCCTCCCCGTCGACTAGGCCTAGGCAGTCCAGATTCATCGCTTTTCCTGCCTCCAAGGCTAGCAGGGATACCGCAAGCGGATGTCCCAGCGTCCGCAGCCAGACCGCATCAGCCGCGAGTTCACTGCTCACCCCCAATTGCCGCAAGTAGGCCTGAATATCCTCGTAGGATAGGTCTGCGAGGGGCATACGGACGATCATCCTGTTCCAGCCGGGAGTAAATCGCCAAGGTCCCTCAAGCGAATAACGGCCCGCGATCACAATGAGCATATTTGAAGGGAGGTTAGGAAGGTATTGAGTGCGCAGCCAGTAGTCCAGCGCCCCCGCCTCCTCATATTCATCAATGAGCAGCACGATTCGTTTGTGTTCGGCTGTTTCGTGGAGGAAGGATACGCTCCCGTCATTCCCGCACGCATCGCCCCGCGCCGCCGTAGACGCCTCACCTTCCAATCCCTTAAGTACCGTCTGCTCGAATGACCGGATGTCGCTGCCCAGCTCTCTCATGCGGACCCATACCGGTAAAGCGTTATGTTCGCCGGCCATTTCCGCGAAACGGTGAAGGAGATAGGTCTTGCCCATGCCTGCCGTCCCGGATAGATGGAGAATACGCTCGGTCTGATGCGGAAGGTTCTCCAGGTACCGGCGAAAGACGGCAAGCTCGAATTCGCGGCCGACAAAGTGGTCAGCCATGAGTCGATTCCAGTGCTGGCCGATCGTCTGCGGCATGTTCATCCTCTCCGTTCAAGCATTTTTATCTAAAAGTATACCCTGACGGTAATCGAATGGGTAGCCTCTTTTCTCCTGCTCTGGTGTACGCTCAGAAAGAGCATTTCAAATAAGGAGGCAGACTATTATGAGTTTCGCGACGGAACGAACCGCTTCTTCTAAAGATAGCCGCAAATGGCTTTCGGGCTCCGAAATATTGCTGCGCGCTTTGCTTGACGAAGGTGTGGATTGCGTATTCGGCTACCCGGGCGGCGCGGTGCTGTATATTTACGATGCGATGCATGACAACCCGGACTTCCATCACTTGCTGGCGCGCCATGAGCAAGGGGCGATTCATGCCGCGGACGGCTATGCCCGGTCAACCGGCAGAACGGGGGTCGTCTTGGCGACCTCCGGACCGGGTGCCGCCAATTTGGTGACGGGTATCGCGACGGCTTATATGGATTCGGTGCCGCTAGTCGTCATTACGGGAAATGTGTCATCTGATCTGATCGGCACCGACTCGTTCCAGGAGGTGGATATCGTGGGCATCTCCCAGCCGATTACGAAGCACAGCTTTTTTGTTCGGAGGGCAACTGATCTGGCTCGTATTGTCCGGGAAGCCTTCTATATCGCTGGAACGGGTCGCAAAGGGCCGGTGCTGATCGATATTCCGAAGGATGTCAGCGCAGAGAAGGCGATATATGAAAGGCCTGAACGGGTCCATATTCCCGGCTACTCGGAAGCGCTCGAGGCTTCGCGGGTGCCGGACGAAGGGAAGCTGGACGAGCTGATCTCGGCTATTCACCAAAGCGAACGACCGCTTCTTCTGGCGGGGGCGGGCGTCATCCATGCGGAGGCAAGCGAAGAGCTGCGCGCATTCATTGACCGTACGGGAATTCCGGTGACGACTACATTGCTGGGATTAGGCGCGGTACCAGCCGATCATGACTTATGGTTGGGAATGCCTGGTATGCATGGAACCTACGCGGCGAATCAGGCCTTGATCCAGTGCGATCTGCTGATTTCTGTCGGGGCGCGGTTCGACGATCGAGTTACGATGCGGCTGGATAGCTTTGCCCCTCTTGCGAGGATCGCCCATGTGGACATCGATGCAGCCGAAATCGGCAAGCTGGTCCCCACCTCTATTCCTATTCAGGGGGATGCCTGCGAGACACTGGGACTGCTGAACCGAAGGCTTCCGCGCGAGTGCCAGAGGAAGACACTGTGGATTGATTATTTGCGCAGCCTGAAATTGGGATACCGCCTCAGCTACAAGCCGTCCGAGAATGAGCTGAAGCCGCAATACGTCATCGAGATGCTGTCGCGAACGACTGACGGCGGAGCGATCGTGACGACGGACGTTGGACAGCATCAGATGTGGACGGCTCAGTATTACCGGTTCCGCCGGCCCCGTTCGCTCATTACTTCCGGAGGGCTGGGAACGATGGGCTTCGGATTCCCGTCGGCGATCGGGGCGCAGCTGGGCAATCCGGAGCGAATCGTCATATCCGTGAACGGGGATGGAGGCATGCAGATGTGTGCCCAGGAGCTCGCAATCTGCGCGATCCACAATATTCCGGTCAAAATCGTGGTCATCAACAACCGTACGCTTGGGATGATCCGGCAATGGCAGGAGCTCATCTATGAAGGGCGGTACAGTCATATCGACTTGTCCGGAAGTCCGGACTTCGTGAAGCTGGCCGAAGCGTACGGCGTGAAAGGATTGCGAGCCTCCTCTCCCAAGGAGGCGGAGCAGGTGTGGCAGGAGGCCTTGGAGACGCCCGGGCCGGTTCTGATCGATTTTGTCGTATCGCAAGACGAGCTGGTCTATCCGATGGTACCGCAAGGGCAAGGCCTGCAGGATATAAGGCTGGGCCCGGATATAGGAGGCGAAGCGAATGAGTAATCGGATCTTATTGTCGGCTACGGTGAACGATACGCCCGGCGTGCTTCAAAGGGTGGCGGGTCTGTTCTCGAGGCGAAGCTACAACATCGAGAGCATTACGGTCGGCCCTTGCGAGCGGGAAGGGCGCTCCCGAATGATCGTAGCCGCTCGGGGAGACGAGGCGCTGGTCCGGCAAATGTGCAGTCAATTAAACAAATTAGTTGACGTGCTGGACGTCGTTCGACTACAGGAGCGATCATTTGTCAGCAGGGACTTGATGCTGGTAAAGCTCCGTATGGATCCGTCCAAACGGTCGGAGCTGCAGAGCCTTACCGACACGTTCCGCTGCTCCGTTATCGATGTGAGTCCCGAGGCGGTCATTCTACAGGTCGTGGGCGATAAGGACAAGAACGACGCCTTCCTTCAGCTGCTAAGACCGTATGGTATTCTGGAGATGACGCGAACGGGAGAAACGGCGATGAGCAGAGGATTGGTTCATGGGGGGTAAACGGCAGCCGGGCGTTCCGTTAATCTGGAGCTCATCTTGCGAATAACAAGCCTGCGGAAATATGACATAAGATGACGTATTAGAAGTCTATACTGAAGGGAGATGAACGAAAGGAGCAACGAACAATGACGCGAAAAGTGATGATGGATTTGGCGGTTGCCTCGGCCAGGTGGAGTCCATGAGCGTCCATGGCGATATTGTCATTGAGGGAGCGCGCGAAAATAATCTGAAAAACGTTAACGTGCGCATCCCCAAGCGGAAGATCACGATCTTCACCGGCGTATCGGGCTCGGGCAAATCTTCCCTGGTCTTCGACACCATCAGCGCCGAAGCTCAGCGGCAGCTGAACGAGACGTTCTCAGCCTTTATCCGAAACCGATTGCCGCGGTTCAATCAGCCGGATGCCGACCGCATCGACAATTTGTCCACGGCGGTCGTGATTGATCAGAAGAGGCTCGGCGGCAACTCCCGTTCTACGGTCGGTACAGTTACGGATATTTATTCCGTGCTTCGGCTGCTGTTCTCTCGAATCGGTACGCCTTATGCAGGCAATTCAAATGTTTTCTCATTTAACGACCCGGCCGGCATGTGTCCGGAATGCTCCGGAGTCGGACAGGTCGTTCGGTTCGACGTGGATAAGCTGCTTGACGCGTCAAAGTCGCTGAACGAAGGCGCTGTCCTATTCCCCGTATTCAAGGTGGGGAGCTGGTACTTGAACACATATACGCATTCCGGCTTGTTCGACAACGACAAGCGGCTCGCCGACTACACTCCAGAAGAATGGGAGACCCTCCTTCATGGGAAAGCAAGCAAGATCGTCTACCACACCAAAGGCGGCGATATTGAATCGGATTACGAGGGACTGCTGCCCAAGCTCACCCGCCTGTACTTGAAGCGGGACAGCAGCGAAATGTCGGATGCGAAGCGGGAAACCCTTGATTTGTTCCTATCCTACACCGAATGCCAGCTATGCGGGGGAAGCCGCCTGAATCAAGCAGCCTTGGCCTGCCGGATTAACGGTTACAATATTGCGGAGTGCGCAGCGATGGAGATTGGCGAGCTTATTGGCGTGATGGAAGCCATTCAGGAGCCCCTCGCCGGCCCAATGATCGAGGGGATTCTGATTCGCCTGAAGCATCTGGTCTCCATCGGTCTGGACTATCTGAGTCTGGACAGGCAGACCGCAACCTTGTCGGGCGGGGAGTCGCAGCGCATCAAGATGGTCCGACATTTGAGCAGCAGCCTGACCGACATGATCTATATTTTCGACGAACCGAGCGTCGGGCTGCCTCCGCGTGACGTCCATCTTCTGAACGGCATGCTGCGCCGGCTCCGGGACAAAGGCAACACTGTGCTCGTCGTCGAGCACGACCGCGAAGTCATGGAGATCGCCGATCATATCGTCGATGTCGGACCCCATGCGGGAGCCCGCGGAGGAGAAATTGTATACGAAGGCGATTTTACGGGCTTGCTGAACGCGGATACGTTGACGGGCCGTTATTTGAAGCATAGTCTCCCGCTTAAAACCTCGGTCAGAGCGCCCAAGGGCTGGATGACGGTAGCCGGCGCAAGGCTTCATAATCTGAAGAACGTGACGGTCGATATACCCGTTGGCGTGCTGACCGTGGTAACAGGAGTGGCTGGCTCCGGGAAGAGCACGCTGATTAACGGCGCCTTTCTGTCGTCGCACCCGGAAGCGATCGTCATTGACCAGTCGGCCGTGGGCACGTCCATCCGCTCCAATCCGGCGACCTACACGGGAATGATGGATGAGATTCGAAGGCAGTTCGCCGCCGCGAACAAGGTGAGCGCCTCGCTGTTCAGCTTCAACTCCAAAGGAGCCTGTCCGGGCTGCCAGGGGATCGGGACGATCTACACGGATCTGGCATTTCTCGAGCCTATAAGAACGACTTGCGAAATATGCGGGGGCAGGCGGTTCAACGAAGAAGTGCTGGCGTACAAGCTGAACGGAAAATCGATCAGTGACGTTCTTGCCATGACGGTGCGGGAAGCTTCGGAGTTCTTCGTCAAAAAAGAGCTGCTCCGTCAATTGCGGACGCTGGAGGATGTGGGTCTCGGTTACATGACGCTGGGTCAGCCGCTGAGCACCTTGTCGGGCGGTGAATGCCAGCGCATCAAGCTCGCCGGGGAGCTTCACAAGGAGGGCAGCCTCTATGTCATGGACGAGCCGACGACAGGACTTCATATGTCCGATATCTCGCGCCTGCTGGACATTATGAACCGGCTGGTCGACGGGGGCAATACGGTGGTCGTCATCGAGCATAACCTGGATGTGATCAAAAGCGCGGACTGGATCATCGATATGGGACCCGAAGGCGGCCACCGAGGCGGCCGCGTCGTGTTTGAAGGCCCTCCCGCCTTGCTTGCCGCTGCCCAGCATTCGATGACAGGAGCGTACTTACGCCAAACGGAGAACGGCCAGGAATCGTCCCACTGATTGTTGCCTTTCATAGACGCTAATGATATGAAGTCGCCGATGCTATCGGCGGCTTCTTTGCGTATAGGACCGGCAAGAGGAGCGACGGGGGTGCTGCGCTGCTCAAACGACATTTTCGCCTTTTTACATAGACGCTATTAGCCGCTTCACCGAAGGAATGAGCTCACGGAGCGGTGCGAAAGCAGATTTTTCATCATATTGACACAGGGCTGCAACAGACGAATGCGGGTGACAGATTCCATTCTAAGCAAAAAAAGTTTAAAATATTGTATTGACTGCTGCGTTACGTGTTATTTTAAAAGAAAGGCGCGAACGCCAGCGATTGGAAGTTCAATAATCGGGGGTAAGATCGGGGACCGTACACATGATGTTGCGATGCGTGCGCTAATTCCAGGTCGCATGGCGAAATTTTCGTTGGCCGCCGGGTCCCCTTGTCCTGGCAACAACGGTAGCGGAAGAGGACGATCAGCACACAAGAGGAGAGGTTCACATGACGAATAAGAACAAGAAAAAGGCCTTTGACTTCAGCAGCAGCAACCCGTTCGAGAAGGAAGCCCGCCAGCGGTGGGGCGACAAGAAGGTAGACGAATCGAACGCCAAGGTGGATTCGATGCTGAGGAAGGGGCAGCTTTGGAATTTCGAGGACGAGCTTAATTACCTCTACCAGAGACTGGCCGATATGCGCCATGAGGATCCCAAATCGCCTAAGGCCCAAGCGGCAATCGGCCAGTGGTATACATTGCTTCAACGCGTGAACACGTATTCGATGGAAGCCTTCAAGGGACTCGGCGAAATGTACGTCAACGACCCGCGCTTCCGCAATAATATCGACGAGTTCGGTGAAGGGCTTGCGGTCTTTATGCGAGACGCGATGGCGCACTTCGCCGACAACGCGAAGTCTTAATGGTCGCATAGCGCACCTTCGCTCCTGCACAGCCAGGCTGCCTCTCATCAGGCAGCTTTTCTTTTTGCGGATGCCCCGCCGGCACCATCAATCCTCAAGCATCCAGCTGTCCTCGGGCTGTCCCAGCGCTTTAAGCGCCAGCAGGACAGAGCCGACGACAGGCTCGTGCCGAGGCGGCTCTACCACATAACGTTTGTTGCGGCCTGCAGCGAGCTGGTCGATCAAGGCTCGTTGGACGTAGGGGCTGGCAAGCACGCTGCCGATGAGCGCGACACGCACCTCGTCCTCTTGGAAGGCTGTGGCGACAAGCTCGATGCCGACCTTCAGCTGATGAATGGCGCGGTCCAGGACGAAGGCTGCGATGCCGCTGCCTCGGAGTGCTTGCTCAGTCACGATGGGGGCGAATTGTCCGACATGCCTGTCCCGCTCTCTGCGATCAGCCTGGAAGCCCTTCCTCGCGTATTCGGCCAGCGCCTCTATGCTGTCGACCTGGAAGTGGCGCAGCATGTCCGAGACCAGCTGCTCATCCGTCGCATCGCGATTGCCGGCAATCGCTTCGTATACAGCCTCATATGCGATAAAGCGGGCTGCAGAAGGGGCGTAGTGGTGAAAAGCGTAGTTGCTGAGGTGCTGGCCGTTCTCAGTGATGCCCCAAATATTAGAGCCTGTCCCGGATATCGCTACAATCCCGGGCTTTGCCTGCAGCGCGCCCGCATGGGCGGACACTGCGTCGTTCACATGCTGCCGGGGACAGGCCAGGCCGGGTATATTCGTCAGCTCTGTCACCCAGGCCAAGTCCTCCGGCGTATCGTAACCGGCTATGCCCGCTGTCACATACCGCACGTCATCCAGACTCCGCCCAGCCGACGTTAAAGCGTCGAGCACGGCTTGCCGCACGTTGTGCACGGCATTCCTATCCTTGTGCAGCGACGACGCTCCGCCCTCCACATAAGCCAGCCTTGTGCCGCGAAGATCTGCTACAAGGACGCGGGTATGCGTTCCGCCTCCATCAATACCTATGACAACCGATGACTCCATAGCTCAGTGCCCTCCTGATCGGGTAGAAGTTGACTTTAACCAACACGAATAGGATTATCATACTAGAAGCGCAGAGACTTGCAAATGTAAATATAAAGACGGAGGAATGATGGATGGGTATTGCGTTAATCGTGCTTGCTATTATGATGATGATTGCGATTGCGGTGCCTCTTGTGCAGCGCCTCGCGCCGGCTTTCGGGGGACGCGTTACGGCAGCCCAGAGGAGAAGCTATGAGAAGCTCCCGCATTACCAAGCCAACCGGTTTCAATACCCTGTACCGACTCGAATGACGACGAATGCCAAGGACATGTTCCCCGTCGCGTGGGAATTTCTGAGAGGCAGTCCCAGCCGCCAGCCCAAGGGGGCGTACCCTATGGTGGAGCTGGATAGCCGAAGCTTGGAGCAGCCGGATAAGCCAAGAGTGGTCTGGTTCGGGCATTCCGCCGCTCTTCTTCAGACGGATGGGCTGACCATTCTGTTCGACCCCATGTTCGGGACAGCGCCGTCGCCGTTCCCGATGGTTGGAGGCAAGCGCTACGGAGGAAGGCTGCCGCTCAGGCTGGAGGATATACCGAGCATCGACTACGTATTCATTACACACGATCATTATGATCATCTCGATTACAGCTCCATCAAGCGGCTGAAGGACAAGGTTAGCCATTTCCTTGTCCCGCTTGGCGTAGCTAATCATCTGAAGCGCTGGGGTGTAGAGGAGAAGCGGATCACAGAGCTCGACTGGTGGCAGGAGCTGGAGCTGGGGAGCTTGAAGATCGCTTGCGCGCCATCCCGACATTTCTCCGGGCGGGGCACTGGGGACCGCGACAGCACCTTATGGTGCTCCTGGGTCATCCATAGCCGCGAGACCAGGCTGTTCTTCTCCGGCGACAGCGGGTATGGTCCGCATTTCAAGGAGATAGGGGACCAATACGGTCCCTTCGACCTGACGATGATGGAATGCGGGCAATACGATGAACGATGGTCCGCTATCCACATGCTGCCGGAGCAGACCGTTCAAGCGCATGAGGATGTGCGGGGTGATGTGCTGATCCCCATTCATTGGGGCGGGTTCACTTTGGCGCTGCATGACTGGACCGATCCGCCTGAGCGGGTCGTGAAGGAGGCCGAGCGGCGCGGAGTGCGCATGGCAACCCCGCGGGTCGGGGAGAGTGTGACGATTGGCTCGGAGGCGTATCCCCAGTCCAGGTGGTGGCGCGACGTCTAGCTCGTAGACTGAGCGCTGGCAGGGATTTTTTTTGTACAACTTAACGAAAGTTAATAGGCGATTGCAAGCTGAGGCGGTAGAATAGCGAAAAAGCAAGCTTTAACGAGGAGGTGAGACGATGTACCCGGCAAAACCAACCTTCGAGAAAAACACCAACGGCAGCAAACTAGGCAAAATTGTTCTCGACGCCGCCAAAGCGAATGAGCAGATTAGAATGTCTGCTGCAGCCAAGGCCTAATAGCTGCTGAAGGAGAAAGGGACCGCCGTTGCATACAGCAGCGGCGGTCCCTTTCTGTCGTGTTCAGGCGTCGAATGACCTCCCTGTCCGTACTGGCTTAATAAACCAGCAGGCCCATCGCGCGTTTCGCGGCGTCGAGCGTCTTGTGCGCTTCCTCGGACGCTTTGCGAGCGCCTTCCTTCAAGATGCGGTCGAGCTCGTCGGAGCCGATGAGCGCCTCGTATTTCTCTTGTAGAGGAGCCAGCTTGGCAATGACAACCTCCGCCAGCTCCTTCTTGAACGCGCCGTAGCCTTGGCCCTCAAAGCGCCGCTCGACCTCCGCGATGGTGACGTCGCCGAAGACGGAATAGATCTCCATCAGGTTGCTGACAGCCGGCTTCGCCTCCCAGTCATAGCGTACAGCCATATCAGAGTCTGTGACAGCGCGGGAGAATTTCTTGCGGATGACGGCCGGCGTGTCGAGCAGGAGCACGTAGCTGCTTGTGTTGGGATTGCTTTTGCTCATCTTGCTGGAGGGATCGTCCAGACCCATCACCCGCGCGCCTACCTCCTGAATGACGGGCTCCGGAACCGTGAACGTCTGGCCGAAGCGGTTGTTGAAGCGGTTCGCGATATCGCGCGTCAGCTCCAGATGCTGCTTCTGATCCTCGCCGACAGGCACATGCGTCGCCTGGTAGAGCAGAATATCCGCCGCCATCAGCGCGGGATACGTGAACAGAGCTGTGCTGACGGCATCCTTGCCCTCAGACTTGTCCTTGAATTGTGTCATGCGGCTCATCTCGCCGAAATAAGCCTGCGTCTCCATCAACCAGCCGAGCTCGGCATGCGCGGGAACTTGCGACTGCAGGAAGATGGTGCTTTTGTCCGGATCGCAGCCTGCCGCGATGTAGAGGGCGGCTATCTGGCGGGAGCGCTCGCGCAGCTCCTTGGGATCCTGCGGCACCGTAATCGCGTGCAGATCGGGAATGAAGAAGAAGCCGTCGTATTCATTCTGATACATGACGAACTGTCGCAGCGCTCCCACGTACCCGCCGATGTTCAGATCGCCGCTGGGTTTAATGCCGGATAAAATTCTTTTTGCCATAGTGAATGCCTCTCTTCTCTCGTGTCATGTAGAATGAGCCTCTCCAAGGGACTGACGGCCAACAAAAAAAACGCCTCGCCCCCTGCAACAGGGACGAAGCGCAGCTCCGCGGTACCACCCGAATTCGGCCAAAGGGCCGCACTCTGCCATGAACGGAGCAATCAGGCGCGTGTCAGCGGCCGCTTGCTTGCTTTCGATCATGCCTCCCCTGGATAACGGTGGGAGCTTCCGTCGAAGCCTACTGCCCGGGCGGGGGTTCGGTTCGAAGCGATGGGATCCATTCGCCAAGGGTTCATACGCCGGACCTTGCACCAATCGCCGGCTCGCTGAGGCATGAACGCCATAGGGTACTACTTCCCATCATGGCTGTGTCGGTATTTTATCGGTTATTGCTTCCTAGAATATCGGGAAAACCGGCAAGAGTCAAGCGGCTGCTGCCAGCGCAATTTTACAATATTTTAACCCATATATTAACATATTGAAAACAAACCATCCTTACACTGGTTATATCACGCATATGGGGAGTGGATGAGAAGTGAGGAAGGTTAGCCGAAAAACGCTTTCTATCTTTGTCGCGTCGCAGCTGGCGCTGGGAACGCTGCTTGGGGGAAGCGCCGTTATGGCGGAAGAGACCGCATCAACGGAACAAATGCAAGCTACATATGTGCTTAACAAAATCGGTTCATATGAAGTGGGAACACATAGCGAAGATGGCGGTGTCGCCGAAATTGTGAAATATAATAAGGATAACGGCAAGTTCTACCTGGTGAACGGCTCGAGCAATCCGCCAAGTCTGGATATCGTATCGCTGGGCAACGGCGAGGGCGAGCTGAAGAAGGAGAAGACCGTGCTGGTGAAGGAGCTTGCTGAGACGAACGGCTTTGTGTTCGGCGACCTAACCAGCGTGGCGATCAGCATAGGAACGGACTTGGTATATGTGTCGGTGCAGGAGGCGGACGCGGCCAAGCCCGGTAAGATTCTCGCCCTTAGCTATGACGGCAAGCTCGTGAAGGAATATGCGGCGGGCATTCAGCCGGACATGATTGCGGTGACGGCGGACGGGCGTTATGTTCTGACGGCGGATGAGGCGGAGCACCGTACAGGTGTGCCAGGGGCTGACCCCAAGGGCAGCGTCACCATCGTGGATACGATGAGCGGCAAGTCGAAACAGGCTTACTTCGATAAGCCGGAGGTTATCGCGGACGATGTACACATTCGCGGCGCCGTAGACGCGGACGGTATGATTGCGGGTCCTGGCACCAAAGGGGACGCGCTGTACGATCTGGAGCCGGAATATATCACCATTGCCGAGGACGGCAAGCTGGCGTATGTGACGCTGCAGGAGAATAACGCAATCGCGACGGTTGATATCGCGAAGGGCGAGGTGCTGTCTGTCGACGGGCTTGGCCTGAAGGACTACAACGATCCCGCGAACGAGCTGGATGTTCGCAAGGACGGCAAAATCATGTTCGAGAACGTACCGTTCTACGGCGTGTATATGCCGGATGGCATCACCTCGTACACCGTCGGCGGCAAAACCTATCTGGTGACGGCCAATGAAGGCGACGCAACCGAATGGCCGAACCGCGTGAACGGCAGCAATGTCGAGGATATGAAGGGCAAGCTGGACTCTGCCTCGGCAGCGTACAAGTTCCTGCAGGACAAGACGGATTATGACGGCGTTGAGGTCATGACGGACCGCGGGAACGACGGTCTCTATATGTACGGCGGACGCTCCTTCTCGATCTACGAGGCGGACACCATGAAGCAGGTATATGACAGCGGCAGCGATTTCGAGCGTATTACGGCTGTCTCGGTGCCGGAGTATTTCAATACGAGCAATACCAAAGCGAAGCTGGACGACCGCAGCGAGAAGAAAGGCCCTGAACCGGAGGATGTGAAGCTTGGCGTCATCGGCGATCGGACGTACGCGTTTATCGGTCTGGAGCGGATCGGCGGCATTATGATGTACGATGTGACAAATCCGATGGAGCCGGCATTCGTCAGCTACGTGAATACGCGTGAATTCGTGGACGCTGAAGGAGAAGTGAACCTCGATACCGACACAGGGCCTGAGGGTCTGGAGTTTATCTCCGCTGAAGACAGCCCGACTGGCAATCCTCTCCTGCTTGTCGCATTCGAGGTAGGCGGCAAGGTTGGCGTGTTCGAGGTTGCGGAGGAGACGCTCCTGCCGGAGGTGTCGTTCACGGATATTGACGACAGCTATGCCAAGGAAGCCATTGAAACGCTGGCCACCTTCGGCTATATGAACGGGGTAGGCGATGAGAAGTTCGCTCCCAAGGCGGGAATGACACGCGCCGACTTCACGCTTCTGATTGCCCGTCTGCTGGAGGCGGATCTGAGCGCGGGACTGCAAGCCTCCAGCTTCACGGATATTGAGGCGGACGCGTATTATGCGGCAGCCGTAGAGTGGGCGGCAGAGAGCGGCATCGTCAACGGAATGAGCGACGGCTCGTTCCATCCCAAGGACGGCGTAACGCGTGAGCAGATGGCGACCATACTGGTGCGTATGGCGGCGTTTATGGAGATCGAGCTGCCAAGCGTGAAGGAGCCGATTACCTTCTCCGATGAAGCGTCGATTAGCGCCTACGCCAAGGAAGCGGTAGCACTGGCACAAAGCTCCGGCATTATATCGGGCAAGCAAAGCGCGGAGGGTGTCATGTTCGCTCCGCAGGAGATGGCGACACGCGAGCAAGCGGCCATGATGCTGTACAATATGATGGGTGCGATATTCGTAAGCGCTGCTGAATAATGAAGAAGGTACAGCCTCTCTGATGGATTAGGGGAGGCTGTACTTTTTTGTATGAACATTACATTTGGCAGCATTACGCCCGGCTTCACAAAATCGCATGCTTTTTCGCCAATAATTGCTGATGCAATGGCTGGTATTGTGTGCTACGATACGATGGTCATTATAGAGAGAGTCTGAGTAACGGAGTGAAGGTGATAGGATGGAAGGACATGCTGAAGGAGCATCATTGGGGAAACATAACGGTAAGGATTTGAAGCTGTTCTACCTAACGTGGCCTATCTTTCTTGAGGTGGCGCTGTTCATGATGATGGGCATCGCCGATACGTTTATGCTGAGCGCCATTTCGGACAATGCAGTGTCTGGCGTCGGCGCGTCGAACCAGTACCTGCATATCGCGATTCTGCTGCTGGAGGTTATCGGCAATGGGGCGTCGATTGTGGTGGCGCAGTATATTGGGTCGAGGAAGTTTTTTGAAGCGGCCAAAATATCCGCCCTGGCTGTCACGCTGAATCTGCTTGTCGGCCTGGTCATGAGCGCAGGCTTCGTGCTGTTCAACAGCTACCTGCTGCGTTCATTGAACCTGAGCGGTGAAGTGTATGAGTTCGCGCAAAGCTATCTCGCTATCGTGGGCGGCGCCATCTTCCTGCAGGCAATCATTAATTCGCTGGCCGCTATTATTCGGGTGCACGGGTTCACGAAGGAGGCCATGCTTGTTGCGCTGGGGATGAACGTGATCCATATTATCGGCAACTATGCGCTTATCTTCGGCAACTTCGGCATGCCGGCGCTTGGCGTCGAGGGTGCCGCGATCTCCACAATCGCAAGCCGGCTTATCGCGGTGGTCGTGTTCTTCTGGCTGCTGTACCGGATTATGGAGATTCGCATTCAGGTGAGCTATTATTTGAATTTGTCCAAGGAATATATCGGAAAAATCTTGAAGATCGGCATTCCGTCAGCACTGGAGCAAGTGATGTACCATTGCTGTCAGATCATCTTCCTGTTCTACACCACCTACCTGGGCGAGGCCGCCCTGGCGGCGAAGCAATACGCATCGAATATCTCGATGTTCATCTACCTGTTTGCGTTTGCCGTCGGCATCGGAACGTCCATTATGGTCGGTCGATTCGTCGGAGCGGGCCGTACGGACGACGCCTACAAGCGCGTCTGGATGAGCGTTCGTTCGGCAAGCGCGGTGTCGCTTGTGATGATCGGTGTTGTCGTAGCGTTCCGGGAGCAGCTTGTGGGCATCTTCACGGACGATGCGGAAGTGCTGCGGATTGGAGCGCAGGTGCTGCTCTACAGCATCATTCTGGAGACAGGGCGGACGATCAACATCATTATCGTCAACTCGCTTCGCGCCTCCGGCGATGCCAAATATCCGCTGTGGATCGGCATGTTCACGATGGTTGGCATGAGCCTGTCGCTGGGCTACTTCTTCGTATTCCATTTGAATATGGGACTCGTCGGCATCTGGCTGGCGATCGCGGCGGACGAATGGATTCGCGCCATTATCTTCTACTTCCGCTGGCGCAGCCGCGCCTGGGAGAAGCATTCCCTTGTGCGTCCGGACACCGCCCCGCCGGATGTTGTACCGGCGCACACGTAGAAGGCAGCAAGGAAGGCTGATGGGCTTGTGTGCCGAGTCACTATAACGATCGTGTGGCTATCGCTCGTCATGTCACCTTATATGGAGCTATAGCCACACCGCGTGTCGTTATCAGACTAATTAGCTGCTCCAAAGTCACTGTAACGATCTCTCGTGTGGCTATTGCTCGTCGTGGCGCCTTATATGGAGCTATAGCCACACCGCGTGTCGTTATCAGACTGATTAGCTACTCCAAAGTCACAATAACGATCTCTCGTGTGGCTATTGCTCGTCGTGGCGCCTCACGCTTATTTTTTATCATAGACACCGAGAATACCCCTGCCTCTAAGCCACCTTACTCACGAAGTGAGAGCGTAGCCAGGGGATGAATCGGGAATTTTGTTTGTGGATAAATGCGAACATTTGTGCCATAATTGGAATGAGTTACATTCATCTCTTTTGCAGCGAGGTGACGAATCAGACGATGCTCCAGCATAAAGCCTTCAAATTTCGGATCTATCCTAGTCATGTACAAATCATGCAATTGCGCAAAACATTGGGTTGCTGCCGTTTTGTGTTCAACCACCTCCTAGCAAAATGGAGGCATACCTATCAGGTTACAGGCAAAGGTTTGTCTTATAACGCCTGTGCATCTCAGCTTCCTGACATGAAGCGCGAGTGGTCTTGGTTGAAAGAAGTGGACAGCATTGCCTTACAGTCGGCTGTGCGAAACTTGGCTGACGGATATCAGCGCCACTTCAACAAGCAAAATGAACGACCTCGCTTCAAGAGTCGCAAGCATCCCGTACAAAGCTATACGACGCGATATACGAACGGGAACATTGCTGTGAAGGAAAACCGTCTGCAACTTCCCAAGCTAGGCTGGGTACCCTATGCCAAGTCAAGAGAGATCGAAGGCCGGATCCTATCCGCTACCGTACGACTAGCCCCAAGCGGCAAATGGTTTGTATCGTTGGTATGCGAGGTCGACATCCAGCCTCTTCCTTTAACTGACCGCATACTCGGTATTGACGTGGGTATCAAGTATCTTGCCGTGCCTTCGGAAGGTCCTGCAATGGATAATCCAAGATATACGTTGCGATATGAACGGCTGCTCACGAAATGGCAGCGCATCCTTGCAAGAAGGAAACAAGGCGGAAGTAACTGGTCTAAAGCGAAAAGAAAAGTCGCCCTCATCCATGAAAGGATTCGAAATAGCCGATTAGACGCGATGCATAAGCAGACTACGAAATGGATCCGTGAAAACCAAACGATCTGTCTCGAGGACTTACGTATTGCAAACATGATGAAACAACGACACCTCGCCAAACACATAGCAGATGCATCCTGGGGCGAAATGAGCCGTCAACTGCATTACAAAGCCAAGTGGTATGGGCGAACGATCAAGGAAACACCGGTATTTGCGCCAACGAGCCAAACCTGTCACGTCTGTGGGTACAAGCAAGCAGAAGTGAGGGATTTGAGCGTGCGGGGATGGACATGTGTATCTTGCCAAACGCCACATGACCGAGATTGGAATGCGGCACAAAACATAAAGGCCATGGCCCAGTAACGAATAAAATAGGAACTGTGGGAACCACAGGGATCGCTTGGTGTACGATATTTCAAAAAAATATCGCTACGACTTTGCTCCGTGAGGAGCAGCAACCCAAGAATCCTCCACCTCTTAGGTGGCGGGAGTGTTCAACACGAAACTATACGTTTGCTGCCCCGCAAGAGGGCGCAGCTGCCCTTAACGTTTGTTTGCCATGTGGTGCTACTTGTTCCGTCCTACCGTGTACCGAGAGCTGGGCGTGAATGGGAAGCTGACAGAGCTCAATGAGAGTTGACATTGGTTAAGAGGTCTGTTATCTTTAATTTAAGATAATTGACCTCAAGAGATATCAGCATGGAGGTGAGAGCCAATGAGTGAGCCTAATCACGCAAGCAGCACCAACGCCGCAGACGGGGCAAAAGACGCAGCAACCGATACTACAACAGACGCAGCAACAGGCACAACAACCGACGCAATAGCAGACCCCACAACAGACACCACATCAGGGGCAGCAACAGACACAACAACCGACACAACAACAGACACAACAACAGACACAACAACAGACACAACAACAGACACAACAACAGACACAACAGGCGCAGCAACTGACACAACAACAAACGTCACAACAGGCGCAGCGGCAAGTGCCAGAAATGAAGCGCTCGATCTATACATCGCTTTGTCTAGAGCTAGCCAATGGGTGAATGCCCATGCGGATCGCGATATTCGTGTAAAGGGCCTTAACCGTACTGAGTTCGGCGTACTGGAGCTGCTCTACCATAGAGGACCGCAGCCGCTGCAGCAGATTGGCGGGAAGGTGCTTATGAGCAGCGGCAACATCACGTATGTGGTCGACAAGCTTGAGAAGAAAAGCCTGGTGAAGCGACGCACCTCGAAGGAGGACCGTCGATTGATCTATGCCGAGGTGACGGAGGAAGGCTGTCGATTCATAGAAGAGATCTTCCCGGCGCACACTACCGTTATCGAGCAAGCGACAGGGGGATTAACCGCCGAGGAGAAGCGGGTTGCCAGCGAGCTGCTGAAGAAGCTTGGCAAGTTCGCGCAGCAGGCCTATAAGTAGCGGCATTTAGCCGTGACTATGACTAGGCAGGCAGCCAAGCAAGCGGTGGGTTGTCGACGATTCACCATCCGAAGTCCTTCCGAAGAGTTGAATCCTGCAAATCTGCAGGATTTCACCCTCGTGAGGGTTACGTGCAGGCCAGTTGCTGCAAATCTGCAGGATTTAGTCTCATCACGCATCGCAATCCCGCAGATTGGCAGGAAATCATGTACAATCGCAGCAATTTCACCATTTGAGCAGCTAAGCCGGACAAATTGATGCACATTTGCAGCAATGAGAAGGCCAAGAAGACACAGGGCTTATATCTTAATTTTAAGAAGCTTAATATTACAAATTCACAAGGGAGAGATAGATGATGACCACTCAACAACAAACAGCAGGTATTCACCATATAACAGCATTTGTGCGTCACCCCCAGGCTACATCGGATTTCTATGCAGGCATACTGGGACTTCGACTGGTGAAAAAAACGATTAACTTCGACGCGCCTGAGGTATACCATCTGTACTTCGGCGATCAAGCGGGAAGCCCAGGCACGATTATTACGTTCTTCCCATGGGAGGACTCGCGTAGAGGACGCATCGGCGGCGGACAGGTGGGCATAACCACCTATGTTGTGCCTGCAGGAGCGTACGATTTCTGGAAAAGGCGCTTGGCGGCATTCGGTGTGGAAGCTCAAGAGACGGAGCGCTTCGGTGAGCGTTATCTGCAATTCGCGGACCCTGACGGTCTTCGCATTGAGATTGTGGAGCGGGAGGAGGGACCCAGTAGCCAATGGGCCTTCGGGGCGGTAACGGTCGACAAAGCGATCAAAGGCTTCGGCGGCGCCGTGCTCTTCAGCACCAAGCCCGACTCCACGGGCCGCCTGCTTGAGAATGTGATGGGTCTTGCAAAAGTCGGCGAAGACGTTGGATTTGTCCGCTATCGCTCCTTCGGCGACGTCGGCAATATCATTGACGTGAACGCAACCGCGATGCCTGCCGGACACGGTGGACATGGCACGGTGCATCATATCGCATGGCGCGCCCAGGACGACGCGGAGCATGCGATGTGGAGAGAGCATGTATCGCAGCACGGCTACCAGCCAACGCCAATTGTAGACCGGCAATATTTCAACGCGCTATACTTCAGGGAAGAGGGCGGCATTCTGTTCGAGATTGCAACAGATCCACCAGGCTTCACACGCGATGAGGAGCTGGACCATCTGGGCGAAGAGCTGAAGCTGCCGGAGTGGTATGAGAAGCATCGCGGCGAAATCGAGAGATTGCTGACGCCGTTTGAAATTCGAGTGTTGGAGGGTGAGTGGAAATGACGACAGCAGCAATGCAGCATTTGTTCATTCAAGGGCAAGACGACACCGCGCCGGTACTGCTGCTCCTCCACGGAACGGGCGGAACGGAGAGGGATCTCCTCCCGCTCGCGGAGCTGCTATCGCCGGCATCGTCGGTGCTTAGCGTTCGGGGCAATGTGAGGGAAAATGGCATGCCTAGATTTTTTCGCAGGCTGGCAGAGGGTGTATTCGATATCGAGGATCTGATCCTCCGGACGCAGGAGCTCGGCGACTTCCTGGACAGCGCAGCCGAGGAATACAGCTTCGACCGGCGGAATATTGTAGCCGTGGGCTATTCCAATGGCGCCAATATTGCAGCCAGCCTGTTGTTCCGAGCTCAGGGGGCGTTGAAGGGAGCTGTGCTTCATCATCCTATGGTGCCGCAGAGAGGTCTTGAGCTGCCTGATATGACGGGATTGCCAGTCTTCATTGGAGCAGGAGAGAACGACCCTATCTGCCCGCCAAGCGAGACGCGTGAGCTGGAGCAGCTTCTGGGCGGAGCAGGAGCGGCGGTGACGACGCATTGGGAGCGGTTCGGCCATCAACTGACGAGCACAGAAGCGCAGACTGCCGCAGCTTGGTTCAAGCATCAATTCGGGAAGGAGTGAGGAAGCATGCCCAGCATCGATTCCGACAGCCAAAGCGCTCAGGACAATTATAAGCTGCTTATTGGCAGCATCCTGCCTCGGCCGATTGCCTTCGTGACGACCTTGTCGGAGGACGGAGTGCTGAACGCCGCTCCATTCAGCTTTTTCAATATCGTATCGGCCGATCCCCCCATGGTGTCCATATCCGTGCAGCGCAAGAACGGTGAGCAGAAGGATACCGCCCGCCATGCGGGCAAGCGTAGGGAGTTCGTTGTGCATATCGCCGACGAGACGTATATTGAAGCAATTAATGAGACAGCCGTTCCGGTGCCGTCCCATGTGAGCGAGGTTGAGCTCGCGGGTCTGACGCCTGTGCCAAGCGACAAGATCGCCGTTCCTGGCGTTGCGGAAGCCCGCATTCGATTGGAATGTGTGCTGGAGCAAAGTATTCCGCTAGGCGGCCGTGAGGGAGCGCCGTCCTGCGATTTGCTGCTGGGTCGCGTCGTGCGCTTCCATGTGGACGATACGCTGTATGAGAATGGCCGTATCGATCCAGACGCTCTTCGTCCTATCAGCCGCCTCGCAGGCGATGACTATGCGAAGCTGGGGGAACGCTTCACGCTGGTGCGGCCGGTTTGAGCTATAGCCATAACAAGAAGCAGCACGCGGCGCCACTGGTTGTGGAGCTGAGTGCTGCTTTTTTTCAACGATCAAATAGCCAAATCATATAAGAAACAAGCTCGATTTTTGATAAAACACAGGGGGTCCTTCTGCTACAATGAATAACAAGTATAGCCTATTGTAGAGCGGTATACCAAGAGAGAAGGAAGGGCTGGCGTGATGAAGCGACCGAGGATTGTAGTTGTAGGCAGTCTGAACATGGATATTGTGGTCAAAGCAGCAAGATTCCCTGCCGCGGGTGAGACGATTGCGGGTGAAGAGATTCATTTTGTCCCGGGCGGCAAAGGGGCGAATCAAGCCGTGGCGCTGGGCCGTCTTGGCGCAGAGGTGACGATGGTGGGTGCCGTGGGTGCCGATAGCTTCGGCGGGACGCTGCTAGCGTCATTGAACGCCAGCGGTGTAAGCTGCGAGCATGTGAAGAAGACGGAGAAGGCTCCGACTGGCACTGCCTCTATAACGCTGACGCCTGAGGAGAACAGCATCGTCATCGTTGCTGGAGCAAACGCGGAGCTTCGCGAGGAGGATATGGATCACATAGAAGCGATTATCGCTGGGGCTGACGCGGTGCTGCTGCAGCTGGAAATTCCATTGGGGACGGTGGAGCGGGCGGCAGAGCTGGCTGAGAAGCATGGGAAGCTAGTGATTCTGAATCCGGCTCCGGCGCGTGCGCTGCCCCCTAGCCTGCTTGGCCGCATCCATTACATAACGCCGAATGGTACGGAGCTTGCGGTACTGACGGGAGTCGATTCGGCAGGAGAGGGAGACGACAGCCCCCTGGAGGAAGCGGTGGACGCGCTGCTGGCGCAAGGGCCGTCCTGCGTTGTCACGACGCTGGGCGCGGAGGGCGCCGCTTGGAAGGCGAGAGGGGAGAAGCTTCGGCGCCAGCAAGCCCATCGCATGCAGGTGGTCGACACAACCGGGGCTGGAGACGCCTTTAACGCGGGTCTGGCTTATGGGCTGTGCGAAGGGCGCGAGGTGGGTGAGGCAGTGGCGTTAGCCGCCCAGACAGCGGCGCTCGCCGTCACCAAGTTCGGTGCGCAGGACGGCATGCCGACGATGGCGGAGGTGCTGAATTATTTTGGCCAGAATGCGGTCCCAAGCTCGGAGCACGATGCAGGTTAAATAGCCATGCACGAGTCGGGCGCGCCCCCAGATTACGATCTGAAAGCATGACGCCGCTCCGCCTCCGATATACATAATCTGATGAGCATTTTTGGTCTCGTGTAACGACGATGGCTCGGAGGGTGGAGACGGAATGAGGGTGGAATGTGCCATTATCGGTGGAGGTCCGGCGGGGCTGAATGCGGCGCTTGTGTTGGGCCGGGCGAGAAGAAGGGTCATTGTGTTCGACGACAATCAGCCGCGCAATGCGGTGACGAGGCATACGCATGGCTTTATAACCAGGGACGGCGTCAAGCCGGCAGAGCTGAGAAATCTCGCCTGGCAGGATATTCGGAGGTATCCCTCCGTTCAAGCGTCTACGAAGCAAATGACTGGCGTGATGCCATTGCCAGGAGGCGGCTTCCGTCTGCAGACGGGTGACGGTGCGGTGTACCAGGCGCGCAAGCTGCTGCTGGCTACGGGGCTCCGCGAGACGCTGCCGAACATACCTGGCATCCGGCAGTTTTACGGGCGAAGCCTGTACAATTGCCCGTACTGTGACGGCTACGAGCTGCGGGATCAGCCCCTGGTTGTCATCGCTGAAGGGAGCGGGGCATTCGCTCTGGCGAGGCTTGCCTATCAATGGAGCCGCGACCTGCTGCTATGCACGAATGGAGCGGCAGGCTCCTTGAACCAGGAAGAAATCCGACTGCTCCAGCGTAAAAAGGTTCAAATTTCTTATGAGCGAATTAAGGAGCTCGCAGGCAAGGATGGAGCGCTCCGTTCTGTTCAATTCGAGAACGGCAAATCCATGAAGCGGGCAGGCGGCTTTGTGTCGACCTACTGGAGGCACGCTTCGCCGTTTGGCGACCAGCTCGGCTGCCGTATGAACGAAGCAGGCGGCATGGAGACGGATAGTCTCGGCCGAACGAGCGTATATGGCGTCTACGCCGCGGGCGACGCCTCCGGCATCGCGCCCGCTCAAGCCGTTATCGCAGCAGGAGAGGGGAGCCGCGCTGCGATCGGCATCAACACGGATTTGCTGCGAGAGGATTTTGTATAGGGAAGTATAGGGAATACCAAGAGAAAGCCGAACCATCGTAGGGATGGTCCGGCTTTTTGTCTCGTATTGCTGCAATTGGTTAATCTTGCAAGCCCCAGATCCGGTACAGAATAACAGCGGCTTCCGCTCTTGTCAGAGACTCATGCGGCGCAAGCTTGCCGTTCTTGCCGTTCACGATACCTGACTGCGACAGGCTTGCCGCGCTTGCCACGGCATAAGCGGAAAGGCTGGATACGTCGGCATAGCCCTCCAGTGAGCCGTCGCCCTCCAGCGTCTTGCCGGCTGCTGCAGCCGCGCGGGCTGTAAGCACCATCATGTCCTGACGGGAGAGAGACTGATCTGGCCGGAAGGTGCCATCCTCAAAGCCAGTGGCAATGCCGAGCTTCTGCGCAATGGCCAGCTCTTGGTGATAATACGCGCTCGCTTTGACATCTATGAAGGTTGCGGTATCGGCACCCGCGGACTGCAGCTCCAGCGCTCTGACCAGCAGGGCGATGAAATCGCCTCTCTTCATAGCCGCGGTAGGTGAGAAGGTATGCTCGGCCGTTCCTCTTATGACGTCGCGCGCAGCCATAGCGTCAATGGCTTGGTTCGCCCATGGCACGCCCGCCAAGTCATCGAAGGACGTCACAACGGAGGCAACTGCATAGGTGCTGAAGTGCGTCGTGTGGAAAATAACCGTTCCGCTTGCCGCGTCATATCGGCCGTTCGGAATCGAGCTAATATCGCCGTTGCCGGCGATGTACCAGACGACGATGGCATTCGGCTGAGCGAGCTCCCCTTCAGTCGGTACGTAAGGCACCGAAATGATGACGGGCGCCTCCGGATTGTTCCATTCCAGCTGTTCATTGCCGAGATAGACGTTCAGATCCAGAACGGGACGATCTCCAATCTGCTCGCGCGCAGCAGCGTTCATGCCCTCGGTTGAGGCCTTGGCCACGCGAATGGAGATAGGAGCGTTGGAGGCCTTACCGGACAGCATGTTGCTCGGAATGTTCAACGTCGCATGCTCGGTTTTCATCTGGAGCGTGAAGTGTTGTTCGCCGTTCAAGCTCTGAGCCGGCAGCTCGATTTCATATGCGAGCGCGTTCGCCTGCTTCGGCACCTCGATGGCAATTTGCTTCTTGCCGCCGTCCCTCCGAGCCGCAAGCTCCAGCGCTTTCTTCAGGCTGTCGCTGGAGATTTGGCCAATGACTCGGTTCCCCTCCACCTTCGCGACGGGCTTAATGACGGCGCCGCCGTCTGTTGCCTCCACGCCGGCTGGCGGGCTTGGGACCGTGACGATGGGGTGGGTTGGAGCAACGATTGAGTCTGTTGTAAGCTTCAGAACACCAAAAACAGATGTATCCTGGTAGCCTTGACCGGTCGTGTCATTCCAGCTTGCGGCGCTTTGTCGCGCACCGGCTTTGCCATCATTGATTTGTACGTCGAAGCCAAGTTCCACGTTATGGGCCGGCGTTACAGCCGTCAGCGGAATTTTCAATTCGACCGTATAGTTGCTGCCGATCACTTTGGTTGCCGATTCGAAGCCGTCTGCAATGCTTGGCGGATTGAAAGAGGCTTCGTTATCATAGTTGACCCGATATTGTCCGTCGTCAGCTTGATAGGAGGTTGACTTCCCATTGTTTTGGTCCAGGAATACCTCCACGGAGTCCTGCTCCCATGCATTGGCGCTGGACTTATCCAGCTCAGCGTTGTTCACCTGGAACAGCACGTACAGATTATTTTCATCCCATAGGGCCTTCGCGCTGCCGCTAGCACCTTGCCAAGCCATCTGGAACTTATTGATTGGCATAGCCGCCGTCTCACTCCAGATGGAGTCGATGGTACCGTCAATAACAGGCGTTCCGTATTTGGCGGAGGACTGGTTGGCTTCAGTAGCCGTGGGCGGATTTTCCGCTATGAATGTATCCGGATCGATAACGCCGTAGTATGCCGGTTTGGCTTGCAGGTCTTTGTCGAACAGCAAAGGATTCTGAGAAGCTCGCCAGCTCGTCGCGTCATTCAAGCCCCAGAATGTTACGCGAGCGATATCATCCTTGTACTCTCGGTACAAATTCATTAGCTGTGCGTATAGGTAGCCTTGCTGCTTAGCCTGTTTCTCCGTAAGCACGGAATCGGTGCCAGCTGTGATGTCGATTTCCGTAATGCTGACTTCCACACCCAGATCAATGAACCGCTTCAAGGACTCTTCCACGTTATCTGGCTTTGTGTTCAGATTGTAGTGCGCCTGCATGCCGATGCCGTCAATGAGCAGCTCGCCATTGTTCTCGGCAGCATATTTTTCATTGATTTCCTTCACCATATTGGCGATAGCCGTCGACTTGTTTTTATTGTCGTCATTGTAGTCATTGTAGTACAGCTTGATGTCCCAGCTATTCTCTTTAATAACTTCCTTGGCTATTCGGAACGATTGCTCGACGTAATCCTCGCCGAGAGCGGCCTTCCAGGGAGAGTTGCGCAGGGACGCTTTCCAATTGGCAGGATTAGGAGGGTTGTCATTCATCGCTTCGTTAACAACGTCCCATGAGATTACATCATCGCCGAAATGCTCCACAACCGTCGTGATGTGCTCGGTCAGGTTCGCCAGCGCTTCAGCCTCATCGAGAGGATTGCCTGCCGCGTCGGAGCTGAGCCATGTCGGCATCTGTTGATGCCAGACTAGCACGTGGCCATGCAGCAGAAGTCCCTGCTCCTTGATCTTGGCCACGAGAGCATCCTCTGCGGTGAAATCGAACTCTCTGGCTCCATTGTAAGCATAGTCCGGCTTCATCGCATTTTCGGCCGTGACGACGTTGTGATGCTTCTTGAGGAGCTCCAGACGAAGGCCTTCAAATTCCGCATCGCCAACGGCCGTGCCGATTAGGAAGTCATCCTGGTATACGTCCTTGATTGGCGTTATGTTTTGAATCGGCTTCGGAGCCGCAACGGCGCCGAGATGGGTAATCGTGAAGTCATCCATGTAGAAGGTCACGGGAGAGCCGGCCGGATTACCTGGGTTCTGAGCTGTTTCCACATAGGCTTTCAATACCGATGGCGTAGTCGCCACCGTGTAGTCGCCCGACAGCTCCACCCACTGGCTGTCCGTCGCCGAGACGTTCGCCGACACGTTGGTGAAGGTGCTGTCTCCGCTCTGTACGCTAATACGCAGAGAAGTGGCTGTTTGACCGGAAGCCATTCTTACCCAGGCAGACAGATGATAGCGATGGCCCTTATGCATCTTGCTCATGACATCCAGAATTGGACCGTTATATTGAGTAGAGACGGTTACTTCCAAGCTGCTTGATCCACCGGTAGTATGATTTGCTGCGGTTGTTGCGGCGATTTGGCCGTTGCCTTCAGTACTGCGAATCGCCCAGGCTCCAATGCCGTTCTCAAAATCAGCGTTGATGCCCGTCTGATCGAGATTTCCTTCATCAGGCGTAGCTCCCGGCGTCACGTCCTTGATCAGCACCTCGTCAATGTAGATGTCCGCTGTGGACTGGGATGCTTCAACGGATTCCACCCAGATGACAAATTCCGTTGTACCGGCAGGAACCTCATAATTTTTCACTTCAAAGGTTGTCCACACATCAGATGTAACCGCTTGGTCCTCAATAAGCCAAGGATAGATGGTTTGGAGCATCGGCGAGTTGACCTTGGAGGCGATATGGAGCGTATCGCTGCTGCTTGAGCCGTCATTGTTAGCGCCCAATCGAACCTTCAAGGATACATCATAGGTCTTGCCCGATTGCATGATAGACGTCAGGTTGAGGCTCGGACTGTGGCTTCTAGCCGCTCGCCCCGAGAATTGCAGGGACTTGGAGCCCTCAGATGCAACAGTGGTTGAAACCGCTACGTTCCCGGTTCCACCCCATACGGGTCCCCAGCCGCCGGTTGAGTCATCTTCAAAGCTCTGGGATAGAACAGTTGTAGATGGTGCTGGCGTCACGTCCTTGATCAGCACTTCGTCAATGTAGATGTCCGCTGTGGACTGGGATGCTTCAACGGATTCCACCCAGATGACAAATTCCGTTGTACCGGCAGGAACCTCATAATTTTTCACTTCAAAGGTTGTCCACACACCAGATGTAACCGCTTGGTCCCCAATGAGCCAAGGATAGATGTTTTGGAGCATCGGCGAGTTGACCTTGGAGGCGATGTGGAGCGTATCGCTGCTGCTTGAGCCGTCATTGTTAGCGCCCAATCGAACCTTCAAGGATACATCATAGGTTTTGCCCGATTGCATGATAGATGTCAGGTTGAGGCTCGGACTGTGGCTTCTGGCCGTTCGTCCCGAGAATTGCAGGGACTTGGCGCCGTCAGACGCAACAGTGGTTGAAATCGCCACGTTCCCGGTGCCACCCCATACGGGTCCCCAACCGCCGGTTGAGTCATCTTCAAAGCTCTGGGATAGAACAACAGTTCCAGCAGACTGATTCGCACCAGCAGCCGGAGCGAGCCAGCCGGATGGCAGGAGCAAAGCGAATGCGAGCAGAAGCGAGAGGATCGGCTTAAGCTTCCGATTCATGTGAATACATTCCCCCTATACGTGATAGTAAAGCGCTTTCGATAAATGAAAGCACTTACAATCGTAAACCATGGGAATGTGCTGGACTACCCAACAGAGCTTAGATGTTCCTATAAAAACTATACTTGTTTTTTGTCGAAAGCCCTCCGCCTGCCTCAGCCATGTAGTCCCGTTCGCGAATACAGTGTATGATAAGACCTGACAACCATAGGGATAGGTTAGGAGTGACGCTGAGGTGGAGCGCTACATCGATCAATATATACGCAACGATCAAGAACGTGAACGCATGAGGATAGCGGAGGAGCTTGCGGGGCGATTTGCTCAAAGGGCTGAACGGCATGACCGGGAGGGCTCCTTCCCATTCCAGAATTTTGCCGAATTGAAGGATGCGGGCCTGTTGAAGGTGACAGTGCCTAAGGCGTATGGCGGAGACGGCATTACCTTGTATGAGCTTGTTCAGCTTCAGGAGAGGCTCGGATACGGCGATGGAGCTACCGCGCTTGCGGTCGGCTGGCATCTGGGACAGGTGTTCCATTTCCGCGAGACGGGGAAGTGGCAGAGTGAATTGTTCGCTGAGCTATGCGAAGCCATTGTGCGGGACGGCGCAATGATTAATACATTCGCAAGCGAAGCGGCGACTGGAAGTCCGAGCAGGGGAGGCAAGCCGGAGACGGCTGCGATGCGTTCGGAAGGAGGCTGGCGACTGGCGGGACGCAAAACGTTCAGTACCCTGTCTCCCATTCTGGACCGGTTTGTGGTGACGGCATATGTCCCCGATGAAGGCGTAACGGCTGAATTTCTGGTCCGTCGCTCGGAGCAGGTGCGGCTGGTGGAGACATGGGATACGCTGGGAATGCGAGCGACCGGCAGTCATGACGTAGTCTTGGAGGATGCCTTTGTTCCGGAGCAAGATCGAATTAAAGGCGAGGGCTTGGACGACGGCGGCGGCTGGCTGCTGCATATCCCTGCGTGCTACATGGGCATCGCTCTGGCGGCGCGGGACTATGCTCTGGCATATGCCCGGACGTACCAGCCCAATTATCTCGACAAGCCGATTGCCAGTCTGCCGGCCGTTCAGCAGACCATTGGCGAGATGGAGGCTGAGCTCCGAATCGCAAGAACGATGCTGTATGCTGCGGCCGACCGCTGGGATCGTGAATCCCAGCATAGACCCATGCTTAGAACGGAGCTGGGGCTGGCCAAATATACGGTGACCAATCATACCTTGGGAATCGTAGACAAAGCGATGCGGATTGTTGGAGGCGCGAGCCTGTCCCGAAGCTGTCCCCTGGAGAGGTACTACCGGGATGTCCGGGCAGGACTCCATAACCCGCCGATGGACAGCTCCGTCATGATGAATCTCGCGAAATCTGCTTTGGAGGATGTGACGCGGGAAGGCTTCCGGCAAGCTTAGGGCTTGAATAAATTTGCCGGATGTCTGCGAGGCGTTCTTTTATCCCCCACGATAAAATATTCATGATTGCCCAGATGGGACATGGCCTCTTCGTCGGGCTTCCAGACCCACTCGTCTATCTCGGTTTGGCAGCGGTGTGCGCGGAATGCGGCCAGCTTCGTTCGCTTGTACGCATTCATGTCCACTCGGACGATATCCTCGCGGGTGTAGCCGAAGCGTTCCGGCTGCGCCATCGCGCTTCCGAACGATATAAAGTACAGCCCGCCCGTTAAGCCGCTTCGCAGGTATGCGGCGGTCGTCGCTTTGCCGATTGCGTTATGGTCGGGGTGGCCCCCCAGCTTCTCGTGGAAGGTCAGTACAACCTCGGGCTGAAGCTCCTGAAGCAGTGCTTGGATACGCTGCTCGAGGAGAGCGGCGTCGTGAAATTCGACCGTTTTGTCCCGAATGTCGAAAAATTGAAGCCGCGCAATGCCCAGTATATCGCAAGCTTGCTTCAGCTCCTGCTCCCGCACCTCCGGCATCGACTCCCGATTCACATAGGGCGGGTTGCCCATCCGTCTGCCCATCTCTCCCCGCGTCGCGCTCACTAGGGTGATGTCCACGCCTTCGTTAGCGTATTTGGCCAGCGTGCCCCCACAAATAAACGTCTCGTCGTCTGGATGTGCGAATACCGCAAGAAGCTTCTTCTGTTTGTTGTCGCTGAAGGGTCTCATTCGGGGAAAGGCTCCTTTCCAAGCTGCAGGGCTGCATGCATACGCCCTCGGTCATCGAAGCCTGCCAGGAGCAGGCGGCCTTTGGCATCCCACTCGTAATGGGTGAGCGCTTCCGCTCGCAGCCAGCCCAGACCGTCGAAGCGGAGCGCCGCGCGATATGGACCTTCGCCAGCCAAGAAGGCATGCGTAATATGGATAGTGAAGTTCCGAACGAACATAAAAGAAGTAGCTTCGCTATGTATATAAGCTTCTGAGCCGACGAAAGCTTGCAAAGCCTGCTCAGTGTCAACTCGATCTATTGGAATCATGACAGGTGTCCTCCTCCATCAAGTGGTCCTTGCTTGATCATCTTATCATAGAGCAGCGGACTGTTACAGGCGGCAAGTGACACATGCGGTGCGGTGGCGAGCGATAACGACACGAAACTAAATTAAATATTTCACACGAATAAAACACTTTGAAATAAAATTTCAATAGGTTACAATGAAAGGGTAGAAGTTCTATCGTTTTACTTGTATTTTTTGTCTAATACGTATACTATTTAGTTGCGAAAATATGAAACGGGCGGGGAGCGGACATGGCGATTAACGATAATGTGCTGATCAAAATTCGGGAGCGCAAGGACAGTCTGACGCCTGTCGAGCGGCTGGTTGCGGAATACATTCTTTCTAATAAGGAAGAAATTCCGCATCTCTCTATCAAAAGCCTGGCACAGGCAAGCAAGACGAGCGACGCTTCGGTGCTGCGATTCTGCAAGACGATGGGGTATGGCGGTTATCGCAGCTTTATTGTCAGCATCTCGGCCTCTCTTGGCTCCATGGACGAGGAATCCGGCGATCAATATACGGACATTCAGCCGGGGGATGAGCTGACGACGATCATATCGAATATTGGACGGAACAATATGCGGTCGATTGAGGATACGCTCAGCGTGCTTGACCGGTCGGCGGTCGCGCGCGCTGTGGAGGCGCTGCGGACGAGCAAGCGGATTATGTTTTTTGGCATTGGCGCTTCGGGACTCGTCGCGCAGGATGCGGAGCAGAAGTTTACGCGTATCAACAAAATTTGTCATGCCTTTGTTGATGGACACAGCCAGCTGACGGCGGCGACGGTGCTGTCCAAGGAGGATGTGGCCATCTTCGTATCGAACTCGGGAGACACGCTGGAAATTCTCGATGCGCTGGACATGGCGAAGAAGAACGGAGCGCATGTCATTGCGATTACGAAGTACAGCAAAAGCGAGCTGTCGGAGAGAGCGGACACGCTGCTCAGCATTTCTACGCCGGAAATTTCAATCCGCAGCGGCGCGATGGGCTCTCGTATCGCGATGCTGACGATTATCGACATGCTGTTCGCTGGAGTAGCGAGCGCGGACTATGGGCAGGTCAAAAAATATTTGACCAAAAGCCACAGCATCATCGCGAACAAGAGAAGAAAATAACGCGCGTAACGGCAACGCGTCCAAGCAGGCATCCGCAGCCCCTTAGGGGAGCGCGGATGCCTGTTTGCTTTGATCAGGAGCAGCAACACGTTAGGCAACAAGGGGTGTGAACACATGCTGGAGCTCGAAGTGAGGCGCTTTGAACGAAATAACGTCTAAATGGAGGAACGTTGCTCGAGAGGTACGTCTGGTTTTGAACGAAATATCGTTCAAATGGCCATTCAAGTAGCTGGATGTGCCCGGATTTGAACGAAAGCCCTCACCGTGTATACGCTTTCACCGGGAGCCCGCGCCCAGCCTGGCTTCCCGGCGTTCGACACCTTCTGTGCAAAGTACACAAATACTGATACAAAATGCCAAATATATATTTCATACTAAAAATTTATTTCAAAATGTATTGACGGAACTGAAATAAACTGTTTAATATAGAGCTAAGCAAGACGCCATATTAACAGTAACGCAACAAGAGATGACACGATCAGATGGGCGCACACGAATGCAAGCGCAGCACGCGTATCAGAGCTTGAACCCATGCCACGATCACGTAAGGGGAATCACTATGAATGACTACTTAGCTCGTTTAACGACGGAGGGGATTAATGCCGGATCGGCCATGATCGACGAACTGACGACGGAGCAGATGCTCATGCTCATTAATCAGGAAGACGCGACGGTCCCGGCGGCGGTAGCGGCAGAGCTGCCTGCAATAGCAGAAGCTGTGGAAGCGCTTCACCGGTCGCTGTCAGGCGGCGGCAGAATGTATTACATCGGCGCCGGCACGTCAGGCAGGCTGGGTGTATTGGATGCTTCGGAATGTCCTCCGACCTTCGGCACAGACCCGCTGCTCATTCAAGGGCATATTGCAGGCGGAGATGTGGCGCTGCGGGTCGCGGTCGAGGGCTGCGAGGACGATGGAGACGAAGGCAGAGCGCTGATGGACCGCATTGGCATTACAAGCAAGGATGCGGTGGTCGGCATATCGGCCAGCGGCAGCGCGGCTTACGTTATTGAAGGGTTGCGCAGAGCCAGAGAGCTTGGCGCGGTAACGATCTGCGTCGTGAACAACAAGGACACGAAGCTGGAGGAAGTAAGCGACATTACCATCGCGCCGGTCGTTGGACCGGAAGTGATTGCAGGCTCGACGAGACTGAAGGCGGGCACAGCTCAGAAGCTGGTGCTGAACATGCTGTCGACAGGCACGATGGTGAAGCTGGGCAAGACGTACAACAATCTCATGGTAGACATGAAGGCGAGCAACAAGAAGCTGTACGACCGCGCCCTGCGCATGATTAAGTCAACCACGCAGGTGGAGCATCACGTTGCGGAGGATGCCCTGCAGCGAGCTGCACTGGATTGCAAGCTCGCGATCATGATGGTCAAGTCGGGCCTGGAGGCTGAAGCGGCGGCAAAGCTGCTGCAGGAATGCGGCGGGAGTTTGAAGAGGGCTATTCGCGTTTGCACCAAAGTCATGTAAGGTTGCTTGGTGGGATGTGGGTATATAGAATTTATAATTAAGGGAGGATCTTGGTTATGAAAAGAAAAACAAAATTCGCTTCAACTGTTTTGGCACTCATGTTATCCGTAGGCGCATTATCCGCTTGTTCCTCGAACGGCGGGAACAATGGCAATGCAGATCCAAGCAACGCTCCTGGCACCAATCCTACTGCATCCAGCGAAGCGCCTGCGGCGAAGGACACCATTACGGCCCTGCTGCCGCCTGTATCGCCGAAGTACCAAGAGAATTTCGAGCAGATGGCCGCCGACTTCAACAAGTTGTATCCCAATCTGACGCTCAAGATTGAGCCGGCCAGCTGGGAGGACATGACGCAGAAGCTGGACACGCAAGTGAACGCGGGCAGCCCGCCGGATCTGGCCTTTACGAACTCCGAGAGCATTGCGAAGTACGCTGATCTCGGCATGATGATGGATATCTCGCCTTATCTGACGCCGGAGATGATAGGGGACTTCGACGAAATCCCCTACGGCTACATGACGAAGGAAGGCAAGCAATACGGACTTCCGGCTTACCTGGCTGTGCACTCCATCGGCGGCAACAAGCAGTTCCTGGAGGAAGCGGGCATCGATTACAAAAAAGTGCAGCAAAGCGGCTGGACCTACGACGAGTTCCGCGAGGCCATTAAGAAGGGCGTCGTGAAGGAAGGCGACGCGACCAAGCGTTACGGCTTCGTATTCGCGACGGCGGGCGTAGCCTCCAAGGACTACCTGGGCATCCTGGTGAAGGGCGCGGGAATGCCGTATCCGTTCACAGAAGATAATAAATATGCGTATACCGACGAAAAATATCTCACGGTTCTGAAGGCCATTCGCGAATTGATCGACGATGGCTCCATGCCGAAGGAGCTGGGCTCCATCGACGCCGGCAAGCGCTGGAACATGTTCCTGACGGGCCAGACGATGATTACGGGCAAGGGTCTTGCCGTATTCGAGAATTCGGCCAACACGAACAACAAGAAGCTCGAAGCGAATGACGGCAGCGCCGTAGCGGACAGCATCAAAGCGGAATACATCGTTCTGCCGATGCCGTCGTTCGCAGGCCAGCCAGCTGTATCCCATGCGGTAGTCGACGGCTATGTCGCATTCCGCGGCAAGAAGGAGCCAACGGAGGAGCATGCGGCGAACGTGGCCAAAGCGGCTTATTTCCTGGCCAGCGGCCAAGTGGCGGCGACGACGAACACGGACCTGTTCCTGTCCCACATCACGGACAGCGCTCGCAAGGCGGCTGAAGGCGTGGACACAGGCCGCAATTCTGACAACATCGCAGCTGACGAAGCGCTTCTGAAGCAAGCGCCGCCTGCCCGCGATATTCCGACAGAGCTGGCTGCCGACGCGATTAAGCTGGAGAACGAAGTCATTATACCGAAGCTTCAGGCGCTTCTTGCCGGAGAGATTACGCCGGAGGAAATGTTCGAGGCGGTGAAGAAGGCCGCGGTTGAGAAGTTCGGCGCAGACGGGGTTGTATAGCGTATAGCATCTAATTTACGCTCGGATAGCCGCCCCTTGGAGTAAGGGGGGCTATCCGAGCTCTATTTTACGAAGGAAGCGGCAGTGAAAGGAGTCCTGCACGATGGCTCAAGGGACAACCAAGATTAGAAATCGACTGAACCGGGGAGACAGCGCTTGGGCATATGCCTTCATCGCGGTTGCCTTGATCGGATACGCGCTGTTCACGGCTTATCCCGTCATTAGCGCTTTTATCATCAGCTTTCAGGAATACAAGCCGCTAGGCTCCGAATATATCGGCTTTGACAATTACGCGGAAACCTTCACAAGCGAGCTGTTCGGCAAAGCCGTCTGGAACACAATCGTGTACACCGTGCTCACTGTGCCGGTAGCGCTGGTCCTGTCCTTTGCGGTCGCCATCATGATTATGCCGCTCAAGAAATGGGCGCAGACGACCTTCAAGGCGATCTACTATCTGCCTGCGGTCGCGTCCGGCGTAGCCTTGTCCGTCGTATGGCTCTGGATCTACGATCCTCTGCCGGGCGGCGTGCTGAACCAGATTCTTGCCCTGTTCGGCATCGACAATCAGAACTGGCTGGGCTCCAGCTCCACCTCCATGTTCTCGCTTGTATTCATGTCCTGGCTGTCCAGCCACGGCACGAGCATCATTATCTACGTGGCGGCGCTGCTGGGCATCGACGAGAGCTATTACGAGGCGGCGGACATTGACGGGGCATCCTTCTGGCAGAAAATGTGGCACATCGTCCTTCCCTGCTTGAAGCCGACGACGCTGTTCCTGCTTGTGACGGGTGTAATCGGGTCGTTCCAGGTGTTCCAGAACGCTTACCTGATGACGGGCGGCGGACCGGACCATTCCACGACGATGGTGGGCTTGCTTATTTTCGACACCGCGTTCAAATATTTCGAATTCGGCAAAGCGGCGGCGCAATCGCTGGTCCTTGCCCTGATGATCGGCATTATCGCGTTGATCCAGTTCAAGTTCCTGGGCAAAGACGTGGAATATTAGGAGAGGGAGGAATACCGGTATGGCCTTGTATAACAATCATCTGGGCAATCGCGCAGCCAAGTACGCACGGAATACGGTTATAGTCGTCCTCCTTCTGCTGTTTGCTCTCGCGACTTTGTTCCCGATTTATTTCATGATCATGTCCTCCTTCGGCGATCCGATCGAGGCGGGCGCGGTCAGCTACTCCTTATGGCCGGGCAAAATATCGCTGGAATCGTACAAGTTTTTCTTCGAATTCAGCGAGCACTCCTACCGCTGGCTGCTCAACTCGCTTATTGTGGCGACCGCGGTCATGGTGTCGAACGTGGTGTTCGCGACCACGGCGGGCTACGCGTTCTCCAAGATCAGCTTCAAGGGACGCGGTCTTCTGTTTGCGGTGCTGCTTGCGGCGATGATGATTCCTTATCAGGTGACGCAGGTGCCGCTGTATATTTTGATCGTGAACATTTTCGAGATTCAGAATACGTACCAGGCGCTTATTCTGCCTTCCATCGTGACGGTGTATAACATCTTCCTCGCGAAGCAGTTCATGGGCTCCATTCCCGGGGAAATTCTGGAGAGCGCCAAGGTGGAGGGCGCGAATCAGCTCAAAATATTAACCACGATTATATTGCCGCTGTCCAAGACGGTCATGGCCGTGATGGCGATCCTGACGTTTATGGATACATGGAACACGTTCTTCTGGCCGTTCCTCGTGACGAACACGATGGATATGCAGACAATCCAGGTTGGCCTAAAAAACTTCCGCTTTGCCAACACAACTTATTTTGCACCGATGATGGCGGGTGCAACCATCTCGGCGGTGCCGATGTTCATTCTGTTCTTTAGCCTCCAGCGTTACTTCCTTGAGGGCGTAACGGTGGGAGCGGTGAAGGGGTAACACCTGACCTCGATGTCAGGCGGGTTTCGACAGGCGGCTGAAGGTCCGACAGTCTGGAGATGGCTGGACCCCGGCGGACCGCAGACCGCTTATGCGCGCCAGCCCGCCGGATTTGGGGGGCTTTCCCGTTCGAGAGCGTTCGCTTGAGCTGTTAAAGCCGCTTCATTGAAAAGCGAGGCAACTACCTCCCTCTAGCTGCGGCCGACCCGTTATCGGGAGACCGTGGGCGGAGGGAGGTTTCTTGTGTAACAACGAGAGGAGGAAGCTGGATGTTAGCGGTTTGGGAAGACCGTTACAAGACGGAGACCATTGCTTTGTGGAATAAGGAAGCGGTGAAGGACGGCTACAAGGAGATGAACGAGGCGCTTTTTTCGACGGTGTTTTTGGATAACGCTTACTTCGATGGGGGGTGCACGTTCGTCTGGCTGGAGGAGGGGCGCGTTGTGGGCTTCGCGTGCGGCTGCACGGGGGATGACCTGCCTCTGGGGGATGCTGCGGGATATATCACCTGTATCGTGCTGGAGGCGGGTTATGCCAGCGAGGGGACCTATGCTTCGTTGCTGGGCGCAATGGAGGAGCGGTTCAAGGAGCTTGGGAGGAAGCAGGGGGACGTGCTGTTCTTCAACCCGATGCAGCTCCCTTGGTATATTCCAGGGACGGATCGCCACGAGCATAACAATGCGCCGGGGGTGCCCCGCGGGAGCGCGCTGCACGGCTTTCTTCTTCAGCAGGGGTATGCGGAGCGGGCGACGCAGTGCGCGATGTATCTGAAGCTTG
This sequence comes from Paenibacillus sp. PL2-23, assembly GCF_040834005.1. NCBI lineage: Bacteria > Bacillati > Bacillota > Bacilli > Caryophanales > Paenibacillaceae > Paenibacillus > Paenibacillus sp. PL2-23. The sequence goes on from NZ_CP162129.1 coordinate 641,853, forward strand.
GCGATTTCCGCGTGCCGGAGAGCATCCTTGCGAAGGAAGAGAAGGCGGCGGCGCAGGGCTACGCGGTGGAGCTGCTGGACCCTGCGAAGCATCATGGCGTGCCGACGATGCTGGAGGCGCTTGGCAATCCGCTGTGGAAGCGGGAGATCGGGCGCAGCCTGGAGGACGGGACGCCCGTCGTGATTGCGGCTCTGAACGGCGAAGCCGTCGGGTTCGCGGGGCCGGTGATTCGGCAGGCGAACGGCAGGGGGTATTTTGCCGGGATTGGGGTAAGGAGCGAGCATGAGGGGCACGGACTGGGGTCGAGCCTGTTCTTCCGCTTGTGCGAGGCGTTCCAGCGTATCGGGACGGACTATATGTCGCTGTATACGGGCAGCAACAATCCGGCTATGGGGATCTATGAGAAGGCGGGCTTTCGTACGGTCAGGACGTTCGCGATTATGAGGAAGGAGCTGGCGGAATGAAGGAGAGGGAACCGGTTACGATTCTGGGCATTGGCGCCCATGTGGGGGATATGGAGCTTGTGGCGGGAGGCGTGATGGCCAGCCACTTCCTGAAGGGCGACAAGATCGCGACGCTGGCATTGACGGCGGGTGAGCGAGGTGTGCCGGCGGGACGGGACAAGGAGGAGTACCGCGAGCAGAAGGTGCGGGAGGCGCATACGTTCGCCGGCATGCTGGGCGGCGAGGCTTACGTGCTGGACTACGAGGATGGCGAGGTGCCGGACGATGGGGAGATCCGGATGCGCGTTGCGGATGTCATTCGGCTCGTGAAGCCGAACATCATCATTACGCATCACTGCAATAGCATGCACAAGGACCATGCCGCGACGCATCGGATTGTGAACGATGCCCGGTATTTTGCGGCGATTCCGACGTTCGAGCGGGAGCTCCCGGCTCATTTTGCCGCTAAGCTGTATTATGGGGAGAACTGGGAGGATGCGGTTGGCTATGTCCCGTACGTGTACGTGGACTTCGACCAGCAGGCGTTCGATCTGTGGATCGAGGCGCTGTCGACGCATTGGTTCGTGACGGGCAGCAAGTCGTTCAACTATATGGACTACTATAAGTCGCTTGCTCGGGTGAGAGGGCTGGAGGCGCGCAAGGAGTACGCGGAGACGTTCATGGTAGCGCCGGAGAGCATGAAGCTTCGGCAGTCGGAGCTGTAGGAGCCGGGAAGAGGAGCGTGCGGGGAGAGCCAGAGGTACGCAATGGTGATGGCGTGAGCGATGGCACAGGTGAGTGCGACGGTACATGGGAGTGCGGATGCGAGTGGAAATGCGAGTGCGAATGCGACGGCGTGAGCGACAGTACAGGCGAGTGCGACGGTACATGGGAGTGCGGATGTGACGGCGTGAGCGACTGTACAGGCGAGTGTGACGGTACATGGGAGTGCGGATGTGAGTAGAAATGCGAGTGCGACGGCGCATGGAAGTGCGAAGACCTCCCCCTCTCCCCTCGCGCGCGTATCAGTGGATAGTGGGATGTAGAGGAGGTGCAAGGCTGATGGTCAGGAATGGTATTGACAATATAGAGGCATATTCCAGTCTGTTCAAAGGCAAGCGGCTCGGTCTCATTACGTCACCGACGGGACTTGCGGCGGATTTCCGCTCGACGATTGACATCCTGCATGAGCGATTCGGGCTTGCGGCGATGTTCTCGCCGGAGCACGGCGTAAGAGGCGATCTGGCGGCGGGCGCCTTGGTGGACACCTACAGGGATTCGGCGACGGGCGTGCCAGTCTACAGCCTATACAGGAAGGATGCCAAGCGGCTGACACAGGAGATGCTGGACGCGGTGGATATGGTCGTCTATGATATTCAGGATGTAGGCACACGTTATTATACATTTATATACACGATGCTGTATGCGCTGGAGGACTGCGCGAAGGCGGGCAAGCCGTTTGTGGTGCTGGACCGGCTGAACCCGCTGGACGGCGTAACGGTGGAGGGCAATGTGCTGAAGGAGGGGTTCGCATCCTTCGTCGGTAATTACCCGCTGGCGGTGCGTTATGGATTGACGGCGGGCGAGGTGGCGACAATGGCGAACGCGGAGCAGGGCTGGGGCGCAGAGCTGCATGTTGTGCCCTGCATCGGCTGGTCGAGGGAGCTGACGTTCTCGCAGCTGGGTCGACCGTGGATTCCGCCGTCAATGGGCATTCCGCGGTTTCATACGGCGCTGCTCTATCCTGGTACGTGCCTGTTCGAGGGCACGAATCTGTCGGAGGGGCGAGGCACAACGGCTCCTTTCGAGCTGATTGGCGCGCCGTTCGTGGATGCGGAGCTGCTGGCGGGTGAGATGAACGCGAAGGGGCTGACGGGCGTTTATTTCCGCCCCGCGTACTTCAAGCCGACGTTCTCGAAGCATGAGGGCGAGCTCTGCCGCGGCGTCTACATTCATGTGCTGGACGAGCGCGCGCTGCAGCCAGTCGAGCTAGGCGTGGAGCTGCTGTTCACGGTGAAGCGGCTGTTCGGCGAGGAGTTCTCGTTCCTGCCGCCGGTCCGCGAGAACGGCCGGCCGTTCATCGACCTGCTGTGCGGAGACAGCGTCTACCGTGACGAGGCGGTCGATGTGCCGGAGCTGCTGGAGCGCTTCCGCGAGGAGAGCCGCCTTTTCGCGGAGCGGAAGCGGGTCTTTCATTTGTATTAAGCGTGGACGGCGAGCAGATTGAACGATTTTTCGTTCAAAAGTAGCTCGGGGGCTCCTCGATGCGAGCAAATTGAACGAAAAATCGTTCAAATGGTGCTGGGGAGCACCTCGATGCGAGCAAATTGAACGAAAAATCGTTCAAAAGTAGCTCAGGGGCACCCCGATGAGAGCGAATTGAACGAAAAATCGTTCAAAAGGTGCTGGGGAGCGTCCCGACGCGAGCAGTTGCACATCCAACAGGCTGGAGTGGTGAGAAATGAAGATGGTTGCGGGGCTGGACGGCGGCGGCACGAAGACGACGGTGACATTGGCTGACGAAAGCGGTGTGGTGCGGCATTTGTTCTCCGCGGGGCCTCTGAATGTGAATGGGCAGGACGCAGAGAGTGTACATCGGACGGTGGCGGACATATGCGCGGAGATCGATGGAGCCAGTCCAGGTGGCATTGGGGAGTGTGCCGCTTTATGCGTGGGTGCTGCCGGTATCAGTAATCCAGCGGTGAGCGGGCTGCTGACGGCCGGACTAAGGGCTGGCGGGTTTGCGGGAGAGCTGGTGCTGGTTGGCGATCATGTGACCGCGCTAAGCGGCGCGCTGGAAGGAGGGCCGGGTGCGATTGTCATCGCGGGCACGGGCTCTATTGCGTATGGCAGGAACGGAAGCGGACAGACGCATCGGGCTGGCGGCTTCGGCCATCTCATTGATGATGGCGGAAGCGGCTATAGCCTGGGGCGAGATCTGCTGGCGGCCGTCGTGCGTTCGTCTGATGGACGGGAGGAGCCGACCGTTATGGCCGACCTTGTTTACCGCGAGCTCGATATAAGCTCAATGCCGGAGCTGATCGGCTTTGTCTATGACAAGAGCCGAGGCAAAAAGGAGATTGCCGCGCTTGCTCCCCTTGTATTCCAGGCGTGCGAGTCGGGCGACTTGGCTGCGCTTCGGATTGTCCGCGACAATGCGGACGCTCTGGCGGCGACGGCTTCGGCCGTTGTGAGCCGCTTGGCGCTGCAGAGTGGTGAGCTAGCCTTGCTGGGAAGCGTGCTGACAATGAGCCAGCGCATGCGTGATGCATTCCAGGAGCGAATGAGTTGGCGCGAGCCTCTGGTGCGATGCATCGAGCCCAAGCGGGATACCTCCTACGGTGCGGTGCTGCTGGCGCTGAAGGCGCTTCGCGGCTGAATGGGGATTTATTTTGGGATGGGAAAAGGTGATGGGAAATCGTTGAACTTCGGAAGGTGGTGTGTTGAAGATGCTACAGTGGGTGATGGATCAACCGTTGCTATATGCGGTAGGGCTGATGTCGGGCACCTCGCTTGATGGCGTCGATGCTGCCGTTGTGCGTATCGAGGGGAGTGGTCCGGATACCAAGGTGGGGCTCGTCCACTATTACTCCAGGCCTTATGATCAGGAGCTGCGCGCCAGGCTGAAGGAGCTGTGCGACCCGCGGTCATCGGATGTGTCACGGATCTGCGGCATGAACGCTTATATGGCAGAAGTGTTCGCGGCGGCGACGATAGAGGCGGTGCGCGAGGCGGGGCTGTCTATGTCCGATATTGCTTTCGTCAGCTCGCACGGACAGACAATCTGGCATATGCCAGAAGGTGCAGAGGGTGACCCGTATCTCATACGCTCCACCCTTCAGATCGGAGATCTCTCCATCCTTGCCAAAAAAACAGGAAAGCTCACGGTCGGTGACTTCCGGCCTGCCGATATGGCGGTTGGCGGCCAAGGCGCGCCGCTGGTGCCTTATGGCGATCTTATCCTATTCCGCCACCCGTCGAAGGGACGCATGCTCCAGAACATCGGAGGTATCGGCAATTGTACGGTGCTTCCGCCAAACGCCGGGATCGACGATCTGTTTGCGTTCGATACCGGTCCCGGCAACATGATTATTGATCAAGTTGTGCAGACGCTGAGTGACGGGGAGATGAGCTATGACGCGAACGGCGCATGGGCGGCGCTTGGCAGGCCGGACGCGGAGCTGTTGGCTAGCCTGCTTTCGCATCCTTATTTTAAGGGAGCGCCGCCGAAATCGACGGGGCGGGAGCTGTTCGGCGCGGCCTATACGACCGAGCTGCTTGCGCAGGCGTCGGAGCGTGGCTTGGCGGCCGCTGACATTGTCGCTACGGCGACCGCTTTGACGGCGCATACAATCGCAGATGCCTGCCGTGAGTTGGTCCTCCCGCGCTGCCGCGTTGATGAGGTAATCGTAAGCGGCGGCGGTGCGCATAACGCGACCTTGCTTCGCATGCTGGGGGAGCTGCTCCCCCAGCAGAGGCTGATGACTTCCGGCGAGCTCGGCTTGGCGGACGACGCGAAGGAGGCGGTTATTTTTGCGTTGCTGGGCCATGACTTCCTGCGCGGTATCCCGAACAACGTCCCCGCCGCAACCGGCGCTGACTGCAGAACGGTGATGGGCAAGCTGGCGCTGCCTTGAGGTCGGGATCAACCTATTCATGGAGGCGCCCGACGTCGCTGATCGTATTCGCCTTGTGCATGATTTGTCGCTGTATTAGCCGACCGCTACTATTACGCTTGTAATGAATAGCACCAACGCTATGGGCGCCCAAATGATACGTTCCCATTTGCTTCTTGTGATTGTGTTAAGTACAATGTTCAACGCCAAGAAGCCTACAACGAACCAGATCGCTGCACTCGCGAAAGAATGCCACTCCGACCAAATGATTCCTGACTTGCTCAAGACGATGGAGGCAAACAAGGCCAGAATGAGAACCTGAATCAGAGCCGAAACTCTCATCGCCGGTGGAAGCTTTCCTGGGTATTTCCCACCCATTGCAGCGCTTCCCCAAGGAGCTCCTGCAGCCAATGCAAGTTGGAAGATAACTACAATTCCGATGAATGCCGAAAACAAGATTGCGGCTACGATCATGGGGAGTATTGCTCCTTTTCGATTTTAAGAAAATTATACCATGATATCTTATTCTGCTGTATACACAGCAAATAGCTGAGGGCTCTAGCTTATGTGCCTCTGTATCGATAATGCTTTCGTAAGCGGGGGCGGAGCGCATAACGCGCCCTTGCTTCGCATGCTCGGGGAGCTGCTCCTCGAACAGAAGCTGATGACATCCGGCGAGCTCGGCTTGGCGGACAACAACGCGAAGGAGGCGTTTATTTTTGCGTTGCTGGGCCATGACTTCCTGCGCGGTATCCCGAACAACGTCCCCGCCGCAACCGGCGCTGACCGCAGAACCGTGATGGGCAAGCTGGCGCTGCCTTGATAGGTAACTAACCAAGCACAAGCAGGCTGTCGACTGGATCGGCAGCCTGCTTGTGCTTTTTGTTGCACGCAACTTCGTTGTACGGTAACTTCGTTGCACTCCAGCTTCGCTGTACGCTAACTTCGCTTCGCGCTATTCGCTGCTTGCCTACCGTTGACCTAAGCGCGGCGCCCTACCTATGCTGGAGTAGGCATGCTCCTCGATAGTTCCTGTTAACTCGATACATGCTGTTACGTGGGGGCCTGGCTTTTCAATACATATGGTTTCAGTACCGACCTGCATAACATACAATTAATTTCCTCGAAAATTCATCAATATCGCCCAGGATACTCCCGTCTTCTATAAGCGGGGGAGGAATGGGCGTTCGGCGTTAGCCGGAATGATATTTGGTGTGTTCTTGTTCTCCCTACTATGCTAAAATTAGTATAGTGAGGAGGCGAACGTATGATCGTTACCGTGACGGCGAAAATCAAAATCAAACCGTCAGAAAGTCAAATGATGGCCCTGCAACAAACGATGATCGCTTATCGTCAAGGCTGTAATTTTGTCTCTGCCCTTGTGTTTGAGACGAGCGAGCGCCGGCAGTCTGCCCTGCACCGAATGACGTATCGAACCCTGCGCAGCGCGATGGGCCTGCGTTCTCAAATGGCGCAGTCGGTATTGAAAACGGTACGGGCTAAATACAAGACCATCTTGAGCAGTGGGCATGCTTGGACTCTCGTACAATTTAAGAAGCCGGAATACGATCTCGTCTGGAGACGGGATTACTCGCTAAGCGCAAAGCTATTCTCCGTCAATACGCTGCAAGGCCGCATTAAGATCCCCTTCGAAGCCAAAGGAATGGAGACCTATTTCGACGGCACATGGACATTCGGTACAGCCAAGCTGGTATGAAAAAAACAGAAGTGGTTTTTGCATATTCCAGTGTCTAAGGAAATGGCCTCTCCTGAGCTTAAGGAGATTGAACACGTTGCAGGGATTGATCTGGGCATCAACTTTGTAGCTACGGTGTATGACACCGAGGGGAGAACGCTGTTTTTTCGGGGAAGGGGACTGAAACACAAACGAGCCAACTACCAACGATTGCGTTCCGAGCTGCAACGCAAACAAACGGCTTCGTCCCGCCGCAGGCTGAAGCAAATCGGAGAACGAGAAAACCGTTGGATGACCGATGTGAACCATCAGGTCAGTAAGGCACTCGTTACCCGATATGGGGCGAATACGCTGTTTGTGCTGGAGGATCTGACAGGGATCCGCCGCAGGGCGGAAAAGTCAAAGCTGAAGTATCGGTATGTGACGGTATCGTGGGCGTTCTATCAGCTGCGTCAGATGGTGACGTATAAGGCGAAGCTTGCAGGATCGATGGTGATAGCCGTGGATCCGAAGCACACTTCGCAAGCGTGTCCCCTATGCCGCCACACGGCCAAAGAAAACCGGGATAAACGCAGGCATCGCTTTCGTTGCCAGGCATGCGGATATACAAGCAATGATGACCGGATCGGCGCCATGAATCTCTGTCTGAAGGGAAGAGAGTACCTTCTTGAAGGTGCAGGCTTAGCATGCCTAGGCTTGCAGGGCAGCTGTCAATCTGCCCATTGGTAGGCGAAGGCTTACTCGAGGATGTAACACCACGTTCTTCGGAACGCCAAAAGATCGGAGTCGCAAGACGTTCGTACGATCGGGTCGTTACAAGCTTCCACTTCAAACGTTAGTTAAGTGGGGGTCATTGACTTTGGCCAATGTTAACTGCAGAACGCGTACATGTAAATCTAAGGTTTGTGGGAAAAAACGGGTGTTTGACACGTATAAGTGTAGGTTTTGCAGGTCATTCTCGCATTCGCCAACTTGTAACACTGGTTGCTGGAGCTCACTGAAAAAATAGACGTGCCAGAAACGTCTAAATGTGCTGTGGAGATTGGTTTGACGGCTGGGGAGGTGCTTTGGAGGGGAGCTGCTACTTCTTGCGGATGGAGGCGAATAACGTTGGGATTAGTGGGAACCTTAAGGAAAAAACAGGAGTTGCACCCACTATGAATCTGCTTGAACTGTTCAAAGACGCTATGCAAGCGTTCAAAGATAAGGAAAAAACACCGCTTCATGTCGGTGAGGTGATGAATCTCTGGTTCTACCTGACGGCAACGGAACAGACGCTTCGAGGGGAGCAGGTGTCGTTGAATACGGTTCAAGACGCTGACCTGAAGACCAAGATTGAGGATGTTATCCAGCATGTCCATAACCCCATTCGTACGGAGTTGAAGGAGTTTCTGAGACAAGAAGGCGTGCCTCTGCCGAAGGCTACCCCGGACAAGTCGCTGGGAGACTTTCGTACCATACCGGAAAGCGCTAAGCTGACAGACGAGGAGATTGCCAATCTGCTCGTTTATAATTTGGTGCTGGGCATTAATTCCGCCTGCCGCGGCATGACGGAGGCAGTCCGGCCGGATGTGGGCGTCATGTTCGCGGGCTTCCAGATGAAGAAGGCGGCGTTCTCTATGACGCTTAGAGGGCTGATGATCGAGAAGGGGTGGCTGCTGATGCCCCCTTATTATTACCAGCAAGCGCCAGTCGCGCAGCCTTAACGCTCATAAGGCGGTGAATCGCCGCCGGCATCCTTGGACGTCATGCCCTGGCGGGTAACGACGTAAGTGAACCATCGGCTGCCCTCCTCGCTGCCTTCCTTGCTCCAGCGCTCACGGAAGGTCACTTCATATTCCTCGGTGCCTGTTCGGACAACCGTCGTTTCCTTCGTAATCGTGAAGCCGTTCACCTCGGTTTGGGAGGAGCCTGCTTGCTTGGGGAACATGTCGGTAACGGTGCCTTTCCCGGAGGTGGCGAAGGCGACGGCATCCTCTGCTGTGAACGGCGCTTGCTGAGGCGGTCCGTCTCCCATGTTGGAGAACAAGCCTAGGCCAATGATAACCATAACAGGAAGCGCTAGAGTGATGAGCATAGCCGGCCTCCGCCCGCCTCTAGCGAACTGTGCCTGCAGCAGCTTATCCCAGCCGAAGAAGAGCAAGGCTCCAGCCGCGCATGAGAGGGTGAAGCCTGACGAGCCGAAGGGCAGCGCGAACAATACGCCGCTAAGGACATGGCCCACGCCTGACAGAACCGAGCGAGCGACGCTGCCCTTCACTCTGCGGGTGAGCCATTCCATCATGAAGGAGACGAGCGAGCCGTAGATCAGCACAATGGGAAATACATATAAGCTGATGAACGAGATCCATTGCATCAGCTCGTCGAACCTTGGCAGGAGCTCCGAATGTGCCGCGCCCGTCAAAAGCAGCGAATAATAGATCACGATGGCAAAGGACGTTATATACGCGCTGAGCGCTTTGCGTAAGAGCATGCGGGGAGTGGTCCTCCTTTGTTTGACACCGTATATCACCATGAATAATAAAAGCCGCGCAGCGGAATCCATTCCGGTCTGTGCGGCTTATTCTGGCTGGGGCCTATTCTTCTCTGTAGTCTTGGACGATCAATTGAAGCTCGCCCGTCTCCGGATGGATCACAAAGCCGTGAACCGGAACGTCCTTCGGGAACAGCGGGTGATTGCGAATAAGGCGAACGCTGTCCATGACGCCCTCTTCAGGGCTGCTGAAGCCTTTCAGGAACTTATCCATGCGTATGCCCGCGCTCTCCAGCGTCTCAACCGCTTTAGGATCCACGCCGTGCTGGCTGAATTTCTCGACCATGCTTGAGGAATCCAGATTTGTCATGCCGCAGCCGTGATGGCCAATGACAAGCACCTCGCGAGCGCCAAGCTCGTATACCGCGACCAGAATGCTGCGCATTGCGCTGCCGAATGGCTGCGTCAGGATCGCGCCAGCGTTCTTGATAAACTTTGCGTCGCCATTGCGAAGATTAAGCGCTTTGGGCAGCAGCTCCACCAGTCGGGTGTCCATGCAGGTGAGAATCGCGAGCTTCTTCTCCGGGAACTTGTCCGTCAGGTAAGTCTCATATTGCTTCTCTTCAACAAATTGCTTATTAAACGACAACAGCTCAGATACGATAGACATTAGTGAAACTCCTCCTTATCCAATAGGCAAACCGTTGTTTCAAACTCTTTTTTTATATTATTCACATAATGAGCGCCGCCGTCAATTCAAAAAACGTTTGACATGAAACCTTTTGGTTTCATATAATCAATAAGCGAAACCATTTGGTTTCGTAATTGAGCGCATCATTTTCATAAAATATGGAGGGATCAAGATGAGTAATCAACATTCGGAGTCCGCAAGCAAATTAGATGATATTGTTAAAATAGTGACGCTGAAGGCGCCAATCGCCAAGGTGTGGGAGGCAGTGGCGACGGCTGACGGCATTGCGGCCTGGTTTATGCCCAATACGTTCGAGCCGGTGCTGGGGCATGAATTTCATTTGAATGCGGGACCATTCGGCAAGTCGCCTTGCAAGGTGCTGGAGCTGGAGCCGCCTTATCGTCTGTCGTTCTCATGGGACAGGGACTGGACGATCACGTTTCAGCTGGAGGAGACGGCCCAAGGCACGCGGTTCACGCTCACACATAGCGGCTGGGACGAAGCTACGGCAACGGCATTCGGCGAGAAGCATGCGGTTGTCCGCGAGAGAATGGCTGGCGGTTGGGTCGGCATTCTGCAGAAGCTGTCTGAGGCGGTTGAGGGGTAATGGGCGAGGCGCTTCAGAAGCATGATGTATTCCAGGCAATTGCCGATCCCACGCGGCGCAGGCTGCTTCATATGCTGAGCGAGGGAGAGATGCCGGTTACTGCGATCAGCGGCCAATTCACGATGAGCCGCACGGCGGTGTCCAAGCATCTGCGTATTCTGGCGGAGGCGGGGCTTGTGAAGGACCGCAAGGTGGGGAGAGAGACAAGGTACAGGCTGGAGCCGGAACCGCTTCGCGAGCTGGAGCGGTGGCTTGGTTATTTCGAGCGATACTGGGATAACAAGCTGATGGCGTTGAAGAGGCTAGTGGAGGATGATGGGGAGTAATGGTTGTGGAGAGACCCGTGTGCATGCGCCGCTTGGAGACAAGTGCGCACTCACACGGGTTATTGGTGTAGTCCTCTGTCCTCTACGACCTCAGTAAGCCAAGGTCGAAGGCGGGCACAAGCCCTTGCTCGGCCGCGCGCCCAAGCAGCGATTCGATCGCGCCATAGCCGTCCTCGCCCAGATCACGGCTGAAGGCATTCACGTACAGCTGGATGTGGGCTTGAGCAACGTCCAGGGACAGCTCCTGCGCATGCTCCATGACATAAGCGGACGAAGCGTCAGGGTTCGCCCACGCGTAATCCAGGGAGGCGCGAATCCAGCCGCTAATCGTCTCAGCCTCCAGCTCCAGCGAACGGCGGGCAATGATAGCCCCTAGCGGAATAGGGGAGCCGGTATCGGCTTCCCACCAAGCGCCGAGGTCCTGCAGCATATGCAAGCCATATGACTTGTAGGTAAACCGCGCCTCATGAATGACGAGGCCTGCGTCTATCCTGCCGTCTCTCACAGCAGGCATGATCTCATGGAACGGCATGATGACGATTTCGCCTATGCCGCCCGGCACCTGCTGAGCAGCCCACAGCCGGAAGAGAAGGTATGCGGTGGACCGGTCGCTTGGCACGGCGATCCGCTTGCCGGATAATGCTGCAGCGTCCATAGCGCCGTCCTTGGCCAGCACAAGCGGTCCACAGCCGCGCCCCAGCGCGCCGCCGCAAGGGAGGAGACGGTAGTTCTCCAGCACCCATGGCAGTGCGGCATATGATATTTTCATCACATCGGGACCTTCGCCGCGAGCAGCCCAATAATTCGTCATATCAATATCTGCGTAGGTGACGTCTAAGGGAGGAGCTCCCGGAAGGAGTCCATGGGCCCATGCATGGAAAATAAATGTATCGTTGGGACAAGGCGAATAGGCGATAGGCAGCGTATGGGTACGCGTGATGGTCATGTTGACGCCTCCTTACTTGATGTGATACGAGACAGCACGAAATGCGGCTTCAAGCGCCTGGAGCGCATCGCCGATTCGCCATGCGGACCGGTCTCTTGGCCCAACCGCGTTGGAGATCGCGCGCAGCTCGGTTACAGGAATGCCGAGCATAGCGGCAGCGGTGGCGACGCCGAAGCCCTCCATGCCTTCCGAGGCTGCTCCCGCAACGAGGCTGCTCCGCAGCTCGGCCGTCGCGGCGGTGCCAGTCGCTGACGATACCGTGATGACCGGCGCGCATGCAGGTTCGAGTCCGTCGCTGCGCATGGCGGCGATCAGGCGATTGTTCCACGCATGATCGGGCTCCTTACGCGCGGAGCCGAAGCCCAGCTCGTCCACGCTGAGGAAGCCCGGCGCGTCCGGCGTCTCGGCTCCCAGATCAGCGGAGACGACAGCATTGGCGATGACGAGCGAGCCGATGGCCGCTCTGCCAGGGAAGCCGCCGCCGATGCCAGCGCTGATGACAAGATCATAGGGAGCGGCGGCGCGAGCCAGCGCCAGCGCCGTGGACGCAGCTGCAGAAGCGGGCCCCACGCCGCCCGCGATGACATCAATGGCTGCGCGTGGGGCGGCCGTCGCCGATTCCGCTGCTTGGTTCAAGCGCAAGACTGGAGCCTCAGCAGCTGTCAGAGAGAGCCCGCGCAGCACCGCTTCGCGTTCCGCCTCGACCGCAGTAACGACCAGGATGCGGGGTGCAGGGCGATGGCTCGAGTCGGCGGGTTGGATGGCAGCAGCAGCTTCCGCCGCTGCTTGCCGGGAATTAGACAACGCCATATCTTGAAGCACTCCTTAACAGGTTAGTAGGATGGTGCGAGATTCGTGAGGACGGGCCCTGCCAGCGGCTAGCTAATCGCTGGAAGCTCAGAGTGGGGCAAGCGCGCCGGCAGGCGAATCTCGACGCAGGTGCCTTCGCCAGGCGAGCTGTCGAAGGTCATCGAGCCGTGATGCTCGGCAATAATCTGCTGGCAGACCATGACGCCAAGGCCGTTGCCGCTTGGCTTGCGGGTGAAGAAGGGCTCGCCGATGCGCGCCAGATCCTCCGGCAATATACCAATGCCCTGATCCATGAAGCGCAACGTCAGCTCGCTGCTGTCCGCCGGCGCGTCGATCTCGATGCGGAGCTCGCCGCCGAGTCCGCTCATGGCTTCGAGACCATTTTTGACCACGTTGACGAATACCTGCTTGAGCTGATGATCGACTCCCATAATGAGGGGAAGGGGTTCTGTAAGCTTAAGCAGTCGAAGCTGCGCCCCGCACTTCTTCGCCTCTGATTCCATTAATGTGCAGATGTCCTTCAGCAGCTCCTCTACATGCAATGTCTCCATCCGGCTTGCCGAAGGCTTGGAGAACACGAGAAACTCACTCACAATACGGTTAATCTGATCCAGCTCAGCGAGCATAAGCTCCAGATGTGCGGGCGATAGACGTCCGCCTTCCTTCTGCAGCTGCACGAATCCGTAGATGGTTGTCAGCGGATTGCGCACCTCGTGTGCGACACCCGCGGCCAGCTGTCCCACGACAGACAGCTTCTCCGAGCGACGGAGCATCTCCTCCGATTGCTTGCGGGATGTGATATTGCGTGTAATGGTGGCAATAGCTACGATTGCGCCCTCCTCATCGCGGATAGGCGAGATGGTCATGCTGACATCGATGGAATGGCCATTCTTCATACAGTGGGTGGACTCGTAATCCGTGACGGAGCCGCCGTTCTTCACATGCTCATACAGCGCGGCATGGGCAGGCGCATGCTCCGGAGGGATATGAGTCGGAATCCAGCCTACCGCTTCCTCCGAGCTCCAGCCGTAGAGCGATTCAAAAGCGGGATTAACCTGGAGCATCCGGCCTTCCAGATCGACGACATGAATAGCGTCAGATGTATGGCCGACAAAGGATTCCAGATACTGCTTCGTGCTCTCCAGCTCGCGGGCGGAAGCCTGCAGCTGAGTCGTAAATTGGTGCAGATGTATGCCCATGGAATTGACTCGGGCGGCGAGAATTCCCAGCTCGTCCTTGTTCTGAATGGAAATGGTGGCGTTGAAATTGCCGGCCGCCATTTCGTTGACCTTCTGCATAATCTGATGGATGGAACGCAGCATATATCCAGCGATAAAGTAGCTCGCAGCCATTGTAAAGAGCACGAGCCCGAGCGAAATCCAAGCATGTGTGGACAGCTGCTTGCGAAGCGGCGCCTCCAGCTCCAGCTTGTCGAACGTCACCCCGATAACATATGGCTTGTCCGCCTGAATGGGGAGGAATACCCGGAGCAGCTCCTTGCCTTGAGTCGAAAAGGTCGCAGTGCGAGCCTGGCCGCTAAGCAGCGCCTGCTGAATATCGACGGTATCTTCCGATGGATTGCGGTAGCTGTAGCTCCCGAACGGGACATCTCGAACGTCCAGATTGTAGACGGGAATGCCTTTCTTCATCTTCAGGATCGGCTTTTCGCCAAAATATTGCGGATCAAAGCCCGCGATTTCCAGCACGCTGGACTGCTGCTCCATGAGTGTGCGGATTACCTCATTGGTACCGTTGACTAGATCGTAGCTGAAGTTGTCCCCAGCGTTCACGATCGTATTTACCATATAATTGGCGCTGCCGTCATAATAGTAGCCCCACTTATTAATATCGGAAGGATCGGATGTGGCGAAATTAATAGGACCCGACCAATAATGGAGCAACGTCTGGCCGCGTCCCACGCTGACTGGCTTAAGATCGAATAGCTGATGGAAGGCCTTGTCCCAGTAGTCCCAGCTTGCTGAGCGCAAGCCGATCTCATCGGAATTGGAGGATTTAACCGACTGCACCTCGCCGTCGATTCGCTGCCAGAGCGTAAGATCGTCAAGCGCGAGCTCCTCGCTGAGGGCTCGCAGCTGTTCATTGCTAATGGTCTCGATATTCGGGCCCAGCTTCTGCAAGGCAGCCATGGCGGCTATCCAAAGCTTCTCTCCGAGCTCGGCGTCCATGGAGCTGCGCGTCTTCTCCAGCAGCTCCAGAGTCAGCACAAGCTGCTCTGCTATGGACTGGGTCTGCTGATCGAGCGCCGCCTCGTGCGCTTCCCGGGAGGAGAGCTGCGAGAACAGCATATTCAAGGCCAGGATGGCAGCCACAATGAGCGAAATGGAAAGGGAAAGCTTTGTTTTGATAGACATGATGGTTCCCCCTAGAGATGTCTGAGTTGCTACCTACAACTATTAGACAGCACAGGGGGGAAATCCTGTTTAGGACCGCTTGAAACCTTCATCCAGCAAATATTGTACGGATTCCTCGTAGGTCTCGAACGCCATCTCGACCTCCTTGCCCGCATAGACGTACCATAGATCGTCCTGGTGCAGGAGGGTGAGCCTTGCGCCGCCGGGGCCGCGCCAGAACTCTGCTCGGGCTGGCTGATGATCCGCATCGCCGTTGCTGGCTGAAGGGGCATCCTCGGTCTCCGAGGGTTCGGAGGACAGCGATTTCATGGCGCGCTCAAGGAGTGCGCGCAGCTCGTCTTCGCTGTAGTCTCGAATGTTGACGAGTCCTTTGGCGTCGGTCTCCACATCCTCCAGCAGACCGGCGTAGAGAAAGCCGTTGCCGTTCGGATGGAGATGGTAGACGACTGTTTTTTTGTCATGGACGCTGTCCTCGTAATGGAAGTTCACGCGTCCAAGCGAAACGTCCTTCCGCTGGAGCTCAGGGAAGGACGCGATAATGGCAAGCTTCTGGTCGAATGTAAGCATAGGGGAATGGTACCTCCTTGAATGTGAGCCTCCGAACGGGCCGGGGCTGTCGCACGGCGGCTTAGTCCGACTTCTTCCGCATCGTCAGAATCGCTCCGCCGCAAATAATGAGCAGAATGGCCAGGTACGGCGACTTGGTCAGCAGCTGATTCATAAGCGAGCCCAGCGAGAAGACGGCGAAGAATAGAAGTGAGACAACCGTGAGAATATTAATGGGAATGAGAAGCCATTTGTTGCGATTGCCGAACCAATACAGCTCGAACAGGCCAACGGCGGGAGCCAGGATGAAGCCGGGCCACATGTAATGCCAGCTGTCGAGCAGGATGGAGACCTGGCAGACCAGACCGACGGTGAACAAGACGCCGCCTGGCACGAGGAGGCCAACCCCCCGGCGCCCGGTCATGCTGAAATACAGCCAGTGGAAGAATAGACCAACGGGAATCACGAAGATCGTCGGCCAGAACATGCCGAAGATTTGAGCGGGTCCGAAGGTCTCACCCTGGTTAAGCAGCAATACGATACCGAGCAGCAGAAGGACCGCTCCGCCAATGGTTTTGATATTCATAACAATGAACACTCCGTTCTATATAGTATATAGGATGATTTCCGTCTTTCAAAATATGCAGGCAGTGAGCCATTCCTGGCGTGGAATTGCTCCCGCTTGATTGTATCATAACGCGCGGACAAACCGTCATGCCAAGCCAGTCCATTGGCTTATATTTCAACGCGTAACATAGGCTGCTCCGCCAAAGGACGGCGCAGCCGTGTACGCTCGATCAGTTACGCTCTACTATCGTATCCTGTACGATGAAGGCTGTTAACCTCCGGCAGACTCATCTGGCACTGGACCTCAGTCGGGGATGCGAAAACTTCCTATAATCCGACATTTTACACCTCTATACCAGCGTCTATGAAAGCGCTACAATGAAGGTATTAAATGGTAGGAGGTGAAAGCTATGAGCCAAGAACAAGAAATTGTTCAAGAAAGCGCCGACGAAATCGTGGAAGTGATCTCGGAGGATGCCCCTGCTGCGGAAGAAGCGGCGGAAGAGGCTGACGACGACATGCAAGCGGAAGCTGCGGAAGCGGCAGACGCGGAGGAAGAGGAAGCAGAGGCGGCTGCATCGGCGGAAGAGGAAGCCGAGGAGGAAGCTGCTGAAGAAGAAGAAGCGGAATAATCTTTACGATTTTCATCATAAATCAATACCGCCGCGCGGTCGTTCCCTGGAGCGAATGCCGGCGGTTTTTTGCGTAAAAAAAGTGGTTGACACGATAATATCTTTAGATTAAGATATATCCATAAACAAATGTTAGTTAATAATTAAAAGTTAGTAAAACTCAATGGAGGCTGATAACAATGGCAAAAACAAAATGGGCAGTAGACGCAGCGCACAGCGCAGTGGATTTCTCGGTCAGGCATATGATGATCGCGAAGGTGAAGGGCACCTTCCACACATTCGAAGCGAATATTGAAGCGGATCCAAGCGACCTGACTTCCGCGGACATCTCGTTCAAGATCGATCTGAGCAGCGTAGACACGCGCAACAAGGACCGCGACGCGCATCTGACAACGGCAGACTTCTTCCATGTCGAGCAGTTCCCAACGCTGGATTTCCAGTCGACTGCGATCGCCAAGACCGGTGAAGGCGAATACCTGTTAACAGGCAACGTTACCCTGCATGGCGTCACCCGTCCGGAGACGTTTAATGTGACTTTCGAAGGCGCGGCCAAGGATCCATGGGGCAACGAGAAGGCTGGCTTCAGCGCGGCAGGCGCGATCAAGCGCAGCGACTACGGCTTGACCTACAATGCTGCATTGGAAACAGGCGGCGTTCTGATCGGCGACGAAGTGAAAATCTCTCTGGAGATTGAGGCGGTTCGGCAGGCTTAAGCTTAAATGTTGAAGAAGGGCCGACGGTGGATGACCGTCGGCCCTTCTCTTCGTATCATATTGGAGTTAGCCCCGAATACGTCCCGCGAGATCGAGGAACGATAGCGCCGCGCGCTTGACTCGATCCACAATATCACTGCCTCCTGTATGGGGCTCGGCGAACCAATCGCGCTGGGCGCCGCCGATGGATACCCACTCCGGCGCATTGACACCGTGCAGGTTGCGCACGATGGTCTGCAGCTGCGTCAGCGAGCTTACGCCTAACGCTCCGCCTGCTGAGCTCATGGAGAGTACGGCTTTCCCGCGGAAATGATCCTGTCCGAGATGGTCCAGCGCATTCTTCAGCACGCCGGAGATGGTGCTGTGATACTCCGGCGTGGCCAGCACGATCGCATCCGCCTCATGCATGCCCTGCTGCAGCTCCTTCACCCGAGCCAGCTCTTCGCTGCCGTATCCGCCGTCTGGCGAATAGAATGGCAGCGGCTTGCGGTATAAGTCGAATAGAACGGCTTGATGCCCCTCCCCCTGAATAACATCCCTCACGTACTGGGACAGCCGCGTGCTCGTTGCCGCCTTATGGTTGCTTCCCGCAATTAACATGACATTCATTGCTTCTCATCCCTTCTGAACTGGTTAGTTGAATACTTATGCACTCATCGTAACACGCTGAAGGAAGCAGGCGCGTCGTCAGTATGGTTGATTTTGGCAAGAGATGCCCTTCAACTATGGTAGGAGCCCAATACGACTTTAGTCTGAGCCGCGCCGGTGCAGCTCAAGTGCCATCCCCAGACTGAAGCATCCGGACGAACTGCTCCGCGGCTATAGACAGCGGCGTATCGCTCCGAATGGCCATGCCGATGCTCCGAGACGGAAGAGCGGTATCGGGACGCAGCTCGACCAGTTGGCCGCTCCGCAGCTCCTCCTCCACGAAGGGGCGGGGGACAAAAGCGACGCCATACCCCAGCCGTGCAAATTCCGTCAGCAGATCGATACTGCCAAGCTCGATGTCGGGACTGATAGACAGTCCGCTGGCGGCAAACCACCGCTCGACGAATATCCGCGTGCTGCTGCCTGGGGAATGGGAGAGCATGGGCAGCTCAGCAAGCTCCTGGACCGTCAAGATTCGATCCTCCAGCTCCCGATAAGCGCCTCCCACGACAAAACAATCCTCCAGCTCCGCCAGCTTCTGAACGCTGAGCATGGGATCCTCCATCGGCAGACGAACGATCGCCAGATCAATCAGGCCCTCCTTCAGCTTGCGCGCGATTTCCGGCGTCTTGCCAGGAGTCAGCCGAATACGGATGCCGGGATGCTGGCTGTGGAACGCGTTCAGCTGGGGCAGCAGCAGAAACTTGATCAAGGAGTCGCTGGCCCCGATCCGGACCTCGCCCTCCGTGAGCTGCTTCAAGTCGTGCAGATGCCTCTGCGCGGCATCCAGCAGGGAGAAGGACTGCTCGACGTATTGCTGCAGCACGCGCCCCTCCTCCGTCAGCTCGACTCCCTTGTTGCGCCTGTGGAACAGCTTCAGTCCAAGCTCCGCTTCCATCTGCTTCACTGCGTAGCTGACAGACGGCTGGGTAATATGCAAATCCTGAGCCGCCTTGGTCAGATTGCCTCTGCGGGCAGTATGGAGAAAGATACGATACCATTCTAATTGAAACATATTGGTATAGATCACCTCTATCACAAAATCAAAAAATCATGATTTCACTTATTTCATTACTTCGATTATACTTGGAATACGAAGAACGAACAACGAAATGAGGAGTTGGCAGCATGGCAGGCAATACGTTTGGAGATGTATTCCGAATTACGACATTCGGAGAGTCGCATGGCGCATCTATCGGGGTTATTATTGACGGTGTGACGCCGGGTCTGGAGATCGACGAGAAGGATATTCAGGTGCAGATGGACCGCAGAAAGCCGGGGCAATCGTCGGTGACGACTCCGCGTAAGGAATCCGATACCGTTCATATTTTGTCAGGCGTATTCGAAGGGAAGACGACGGGCACGCCGCTTGCTGTTATTCTGCACAATCATGATATGCGGCCGGAAGCGTATTCCGACATTCAACAGGCGTTCCGTCCGGGACATGCGGACTTCACTTATCTGCAGAAGTACGGCATCCGCGACCATCGCGGCAGCGGACGGGCCTCCGGCCGTGAGACAGCGGCCAGGGTTGCCGGAGGAGCGGTGGCGCGCAAGCTGCTGGAGCGCAGAGGCGTAAGCATCGTCGCTTACACGAAGGAACTGGGCGGCATCAAGTGCGAGACGTTCGATGAGCAGTCGATCGAAAAAAATCCGGTGCGCGCATGCGATCCCGCAGCGGCGGTGGAGATGGTCAAGCGAGTGGAGCAGCTGGCTGCGGAAGGCAATAGCTGCGGGGGCATCGTGGAATGCCGTATTCGCGGCGTAGTGCCTGGGCTTGGAGAGCCGGTATTCGACAAGCTGGACGCGGAGCTTGCGAAGGCGATGCTGTCGATTGGCGCTGTCAAAGGCATTGAGTTCGGAGCAGGCTTTGCGGCGGCGGAGATGCTGGGCAGCGAGCACAATGACGAGATGAACGCGGACGGCTTCGTGACGAACAACGCGGGAGGCATCATCGGCGGCATCAGCACTGGGCAGGAGATCGTATTCCGCGTTGCGGTGAAGCCGACCTCCTCGATCTCGCTGCCGCAGCAGACGATGAACGTGAAGGGCGAGGAGCAGGAGATCCGTACAATTGGACGTCATGATCCCTCCATCTGCCCGCGCATTATTCCAGTCGTCGAAGCTATGGCTTGCCTGGTGCTGGAGGATCATTACAAGCGTCAAGCGGCAATGATGGGGTAGAGCATAACGGGGCGAGCGCGCATTTGCGTGCTTGCTCCTTTTGTTGTTTGAGGCCATTCTGGATTACCGATTAGACTTCTCTGCTCCATGGTGAGGGCGAGTAACCTTTTCTAAGCTGCGGACGTCTGTAGTATTGTATCTCTTGGAAGATATTCTGTAAGATGCTGGAGGATGGGAAGGTGAAGGGGATGAGCAGACGGAGCTATGTGCAATGGGCGCTTTGGGGGCTCGCGCTGACGGTTGTTATGATGGGGATGCTCCTGCACTCGGCGTCTGGGGTTCACGCCTTGTCTTGCGCGCCCCCAGGACCCGTCGAGGAAGAGCTGAAGGCAAGCTCAGTTGTGTTCATGGGCGAGGTGCTGGAGAGAAATAAGGAAGGTCTCGCCGTGTTCCGCGTGGAGAAGGCGTGGAAGGGCATTAAGGAGCCGAGCATTCAAATCTATGATAATGGCTGGGACCCGTTCCGAGCAGGGGGGCGGTATCTCGTGTTCGGGACGGAGCAGGACGGCAAGCTGCGCATGAATTTATGCGGGCGAAGCGGCATCTGGACGGAAGCTGCCGATGGAAGGTTCCGCGAAGCGGGCATCCAGGCCATCTACCTGCAAGAGAGCGGCGATGTGCTTGAGGCTGAGGTGACCCGTTCTGGAACGACAGCGAATGCTGGAGCAGAGGCGGGGGACGAGGGGGCAGCACCCACGGGCGCGTGGACAGCGGACAAATCGGATCGGGCAGCCCAAGCGGTGCTAGCGATCGCATGTGCGCTAGGAACTATTGTGTTGATTGCTGTCTTGCGAGGGAACGTGCGGCGGCGATAACCGGGGGGGCGTTGGGAGTGCTAACGACACGTGGAATCGTTATCGCATCTCCATCGGGGTTAATTAGCGCAATAACGATCTGACGTGTGGCTATCGGAGGTCGGGAGGGCTGCTGCGGCTCCATAACGACACGTGGAATCGCTATCGCATCTCCATCGGGGCTAACTAGCACAATAACGATCTGACGTGTGGCTATCGGATGTCGGGAGGGCTGCTGCGGCTCCATAACGACACGTGGAATCGTTATCGCATCTCCATCGGGGCTAACTAGCGCAATAACGATCTGACGTGTGACTATCGGGGGTCGGGAGGGCTGCTGCGGCTCCATAACGACACGTGGAATCGCTATCGCATCTCCATCGGGGCTAGTTAGCGCAATAACGATCTGACGTGTGGCTATCGGGATCGGGAAGGCTCTATCGTTCAAAGTTTATCTTGCCGTCTCCGACTCCGCCACGCGTTTGACCCGCTCCACAAATTGAACGACAACCTTATCGTTGGCCATTAACAGGAACAGCTTCACAAACCACTTCAAGGGCTGATTAGTGGCTGTATACTTGAAGGCTGTTGTGCCGTCGTCCACCCGATGCAGCTCATATGTCGCAGTAATCTCGAACCAGCCTGCCAATTGAAAGCCGATCTTCAGCTTCTTGTCGGCTGGTGTGTTAAGGTATTCTAATGTGTGCACCTCATATTCCTCGATACGCTTACCTTCCTTGTACTTCTGGCGATAAATGCTGCCGACCACCTCATCTGTTACTTTCACTGGCGTGTTCTCCACCACCTGGGGCATGATCTTCTGCATTTGCTCTAACGTACCGTCCAGATACGACCACACCTGCTCGATTGGCGCTTGTATCTGGATTTCTTTTGTCCATTGCTTCATAAAATTATCCTCCCATTCTTCAGCTACCTGCTTCAAATAAGTTCGCCTTGCCCTAGCTCATGTCTTCTTGTCCAGTCCATGCCTGACGGCGTACAGCGCCGCCTGCGTTCGATCCTCCAGATCGAGCTTGCCCAGAATGTGCGTCACATGAGTTTTGACCGTTTTCTCCGTAATGACAAGCGCTTCCGCAATGGCACGGTTGCTCATGCCGCTTGCGATTAAGCGTAGCACCTCCAGCTCCCGCCTGGTCAGCGCCTCATCCCCTGCCGGCTTCTCTGTCCCCGAGGCGGGACCGCTGCCTTGATACAGAGTGACGTATTGGCTCATCAGCTGGCTCGCCACGTCTGGATGCAGCTCCACCTTGCCCTCATGCACCCGCCGCACGGCTTGCGCCAGCTCCTCAGGCTCCAGATCCTTGAGCAGATAGCCCTTCGCTCCGGCTCGTATGGCTGGCAGGGCGTGGTCCTGATCCGTGAAGGACGTCAGCACAATAACCTTCACCCCTGGATGGGAGCTGGCCAGCTCCTGTGTGGCTTCAATGCCGTTCATGCCGGGCATATGAATGTCCATCAGAACAATGTCGGGAGCGAGCCGGGCTGTCAGCTCTACAGCCTCCTGTCCGGTCGAGGCTTCGCCGACGAGCAGGAGGTCCTTCTGTGAGGCAAGGAATAGCTGAAGGCCTCTACGCACTATTTTGTGATCATCAGCAATTAAAATTCTTATCGTCATCGGTAACGGGGATACCTCCTATATCGGCTGGGGATAGTGGAAGGAACGCCTCGATAAGCATGCCTTGGCCTGGAGAGCTGGTTAGCTGCAGCCGGCCTCCCGTCGCCTCCACTCTCTCGCGCATAATCGACAATCCGAGACCAGCGCCCGAAGCGGCAAGCGCTTCAAGGTCTGCGCCTGCGCCATTGTCTTGAGCCACATAGACAAGCTCGCTGCCATGCATGTACAGAGCGATGTCTGCTTGAGTCACCCCAGCATGCTTGGCGATGTTGTTCAAGGTCTCCTGCCCGATTCGCCACAGCGCCTCTTGAATGGCGGAGGGCAGCCCGCGCATGCAGCCGTTGCAAGTCAGGCTGACGTCAATGCCGAGGCGACGCCCATATTCCCGCAGCGCAACCGCCACGCCGCTGTCCAGATTGGCCGGGCGAAGCTGCAAGATGAGAGCGCGCATCTCCTTCAAGGCATCCTTGGATACGTCTGATATTTCACGAAGTGTCGTTCGCGCAGTCTCCAAGTCCTGATCCAGCAGCAAAGCCTCCGCGCCTTTGGCCGACATGGCCAAGGAGAACAGCATCTGGGATACGGAGTCATGCAGATCGCGGGCAAGACGGTTGCGCTCCTCGACGCGAACCAGCTCGCGGCGGTTCTGCTCCAGACGAGCGTGCTCGAAGGTCGCCGCAATATGCTCGGTTGCTGCCTCCAGCACCTCGCTCTCCACGCGCGCGAGGAAGGCAGGCTGCGCGCTGCCGGCAAGCAGCAGCTGCTCCGAGCGGCCTTCATAGGGAATGACGGGAGCGGCCCAGACGGTTGTGGCGCGACTGGAAGCCCCGGACCATCCAGGCAGCTTCTGCAAGTGCATGAGCGCCTGTTCTGGCAGCTCGGCGCTGCGAGACCCCTGCGGGATGGAAGTCAGTATAGGGAGAAGCGGGTCCGGCAGCTTGACGACGCTGCGCTGCAGCTCGCCCTCGACATGCATCGCAAGTACATGATAATGTCCATTGACTCGTTCCACGAGTGCCGCGGCAGGCCAGTCGAAATGCTTGGCAAGCAGTTGGACGGCATGCTCCGCAAGCTGCACCTGAGCGGCGCCATAGCTGACGGCTTGATGGAGCTCTCTGCTGAAGACGCCAAGCCTCGCGAATTGCTCCGCCCTTCGCTGCTCCGCTTGATGCAGGCGCATGCGTTCTACGGCGACCCCGATCTGGAAGGCGACAGCCTGCAGCAGCGCAAGCTCCTCATCCGCAAAATGATTTTTGCCTGCCGAGCCCACATTCAGCAGTCCGAACCTGCGCTCGCCAATCCGAAGCGGCACCGTCGCATGATGGGTGAAGCCGCAGGTGTCGTGAACGCCTTCATCCTTGGCCTGGCCCAGTCTGCGGCAGCTCATAATATTGACGGCATCCTTGAGCCGGTTCTCGAAATATTTGTCCACACACCAGCAAGTACCGCAGCGGGCCATTTGATTGTCGTTATGCGCCAGTGCCGGAGGCAGATTGCGTGCGGCTGACAGGTTGAAGGAATGCTGATCATCCATGAGGAAAATCCAGCCGTAGTGCAGACCCGTCACATCGAGCAGCTTCTCCAGCACAGCCTCCAGCATAACGCTTAAGGAGTTGGACTGATTGAGCGTCTCCGCGATCGCTTTCATCGTGGCCAGCTCTTGCATATGGGAAATGTGGTTCAAGGGATCGACCTCCCGCGCGATTCATCTATCCTCACTATATCTCGAAACGGGAGCACGGGGAAAGGGTATCTGTCAGATTATTGCTGAGCCGATGTACTTGCGCTGAATGGTTGGCATATGCTATCATACCTTAAAATTCGATACGGACATTATGCCAGTGAAGAGCATCCAACTCGGAGGCGTACTCGTCAAGAGGCGACGCAAGGGAATAACAGCGTTCGTCTACCTAAGTTTACCGGGCCCGCCCGTTACAGTGGATCAAGAGAATCGGGTCCGTGCACAGGTCCGGTTAATTTGGGTGGCACCGCGAGAGAAGCGCTCCTCGTCCCATGTGGGATGAGGGCGCTTTTTGTATTTTTTCCACTAATGAAGAGGAGCGCGGTGTACATGTTGGACATGAAATGGTTGAGAGAGCATGCGGAAGAAGTACAGGCGGTTGCTGGGCAGAAGGGGATTGCGGTTTCGATTGACGATCTTCTGCGGAGGGATGAAGAGAGGCGCAGGCTGAAGCGGGAGACGGACGCGCTTAGAGAGAAACGTAATCGGCTGTCGCATGAGATTGGACAGCTTATGGCCTTACAGGGCCAGGCGGCTCTATCCCGGCGGGAAGCGCCAACAGACTCGGATGAAGCGCATAGGCTGCGGAAGGAGATGATCGCCGTCAACGCTAGGCTAGCGGAGCTCGCCGAGGAGCTGCGTGCTGCCGAGCTAGGCGTTGCCGAGCTATGCGAGCGCGTACCCAATGTCGTGTCGCCGGATACGCCGGTGGGGCGCTCGGATCAGGACAATGTTGAACGGAAGCGGGTAGGGGAGCCGAGGCTGTTCGAATTCGAGGCGCGGGATCATATAGAGCTGGGAGAGCTGCATGGCCTCATTGACGTTCCACGAGGCGTGAAGGCGGCAGGCAGCCGGCATTATTATTTGAAGGGCGCAGGCGTGCTGCTTCACAGAGCGGTCCAGCAGCTGGCGCTGGAGCTGCTCATCGGGAAGGGCTTCACTCCGCTGGAGGTGCCGCTTATGGCGAAAGAGGCGGCGATGGCGGCGACGGCTTATTTTCCTCAAGGGAAGGAGCAGGCATACGGCGTAGAGGGGGAGGGGCGGTATCTGGTAGGCACCTCGGAGGTTCCGCTAGTCATGTATTATGCAGGAGAGGTCGTGGACCTGGATGTGCCTATCAAGCTGGCAGCGGCATCGATGTGCTTCCGCAGCGAGGTAGGCTCTGCGGGGCGAGATGTGCGGGGGCTGTATCGCGTCCATCAGTTCGCCAAGGTCGAGCAGGTCGTGCTCTGTAGGGCTGATCCGGAGCTGTCGGAGACGCTGCTTCAGGAGATTACCGCTAACGCCGAGGAGCTGCTGCAGAAGCTGGAGCTTCCTTACCGGCAAGTAGCAGTCTGCACGGGAGACATGTCGCAGAAGACGTATAAGCAATACGATATCGAGACGTGGATGCCAAGCCGAGCGGCATATGGGGAGACACATTCGTCGTCGAATCTGCATGATTTCCAGGCGCGCAGGGCGAACATTCGTTATCGCGACGAGAAGGGAACGCTGCGCTTCTGCCATACGCTCAATAACACGGCGGTCGCAAGCCCGCGCATTCTGATTCCCCTGCTGGAGAACCATCAGCGGGAGGATGGCTCGATCCACATTCCGGAGGCTCTTCGCCCCTATATGAATGGAATGAGCGAGCTCCGCGCGGAGTGACGGATGACCTAATGTAGGATCTGACGATTGAAGGAGCGCAAGATGTGAGATACTACTGCGTAAACCAACAATCAAGAGGTGAGCCGAGTGACAAAGCTGGAGTCCGATAACAAGGAAGCGGTACAGAAGGTGTGGGAGCTGATCAAGGGCATTGAGACGGCGATGCTGACGACGGTATCGGAGGAGGGACTGGTGTCCCGGCCCATGCAGACCCAAGACGTGGAGTTCGACGGAGATTTATGGTTTCTGACGAAGAAGGATACCGGGAAGTTCCACGAGCTGCTGCATAATCGCCAGGTCAATGTGGCTTACGCAGGCAAATCCTATGTATCCATTCGAGGCGAGGCTGAGCTGGTGCAAAGCGTTGAGAAGGTGAAGCAGTTCTGGAGCCCGGCCTACGAGAAGCTGCTGGAGACCACCTATGACGACCCCAATCTGGTGCTGATCAAGGTGAAGGCCGAGACGGCGGAATATTGGGATATCGGCAACAAGTTCAAGATGATCACCTTTATGTTCAACCGGCTGCTGGGCAAAAATACCGAAGGCACCTCGCTCAATAAGCTGGTGGAGCTGAAGTGAACCGCAATAAAAGGTCAACCCTTTAAATGGGTTGGCCTTTTTTTCCACACACCACATATCATTTTCGCGCGGTTTGGACGCCACGACGCTAATGGACAAAAAATGCGCTTAGAGCTCGAATGTAGCGCTTTCCAGCCTGTAACGGGCAAACTTGACGCTTAGCCCTCCTAAACGCACCGACTTTACTTCCATTGTCGTTCTAACAATCGAAAATGACCGTTACAGCTTCGGATGGTCGATTAGACTCGTCTTAAGGTTTTTTACGACCGTTAGAAGCTCAGCTGAGATAATGACGACGCCGAAAGTTTTAATTAAGGGCCGTCAGACGTTTTTCTCAGTCAATATCGGTAATCTTCCACTCGTCGTTCTCTCTTGTAAAACGGTATAACCTTGTATTTTCTCCGTTTTCCACGGTGGTTACCAAAGCCACAAGGAGAGCGCTGGTTTCGCTTTTGACACTTGCCGATTCCAATAACATCCCTGTAATCGTATGAGAAGCCATCTTCATGTTGGGATCTCGCTTGGAATCGAAAAGAGAAAAGTAAGCCTGCTCATCCCCATTATTCTGGTGCTCAGCTGCGAGGTTTGCAATCTTAACTAACTCCAGTTCATCGCCCGTCAGTTGGAATTGATCAAGATACACAACCTCGTTCTCCACCTCTTTTGGAGCAGCAGCTTCCATCTCACTTACTCCGCTGTTTTGTCCGCTCGTTTGATCTAAGTTAGAGTTACTGCTGCTGCACGCCGCCAAAGATACCAGTAGTAATGAAGCCAACAATAATAAGCCACGTTGTTTCTTCACTTAAGCACCCCTTCACCAAAGAATACACTTCCACCTAATTACTTCCTAAATATTCTGACACAAAAATAATCCATAAGGTTGCACGACGTGGAAATTAAAAATAAGAAATAAATGATTACTCGGGAGTGTTCCGGCTGTACGAGATAGCGGAACATTTGTGTATGTTTACCTTTACAGGAACGATGGAGCTTGCTACAATGGTCTTGTTCTATTGTTAACTTAAATTTATATTAACTAGGTTAACAATAAACATTGTGATAGGAGGCATTCCCCTTATGACTGCGACATACGAACAGCTCACTGCCTTAAACAAGGCGTACTTATGGCATCCTTTTACCCAAATGAAAGATTATAACGCCGCCGACCCGCTCATTATCGAACGAGGGGATGGCATCATGCTCTACGATTTGCAGGGACGCGCTTACTATGATGGCTTCTCGTCGGTCTGGCTGAATGTGCACGGGCACAATGTGCCGGAGTTGAATCAAGCGATAACCGAACAATTGGGGCGTGTCGCTCATTCCACCCTGCTGGGAATGGCCAATGTGCCTGCCATCCAGCTGGCGGATCAGCTTGTACGGATCTCGCCTGAGGGGCTGACGAAAGTGTTCTTCTCGGATGCGGGAGCGACGGGAGTCGAGATTGCGATCAAAATGGCGTTCCAGTATTGGCGCAATCGCGGCATATCTGGCAAATCGTCCTTCATCACCATGAATCAGGCCTATCATGGCGATACGATTGGCGCTGTCAGTGTGGGAGCCATTCCGCTGTACCACGACCTCTTCCGTCCGATGCTGTTCCCCGCGCACGTCCTGCCTTATCCGAACGCTTACCGGCACGAGGGCGGAGCGGCGGGAGCGATGGAAGCGACTCTTGCAGCACTGCGTGATTTGCTGGAGTCGCGGGGGGATGAGATAGCGGCGCTTATCGTGGAGCCTATTGTGCAAGGGGCCAGCGGCATCATCATCATGCCGCCGGGGTGCTTGCGCGGACTGGCGGAATTGTGCCGCGAGTACGGCGTCCTGCTCATTGCCGACGAGGTGGCCACGGGATTCGGCAGAACGGGGGCTATGTTCGCTTGTGATCTTGAAGGGGTGTCGCCCGATTTGATGATTGTGGGCAAAGGGCTGACCGGCGGCTACTTGCCTGTTGCCGCTACGCTGGCGACTGAGGAAGTGTACGATGCGTTTTATGCCGACTACAGGGAGCAGAAGACATTCTTCCACGGCCACTCTTATACGGGGAATCCGCTTGGGTGCGCCGTTGCACTGGCCAGTCTGCAGCTGCTGGAAGAACGGTGCATCGTGCAAGGCGTGATTGAGAAAGCGGCGTTCGCGGCGACCAAGCTGTCTGCGTTGATTGATTGGCCTCATGTGGGGGATATTCGCCAGCAGGGTCTGATGATCGGCATCGAGCTCGTACGCGATAAGGTGTCCCGTGAGCCATACGCTTGGGAGGAGCGGATCGGGGTTCGCGTCTGCCAGCGGGCTCGGGAGCTAGGGATGCTGACGAGACCGCTGGGGAATGTCATTGTTCTTATCCCTCCGCTTGTCAGTACCGAAGCCGAGCTGGAAGCTATGATCCGTATTCTTGCGACGGCGATTCGCGATGTCACGGAAGCCGGCTGGGGACGGGAAGGATGAAGCGCTGGCGGGGGATCTTCGTGACAGGCACGGACACCGGTGTAGGCAAGACAGTGGTGACGGCGGCGGTAGCAGCCGCGCTTCGAGAGAAGGGATGGCATGCAGGCGTATGGAAGCCCGTGCAGTCCGGAGGTTTGATGGGCAACGGGATGACTGATGCCGAATGTTTGCTGCGATGGACCGGCCTCGACGAGCAGCCTGAGGCAATCGCTCCGTTTTCTTGGGAGGCGCCCCTCGCTCCTATGCTGGCCGCCAGGCTGGCCGGCTTGACGCTCACGCTGGAAATGGTGATGTCTGCTGGGGAGCCGCTCGCGCAGCGATATGAGACGCTGTTGATCGAAGGAGCGGGCGGCGTGGCCGTACCGCTTGCTGAAGACGCTCTGATAGTGGACTTGATGGCGAAGCTTCAGGTGCCGGCGCTGATTGTTGCCCGCGCTGGACTGGGCACGATTAATCATACACTGCTGACTGCGGCGTTCCTGCGGCAGCGCCAAATCCCCATTGTAGGCGTTGTGCTGAATGAGGGTCCTGCGGCAGCCGACGACCCAAGCACGGCCTCTAACACGAAGCTCATCGAGCTGTTCGGCGGCTTGAAGGTGCTTGGCTGTTTCCCTCGACTGGCTGGCGACCTGAATCGGGAGACGTTGGTTCGAGCCGCGCAGGAGACGCTGGATCTTGCGCATATCGGGCGAGTGCTGGCAGCCTCGCATGAATAAAGATATAACGTGTTATTCAGTAACAGGAGGGAAGGGAATTATGAATACGACTTCAACACATTCAGACTGGGGGCTGCTCGCGCAGAAAGCGCTGAACGGCGAGTGTCTGACGCTGGAGGAAGGGCTGTCCGTGCTGGAGGCCGACAACGATGAGGTGCTGCCCCTTCTGCACGCCGCTTTCGCCGTGCGGAAGCATTACTACGGCAAGAAGGTCAAGCTCAATATGATCATCAACGCCAAAAGTGGTCTATGCCCCGAGGACTGCGGCTACTGCTCGCAATCCATCGTGTCGACGGCGCCGATCAAGAAGTACACGCTGCTGGACAAGGAGACGCTTCTTGCCGGGGCGCGGGAAGCGATGGCGCGCCAGGCAGGCACGTATTGCATTGTAGCGGCAGGCAGAGGACCGACGAGCAGAGAGCTAGATCAGGTCGTCGACGCAGTCCAAGAAATCCGAGCCACAATGCCGCTCAAAATATGCGCTTGCTTAGGCATTCTGAAGGATGATCAGGCCCAGCGGCTCGCGGATGCCGGTGTGCACCGATATAACCATAATTTGAACACGAGCAGAGCGAACTACCCCTCCATAACAACGACTCATTCGTACGACCAGAGGGTGGAGACGGTTGAGCGGGCCAAAAAGCAAGGCATGTCCCCCTGCTCGGGCGTCATTATCGGCATGGGCGAAACCAATGAGGAAATCGTAGAGATGGCTTACGCGCTGCGCGAGCTCGACGCCGATTCCATTCCGATCAATTTCTTAAATGCCATCCCTGGAACCCCGCTTGAGCAGGCGGAACGCACGCCCGCTATGAAGGCGCTTAAGGTGCTGGCCTTGTTCCGGCTTGTATGTCCGGCCAAAGAAATTCGAGTTGCTGGAGGCCGTGAGGTGAACCTTCGCTCTTTGCAGCCTCTGTCGCTGTACGCGGCAAATTCATTATTCGTGGGCGATTATTTGACGACGGAGGGCCAGGCTGTGACGTCTGACCATCTGCTCATAGAAGATCTCGGCTTCGAAATTGAGCGATGTGCCTTATGAAATGGATGGCTGAAGGTCTCGAGAAGCTTACAAGCGATTCGCTGGAACGCACATTGCTAAGCTGCGAGCCGGCTCCGGGGCGCCCCGGCTTCACTGTGCGGGGTGAACGCACGCTGCTCGATCTGTCCTCCAATGATTATCTCGGGCTGTCCGGCCATCCGGCGATTGTGGAAGCCATGCGGGATGCGCTGGCCGTGCACGGGACTGGCGCAAGCGCTTCGCGACTTGTGACCGGAAGCCGCTCGATTGGCGGTCAATTGGAGGAAGCGATCGCTGACTGGCAGCAAAGCGGGGCGGCGCTCGTATTCGGAAATGGATATATGGCCAACGTGGGTGTGATCAGCGCGCTTGTTGGGCGCGGCGATGCTGTATTCAGCGACCGGCTGAATCATGCCAGCATCGTAGACGGTATTTCGCTCAGCCTCGCGGAGCATGCTCGTTACCGCCATAATGACATGGAGCATTTGCGGTACCTCTTAAGCAAGCATCGCGCTGCGAGGCGCAAGCTGATCGTCACGGACGCGGTATTCTCCATGGATGGCGAACATGCCTTGCTGGATGAGGTTATACAACTCAAGCGCGAGTTCGGCGCGATGCTGATGGTGGACGAGGCGCACTCCGGAGGCGTCTATGGCCTGAAGGGGGAAGGGCTGTGCCATTCGCTTGGGCTGCACCAAGAGGTGGACGTGCATATGGGTACGTTCAGCAAGGCCTTTGGCGTATATGGCGCGTATGTCAGCGGCAGCAGCATGCTCATCCGATGGTTACTTAACAAAGCCCGTACGTTCGTGTATTCGACGGCGTTGCCGCCTGTGTTACTCGCGGGCATCGCGGAGGCATTGAGGCTCGTGCAGCAGGAGGGCGTTCGGCGGGAACGGCTTGCCGAAGCCAGCAGGTTATTCCGGGCAGCGCTTAGGGATGCCGGCTTTCAGGCGGGCGACGGCGTTTCGCCTATTATTCCGATCCTGGTGGGGGACAGCGCTGCGGCCTTGCGCTTCAGCTCTGCTCTGGAGGAGGAAGGTATTCTCGGGGTTGCCATCCGGCCTCCTGCCGTACCTGCGGGTACGGCGCGGATCCGATTCTCCTTGTCGGCATCGCACACCAAGGAGGGACTGCTCGGTGCTGTTCATGGGATCACTCGTGCGGGGCGCATGGTCGGAGCGCTGGGCTTATGAGCGCAACGATTCTGTGGCTGACGGGATGGAGCATGCCGGACTCCGTGTTCGACCGGCTCCGTTTGGAGCTGCCGGACTTTGAACATAAGTCTGTAGATTACAGCCAGGCGGTGACGCCAGAGGAGATATTCCAGAGGGTCGAACGTGCGGCTGCCGAATGGACGGAGCAGGACTCCCGCTGCAAGGGGCCGCTTCTTGTCGCAGGGTGGTCGCTCGGAGCGCTGCTTGCGCTGCGGCTAGGCGTGCAAGGAGCTGCGGATGGACTTCTGCTGCTCGCCGGTACGGCCCGATTCGTCCGTCCATCGCATCAGAGGGAGCTAGGCTGGCCCGATTCTTACCTCCGGCAAATGCTTGCTTCAATCGCGAAGGATCGCCCAACCATTGAGGGGCTATTCCGCCGGAGCCTGTGCACGGATGCGGAGTGGGAAGCGGGACGCGGCGAGCTGCTCCCTCCGGCAGGCAGTTGGTCCGCTGAGGCGTTGATGGCCGGTCTTCGGATTTTGCGCACGGAGGATTATACGGACCGACTGACGTTGATCCGTCACCCGATATTGCTGGTGCATGAACACGACGATAGGGTGTGTCCCTTCGGCGCTGCGGAGGAGATAGCTTCTCGAACGGCGCAGGCTAAGCTGTCGGGATGGACTGGATGCGGGCATGTTCCTTTTCTTGGGAGAGAAACCGAAGTGGCGGAAGCGATAAGGAGCTGGTGGTATGGAGGGCAGAGCGGACAGAATCCGGCGTCAATTTAACCGCAGCGCGGAAGGCTCGTACGACGCGTATGCTCATGTCCAGCGTCGAATGGCTGAATGGCTGGACAGCTCTCTACGGCAGGCGACGGCATATAGCGGCCCCCTCCATCCCGATATACTCGAGATCGGCTGCGGCACGGGTTATCTGACTGAGAGGCTGCTTCGCAGCTGGACGGCCTCATCCTTTACGGCGCTGGATATTGCGCCTGCCATGCTGCAGGCAGCCAAGACGAAAGCGATGGCCCATTGCACAAAATTCGATTCCTCCCGGCACCGATTTCTGCTGGAAGATGTTGAAGCGTGGGCGCCCGGCGCTCCGTCGGCATCGCTGGATCTCATCGTCTCCAGCGCGTGCTTCCAATGGCTCCGCCAGCCGAGGATGACGCTGGGAGAGCTGAGACGGCTGCTGCGTCCGGGCGGGCTGCTTGCTTTTACAACGTTTGGCCCAAGCACATTCCGCGAGCTGCACGAGTCCTTCGAGCAAGCTTACCGTGCCGCAGGCATGGAGCCTCAGCGCCATGGGCTGAGCTTTCCCGAGGCGGAGCACTGGCAGTCCTTGCTGCAAACAAGCGGCTTCGTCAGCATCAAGCTCCAACAAGCCAAGCAGGTTGAGCTCCACCCCGACGTTAGAGCCTTCCTCCAATCGATCAAAGCGGTGGGAGCCAGTGTGACGCAAGCAGCCTCGTCTCCGGGACTCGGCTCGAGATGGCTATTCGAACGAATGTTTGAACAGTACGAGCAAGCCTTCCGCGTCCCCGGCGGCATACAGGCTACTTATGATTTGCTTCTGATCCATGCGACCTTGCCGCGAAGCTAGAGGGGGGTTGGATAACATCAGCCGTTACATGGCGGGCTTAGCTGTTCCTTTGTTACAGCACCTGCTCCAGAAACTTCCGGGCGCGTTCGCTCTGAGGATTCCTGAAGAACTGCTCCGGAGGCGTCTGCTCCACCAGCTTGCCATTGTCCATAAAATAAATCGTATCCGCGGCCTCGCGCGCGAACTTCATCTCATGCGTGACGATGAGCATCGTCATGCCGGAGCTTGCAAGCCCCTGAATGACGGCCAGCACCTCCTTGACCATCTCCGGGTCCAGCGCGGAGGTCGGCTCGTCGAACAGCATGATGTCGGGCTCCATCGCCAGGCTGCGGGCGATCGCGACACGCTGCTTCTGCCCGCCGGAGAGGCGGGACGGGTAGCTGTCCGCCTTGTCGGACAGCCCGACGCGCTCCAGCAGCGCAAGCGCCTTCTCCCGCGCCGCTTCGGCGGAGAGACCCTTCACCTTGCGAGGGGCGAACGTAATATTGTCCATAACCGTCATATGGGGGAACAGGTGGAAATGCTGGAATACCATGCCGATGCGCTGGCGCGCCGCGGCTATATCGGCATGCTTGCTCGTCAGCTCCACATCGTTGATCGTAATCATGCCGGATGTCGGTGTCTCCAGCAGGTTCAAGCAACGCAGGAAGGTCGACTTCCCGGAGCCGGACGGACCGATCAGAGCGACAACCTCGCCCTGCCGGACGGTGGTCGTGATGCCCTTCAGCACCTGGTTTTTGCCGTACGTTTTGGTAAGCTCGGTTACATTAATCACTGCGGCGCAGCCTCCTCTCAAGCATATGGGCGAGCGATGTCAGAATAAGCACAAGCACGTAGTAGATCAGGCCGGCGAACAGCAGCGCCTCCAGCGCGCGGAACTCCGTGGCCTGCACGACGTTCGCTCTTCGCATAATATCCATTACGCCGATGACGGAGACGAGCGACGACTCCTTGAGCAGCGCGACGCATTCGTTCACAAGCGCCGGCAGAATCGTCTTGACCGCCTGCGGCAGTATGATGCGGAACATCATCGTCCAGTAAGGGACGCCAAGCGCCATTGCGGCCTCGCGCTGTCCCTTGTCGACCGCCATGATGCCGCCGCGGATCGTCTCCGACAAGTACGCAGCGGAGTTCAGGCCGAACGCGAGACCGGCCGCCAGCAGCGGCGATATATCGTAGCCCGTCAGCTGCGGGGTTGCAAAATAGATCAGGAACAGCTGAAGCAGCAGCGGCGTGCCGCGGAATACGGACGTATACGCGGTTGCGAACCATTCCAGCGGCTTGATGCCGGATATTTTGAACAGGGACAGCACGGTGCCCCATATGAAGCCAAATGCGGCCGACACGAGCGTGAACAGCAAAGTCACATAAACGCCCTTCAGCATGAATGGAATATACCCCTTCAGCACGCTGAAGTTCAGATTCAGGAAGGTGCTCTCTTCAGCGGCTTCCTTCTCCTGGAACCACTTGGTCGTGATCGCGTCGATCTGGCCGTTCGCCTTCATCTCCTCCAGCACCTCGTTGAAGGAGGCGACCAGCTCGGAGCCCTTCGGGAAGGCGATGGCGTATCCGTCCTCCGAGCTTCCAGGCGGCAGGTAGCTGACGATCAGATTCGGATTCGATGCTGCCATCTCCACCGCAACAGCGTCTTCCGCGATAACGGCGTCCAGCCGTCCCGAATTCAGCTCCTGGATCAGATCCGGAATCCGGTTCAGCTTCATTAGACGAATGCCCTCCAGCGTCTCCGCGAAGGAATCCTGCGTGGAGCCGAGCTGAGTGCCGACGGACTTGCCCTTCAGCGCCTCCAGCGTCTCCAGCGGCTCGCTTGCCCGGGACACAATGGTGTTGCGGGCGACATAATAGGTGGAGGAGAAGTCGACGTTCTGCTTGCGCTCCTCCGTGACAGACATCGCCGACATGACAAAATCGACGCGTCCCGTCTGCAAGGCGGCGATCAGCCCATTGAAGTCCATCGCTTCGATCTCCAGCTTATACCCGAGCCGCGCGGCTATGAAATTGGCGATGTCGATGTCCATGCCTACGATCTCGCCGTTATTCAGGGCGTCAAC
Organism: Paenibacillus sp. PL2-23; assembly: GCF_040834005.1. Lineage (NCBI taxonomy): Bacteria > Bacillati > Bacillota > Bacilli > Caryophanales > Paenibacillaceae > Paenibacillus > Paenibacillus sp. PL2-23. The sequence continues at coordinate 677,533 of NZ_CP162129.1, forward strand.
GTTCTCGTAGGGCGGGTAGTCGGGCGAAGTGCCCATAACAATGGTTCCCTTATCGCCGATGACCGGCGCCGGTGCCGAGGCTGACGCCGAGCTTCCGCTAAGCAGCAGGCCGGGAAGCGTCAAGGCCGAGACCAAGACGATATAGATGAAGCGAATCCAAGTTTTTTTGCGCATAAATCCAGCATGCCTTCTTTCTTTGCTTCATGATCTGATGTTTCATGTTATCAACATTTGTTACTATATCCAGTTCAGGGACGTATTACTTAGCCAGGAAGGGGGGATGAAGCATGTTCGAGCTGGAGCTTCAAGAGTGGCTGCCGTACTTACTGTCGATAGGCTGGATCTGTGCTGTTGCCGGCTTGTATACGGTGAATTTGCACGCGGATGGCTTGTTCGACCGCATGAAAATGCCGGAGGATGATCTGCCGCTGCCTTCTGCATCGCATGGCTTGGAGATCATGGGGTCTCGCAGGCAATGGCTTGTTCGATATGTGAAACGGAAGGATGCTCCGGAGGAGGAGGAGGCGGATTGCCCAGCCTCGTTGGACCTAAGCGAAACAAACCAACGAGGAGGCTGTCTATGCCAGCGCGAATACTTCATCCATCCCGCAGGAACGGGACCCGTCTATTGTCGATTGTATTGTGTATTGTCATTCTATTGGCTCTTCCGGGCTGCGGCTCGGCTTCGGGCACGATTGCCGAGGATACGCCTGGCGTATTCAATCATTATGTAATCTATCCGCTCTCGGAGCTGATCAGCTCGCTAGCTGGACTGCTTAACGATAATTACGGCTTCGCTGTCATGGCGATCACGCTTTTGATCAGAGTGGTATTGTTCCCTCTTATGCTGCGTCAAGCCAAGTCCCAGCAGAGCATAAGGCGCAAGATGGCCGTCATGCAGCCTGAGCTGAAGACTCTTGAAGAGAAGTACAAGGGGCTGAAGGATACAGACAGCCTGGCCAGGAAGCAGCAGGAGATGTTGGCCCTGTATCAGAAGCACAGCTTCAATCCGCTTGCAATTGGTTGTCTGCCCATGCTCATACAGCTGCCCATACTAACCGGCTTGTATTCTGCGATTCTGATGACGCCGGAGATGGCGACACACGAATTTCTATGGTTTCAGCTGGGAGAGCCGGATATCATCATGCCGATACTGGCGGCACTTGTAAATTTCGCCCAGTTCAAAGTATCAAAGATCGGGAATGACTCGGCCCAAATGAAGCAGTTAGCCTTCCTCGGGTATCTCTCTCCGATCATGATGGGACTCTTCGCCCTGTGGGCTCCAGCCGCGATATCATTATACTGGGTAACCGGCAGCTTGTTCATGATCGGGCAGTCTTATTTGCTTGTCAAGCTGTACCCAAAGGACTCTAGTGCGGAAGTATCAGAGCCGGCAGTTGCAGCTTCCCGAGCCGAAACGGCCCGCAAAACCTAACAAGTGAATGGCACAATATCTGGAAATAGAAGAGGCTTGCAGCGCCGGGCGGCGGAGCAGGCCTCTTCATTAGCTGCCCCTAACAGACCAAGGGCGGCTCAGCTATTGATGCTTGACTTGCGGCTTACTTGTTCGTGCTGTGCTGCTTGTTCGATAACTGGTGGCTTGGCGTGCCTGCGCCTTGCGTCCGTTTGTTTTTCTCGGCTTTCTGTTGCGTATTTTGCACCTTGCTCACGAATTCGTTGGTATGGTCCATACTGCTCACCTCCTGTGCTATATGTCCACTTTCCCCTGAGTCGCGGTATTCCATTCAACAAAAGTTCATACCGAAACCTTCTATTTGGGACAGGTATCTCATACATTAGGAACAGGAGTATCAAATTTGCCTTATTTCGGTTGCAGTGGTACAATGACGGAAATTTAATATTCAACTTCCTGTTGCCGATCGACGATGAAGGCCGACGGAAACCTATACAAGAAAACTGCCCGCTGACATAGCGTTAGAGGCAGTTTTCCGTTTTGTCGCGGCTCATCTCGCCGAGGTTCAGGCAATGGGAGCAAGCTCATGACACACATACATGACTGCGAGGCGGGCGCAGACCGAGGAATCGGCATGCGTCAACGCTGGCGCGAAGGAGGCTGGCCATATGTACAATCGTAAAAAACCGCTAGAAGAAATTCCGCTTGAGAACACGAAGGTATGGACATGCGAAACCGAGGGCTGCAACAGCTGGATGAGGGATAACTTTGCATTCGAGCAGGTGCCGAGCTGTATTATGTGCAATGGAACGATGGTGAGCGGCGAGAAGATGCTGCCGGCGCTAGTGAATTCGACGGCGGAGATGAAGGGCTGATCGAGCCATGCAAACGGGCAAGCTCCGGGCTTCCTTCATGAGATGAAGGGTGCTCGGAGCTTTTTTTTGCGGTTTAACTCAGGTATGGTTGGAGCGGGTCGTTTAAGCGGCGAGGAGCAGGTTAGTCAGGCCAGCAGCCACACGTGATGTCGTTACAGCAACAGCCGGCGCATCAGCGGGCGCAATAGCCACACTCGTGTCGTTACTCAACTAATTACCGGCTCCCGAGCGCCAACTACGATCCCTCGTGTCGTTATTGCTCACTGCAGCACTACAATCGACGCAATAGCCACACCTGGTGTCGTTACTCAACTAATTACCGGCTCCCGAGCGCCAACTACGATCCCTCGTGTCGTTATTGCTCGCTGCAGCATCACAATCGACGCAATAGCCACACCTGGTGTCGTTACTCAACTAATTACCGGCTCCCGAGCGTCAACTACGATTCCTGGTGTCGTTATTGCTCGCTGCAGCACTACAATTGACGCGATAGCCACACCTCGTGTCGTTACAGCAGCATCAGCGGGTGCAACAGCGACACGAGGAATCGCAAAAACTTAGTAAGAGCGGCCCGGTTTGCTCGTTACTCCCCGTAGTGCCCCTTGCGGTAATCGTTCGGCGTGCAGCCGGTCCACTTCTTGAATACCTTGCTGAAATACTTCTCGTCCTGAAAGCCAACCTGCTCTGCGACCTGTGAAATCTTGAGCGCGCGGTTGCCCAGCAGCTCCTTGGCCCGGTTCATGCGAATGCCGGCGATATAGTCGGAGACGTTCTCGTTCATCTCCTGCTTGAACTTCCTGGAGATATACTCCCTGCTGAGGTAAAAATGGTTCGCCACGTCCTGCAGCGTAATATCCTCATGCGCCCGCTGCTCCAGAAACTTCGCAATTTCGCGGATAATGCCGCGCTCCTTGTCCTTGCTTAAGATCCGGTCGGACACAACCTTCACCTGCTGATAGACCGCTTCCTTCCAGGCCGGATAGTCGAAGCGCCCCTCGGCCGTAACGGGAATGCGAAGCGGCTGCTGCGTCAGCTCCTCCCCGGCGGGAGCGACATTCCCGGCATCGCCTCCGTCGCCGCCATCGCCATCTCGCTGCTCCCAAAGCGTCTTCGTCAGCTCGAAGTGCCCCTGCCACAGCGTCAGCTGCTCGAACGAGATGAAGCCGCTCTTCTCGATATGCTCGAACCATGCACCCAGCGCGCGCTGGATATGATCCTTGCTGCCGCCCTGCACGGCGAAGCGGATCTGCTCCTCGTACTCGTGGAACGAGAGCAGGGGAGCGCCGCGCTTCACCGCTGCTTCCTCATACAGGACGTAATCCGAGGAAGGGCCCAGCACGTTGCGCCGCAGCAGGGCGAGCTTCGCCTGCTCATAAGCGCCGCCTGCTCCTTGGGGGAAGCTTGCCGCTTCGCTCAAGCCGAAGACGAACCTCGTTCTAAGCGTATCGCGCAAGGCCGCGTTGACGGCCTCCAAGATGGGGCCTGGAGCCGACTCGCCCTCGCCCCACAGCACCAGCACCAGCTCCTGCTCCTTGCCCCAATTCCGGAAGGCGTAGCCGGAGGCGCGCGAGGACAGCACTTCGTTGACGATGTTCGTCAGGGCGAAGAACATTAGATCGGGTCCTGAGGCGGCGAACTTCTCGCGAACCGCGGGCGAAGACAGCTCCAGGCTGACGAGCGCCGCGCGCAGCCTTCGCAGCGGCTCGTCCAGTCCCAGCTCGCGCTGCAGCTCGGCGGGCATCGCGGCTGGCGTACCCGGCTCGTTCAGCACGGAGCAGAAGTACTGCTCGACGTACATCGGCTTCAGCCGGTTCAGCTCCATAGCAAGGGAGCGGCTTCGCGAACGCTCCTGCTCCTCCTTGCGCAGCTCCTCTGTTGCTCTAAGAATAGCTTCATTCAGCTGCGCAGGCTCAATTGGCTTCAGAATATAGTCGATGGAGCCGAAGGTGACCGCGTTCCGGACGAGCCGGAAGTCGTCATGGCCGCTAATGACAATCAGCTTGCTGGCGGGGGCATGCTTCGCCGACCATTCCATGACGGCGGCGCCGTCCGTATTCGGCATCATCATATCGGTGAAGATCAGCTCCGGCTGATGCTCCTGGATCAGCGCGATGCCCTCCTGTCCGTCCTTGGCTTCATGAATAGACGTAATGCCATACCGCCCCCAGTCCACAAGCAGGCGGATGGCGTCGCGGACATGCTTCTCGTCGTCAATGATTAAAGCTTTCATGGGTGGTCTCCTCCTCCGGCATCATGGGAATATGAAGGCTGACGGTGAACCCGCCCTCCTCTGATCGCTTCAGGCGCATGGCAGCATCGGGGCTGTGGTGGAGCTGCAGGCGAGCGAGCACATTGCGCAGGCCGATGCCGCCTTCCTCCTCCGAAGCGCCTCTTGCGGCGAGGGAGGCGAGCGGCTGCTCCAGCTGCTGCTGGAGCTCCGCGAGCCGTTCGTCGCTTACGCCGGCGCCGTTGTCGCTTACCTCCAGCACGAGGCTGCCCGGCTCTAAGCTGACGGCACTGGAGACGACCAGCCGCGTCGGCTCTCCGGATTGCATGAAGCCATGCTTGAAGAAGTTTTCAAGCAGGGGCTGAAGAATCATTTTGGGCACAAGGACGGTCCGGCTCTCCTCCGCAATCCGCCACTCCACGTCCAGCGCTGTGTCGAAGCGCTGCTTCTGCAGGTCGAGATACGCGCTGGCGTAATCAAGCTCCCGGCTTAGCTCCACGACGCCGCCCGCCGTATTCATCTGGTAGCGCATCATGCGGCCGAGGGAGGCGATAAGCGAATACGCCTTGAAATCGCCATTCTGCAGCGACACGGTACCGATGGACTGCAGCGCGTTGTACAGGAAGTGGGGGTTGATCTGGGCCTGCAGCGCCTTCAGCTCGTTCGTCTTGCTGGCAATCTCCAGCTGGTATTCCGTCTTGATCAGATGATTGATCTTCGCCATCATGGAGCGGAACCGCTTGGCCAGCAGACCGATCTCATCGCTGCTCTCCACGTCAATGGTGACGTTCAGATTGCCGGTCTCGATTTTGTTGACGTAGCCGATCAGCTGGAGCAGCGGCTTCGTCATACGGATCGAGATGGCCAGCGTGGCGATGACCACGATGCCAAGAAAGGCAGCGCCAACAGCCATGTTAAGCCGCGCTACACGGTCTGCGGAGCTGTACAGATGCTTGTACGGCGTCTGCTTGATGAGCACCCAATCCATGAAGGAGGTGCTTACCCGTTCGTAGAAAATCATCCCGTCGAACTCGTCTGCCCGCCAGTCCAGATAACCGCTGTCAGCTCCCGAGCCAAGAACAGCCTTCATCAGCTCGGGGCTGGGAACAGTGGAGTCGGCATCCCCGTTCGAGGATAGAATCAGTCCGCCGTTAACGTCGGCAATGTAGAATTGCTCATGCCCCTCGTCGTACAGCTCACGGTTCAGCTCCCGAAGCACATCCAGCCGAATGTCGATGGACAGCTCGGCAAGCCGCTCCTCGCTTGGCGCCCTGAAGATGGGACGATGGAGGGTGAATACCGTCTCGTCCTCCGCTCCTGTGTTCAGCGACAGCCCGTAGTTATGGCTGGGATGGGAAGGCTCCAGGTAAGCCTTCGCCGCCGTGAGCTCCACGGGGGTGCCGTGCTTGCCGACCTTCAGGTCGTCCTTCCATAGCAGATAGGTGGTCTGCTGCTTCACGACGTACAGGCGGACCTTGTGGAATTCGCTGACGCTCTGGTACATGTTGTACAGATGATCCTTCAGCAGATTGCGGTTGCGGATGACGTCGGTGAGATCATTGGGGATCACCTCGTCCTCCATGCCATGCTCCAGAATATAGTAGAGCGACCGCGGCGTATTCATAGAGTTATAGACGGCCAGCGATTTCTGATTAATGGTGTTCATGTAATTGGTCACATTTGCTTTGCCCAGCGACAGCAGGCGGGTATTGCTTGCAATGGCATCCTCTGTCAGGGAACGTGTGGTGGCCTGGTAGGAGATCATCATCGATACCGCGATGGGCAGAATGGTAGCCGCGAGCAGCAGCAGCATCAGCTTCTGACGGATGGTATGAAAGGGCTTTCTTAACTTCATGCGCGCACCCCTATCGGCTCAATAAGTGGAGCGGATGCTCCTGCCTTCACAGTAACCGATAAACCCAAGAGAGGTCAATATATTCCACCTAGCTGTTCATCATCCTCTGTCGCTGAGAGCCGTCGGTACCCGTATACTTAAGATCACAGACGAGAAAAGGGAGGCATCCTCTATGGCCAAAACAATGCAAGGACCGAGATCCGCGAAGCTCAGCGAATGGCTGCAGCAGACGGTATTCGTCGGACCGGGCCTCATCGCATTCATACTCATTGTGCTGACTCCGTTCGCCATGGGCTTCTATTATACGTTCACGGAATGGAACGGGCTGGATCTCGATGGCGCCGCATGGACGGGGCTTGCCAACATCGAGCGCATCCTTACGAATGACCCCAGATTCTGGCAGGCATTCTGGTTCACGGCGAAATTCACGCTGGCGGCAGTGCTGATTACGAATATCGTCGCGTTCCTGCTGGCGCTGCTGCTGACGCAGAACGTGAAGAGCCGGGGCTTGCTCCGGACCATCTTCTTCCTGCCGAATGTCATTGGCGGCTTGCTGCTCGGCTATATCTGGTATTTCATCTTCACCCGCGGCTTCAGCGCTATTGGTGAAGCGACAGGCATCGGCTTCTTCAGCCTGCAGTGGCTGGGCACGCCGAACACCGCCTTCTGGGGCATTGTCATCGTGTTCGTCTGGCAGACGGCCGGCTACATGATGATCATCTACATCGCCGCTATTATCGGGGTGCCGAAGGATCTGCTGGAGGCGGCCCGCATCGACGGCGCTGGACGCTGGCAGCTGCTCCGCTCGGTGCTTGTGCCGCTTATTATGCCGGCGATCACCATCTGCTTGTTTCTCACGACCTCGAACGCGTTCAAGATGTTCGACCTGAATCTGTCGCTGACGGGCGGCGGACCGGGCAATTCGTCAGAGTCGATCGCGCTGAATATCTACCGCGAGGCGCTGGTGAACAACCGGTACGGGCTTGGCACAGCCAAGGCGATGCTCTTCTTCATCGCAGTAGCCATTATTACGGTGACACAGGTTTGGTTCACCAAGAAGCGGGAGGTGGAGGCGTAATATGGAAACTAGACGCAGATATACGCTTGCAAGCTTCGGCATGGAGCTGACCGGCATTGCTGCCGCGCTGATCTTCCTCGTGCCGTTCTACTTCCTGCTGGTGAACTCGTTCAAGAAGCTGAAGGATATCCTGCTCAATGCCGCATCGTTGCCCGAAACACTGGGACTGGATAATTTCCGCAGGGCGTGGGTGGCCATCGACTTCCCGAAGGTGTTCCTGAACTCCTTCCTCATCACCTCCGTCAGCGTACTGCTGCTGGTTGTAATCAGCTCCATGATGGCTTACCAGCTCGTGAGGCGGCCTACGACCTTCAACAAGCTGCTGCTGACGGCGCTAGTCGCGGCGATGATCATTCCGTTCCAGTCCGTCATGCTGCCGCTTATGCGCATCACGTCGCTGTTCGAGCTTCGGGGCGAATTCTATGGCATCGTCATCTGCTATATGGGCTTCGGCATCTCGCTGTCCATGTTCCTGTACCATGGCTTTATCAAGTCGGTGCCGCTGGAGATCGAGGAGGCGGCGGTCGTCGACGGGTGCTCGCCTTACGGCGTCTTCTGGCGCATCGTGTTCCCGCTGCTGAAGCCAATTGGCGTAACGGTTGCGATTCTGAATGTGCTGTGGATTTGGAACGATTACCTGCTCCCGGTGCTGGTCATTAACGATGCGATGACGACCATCCCGCTTGCGGTTCAGAAGTTTTTCGGCCAATATTTACGGAAGTGGGACCTCGCCATGGCGGCCCTCACGCTTAGCACCATTCCTATCGTCATCTTCTTCCTGTTCCTGCAGAAGCACATTATCGAGGGCATCACGGCAGGCTCGGTGAAGGGGTAAGGGATTGACCCGTTTCAGCAGGGAGTCAACATTTTACACCTAATCGTTCAATATCGTCGGTGTTGTGCGATCGGTTGCACAGCTATAATGGCGTTGTAAGCGCTGCACAGCAGCGAGATCGAGAATATACCAGGGAGGTCTTTTCGATGAAAAAAATGATGATGATGCTCGCATCCGCGGTTATGCTGGTAGGTCTGACAAGCGCATGCGGCAACAGCAATGGCAACAATGGCGGTTCGGGCAACGCCACAGCGACGTCCGGCGCGGAGCAGACAGCAGCGCCTAAGAAGGATGTAACGATCAAAGTATTCCAGTTCAAGGTCGAGATCGCGGAAGCGCTTGAGAAGATGGCGGAGGAATATGAGAAGGAAACCGGCGTGAAGGTAGACATCGAGACGCACGGCGGCGGCGAGGATTACAGCGCGCTTCTGAAGGCGGAGCTTGCGGCGGGCGAGGAGCCTGAGATATTCAACTCCAGCGGCTGGGCAGGCTTCGATCCCTATGTGGACCGCGCGGCAGATTTGTCCGGCGAGCCTTGGGCGAAGGATCTGGTAGAAGCGTCCAAAGCGCAAATTACGCGTGACGGCAAGCTGCTGGGCATGCCGATGAATCTCGAAGCATACGGCTTCACCTACAATAAGGATCTGTTCGAGCAAGCGGGCATTACCGAGCTGCCGAAGACGCTGGATGAGCTGTCCGCAGCTGCGGAGAAGCTGAAGGCGGCAGGCATTACGCCATTCGCGCTTACTTCCGAGTGGTGGTCCATGGGCATTCATACGCTGAACATCGCGCTGGCGAACCAAGCGGATCCTGCGGCGTTCATCGAGGATGTGAAGGCAGGCAAAGCAACACTGAAGGATGACCCCATCATGAAGGAATGGGTGAAGCTGGTCGACATCATGTTCGCGAATGGCCAGGACAACGCCTTGACGACGGACTACAACACGCAAGTGGCGGAATTTGCAGCGGGCAAATACGCGATCATCCAGCACGGCAACTGGATTCAAGGCATGGTGGACGAAGTGGATCCTGAGCTGAACCTTGGCATGATGCCGGTGCCGCTTCTGGACGCGCCGAACGTGTTCACAGGCGTGCCGAACAACTGGATCGTCAACAGCAAGTCCGACCAGGTGGAAGAAGCGAAAGCGTTCCTGAACTGGATGGTTACATCCGAGACAGGCAAGAAGTATATCGCAACGGACTTCAAATTTGTGCCGGCGCTGACTTCCATTGAAGCAGACCCTGCAGCTGTAGGCGATATTGCCGGAGACTTCGCAACGTTCTCCGCAGCGAATCAAGCCCAAGTGAAAAGCTGGAACTGGGATCGCTTCCCGGACGGTATCACACAGCAATGGGGCTCGGCGATGCAGGAATACCTCGGCAAGCAAATTACGGGCGACGAGCTTCTCGGCAAGCTGGACGCAGCGGTGCGGGATATTGTAGACAAGTAAGCTATAAAAAAGCGGTGCAGGGTAGACTGGTACCCATGGACTAGACACTTAGAAAAAAGGTGTTTAGGCTATGGGTACCTTTTTGTATACTAGGGTAAGTAAGGGAGGAATAACATCATGAGCAAGAAGCGGTTTACGGGCGAAGAACGAGAAGAGATGTCAGAACAGATATGTAAAGAAAATTAGTGACAAGGCAATAACCTATGTAGATGAATTTAAACAGTTATTCATTGATGAATATATGATGGGTGAAACACCTAGAGAGATCTTTGAGGCTCCCGGGTTTGATGTTACCGTAATGGGAATGTACTAAAGAAGAATGGGTTAGGCCAGTCGATGTCCAGACGGGGAACTGTGGGGACAATGCTCCCCAAGAATCGTTCTTCGGCCACATGAAGGACCATGTCGCACATCGTAGTTGCCGTTCCCTTCAAGAGCTAAAGCAAGAAATCGATCGTTATATCCGCTATTACAATAACCACAGATATCAATGGGGATTAAAAAAGATGCCCCCTGTTCCATACAGGAATCATCTATTGTCCGCCTCGTAAATCTTCAGTACCACTTCTTTTTCAAGTGTCCTTGACAGGGTCCGAATTTTTACGAATCAATTGTTACTTCTTTGTGTTTTTGTAAATCAAATATACCATTACCATAAAGTATCCAATAATCACCAAGTTTATAAAGGAAGATATTCGTGATTCATTGCTAGTAAACTCAAAGAGCTTAATAACAGTTTCCATGTGACTCACTCCTAATGATGTTACATACCTAAAGAATAATAGGTTACAAAGTTTTTGATTTTATCAGTATAGGTAATATTAATTGCACCTGCTCCTGTATTATAACCGGCCGTGATGGAATAACCTATTTCTGCAGATTTCCAAGTATGAGTGTAAGTAAACTTAAAGTCCCCATCTTCACCCTCGGTAGTATCCTTATGAACGAATACCCACATATGTCCATTATCTGCTTTCGCTTGGTAGGCTGGAGCGTTTAATTGATATCTTTCGTCAAACGGTAGCCAATACCTCCATTGGTTTGAACATCTGCTAATTCTATAAATCCTGATGAATTACCACTGGTGTAAGACTCATCGATTCCATTGAAATTCGTTTTAATTAACGATGGAACTTTGTGCCCGCCCTCCTTCTCTTTATAAGACGCTTTTTACCAGGAGATGGTTGTTAAATTTATAGTAAAAAGTATAAAAAAATTAAATACCAATGACTCTTCGGCCGCATCCCCAACATGAAAGTAGAAACTCGAGTGGAGTACTGACCACGCCTGGCTGCCGTCACCGTAGTAATCCCTCCATTCCTCTAAATAACAAAGTTCCGATAGTGGGGATTAAAAAAGATGACCCCTGTTTAATACAGGAATCATCTTCTTAGAGCTGCTTAACCCCTTTTTTCAAAGTGTCCTTGACATGGGATCCAGTTTAGGGGGCCAATCCTTGCGCCGCTTTTTTTTTTAAGTTTTCGAGCATTCGAAAACCGAAATTCGATTTGGCGATACATCTAATCGCGGTTGCTCATCATTTTCGTGCGGTTTGGATGCCACGATCCTGACGGACAAAAAATGCGCTTAGAGCTCGAATTTAGCGTTTTCCGGTATGTAACGGTCAAATTGGACGCTTAGCCGTCCTAAACGCCCCGACTTGCCCTCAAGTGTCGTTCTAACGTTCGAAAATGTCCGTTACAACTTTGAACGGCCGATTAGAAGGCTGCAGCTGCGCTGAGGTCCCCGCTCGATCTCCTGCTTCTGGCATAAAAAACCTGCAAAAGAAGCAAATTATACCTAGTCACCAGCTTCTGGATCGGAGGGTACAGCTATGTCAGATCAGAAGGGACAGCTTCGAGCGGACGACAATATCCAAGACATTCTTACGAAGCAATTCGCCCAGGTGTCGGATTTCGTTCTGAAATCCATGCGGCTGAAATGCAATGGCCAGCTTGTCCAGTATGCCTATCTTAGCGCGACCATCGATGATGATAAGCTGCTGCAGCATATCGTACAGCCGCTGGCGCTTGAGGCGGAGGAGATGGAGCAGGTCCGCTCCTTGCTGCAGGCGCTGGAGGGGAGCCAGTCTCAGAGCTGGGAGCAAATCTTCAAGGGGCTGTGGCAGGGTAAAGTCTGTCTGCATATTGAGGGAGAATCCTCCGCTTACCTGCTGGATGCTGCCTCTTGGCCTACACCGGAAATTATTGAGCCGGAGAACGAGTCGACCTTAAAGGGAACGCGTTCGGGCTTCACGGAATCCAATAGCAGCAATATTGCGCTTATTCGCCATCACCTCCCGGAGGAGAGCTTTGCCCAGGAGCAGCTTCGAACCGGAGATGATGGCAAAATCGTAGTAACCATGCTTTATTTGCCCGATCGAGCATCACAAGAAAATATCGACATCCTAAAGGAACGGCTGATGAAGGTAGCCGCACCGACCTCTATTACGATGGGGGAGCTTGCAGAGCAGCTGGAGGATAATAACTATTCGTTGTTCCCGCAGCTGCTGCTGACGGAACGGCCGGATGTGGCCGCTATCGGTGTTGGAGAGGGCAAGATTGCCTTACTGATGGGGAATTCACCCCATGTGCTTCTTGCTCCGATGGCCTTCCTCTCTTTCTTCATGTCTGTAGATGATCGCAGCATGCGGTGGCCGGTCATTACGTTCTTCCGCCTGCTCCGGTTTGTAGGCTTGTTAATCGCGATATTTCTTCCGTCTGTCTATATTTCTGCGGTCTCGTACCATTATGAGATTATTCCGATCGACCTTGTACTGTCGTTGGCTAATTCGCTGGAGCGGGTACCTGTTCCTCCCATTCTGGAGGCGTTCTTCATGGAGCTTATTCTGGAGATGCTGCGGGAAGCCAGTCTTCGCCTGCCCCCGAAGGTCGGTCAGTCGATCGGTATAGTGGGAGGTATTGTCATTGGCCAGGCGGCCGTCGAAGCGGGCTTGGTCAGTAATGTCATGGTCATCGTGGTAGCTATGACAGCCATTGCGTCCTTCATTCAGCCCAATCAAGATATGGCGGCGGCTGTGCGGATGCTGCGGTTTCCGTTCATGATAGCCGCTTACCTCATGGGACTGGTCGGCATTGTCATTGGTGTCATGCTTCTGATGTGCCATATCGCCTCCATGCAATCGCTTAAGATGCCTTATGGGTCGCCGCTGCTCCCCATCCGCGCCGACAAGTGGAAGTCCGTGCTGGCAAGGTTCCCCATGAGAGGCTTCAAGAGAAGGATGAAGGGGTGATGCCATGAGCGCCAGTGCTGGGCAGTCGCAACAAATCAGCAATAAGCAGTATATCTTTTATTTGTACAAAACACAGATCGGTATTGGTGTGCTGATGCTGCCCAATACGCTGACGCTGGAAGCCGGCAACAGCGGCTGGATCTCCATCCTTCTGGGCTGGCTGCTCGCGACGCTGGCTGGCCTGTTTATTGTACAGGTCATGAAGCTTTACCCCGGCAAGCCGTTCGCAGAGGTTTTGCAGCTGGTTATGGGCAAATGGCTGGGTCGCGCAGTTATGGCAGGCTGGATTGTGTTTGCGGCATTTGCAGTAGGGCATATCTTGTTCACGCAGGTTATTATTTTGCAGGTATGGATTCTGCGCAACATGAATCAGCTATTGTTGATCGTTGCTCTGCTGCTTCCCGTCTTTTGCATTACGAGGCATCGCCTGCAGGTGCAAGGCAGATATGTGGAATTTGTTTATCTGTTCACATTATGGATGCCGCCGCTGCTGTTTTTTTCCCTTAAGGATGCACACTACTTGAATTTGCTGCCGATTGCGGGAGATGGTCTGATGCCGCTGCTGAAGGGGATCAAGCCGACGTTAATTCCGTTTCTGGGCTTCGAGATGGCCTACATGCTGTACCCTCATCTGCAGGATAAATCCAAGGCCTTCAAAGGCTTGATGATTGCCAATACTCTCGCTTTAAGCATTTATCTCGTGGTGGTAGTGGCGGCGACCATGTATTTCACAAGCGAAGAGCTGCGTACCTACATATGGCCGACGATGCAGCTGCTGAAGACGATTACACTTCCCTTTATCGAGCGCTTCGAGATTGTCTTCCTGTCCTATTACATCATTCTAGTTTCCCAGACGCTGTGCGCATATTTATCCTTTGCGGCTATTGGCATTAAGGATCTGGTCGGCATGCAGGATCATGCCAAGCTCATTGTGCCGATACTGGCCGTGTATGTGCTGGCAGCGGCAATCATACAGCCTTCATTCGATACCATGGAGGCGACAAGCAGCTGGTATGATCCCCTCTCGATTGGGCTCGGATACGTATTTCCTATCCTGCTCTGGGGATGGTGGCTGACAAGAAGAGCGGGTGAAAGGATGCTTCGTAAATGAGGAACTGGATAGGTGCCCTATGGTTGGTGACAGCGGTGCTGGCACTCTCAGGCTGCGCGGATCGAACGGAGCTGGACAACAGCACGTTGATAACAATTGTTGGACTAGAGCTGATGGACAATAAGAAGCTCGCCGTGACCGGTATGGTGCTGGATTTCAACGAGGAATCGAAGTCGAATGAAATTCTGTTGACCGGCAGCGGGAAGACGCTGAGGGATACCCGCTCGGTGCTCAGCAGCAAGATTGGGGGAGAGTTCTTAAGCGGCAAGCTGCAGATTGTACTGGTCGGCAAGAGCCTGCTTCAGGAGGCGCAGCTCCTTCCGTACCTGGACGTTATTTATCGAGATGCCAAAATATCGAATAACGCGCTTGTTGTCACCTGTGAATGCTCGGTGAGGAAGCTGATGGAGACCAAATGGAAGTCGCAGCCCATTCTCACGGAATATATTCGAAAGCTGATTGAAGCCAGCTACGAGGCCGAGATGACTGTCCGTACCACGCTGCAAAATTATCATTATATGCAGACTGAGGAAGGAATGACGCCTGCGGTGTCTGAGATCAAGCCCATGGGCAAGGAAATTGCGGTCACTGGGACGGCGCTCTTATCCGCAGAAGGCAAATACGCTCTGCATCTCACGAAGGTGGAGAGCTTATTGCTGCACCTGCTCCAGAAGAATTTCACCTCGCCTGCCTCCTATACGGCAACGATTAATGGGACAGACGGACGGTTGACTGTCAGCTATGATATCAAAAAAGCGAGCACCAAGGTGAAGACGAGCTATCGAGATGGCCAGTTCCATTTCCTCATCAGACTTCCCCTGCGAGTGGAAATAGCAGAGATCGATCAGCTGCAATCTTTGGAGAGGAATAAGACGGAGCTGGAGACAGCGCTGAAGGAGGAGCTGGAGACGGCGCTCCGTTCGCTTCTTGCAAAGCTTCAGTCCCGTCATGTCGATCCGATAGGGCTGGGTATACACGCCCGAGCCTTTCAGTACAACCACTGGAAGGAGGTCAGCAAGGATTGGGGCGCAGCTTTTTCGCAATCCGATATTGAGCTGCAGCTGAGCCTCAGCATCGACACCTTTGGCGTTCTCAAATGAGGAACGCTGGAGGATTTGGCGATACATCCTACATGTAAACACGGTCGCTCAACTCTGGAAGGCATCGATACAGGATTTCTTATGGCAGCAGCGGGAAAGAGGGCTTCGTCAGCGGACAGTTCGGAATTGGGATAATCTCGGGATCAAGCTGCTCCAGCTTGTGAATGAAGTAGCAGGTTTCGGGTAGATGATGCTCCAGAAAGCGCAATGTTGCCCGGGATAGAACGCTGGTATTTTCGTACATGGCAATGATCCTTTCGACCAATCGGTAGAAGTCGGCCGTCACTGCGGACGTATCCCGGGCCATCTGGAGCTGGGCGTGAAAGCCGGGAGGCGTGAAGCGCAAATAGCCTTTGAACGCCTCATTCTTCAGCATAAGGGACTGAAATGCCTTGGCGAATTCCGAGGTCCGTGTCGTCAAGCCGGTTTCTATAGGGTCCAGCACGTTGCCGAGCAAGACGGCATGGCCAAGCTGATCCTCCAGCCACAGATCAAGCAACTCATACAGGGATTGCATAGGGGGCTGCTGCCCTTGCACATAATAGCCGAGCATACGCAGATATTCCTGATTTTCGTTCAATGTGCCGTTCAGGTAGGTAGGCGTTAGATTCAGGTTCACTTCATTCTGTATGCGAAGTCGCTGCATGTGCCCCTCGAATTGATAATAGCCCGATGCCACAGGGTAAATCTCCCCCGCAATCCTGATCATCTCTGGCGATGATGGGGGCAGCTCGGGGTTCAGCCCACTGACATTGATCCGGAGGGCGTGAAGGGCGTCGATGTACCATTGCGCGTTCTGTACCCATTGCGCCTCCGTTGGAGACAGATAATCCCTCATGAAGTGTGCGTGATCGTCGATGATTTCCAGCCAGAACGCATGCTCCTGATAAGGAGTGAACGTGGCTAGGGGCGGTTCCGTAGACATAGCAAAGCCTCCTACACTTAGGTGTTCTTGTCTTCCTAAGTGTATGAGGCTGCGTGCTTATCTATGATCCGCGTATTGGTTCGCTTTGGTCGCCGCTCGAATGGCGGCCCGTTCCTCGGCAGTCAACGGAGCCGCCTTGGAGGCGGACACATTCTGCCGCAGCTGCTCGATATTGCTGGCGCCTGGAATGGCTGTGCTAACCCCAGGCTCACTCAGTGCGTAGCGGATTGCAGTCTGGGCCAAGGTCCGCTCGCCGCTGACCAGCTCGGCAAGCCTGCGGCGCGTCTCTGGGAGCTCCAGAGGCGAATAGTCCAGGTATTGGCGATTCGCTTTGCCGGCGCCTGCTTCCGTCAGGATGCCGCCTGCAAGCGGACCTCGTGCGATAAGCCCGATCCCGCGCTCGGCAAGCAGCGGCAGCGTCTCCTCCTCGGGACGCCTGTCCAGCATGCTGTATTGGCTCATCACGCTGACGATGCTGGAGCGCTTGGCATATTCCCGAATCACATTGGGGCGAATGGAGGAAATCCCGTAATGACGGATAAGGCCATCTCGCTTCAATTCCTCGAACGCCTCGATCGTCTCCTCCATGGGATCGTCGATTGTGCCGCCGTGCAGCTGGTACAGGTCGATATAGTCCGTTCCAAGCCGGCGCAGACTCTCCCGAACCGCAGCATGGATATAAGCTTTGGACGGGTCCCACGTCCAGCCTTCCTTGCCGGGCACTCTCCGATTGCCAACCTTGGTCGCGATGACCACGTCAGCGCGGCGGCCGCGAACGGCCAAGCCCACAAGCTCCTCATTTCTACCCCCGTCATATAGATCGGCGGTGTCGAGTAAGGTAATGCCGCACTCCAGCGCCTCATGAATAATGGCGACGGCCTCCGTCTCCTCTGTTCCCAACGACATGCAGCCAAGACCGATTTCACTGACGGTCAGATCGGAGCTGCCCAATCGGTTTTGCTTCATTGCGATGTTGCACCTCCCCTTCATCACTTAAGCTTCCACTATTATTGTGAAGTGACGATGTGAGATTGTAAAGTCGGGATGACCGGATTCATCGGTTTACGGGTGATTCTCGACTTGTGCGCGAAGGCGATGGATCGTATGCCGGAAACGAATGAAGAACAGCACGTTTACGATAAGCACGAATATATAAAACACGGCGGAATACCACAGCTTCCACGATTTGTAGGTGTAGAGCTGGAAATATTCCTCGCCAATCCACTCCAGCAGGACAAGAACGGCTGTGCAGATTGGAATAAACAGCCGCCGACGGGGCTGCAGGGACGCGTACACATGCATCATGATCAGGAGGGTGAAGGGGTAGACGACATTTTGCAGGAGGAGGTCCATGAGCTCCCCGCTGTCATGATCCACTGTATTGTAGAAATCGTAAGGCTTCATAGCGAGAAAATAATCTCCAATCGTAGCGTACAGCAGGTTGAATAGCAGTATCGCCACTATTTCCGTCTGAAGCAGCGCGGGCTTTCTTCGATGGACATAGAAGAACACCGCAAGCACAATAAGTGTGCTCGCGATGGTGAAATATTCGTTCCCGTCGAAGGGCGCCGGAAGCATAGGCTTCATCAGCTCATGCCATTGCTCTAGCAGGCTGTTCATCATCGCATGAGTCCCTCCTTCAGTAGAATGCGGCGCAGCCAAT
This sequence comes from Paenibacillus sp. PL2-23, assembly GCF_040834005.1. Taxonomy (NCBI): domain Bacteria; kingdom Bacillati; phylum Bacillota; class Bacilli; order Caryophanales; family Paenibacillaceae; genus Paenibacillus; species Paenibacillus sp. PL2-23. The sequence continues at coordinate 695,320 of NZ_CP162129.1, forward strand.
CAGTGAAGGACAGCATGAGAATGACGACGAGCATATAAGCCGTCATATCCAGGGATGGGTACCAGCTCGCAGCTTGTGATTCCAGCACGCCTGCCATTAGCAGCGCCTTCTCGCAGAGCACAACGAACAGCACCCAGCCAAAGGCGCAGTTTAGCTTATGGACTAGACTGGCTCTGGAGCGAAAGCATGCCATCACCCACATGAGCGTAATGGCGAGAACAACGCCATATTGCAGCCGGACTGTCCAGAACGGGAAGTGCTGCTCGACCACAGACAGTCTCTCATAGGGGGAGGACAAGGTGTAGAAGACGGTCTGGCATAGGTAGGAGGCAAACATGACAGCCAGCAGCAGCTCGATGGACGTGAACCAGGCCTTCAGCCGCTTGAGAGTGAAGAGCAGCAAGACCGACAAGCATAAGAGAAAGAAAAACGTAACCGTTGGAAGCATGTTAGGAACCTCATGGCCATAGGATAATAAACAATATTCCCGGTGACGGGGCAGCATAAACCATAGATGATTTGGTTGGAGTTTGAAATGAGGCGGTATAGGGTAATCTATGTCAAGATTATCGAACTTGCTGAAGAAGGAGAGTGAATGCCATGAAAGGCAAACAGCGCGTAAAGCTGCCGGAGGAAGTGTATCACGAAGGCTTGGTGACGGAGCGGGACATCGATCCGGAGTTTGGACTGTTTACGGAGGAAGAAGAATTCGGGGCGGTGGCTGACTCCCGGCAACGGTCGAGGTTCCGCATGTGGGATGACATAGGCGACTAGCCTGAACGATAGCATGATCGCATGAATAAGCTTGAACCAAATTGCGGCGCGCCAAGGGAATGAGCATTCTCTGGCGCGCCGTTGTTGTGACTATCTATCTCGCTTGATTAGCTGATCGCGGTTAGGCCCAACCGATATGTATGAAATGGCCGTACCTATAGATGCTTCAATGAATGCAATATATTGTTGTGCCGCCTTTGGCAGCTCCTCGAACGTTCGAGCTCCGGAAATGTCGCAGCGCCAGCCTTGTAAGCACTGCAGTACGGGCTTAGCCTCTTCCAGCATCGAGCCGACTGGAAATTGCTCGGTGACGGTTCCATTCGCCAATTCGTATCCAACACACACGGGAATGTCGTCCAAATAACCCAGCACATCGAGATTAGTAAGCGCAACCGAGTTTGCGCCTTGCACCATGCAGCCGTAACGTGTTGCGACAGCATCAAACCAGCCCACTCGGCGAGGTCGTCCAGTTGTGGCTCCATATTCCCCGGAGGAGCCGCCTCGTCGGCGAAGCTCCTCTGCTTCCGAGCCGTCCAGCTCGCTCACGAAGGGCCCTGCGCCAACGCAGCTGGAATACGCTTTGGTCACTGCTATTATGTCTGTAATGGCGTAAGGCGGTACACCTGCCCCAACGGAAGCGAACCCAGCAAGTGTAGAGGAAGAGGTTGAATAAGGGTATATGCCGTGATCCGGGTCGCGTAATGCGCCAAGCTGGCCTTCAAGTAATACGCGCTCCCCTCTTGAGCATGCACCATGCAGCATAGAGGTGGTGTCGCATACGTAAGTTCGCAGCATTTCCGCCTGCGCTAGAAGATCAGGCAGCAGCGCCTCCGGCTGTATCGTCTCTCGTCCGTATAGATGAGCAAGTAAGATGTTTTTGATTTCGAGCGACTGTGTCACACGTTTCAGCAGCTGCTTCTCATCGTATAGATCGGCTACCTGTACGCCAATCTTGGCGTATTTGTCTGAGTAGAAAGGTGCTATACCTTTTTTGGTGGAGCCGAATCCACGGGAGCCTAGCCGCTCCTCCTCCAGCTCGTCGAATAGACGGTGAATCGGCAGTACAACTTGTGCCCGTTCGGACACTGAGATCAGGGGAGTTGGCACGCCATTCTTCTTCAGGTACGCTAGTTCTGTCAAGAAAGCTTCGATGTCTAGTGCAGTCCCAGGACCAATGACGTTCATCACTTTGGGATTGAAAACGCCCGAGGGAAGCATATGAAGCGCAAATTTCCCGAAATGGTTCATAATCGTATGCCCTGCGTTGCTGCCTCCTTGATACCTGACTACATAACGAGCATCTGACGCAAGCACATCCGTCATTTTGCCTTTGCCTTCATCTCCCCAATTCGCCCCTACAATTGCCGTAACTGTCATTCTTTCGCCTCCCGGACTTGTTTTCCACTTCACGGCTAATTATAATGTGAGGCACAGACATTAGAAAAATTAATATAACTAATACATCACATAAATAGGGGTAATGTTGAGGTGGATAATAATACGGAATGGTATCGTGTGTTTTATTGGACTGCAAAGCTTGGAAGCTTGACCAAAGCAGCTGAACGTCTTCATATTACGCAGCCGGCCGTCAGCCACACGCTCAAGCAGTTGGAAGCGAGCTTTGAGGGTCCGTTGTTCTTCCGATCGACGAGAGGCGTGTCATTAACGACGGAGGGAGAGGCGCTGTATCGGTTTGTAGAGCAGGCTTTCCGTATGCTGGAGCTGGGAGAGAAGACGATAGCGGAGATGAGGAGCTTACGTTACGGGGAGATCAGCATAGGAGCTAGCGATACATTGTGCAAGCACTTCCTGCTGCCTAAGCTGGAGAGATTCCATAGTGAATACCCCGATATCCGCATTCGCGTAACAAATCGGACGACTCCTGAGACGATTGCATTGCTCAAGGAAGGGGTAATCGATTTTGGGATTGTCAATCTGCCCATCGAAGATGAGAAGCTCGAGCTCTTGGCATGTGCCGTCTTGCAGGAATGTTTGGTTGGCGGAGCCCAATATGCAGAGCTGGCGGAGAATCCGTTCCACCTGGAGCAACTTCGACAATACCCCATGCTGCTTCTTGAACAGGGCAGCAGCACTCGGCGATTTCTGGATGACTTCGCCACGGCGAATGATATAGAGCTCCAGCCAGATTTCGAGCTTGGCAGCATCGATCTCCTCGTTGAGTTTGCGGCAAGAGGCTTCGGTCTGATGTTTGTGGCGAGAAGCTACATCGAGAAGGAGTTGGCATCTGGTCAGCTGGTAGAGCTTCCGCTTGTTCCCTACCCCCCAGCCCGGCATGTCGGGATTGCAACGCTAAGAGGCGTGCCGTTATCAGCTGCCTCCAAGCAATTTCTAAATGACTGGGAGAAAACGTCGAGCTAGACTGCTCTTGATTCATGAGAGTATCCCTGCAGCCGTGTAGGTTGTCTAAATTTTCATGGAGCAGCTTCCTAGTGGCAGCTGCTCCATGGTGAGAATGGCAGGCTATTCAGGCACGTTGATCTGGAACAAGATGCCGAACTTGTCCTTCACCATACCATAAAGCGGGCTCCAGTCCGTCTTCTGTTGAGGCATGACGACATTTCCGCCGTCCTCCAGAGCGGCGAAGATTTCGCGTGCGCGAGTCTGGTCTTGAGCTTGGATTGATATAGAAATCGTATCGCCTGGCTGATGCGGCATGCCTGGCATAGTGTCTGAGAACATGAGATCCGAAGAGCCAACCTTCAGATGGGCGTGCATGACCCGATCCTTCACCTCGTCGGCGAGTGGGTAATTCGGATCCGCAGGCATTTCACCAAATGTCATGATACTGATGATTTCGGCGCCCAGCGCCTTCTCATAGAAGTACACAGCTTCTTTTGTCGTACCGTCAAGAGTCACATACGGGTTCAATTGGATGGACATTACTCACAGCCCCTTTGGCAAAATTTGTTTAACCTCAATCAGTATACACCAGTCAGGGAAGAAATAACAGACATTTTACGAACAAATGATCTTATTTATTTATTAAGATTTTTAAGGGACTTACTTGCTCCAAACGGGGCTCTCAGCACAAATCGACTTTAAATAGAGGTTGGCCCTCTTTGTCGAGAAAGTGGACACTTCAAGTTTTCAACAATATCGCCCAGGATACTCCCGTCTTCTATAAGCGGGGGAGGAATGGGCGTTCGGCGTTAGCCGGAATGATATCTGGTGTGTTCTTGTTCCCCCTACTATGCTAAAATTAGTATAGTGAGGAGGCGAACGTATGATCGTTACCGTGACGGCGAAAATCAAAATCAAACCGTCAGAAAGTCAAATGATGGCCCTGCAACAAACGATGATCGCTTATCGTCAAGGCTGTAATTTTGTCTCTGCCCTTGTGTTTGAGACGAGCGAGCGCCGGCAGTCTGCCCTGCACCGAATGACGTATCGAACCCTGCGCAGCACGATGGGCCTGCGCTCTCAAATGGCGCAGTCGGTATTGAAAACGGTACGGGCTAAATACAAGACCATCTTGAGCAGCGGACATGCTTGGACACGCATACAATTTAAGAAGCCGGAATACGATCTCGTCTGGAGACGGGATTACTCGCTAAGCGCAAAGCTATTCTCCGTCAATACGCTGCAAGGCCGCATTAAGATTCCCTTCGAAGCCAAAGGAATGGAGACCTATTTCGACGGCACATGGACATTCGGTACAGCCAAGCTGGTATGCAAAAAACAGAAGTGGTTTTTGCATATTCCAGTGTCTAAGGAAATGGCCTCTCCTGAGCTTAAGGAGATTGAACACATTGCAGGGATTGATCTGGGCATCAACTTTGTAGCTACGGTGTATGACACCGAGGGGAGAACGCTGTTTTTTCGGGGAAGGGGACTGAAACACAAACGAGCAAACTACCAACGATTGCGTTCCGAGCTGCAACGCAAACAAACGGCTTCGTCCCGCCGCAGGCTGAAGCAAATCGGAGAACGAGAAAACCGTTGGATGACCGATGTGAACCATCAGGTCAGTAAGGCACTCGTTACCCGATATGGGGCGAATACGCTGTTTGTGCTGGAGGATTTGACAGGGATCCGCCGCAGGGCGGAAAAGGCAAAGCTGAAGTATCGGTATGTGACGGTATCGTGGGCGTTCTATCAGCTGCGTCAGATGGTGACGTATAAGGCGAAGCTTGCAGGATCGATGGTGTTAGCCGTGGATCCGAAGCACACTTCGCAGGCGTGTCCCCTATGCCGCCACACGGCCAAAGAAAACCGGGATAAACGCAGGCATCGCTTTCGTTGCCAGGCATGCGGATATGCAAGCAATGATGACCGGATCGGCGCCATGAATCTCTGTTTGAAGGGAAAAGAGTACCTTCTTGAAGGTGCAGGCTTAGCATGACTAGGCTTGCAGGGCAGCTGTCAATCTGCCCATTGGTAGGCGAAGGCTTACTCGAGGATGTAACACCACGTTCTTCGGAACGCCAAAAGATCGGAGTCGCAAGACGTTCGTACGATCGGGTCGTTACAAGCTCCCACTTCAAACGTTAGTTAAGTGGGGGTCATTGACGTAGGTAGAAATGTGATTGAACTGCAAAACCTGCAGTTAATTTGGAGCATCATGACCGTTTCAAGGGGATTACCTGCAAAGCCTACACTTAAAAGTAGTCGAAGAGTTGATTTTCCTCCAAACCATGCATATTAGATGTACTTTCTGCAGTTCGTGTTGGTCACAAGAGGATTATTGAGAAAATAACTGTACGTTCTGCATGTAGAGCATGGGGGAGTAGTGGGGAGATTGTATTGGATGTGGTGAGAGGACTCTGCTTCAGTTAGTCTAACAGGGAGAAGCCGCCGCATGGAGCACATATAAGTGTTTCAGACACGCTTAATCCCCCGCACCCAGCACTAATAGACGTTTCTGGCACGTCTAAACGCGCTCAACGAGGCCCAACAGGACAAATAGACGTTTCTGGCACGTCTAAACGCACCCAACGAGGTTCTACAGCACAAATAGACGTTTCTGGCACGTCTAAACGCTCCCAACGAGGCTCTACAGGACAAATAGACGTTTCTGGCACGTCTAATCGCGCCCAACGAGGCTCTACAGCACAAATAGACGTTTCTGGCACGTCTAATCGCGCCCCGCTCAGCTGCCGAACATTAGCAGTCGTGTGCTTCTGGCACGCGGGCTGATCGCGTGATACACTGGGGGACAATGGTTCAGACGGAAGGGAATGTGGAGCATGGAGGGGACGTGTTATACGGTTGCGCTGTCGGTCAGGCATTTGGTGGAATACGTCTTTTCCAGCGGCAGCATCGATTACCGGCTGCAGGCGATGGACGCCATGCACGAAGGAACGAAAGCGCATCTGCGGCTGCAAGGCGAGTATGGAGAGGGCGACCGGAAGGAAGTGTACCTGAAGGCCGAAATCCCGTGCGGGGAGCTGCTGTTCATCGTAGATGGCCGGGCAGACGGCGTGCTGGCGACAGAGCCGCTTCCCACGATTGACGAGATCAAGTCGACGGGGGGCGAGCTAGAGCGTGTTCGCGAAGCGGAGGGTTACCCTGTGCACTGGGCTCAGGCATGGTTCTACGCGTATATGTACGCCCGAGACACCGGTACGCCAGTCATGCGCATCCAGCTCTCTTATGTGAACACGACTACGGGAGAGACGGCGCGCTTCGACCGGGAGGCCAGCTTCGAGGAGCTGGAGCGGGACGTTTGGGATATGCTGGAGCGGTATGCGCCGTTTGCTAGGCTGCGACGAGACCATGAGCTGCGGCGCGACGCGAGCATTGAAGCGCTGCCGTTCCCCTTCGAGTCATATCGAGCGGGACAGAGGAAGCTGGCGGGAGCGGTCTACAAGTCTGTGGAGGAAGGCGTCTCCTTGTTCGCGAGGGCGCCCACGGGCATAGGGAAGACGGTCTCGACGACCTATCCCGCAATCAAGGCGATTGGGCGAGGCCTGCTGCAGCGGGTATATTATTTGACCGCGCGCACAACCACGAGGGCTGCAGCCGAGGACGTCCTTCAGCTTATGGCGGCCAAGGGACTGCAGCTGCACGCTGTCACCCTGACCGCAAAGGAGAAAATATGCTTCCAGGAGGAGACGCGCTGCGAGAAGGAGCATTGTCCGTTCGCAGACGGCTATTACGATCGCATCAACGGAGCGATGCTGGACATTCTGGCGAACGAGACGCTCATGACTCGTCCCGTCATCGAGCAGTACGCAAGGAAGCATGAGGTATGCCCGTTTGAGTTTTCCCTGGATCTCGCTTATGCGGCGGATGTTGTCATCTGCGATTATAATTATGTCTTCGATCCGCGCATTTCGTTCAAGCGGCTGCTGGGGGAGGCGAAGAAGCGGACAGCCATTCTGGTTGACGAGGCGCATAATCTGCCGGACCGCGCCCGGGAGATGTTCTCCGGCGAGCTGTCCAAAGCGCCGTTCCTCGGTATGCAGCGGGCGTTCAAGGGGCGGCACCAGCCAGCGTTCGAAGCGGCCAAGGCTGTCAATGATTATTGGATTGCCACACGCAAGCGACTCGCGGGCGGCAAGCCTGCGATCAGCGAGAAGGATCGTCCGGACGAGCTGATTGCCCTCGTGGAGCGCTTCTCTGAGGTGGTTCAGCCGCTGCTTGAGACGGAGGGCGGCGAGCTGCTGGAGCTGTACTTTCTCGTGCAGCGGTTTCTTCGAGCTGCCAAGCTGTATGACGAGCGGTTCACTACATTGATCGAGACCTCTCGGAATGACGTCAGCCTGAAGCTCTTCTGTCTCGATCCATCGGAGCTGGTCGCAGCTACGGTGAAGGGATACCGGTCGATCGTCTATTTCTCCGCCACGCTGGCCCCGCTCGGCTACTACATGGACATGCTGGGGGGCGGAGAGGGGGATTATACGCTTTCGCTGCCGTCTCCGTTCTCCAGAGAGGGGTTGACGGTGGCTGTACATCCCATCTCGACGCGCTATCAGGATCGTGAGGCCTCGTACAAGCCGATAGCAGAGGTCATTCGCCGCACGGTGGCTGCCAAGCGGGGCAATTATATGGTATTTTTCCCCTCTTATGCTTATATGAACGCGGTGTATGAGGTGTATACGCACCTTCTGGAGGAAGACGAGGAGCGTCCGCATACCCTTCTTCAGGGGAGCGGGATGTCCGAGGAGGAGCGACACGAGTTCCTGGACAGGTTCCGTCCAGACGGGGACCGTTCACTGGTTGGGTTTGCCGTCATGGGCGGCATCTTCTCCGAGGGCGTTGACCTTCCGGGCGACCGCTTGATCGGCGTTATCGTGATAGGCGTAGGCATGCCGCAGCTGGGGCTGGAGCGAGATACGCTCAGGAGCTACTACAGCTCGCTGGGCAAAAACGGCTTCACCTACGCTTATGTCATTCCCGGCATGAACAAGGTGCTTCAGGCCGGGGGACGCCTGATTCGATCGGAAACGGACAGAGGGACGCTGGTTCTTATCGACGACCGATATGAGGAGAGCGGCTATCGCCAGCTGCTGCCGGAGGAATGGCGCCCTTAGAGCTAATGGAATTGTCCTCGACTGCCGTTAATAGATAGATAAGGTATTCTCAAAAGAGAGCCAAGTGTGAACCATGAAGGAGCATATTCCATGATGAAGAAGCCGCTTAGTCTGACCAGTCTGTTGGCTGGTCTTGTTGTCCTGTCGCTTGGGCTTTCCACGCTGTTTCAGCTATTCTTCTCCTACCGATCGCAGCAGCAGTCATTGACGGAGACGACACTGCTGCTGAATTACGCCAACGCGGATAAGGTCAGCCACTCCATCGACAGCCTGTTCGTGTCTATGCGAAGCAGCTTGAGAGTTACCGCCAATTATCTGTCCCAACACGAGGAGCTGACGGATCAGGGCATTCAGCAGCAGCTCGAGCTTATTCGGTCGACGAATTTGTATTTCAATTCCTTGTCCTGGGTGGACGAAACGGGACTGATTCGCAATATCGCCCCCATTACGGTCGGGCTGAAGGGTGTTCAGCTTATGGCGGGCGAGACGACTCGTGCACTAGAGGCACAGAAACCCTATTTGTCTGTTCCATATGTGGCGCAGACGGGACGTCTTATCGTTCTGATGAGCGAGCCCATGTATGATCAACAAGGCATCTACAGGGGCATTATCGCCGGCACGATCTATTTGCAGGAAAGCAATGTGGTGAACAAAATATTAGGCTACAACAAAATCGATTCCACGGGCTCGTATTATTATGTGGTTGGTCCCAAGGGGTATTTACTGTTCCATCCGGAGGAAGCGCGGATCGGCGAGAACGTCAGCGTGAATCCGTTCGTGCAGCAGCTTATGCAGGGCCGCGAGGGCTACGGCGAAGTGACCAACTCTAAAGGGACTGAGATGCTGGCGGCCTACTCCTTCATGGAGGAGACGGGCTGGGGCGTCGTCATGCAGACGCCTGTGGCGCATGTGGACGAGCAGCTTGGCGCGAATGCGCGTATGAATCTGCTCTATATACTTCCCGCGATTATGGTGCTGCTGGCGCTGGCGCTTTATATGGCCCGGAGGCTGTCCATGCCGTTTGTTCTGCTGTCCGATCTGATGGACAATCTGATTAGCGGCAAGGATGTTACGCGGCCGGACAAGCGGATTCGCTTCTTCCGGGAGGCCGCCATTCTGTCGGACACGGTGGAGATTGCAATCGACACCGTGAAGGAGAAGAACAACAAGCTGATGCAGGAGGCAACGATCGATAAGCTGACGGGTCTGCAGAATCGGCGGGCGCTGGATGAGGCGGTCTCCACATTAAGCCGGTCGAATGTGCCGTTTTCGCTTATTCTGGCGGATATTGATTTCTTCAAGTCCGTTAATGATACATACGGCCATTCCCGAGGCGATGATGTCCTGTCCTTCCTCGCAGGGCTGCTGAAGGGCGAGACCGGGGACAGGGGCTCGTGCTTCCGCTACGGCGGAGAGGAGTTTGTTGTGCTGCTGCCTGACGCTCAGGCCGATGGTGAGGCGTACCAGCTCGCCGAGCGTATCCGGGCCAAGGTCATGCATACAATCAGCCCAATCGGCAGGCCTGTCACCTTGTCGCTGGGTATAGCTGAATACCCGCGGGACGCGGCTTCGGTCGAGGACCTGCTGGAGCGCTCCGACCATGCGCTATACCGATCCAAGGCGGGCGGAAGGAACCGCACGACCGTGGCGGGGAAAGCGGATGGCTGGTCTGGTAAAGAATAATTTAAACCTAACTTTCGGATTGACACCGTCTTGTACACGGTGATAAAGTGACAAAGTAGATTTCAAGATATTGCTAACCAAGCAGGAAGAAAGGGGATTGCGCACATGCGGATTTTTGGCGATAACAGGTTGAACCATTGTGGCGACAGCCGCAGCGTCGTAATCCTATTCAGCGTCTTCCAGCTGTGACAGCGAGTTTATTCGCGAATCAGAGGCGCAGGGTTACGTGTCGTAATCATGCGCCTTTATTGTGCCTGGCGAAGGTATCTCTTCGAGCTCTGCGAGAGGGGAGAATGGCCCGGTCTGATGAAGCGTGTCGTTACGGCGGCATGCTTTTTTGTTTGCCTTTTTTGGGAATGATAAGCAATGCCCTGCTACAAAAAGAGGCCCTCACGAAGGGCTGCGGAAGGTGTGGGTGAGACCATGTTCGGAGTTTTGAAAAAGTTAGGATGGTTTTTCCGCAAGGAATGGAAGCGGTACACGATTGCGATTACGTTGCTTGTGCTGACTGGCATCATTGATATTATTCCTCCTTGGCTGCTGGGCTATCTGGTCGACGGCATTAGCCAAAATCTGCTGGGCACATCGGAATTCAATCGTATGATGTATGTGTGGATCGGCCTGACAGTGGTCGGCTATCTGATTACGTACGTCTGGCATTACAAGCTGTTCGGCGGCGCGTTTGTGCTGGAGCGGCTGCTCCGGTCGAGCATGATGGGACATTTTCTGAGGATGACGCCAACCTTCTACGAGCGCAACCGGACGGGCGATCTGATGGCGCGCTCGACAAACGATCTTGGGGCGGTCGCCACAACGGCAGGCTTCGGTATTCTGACGCTGGTCGACTCGACGCTGTTCATGATTACGATTCTTATTGTTATGGCGGCGACAATCAGCCTGAAGCTGACCGTCGCGGCGCTGCTGCCGCTGCCCATAATGGCGCTGGCGATGTCCTTTTACGGGAAGAAGATTCATGAACGGTTCATGGACGCGCAGGACGCCTTCGGCGAGATGAACGATCAGGTGCTGGAGTCGGTGGCCGGCGTTCGAGTGATTCGGGCGTTCGTGCAGGAGGAGGCGAGCGAGTCCAGATTCCAGGCCAAGACGGATGAGGTGCTGGGCAAAAATATCGCCGTGGCCAAGATCGACGCGTTATTCGAGCCCACGATGAAAATTCTTGTCGGCTGCAGCTACCTCATCGGTCTCTGCTACGGCGGCTACCTTGTGTTTCGCAGCGAAATTACGCTGGGCGAGCTGGTATCCTTTAATATTTTCCTCGGCATGCTGATCTGGCCTATGTTCGCGATCGGCGAGCTGATCAACATTATGCAGCGCGGCAACGCTTCGCTTGACCGTGTGAATGAGACGCTTGGCTACAAGCAGGATGTGAAGGAGGCTGAAGCGCCTGCGGTTGTGGGCGAGCCGACGCTGATCGAGTTCGACAAGGTGACGTTCAAGTACCCTTCGTCGAAGGTGAACAACCTGGAGAACGTTACATTCAAGCTGCATCAAGGCGGTACGCTCGGCATCGTCGGGCGCACGGGCAGCGGCAAGACGACCTTGCTGAAGCAGCTGCTGCGTGAGTATCCGCTCGGCAAGGGCAGCATTCGTATATCCGGCGTGCCGCTGGGCGAGCTGAAGCTGGACCAGGTGCTGGGCTGGATTGGGTATGTGCCGCAGCAGCCGATTCTGTTCTCGAAGACGATCCGCGAGAACATCTTCTTTGGACGATCCGATGCGGACGAAGCGGATCTGCAGCGGGCGCTTGAGCGGGCATCGTTCGCCAAGGATATCGCGTACCTGCCCGACGGCCTCGATACGCTCGTTGGCGAGAAGGGCGTGGCGCTGTCGGGCGGCCAGAAGCAGCGGGTGAGCATCGCTCGCGCATTGATTGCGGATCCGGACATTCTGATGCTGGACGATGCGTTGTCTGCTGTGGACGCGAAGACGGAGGCGGAGATTATCGACGGCATCCGCACGGAGCGGGCGGGCAAGACGACGCTGATTACGACGCACAGGCTGTCAGCGGTGCAGCATGCGGATTGGATTATCGTGATGGACGAAGGACGAATTGTGGAAGAGGGCACGCATGAACGGCTGCTGGCAAGAGGCGGCTGGTACAAGGAGCAATACGACCGCCAGCAATTGGAAGCGGCGATCGAGACTGAATAGATAGGAGGCGCGAAGAACAATGGGCACAACAGGCAAACGATTGTTTGGGTACGCCATGCTGTACAAGAAGCCGATAGCAGTAGCGCTGCTGCTGCTGGTGCTGGCGGTGTGCGCGGAGCTGACAGGACCGCTCATCGCCAAACGTATGATTGACCAGAATATACTGGGCATTGAGAAGAGATGGCATGAGGTTAGCGGAGAGCAGCCCTACGCCGTGGCTTACAATGGCAAGTGGTACAAACGAGAGGACCGCTTCGAGGCGGAGCAAGTACCAGGAGAGCGCGCATCGGCGCGGGTTCTCCAGGTAGAGCGGAGCTACTACTTCCTCTCCGGCGATCTGCAATGGGAAGGCGGCAAACGCACGGTGAACGGCGGCGCCATGACCGTGACGGACGAGACAACGGGACAAAGCGCCGTATATCCCGTGACGAAGCTGACGAAGGAGGAGCTGTTCGTCTTCTACAAGCCGGAGATTCCAGGCTTGCTGAAGCTGGCGGCGCTGTACTTCGGCCTGCTCCTGCTTGTCGCGGTGTTCGCTTACGGCCAGCGCCTTATGCTGCAGACGTCCGCGAACAAGATTGTGCGCAAGATGCGGAACGATGTCTATGCCCATACGCAGCGGCTGCCGGTGAATTATTACGACAACCTGGCCGCGGGGCAGGTCGTCTCCCGCATTACCAACGACACGGAGGCGATTCGGGAGCTGTATGTGGGCGTGTTGGCGAACTTTTTTACAGGGACAATCTATATGGGGGCCATCTTCGGCGCATTGTTCCTGCTGGACACGAGACTGGCGCTTATTACGCTGCCGCTTGTTCCGATCCTGATTGTATGGATTATCGTGTACCGGAGGTTCGCGGCCAAGTACAACCGCATCATTCGGGCGAAGCTGAGCGAGATTAATGCCATGATTAACGAATCCATTCAGGGCATGACGATCATCCAGGCGTTCCGCCGTCAGAGGGAGACGACGAAGGAATTTGCGGAGATGAACGATTATTATTTCAAATACCAGAACAAGCTGCTCAGCCTCAACTCCATTACGTCGCATAACCTTGTTAACGTCGTACGGAATGTGCTGTTCCTGATTGTCGTATGGATGTTCTGGGGCGGTTCTCTTGGTGCGATCGTGACGGTCGGGGTGCTGTACGCCTATATCGATTACATGAACCGGATGTTCGCGCCGATCGTCGGCATCGTGAATCAGCTGTCCAATCTGGAGACGGCGCGCGTCTCTGCGGAGCGAGTGTTCAAGCTGATGGACGAGGAGGGCATCGAGGTAGCGAAGGGACGCATGGAGCGATACAAGGGCAATGTTTCCTTCGAGGACGTATCGTTCGCTTACAAAAAGGACGAATATGTGCTGAAGAACATCACCTTCCACGCTCGCCAAGGCCAGACGGTAGCGCTGGTGGGTCATACCGGCTCCGGCAAAAGCTCCATTCTGAACCTGCTGTTCCGGTTCTACGATCTCGCTGAAGGCAAGGGACGAATTGTCGTGGACGGCACGGACGTGCGCGACATGCCGAAGCAGCTGCTCCGCCAGCATATGGGCATCGTGCTGCAGGATCCTTTCCTGTTCACGGGCACGATTGCTTCCAACGTCAGTCTCGACGACCCGTCCATCTCGCGCGAGAAGGTCGTGCAGGCGCTGAAGGATGTCGGCGCTTACGACATGTTCATGCAGCTGCCGGGCGGCATCGACGCGCCGGTCATCGAGAAGGGCGCGACGCTGTCCGCCGGCCAGCGGCAGCTGATCTCGTTCGCGAGAGCGTTGGCTTATGATCCCGCGATTCTTATTCTGGACGAGGCAACGGCGAGCATCGACACCGAGACGGAGGCGATCATTCAGGCGGCGCTGGACGTGCTGAAGAAGGGGCGCACGACGTTCGTCATCGCGCACCGGCTGTCGACGATCCGCCAGGCGGATCAAATTCTGGTGCTGGACCGCGGCGTGATCGTGGAGCGGGGCAGCCATGACGAGCTTATGGAGCATGGCGGCAAATATTATGCGATGTACCAGCTTCAGCAGGGCGCGGCGCAGCCGGCTTAACGGATATGTCATGCAGAAGGAGCAGGCCCGGGGCCTGCTCCTTCTGTATGCTCAAAGTAATTAACATGCGACAAGGGAGTGTTGGCACGTCTATTTCGTCCAACCCGCCCACCCCAGCACAAATAGACGTATGAGGCACGTCTATTTCGTTCAAACCGTCCACCCCAGCACAAATTGACGTATGAGGCACGTCTATTTCGTCCAACCTGCCCACCCCAGCGCAAATAGACGTATGAGGCACGTCTATTTCGTCCAAACCGTCTACCCCAGCACAAATAGACGTATGAGGCACGACTATTTCGTCCAAACCGTCCACCCCAGCGCAAATAGACGTATGTAGCACGTCTATTTTGTCCAACCCGCCCGCCTCAGCATGAATAGACGTTTCCGTTACAATGTTGAATAGCCGATTAGGTTCGGCTGAAGGCTAACCGCCGTTAGAAGCCCCGCAAAGACGATGTTGATGACAAGCGCGAAGGTTTTGGCCGTTGACATCGTCAGGCGGTGTTCTTAACCACAATAGAATTTATAAGTTTTCGAGCATTCGAAAACGGAAATTCGATTTGGCGATAAATCCTACATCTAAACGCGGTCGCTCATCTTTGTAAGGCCTCGATAGAGGATTTGTCATAATGGATTGTAATAGATTGAAAAAAATGGTGCTTTATCGTTATTTTATGGGATGATATGATAGGCACGAGCATCCGCAACCTGACTCGAAAAGAATAAGGGATGGTGACTATGAATATCTTGAAAATATTAAGAGTAGCGGGATTTACCGGTGGAATGATATTCGGGCTTAAGCCGGTTATCAACGGAGTATTGGAGTACGAGGATATCATTTTTCCATTAGGTATGTTACTTTCATTATTAGCTCACATTCTTTATAAGAAACAACCATTGCTTCATAAAAGCAAACAAAAGCTTGAGAAGCCCTGAATGTCAGGACTTCTTTTCAAGTCTCGCGCCTAACCGGGCTGGGTACATTGGGCCTGTGAAGGTCCGCTTGAGGTAAGAGCCAATCGCTGACAGGCAACTGGTGGAGAACGCGGATTTCCCGGACTTCAATAATCGCGCGCAAGCAGCAAGCCCCGATCCCCTTCGTTGCTGAGGGAGACTCGGGGCTTGCTGCTTGCTGCGTATGAATGCGCTCTGCGTGCTTAGCAGGCAACGCGATTAGGTCTTGAAACGGCCCACTGCTTCGTTCAGGCTGGCAGCAAGCGAGCGAAGCTGCTCGGAGCCGCTGGCCACCTCCTGCATGGATGCAAGCTGCTCCTCCGACGCGGCGGCGACGCGCTGGGCGTTGCCTGCGGAGGTGCTGGAGATATGCTCCAGCTGATCCAGCGACGCTGCAACCTGCTCGCTGCCTGCAGACATCTGCTGCGCGGCAGCGGATACCTCCTGCACTTGATCGGATACCTGCTTAATCGCATTTACGATGGCGCGGAACGTATCGCCTGCTTGGCTTGATACGGCGGAGCCTTGGCGCGCGGCAGTTACGGACTGCTCCATGGCGCTGGCGGCTTCCTTGGTATGCGTGCCGATTGTGCCAAGAATGGCGGCAATCTGCTCCGACGATTCCTTGGAGCGTTCGGCCAGCTTGCGGATCTCGACGGCAACTACCGCGAAGCCCTTGCCATGCTCGCCTGCGCGAGCCGCTTCAATGGAGGCGTTCAGCGCAAGCAGATTGGTCTGGTTCGCAACCTCGCTGATCATGCCCAGAATTTGTCCGATTTGATCGCTTTGGCTTTCCAGCTCGCGCATAGTGAGTACCGTCTGTGAAATCTGCTCTTCGATTTCCGCCATTTGGCGTTGTGTCTGCTCGATAACGACGCCGCCCTCTGTGGCAAGCTCGTTCGTGCCGGCCGCCAATTCGGATACGGAGGAGGAGGATTCCGCAATTCGGCCAATGCCGACCGTCATCTCGCCCATGGCTCGCTGGCACTCCTGGAAGCTTTGCAGCTGCGTCTCGGAGCCGGATGCGACCTCTTGAATCGCCTCCGTCACTTCCTCCGTCGCTCTGGAGGTCTGCTCGGCGCTTTGCTGCATGCTGGCCGCGGATTCCGCAACCTCAGACGTGCTTCTGCGGATGTTGCTGGTCAGCTGTCGCAGGCTGGCGATCATCTCGTTGAAGGAATGGGACAGCTGCCCGATTTCGTTGCTGCCATGCACGGGCACGGCTACGGTTAGATCGCCATCTGCCGCCAGCTTGGCTACGTCCGCAAGACGGCGCAGCGGCTTGAGCACCAGCGTCACGAGAATGACGACCACAACGACCGCTGCAGCGATCAGCGCGACGGCTAGAAGAATACTGCTCTTCACCATCGCTTCAACCTCGGTCTTTAGGGAATCCACTTCAAAGTCCAGACCGAACACGCCTACGATGTTCCCTTGCGGATCTTCAATGGTTGTGAAGTAGGTAATCCAGCTTCCAATTTCGTCGGTATATATGGGGGACCAGCCTGATCCGCTCTTCAGCGCTGTCTTGAACGTCTCGGCGATCGTCTCTCCCATAGCGTATGTGGCTCCGGGACCGAACTCCACCTCTTCAAGCTCCTCATTACCCTGCAGCATCGTAATAACCTCTCCGCCGTCCGTATGTTCAATTTGCGGCAGATAGATGTAGGCATTTGCGATTCTCTCATTGCGCGCCATGGCATCAAACTTGTTGCGAAGAATAGCGAACGGCTCCGACAGGCTTGTTTGCTGATTCAGGAGCTCTTGGGTTGCGCGTTCGGTAAGCCCGAATTCGAAGTCTACCTGGTAGCCGAGCGTCTGACCGAGCGTAACAATCTCCCGTTCCAAGCTCTTGTATTGGGTTTGGTAGGACATCCACTGCGTAACGCTGATGAGTGCGGAGAGCAGCAGAGCAAGGACGATAGAGCTGGTCACGACCAGGCTGCGGTTTTTCCATTTGAACATAAACAACGAGCACCTCTCTAATTAAATGTAGGGATAAGCTGTATTGTTGATTCTAGATGACAATTATCGACAAGCATATCACGCAATCATTAGAGAAATGAGAGAAGGATGTTAGAAAAGTATCAGGGCTATGCTTGTAAGCATAGCCCTGACTCTATTTGCTCTCTGGATGAAGAAGCTCCTGGAATGCCGTCGCTGGCAGCGGACGACTGAACAAGTAGCCCTGCAGCTCGTCGCAGTTCAGGTTGCGGCAGAACTGGGCTTCCTCCACCGTCTCGACCCCCTCCGCGACAACTCTCATATTCATGCTGTGGGCCAGCTCGATAATGGCACGAACGATGGAAGAGCGCTTGTCGTCGATGGTAATGCCGCGAATGAAGGACCGATCAAGCTTCACATCGGAGATCGGCAAGCGCTGCAGCTGATTCAGCGACGAGTAGCCGGTGCCAAAGTCGTCGATGGAGATCTGAATGCCGAGCCCGCGAATATATTGGATCGTCTCGATCACCTTCTCGATGTTGCGCATGAACACGCCTTCGGTAATCTCCAGGCTGACGAATTCCGGCGCAAGTCCCGTAGCCTCTAGCCCTTCGGTAATCATAGCCTTCAGATCCCCTTGATAGAAGTGGCGCGCCGAGATGTTCACGGAGACGCTGAGGGGCTTCAGGCCTGCGTTCTGCCACTCCTTGTTCTGGCGGCAGGCCTCATGGAATACCCAGCGGTCAATCTCCATAATCATGCCGGATTGCTCCGCCAGCGGGATGAACTTGTCGGGCGGGATGAAGCCCAGCTCGGGGTGATTCCAGCGGATGAGCGCTTCGATGCCGCACAGCTCGCCCGTGGCGGAGCTGATCTTGGGCTGATATTGCAAATAAAATTGATTCTCCTGCAGCGCCTTGTACAGGCCGTTCTCCAGCTGCATCTTCTCCGCAATCAGCGGCAGCAGATTCGGTTTGTAATAGCGATAGTACCCGTCGCCTTCCTCCTTGGCGTTGTACATGGCGATGTCGGCGTTGCGGATGATAGCGTTCATATCCTCGCCGTCCTCCGGGTACATGCTGATGCCGATGCTTACCGTCATATAGAGCGGCATGCTATCGATGACGAACGGAGTGGCGAAGCTGTCGCGGATCTCTTCCGCGCAAGCGGTCAGCTCGTTGTTGTCCGAGTAGCGCAGCAGGAATACAAATTCATCGCCGCCGAGACGGAACACGCTTCGGCTTTTGCTGTTCAGCAGCTTAAAGCGCTTGGCGGACATTTGCAGCAGCTGGTCTCCCAGCGCGTGCCCCAATGTATCATTGACCTGCTTGAATCGGTTGATGTCCGTGAACAGGACAGCAATCTTGATGCTCTTGTCTGCTGCATCGCTAAGCGCAATCCACTCCTGAAAGTGGCGGTTGAATTGCAGTCGGTTCGGCAGGCCGGTCAGCGTATCGTAATAAGCAAGCTGATGCAGCTGCTCCTCCGATTGCTGAAGAAGCTGAGACTGCGCCTGTAGCCGTTCATTGTTCCGCTGGGATTCGTGGAACAGGTGGACGAGACTTGCCGCCATATGCTTGAAATTGGCGATAAGCGAATGAAACTCGGCAATGCTGCTCTCCGGCAGGGCAAACCCGTTGTTCTGCTTCAGCTTCAGAGGCAGGTTTCGGGTGGAGGCTGCCAGCCGCTGCAATCCTCTCGTGAAGGCGCGGTTAACGATCGCCGATACCAGAATCGCCACAATAGCAAAGCAGGCAAAATAAATAAAATGCGTATCATATTTGCCGAACAAATACGGGTAGAAGGCATGGACCGGGAAGGCGATTACGAAGGACCCCGAGCCGTCCGTCATCTTCTCCACATACATGAAGTGCTCCCTGTGCCATGTGTACAGCTCGTGGCGAGAAACCTCATGCACGGTGTGAGACAGGTACAGTGAGCTGTCTGTTCTCTTGTAGACGCGCTCCTCCATAGGATTTGACAGCTGGCCGATGGCGCCGTGCTGATTGGAGGCAACGATCACATGATTATTATCGACAAAGTGGAAGCTGTATGTATCCGTTGTATACCGGTCGATAACAAATTGCAGCTTGCGAAGCTGGACCTCCGTTTTCGGAGCAGTGGGCGATTCGCCTGTCGCTCCCCATTCCTTTTTGACCGTTGTGGTCGTCATATGGATCATGTCCTGTATGTATAAGGAAACTTCCCGGAATGAGCCGATACTGTTGACCAGCATATTGATCAGGAACGACAGCATGACAATGCCCAAGGCGAAATGGCGCAGGAGCAGGCTGATGCTGCCGGGCTCGCGTCTGATGCTGGACAGGCCGCACCAGCGGCTGAGCGGCACGTATTGGTAGAGCACCTCGGCGAACAGGGCGTTGAATATCGCGTTCAGCGTCAGGATACACACAATCAGCTTGCCTTCAATTCCGACGTCGGTGTAGTTCTGGCTGTATATGTAGTAAGTGAACGGAATGCCAAGGAAGACCCAGAAGATCACTGTCGAAGACAGCACCTTGCCGGTGTATCTCCGCAGCAGCAGTCCGACGACAAGCGCTTCCGTGATTCCGGTGACGATGAGGGGCGGATGGTCCATGAGAATGTAGCCTGCCAAGCCAACCGCTCCAGCCGTCATCAAGCCGCCCCACAGGCCGTATAGACGAAGGGAGAGAAGCACGAACAAGCTGGAAAGTGAGAAGCTCATGCCATATAGGAAAGGAATAGGCATCCATTTGCAAGCCACCGCCAGAAACGTACATGCGGCAAATGTAAGGGTGATTAGCCAAAGATTGCGGTTGGTCAATGTTGTTGGGCTCACATGCGTCCTCCTGATACGGGTGTGAAACAAAATTAGAAAAATTAAAATTTCGTGCAGTTTCCCTAATATTCGACAAAAACAACCATATTCCTTCTTCTAACCCCGCGTATTTACTGTGAAAAAATCATCGGTTGCGAAAGGCTGTACGGGTCTGATATAGTTCTATTATCGAATAGTTCGATAATAGAATTACTGGAGGAATGTATATGGAAGCCAGTCGGCTGATGGAATGGGTGCGCAGATACGAGATCGCCGACTTCATCGTAGAACGCAGGCTGCATGCGAAGGTGAAGGACATTATGCCAGAGGAGCTGACGGTGGAGCAGTTCAAGACGCTCCGGTATTTGCGCCATAACGAGCGATGCACGGCGTCGGAGCTGGCGGATTTTTTTTGCGTGGGCAAAAGCACGATAACGGCTGTCATTAATCGACTGTTCGACAAAGGCTTAATTAACCGCGTCCCGGAAGAGAAGGATCGCAGAGTGGTCCAATTGGTGCTGACGGCGGAGGGAATGAGCATCTGCGTTGCCATGGAGGAGCGGGTGCAGTCGGTACTGGCGGGCATTATGGATCAATTCGAGGAGAAGGAAGCCGTCCAGTTCATCGAGACGTTAGAGAAGCTGGCACAGGCTGCCATGAAGCTGTAGCTCAGGCATGCGTCAGGCAAAAGAGGATAAGAGAGAGGGAGAGAGACGATGAAGGTCATTCTGAAGCTGAAGTGGCTTGTGCTGCTTCTATGGATTGCCGGTGCAGCTGGCTTGATGCTGGGCGCCCCGGATATGGCGGAGCTGGTCCGCACCAAAGGCCAGATTGAGGTGCCGGAAGGGTATTCGTCGACAATGGCTGCCAAGCTGGAGAAGGAGATTGGCACAGCCTCCGGTGATGGCGAAGCCCAGGGCTCCGCTGAGGGCAGCGGCTCTGGCGGGTCCGGCGGCATGACGACGGTGCTGGTCTTCCATAAGGAGGAAGGCTTGTCTGACTCCGATTTAGCGCAGGTGAAGGGCGCGCTGGAGAAGCTGGGCTCGCCGGATGCGCGAAGCACGCTGGGCGTACAGTCGGTCATGACGCACTTCGATGTGCCTGAGCTGAAGGAGCAGATGGTGTCTGAGGACGGGAGCACCGTGCTGTCGCTTCTCTATGTGAAGGCAGACGGGCGCGAGCTGAAGCAGGTGAAGAGCGACTTGTACGAGGCGCTTGAGGACGTGTCCGTTGAGCACTATTATACCGGCAACTGGATCATTAATGAGGATGTTGTGCAGAGCTCCGAGGAAGGGCTTAAGAAAACGGAATTGATTACAGTCGGCTTTATTCTTGTTATTCTTTTTCTTGTATTCCGGTCTGCAGCGGCGCCGTTTGTGCCTTTATTCGCGGTGGGCTTCACATATTTGGTGTCGCAGTCGATCGTCGCTTTTCTGGTTCATTATCTTGATTTCCCCTTATCTAACTTCACGCAAATCTTTATGGTTGCCGTATTATTCGGCATCGGAACGGATTATTGCATCCTGTTGATCAGCCGCTACAAGGAGGAGCTGGCTCATCGCGGCGACAGAGCAGAGGCCATCACGCATACGTACCGAACGGCTGGCCGTACGGTGCTGTTCTCCGGCCTTGCGGTGTTCGTGGGCTTTGCCTCCATCGGCTTCTCGGAATTTGTCCTGTTCCGCTCCGCAGTAGCGGTGGCGGTGGGCATTGTGGTGCTGCTGCTGGCGTTGTTCACGCTTGTGCCCGTATTCCTCGCCCTGCTCGGCAACGCGTTGTTCTGGCCGTCCAGAGGCGGGCTGGAGCATAAGCCAAGCAGGCTGTGGGAAGCGGTTGGCAGCTTCTCGTTGAAGCGTCCGCTATGGGCGCTGGTCATTCTGCTTGTGCTGATTGTGCCGTTCCTGACCGCGTACAAGGGCTCCATATCCTTCAACTCGCTTGACGAGATTGGGGACAAATACGATTCCGTCAAGGGCTTCAACCTGATTGCGGAGGGCTTCGGTCCGGGAGAGACGCTGCCGACCAGCGTCATTGTGAAATCGGAGGAGCCGATGGATACGCCGGAGGGACTGGCGGCGCTGGAGCAGGCCAGCCGTGAGCTGTCCAAGGTCGAAGGCGTGCAGGCGGTTCGCAGCGCGACGCGTCCGACGGGCGAGGTGCTGGAGGACTTCCTCGTGGCGGATCAGGTCGTGACGCTTGATGAAGGTCTCGGCGAGAGCGGGGAAGGCCTCGGCCAGATCAGCAGCGGACTCGCTGAGGCGAGCAGCGCGCTGAACGACAACGCGCCGATGCTTGCGGAGGCGGTGGACGGCGCCCAACAGCTTGCAGCCGGCACGAATGAGCTGCGAAGCGGGCTGGCGGAGCTGGCTGCGGGACTTGGCGCGATCGAGCAGGGGCTGGTCAGCGGCACGGCGGGCGCCGAGGAGCTCCTGCAGGGGCTTGCAGATGCGCAGCAAGCGGCTGAGGAGCTGGCGGCTGGCAGTGCGGAGCTGCTGCAAGGGTATCGCGGCGTAGAGAGCGGCTTGTCCCAGCTGAGTGCCGGCTACCAGGGGATAGCTGATGAGCAGGCGAAGCTTTCACAGGGCTTGGTCGGCGTCAGGGAGGCGCTTGGCGCGGTGCAGGAGAGCTATCCCGAGCTGCAGGAGGACGCGGCGTTCCAGGAAGCGCTGGCGACGCTGTCAGGACTGCAGCAAGGAGCGGCAGCGCTTGGCGCGGGGCTGGCGGAGCTGAACCAAGGGCTTGCCGGTGCGCTCACGGGCATAGAGCAGGCGAACAGCGGCTTCGCGGAAGCGTCCGCGGGGCAAGCCGCTGTGGCTCAGGGCTTGAGCCAGCTGGCAGCGGGCTTGGGCGAGCTTAAGGATGGCATTGCGCAGGCCGCGGCTGGCCAAGGCCGAATTGTCGACCAGATGCCAGGCGTCACTCAAGGGCTGGGCGAGCTGGCGGAGGGGCAGGAGCAATTGCAGGCAGGCTTCGCCTCGCTCGGCGACCAGCTCGGTGAGCTTACAAGCGGACTGGATCAAAGCGTGGACGGCCTTAGCCAGGTAACGGACGGCCTGGCTGCCGCCGGAGGCTATCTGCAAGGGCTGGCCCAGGCGCCGGATCGAGACATGACGGGCTGGCATATTCCAGAGGAAGCCATCCAGGATGAGGGCTTCCAGGAGTCGCTGGATGTGTATATGTCGGGAGACCGCCGGACGGCGAAGCTGGACGTGATCTTCTCCAGCAATCCGTACAACGAGGCCACAATGGCGGAGGTGGAATCGCTCCAGGCTGCTGTTGGCCGCGCCTTCCAGGGCACGAAGCTGGAGGGAGCTCAGGTGGCGATCGGCGGAGTGACGAGCATGAATCATGATTTGAAGACGATATCGGACGAGGATTACGCAAGAACGGTTGTTCTGATGCTGATCGGCATTACGCTCATTCTCATTGTGCTGTTCCGTTCGCTTGTCATCCCGCTGTATGTCGTCGCCTCACTTGTCATTACCTTTTTTACATCTTTGGCGATTACGGAGGTTATCTTTGTACGTATGCTGGGCTTGTCGGGCATCAGCTGGGCGGTGCCGTTCTTCGGCTTCGTGATGCTGATCGCGCTTGGCGTGGACTACAGCATCTTCCTGATGGACCGGTTCAGGGAATATCGCCATCTAGAGCCGAAGCAGGCGATACTGGAAGCAATGAAGCATATGGGGGCTGTTATTATGTCGGCAGCCGTCATTCTTGGCGGGACGTTTGCGGCCATGCTTCCGTCTGGGGTCATGTCGCTGCTGCAGATCGCGACGGTCGTACTGTGCGGATTGTTCATGTACGCCCTAGTCATTCTGCCGCTGTTCATTCCGGTGATGGTACGGACATTTGGCGAAGCCAACTGGTGGCCGTTCATGCAGCGGGAGGCAATAGGCGGAGGCGCGCGAGCCGATGCGGCTTATACGCATAGCGCCAAGGAGCATTAAGAGCGCAGAAGAGCTGAAGCCCGAGTCGTTACTGGCGACTCGGGTGCGGCTCTTTTTTTCATGAGCGGCAAATAGTAAGATGTAGAGGTAGAGGGAGAGGGCATCAGCTTAACGACAAGATAAAGGAAGCGGGAGGGAAGCCGCCAATGAAGCGGATTTTGATCATATTTACGGGCGGCACAATCGGGAGCAAGGCGGAGGGAGTGGCCATCAACGTCGATCAAGCCGGCTCTTACGCGCTCCTGGATGCGTATCGGGGGCTGCCGTCTTATCGGCATGATGTCGAGCTGGACACGCTTCAGCCGCTCAATCTGCTCAGCGAGAATATAACGCCGGACGATTGGAGCGCGCTGGCCGCAGCCATTCGAGGGGTCGATTGGACCCGTTACGAGGGGATCATCGTCACCCATGGCTCGGACACGCTCGCATACACCGCTGCGATGATGGGGTATCTATTCGCGGACGCTGCGATTCCGCTTGTGCTGACGGCCAGCAACTATCCCATCGCGGATGCAAGGAGCAACGGGCTTCGCAACTTGTCGAGCTCGATCGACTTTATCGCGGGGGCCGGGCTTCCGGGGGTATTCGTCGTCTATGAAAACGATCGCGGCGAATCGATGGTCTATCTCAGCACGAGGGTATTCCAGAACGAATCGTTCACTGATCAGTTCCGCAGCCCCTATGAGCTCGAATACGGAAGGATGACAGCGCAGCGGACGTTCCAGTGGACGGAGGATGTGCGTAATCCGTCGCCGGACAGCCTTCAGGCGCGGCCCAGCTCCATACATTCGCAGATAGCGACAGCTCTGAGACTGACGGATGAGATCGTATATATCAGGCCGTACCCGGGTCTTCATTATGAGCTGTATGATTTCAGTACGGCGAAGCCGAGGGCCATTCTGCATGATCTGCATCACTCAGGCACAGCGAACGCGCTGGAAACGGGACCCTATTCGCTCGCGGCGTTCGTGGAGCGGTGCAGGCGGGAGGGCATCGATTGTTACCTCTGCCCCATTAAGGACGCATCAGACGCGCTGTATGCTTCCTCGCACCGGTTAATCGAAGCGGGAGGCCGCTTCATTGAGAACATGTCCATGGAGGCGGCGCTTACGAAGCTTATGCTGGCTTACGGAATGATCGGGGACGATGCCGTCCGGGACCGGTTCATTCGGAAGGAGAACGTCTATTATGAGAAGCTATAGAGGAGGAATATAGGCATGAGCACTTCAACCGTAAACGCAGGGGATAAGGTTCCACAGTTCACGCTGCTGGCATCGAACGGGGGGCAGGTATCGCTAAGCGACTATCTAGGCAAAAAGCTGGTCATCTACTTTTATCCCAAGGACATGACGCCGGGGTGTACCGCCGAATCCTGCGATTTCCGCGACTTCAACGGGGAGTTTGCGGAGTACAATGCCGAAGTTGTGGGCATCAGCCCTGACGATCTGCCCTCCCACGAGCAATTCATCTCCGAATACAGCCTGCCGTTCCTGCTGCTGAGCGACACCGAGCATCAGGTGGCAGAGCTGTTCGGGGTGTGGAAGGAGCAGAGCTGGAACGGCAAAACGTATATCGGCGTGGAGCGTTCGACGTTCCTGATTGATGAGCAGGGCGTGCTGGCCCGCGAATGGCGCCGTGTAAGCGTCGAAGGCCATGCCAGTGAAGTGCTGGCGGCGGTCAAGGAGCTGTAGGCTCAACCCTTTCAGGTGCATAGGGTTCATGGAAAAAAGGGTCATCGTTCCCCGTAGGGAATGATGACCCTTGCTGCTTATGCGGTGAAAAAAAGCCCTACTCTTCCGTCTTCCAATTCGGCAGCTGGCTTGCATAGCTGTCGGACAGACGAAGCAGCTCCAGCGCGCGCTCGTATTCATCCTCGGTCGTCTGCTGATTGCTGTGACCGTCGCCGGTTAATGGATAATGGGTGCCGTCCTCGAAGCCGCTGCCCGACATGAACAGCTCCTGGCTGCTTAAGAACGAGCCGCTCGGCAAATAATAGCGCTGAGGCAATATATTGTAGGCTTGCTGATTGAACAGGTCCTGGCCAAAGTAAAGCTGATGCTCCAGCGATACGCCAAGCAGATTGGCGACGGTAGGCAGGATGTCCACTTGTCCGCCCAGATGATCGTACACCGCAGGCCCCATGTCGCTGCCAGGATTCACAATAACGAGAGGGATATTGATCATATCCGTATAGGTATACTCTCGTCCGTACATGTCTTCCATCAATTCTTTCTCATCGCTGTCCAAGGAATAGATCGGCAAGCCGAGATGGTCCCCGTACACGATAATTAGGCTGTCATCCCATATGCCCCGAGCCTTCAAGTCGTCGATGAAGATGCCCAGCTGTTGATCCGCGTAATGCTGAGCGATTAGATAATCGCCTACAAGCGTGTCATGAAATCGCTCCGGCAGCTCGATAAACCGCTTGTCCTCCGGCATGGTGTAGGGGTGGTGAGCCGTCATAGAGAGGACATGGGCGTAGAACGGTTTATCGTTGGCAGCCATCCGCGACAGCTCCTGGGCTGTTTTCTCGTACAGCGTAGCGTCCGATGCCCCAAAGAACACAACGTCCTCCTCGCCAAAAAATGCGGCGTCGTAATAACGATCAAAGCCAACGGCTTTGTACAGCTCGCCGCGATTCCAGAATTCCACAACGTTCGTATGGAAGGTAGCCGTGTCATACCCTTGCGCCTTCAGCATCTTCGGCATGCTCGGAAGCTCCTTGCCGGCATAACGCTGAGTGGCGGCTCCGCGCGGCGGAATGTAGAGCGACGTGTTGACAACAAATTCCGCGTCGGATGTATTGCCCTGCCCCACTTGCTGGTAGAAGTGCTTGAAGTAGCTGTTCTCCTTGACAAGCTTATTCATGTTAGGCGTAATCTCCACGCCCTCAACGGCCAGATCAATGAGGAAGCTCTGCATCGACTCCATTTGGATGATGATCAGGTTTTTACCCTGCGCGACACCTTGGAGGGCCGGCTGGAGGGGGGGCTCGACTTTTTTGACCGCATGAATGCGCTCTTGCGTAATTTCCTCTGAATCGATGTATTCGACCTCTTTGTTCGCGAAGATCGTGTAGGCCTCGTAATTCAATATGCCCATTTGCTCGGCCTTCACAATCTCGTTCATGCTTGCGCGATTCGGCAAAATATTGAACAAACAGATAGCGAACGACACAATGAGGATGGCTGCCATATATCTAGCATTCTCTTTGCGTTTGAAAGATTGTTTCCACCGTATTGCTTGGTTTCGGATGCTGCCGCCGCCATTGCCACCACCACTGCCGCTCTTGATGAAGAGAAGAATGAGCATGATGACGACGTCGGTATAAATAAATAAGAAGTAGGGATCCATCAGCGAGAACACGCTGTTCTTCACAGCCGTTACTTGATTCACCTGCTCAAGCGCCGCGTAGGTCACGATAACCCCGTAATACTTGTAATACATAATGACAGCAAATAGAATAGAAGTCATGAGCAGATTAGCGATCGTATAATAGAGAAACTTGCGTTTGCTTGCAAAAAATTCAATTAGGCTATAAACGATCAGCACAAATGGAATTTCCTTAAACAGCGTTGTCCAGGAGGCGTTGTCCGGGAAGATGACGAACCAAGCAAGCACGCTCTTCAGGAACAAAATAACCGAAAAGAACAAAATCGGTCGAGTGCTTAATAGCTTATTCGATGTTAGAATTGACACGTAAACCCTTCCTTTCACAGCAAATAAGGCTCTCTCCACAGATAGCCCCAGCTCTATTTGTCTCTATATTTTAGAATATTGTAAATGCACTATCATTATGCTCCTTCTGACAGGGAAATGTCAAAAGGCAAAAGGGACCTTAACAGAATTGTCGATTATTGCCATCCTATTAGACGTATCATCCTGACGTTTTGTTGCGTCAATATGTATGATTATTTGGAGGACTAGCATAGGAAGGGGAAAAAGAGAGATGGGCAGAGGAAAGTTTCTGTTGCTTGTGGCGCTTGGAGCCATGCTTGTCATTGGGGGATATGTTGCGGTAGAGGAGGGCGGCTGGATGGCGGAGGAGCCGAAGCTGGCAGAGCAGCCTCAGGCGACTACCGGCGTAGAAGAAGGCCTAACGGGTGAAAGCAAGCCTTCCGACTCCAATGCCAATTCGTCCCAAGCGGGAGCGGACAAGGGCCAGAATGGCGATAATGGCGAAGCCGGCGAGGCTGCGCCAGGAGAGATGCCCGGCGACTCGGAGAAGCCGAGCGGCGAAGGGGAGGAAGAGCCTGACGGCGGCGGCTCCGCGGCTGGACAAGCCCCAGATGAAACGGGCATATCCAGAGGGGAGGATGGCGCAATCGCCGTAATCGCCCAGCCGGAGAGCATCGAAGCGCTTGTGAATCCTTACAATATGCTGCCGGAGAATTATGAGCCGGACGATCTGGTCTATCCCGATGTGCGATTCACCTTCTCCGAGAAGATCGAGAAGCGGATGCTGCGCAAGGAGGCTGCCGAAGCGCTGGAAGCGATGTTCGCCGGCGCTGAGGCGGATGGCATCTATCTCGCCGGAGTATCGGCTTACCGCTCTCACGAGACGCAGAAGGCGCTGTTCAACCGTTATGTGAAGCGGGACGGCTACGAGAAGGCGCGTACATACAGCGCTCTTCCGGGCACAAGCGAGCATGAGACGGGACTGGCTGTCGATGTGTCCGGCAGCGATGGCAAGTGCGCAGCGGCCGACTGCTTCGGTGATACGAAGGAAGCGGCCTGGCTGAAGGAGCATGCGGCGGAGTATGGCTATATTATCCGTTACCCGGAAGGGAAGCAGCATATAACGGGTTATCAATACGAGCCTTGGCATCTGCGTTATGTAGGGATCGATATCGCAAGCGAGCTTGCCGCAAGCGGAGAGACGCTGGAAGAATATTATGACGCGGTGCCGGTCAACGGGTAATGCGCGTGCAGGCGGCCGCATCATTCGGCCGGTAACAAAGCAAACTAATGAACAATGGCAGACGAAGGCGGGACAGCCGGCAGGGTAGTCTTAGCGGCGGCGGCCATACGGAGGTGCGGGGCTCTGAGTACGAATGTGCTCCAGAACATGTATTTAATTATTATGCTGCTGAATATTTTCCTCGCGATAACCGTTATTTTTCTGGAGCGCAGGAATGCAAGCTCGACCTGGGCTTGGCTGATGGTGTTATTTTTTGCGCCGGTGCTTGGGTTTATACTGTATTTGATCCTGGGGCAGAAGGTTCGGAAGAGGAAGCTGAACAAGCTGCTTGGGGACAATCAGCGTATTATCGAGGACGCGCTGGAGAAGCAGCAGCAGGAGCTGAAGGAGCGGCGGCTCCTTCCCGAGGGCAGCGACATGGCCGAATATCAGGACATGATGTATATGAACCTTGTGACAAGCTTTGCCCTCTACACAAGCAATAACGAAATTGCTATCTTCACGGACGGCAATCAGAAATTCGATTC
The DNA here is from genome assembly GCF_040834005.1 of Paenibacillus sp. PL2-23. Taxonomy (NCBI): domain Bacteria; kingdom Bacillati; phylum Bacillota; class Bacilli; order Caryophanales; family Paenibacillaceae; genus Paenibacillus; species Paenibacillus sp. PL2-23. The sequence goes on from NZ_CP162129.1 coordinate 724,597, forward strand.
GCTCATTGCCGACATGGAAGCCGCGGAGCGGCACATCCATCTGGAATATTATATCGTGAGAGACGACGCGCTCGGACGGAGGCTTGCTGCGACACTCGCGAAGAAGGCGAAGCAGGGCGTCGAGGTTAGATTTCTGTATGATCATATCGGCAGCTCCAATCTGCCAAGGCGGTTCTTCCATGAGCTTCGCCAATCAGGCGGCATGGAGGCGGCATTTTTCCCTTCGCGCATTCCTTATCTGAACTTAAAAATCAATTATCGCAATCATCGCAAGCTGGCCATAATCGACGGCAAGATTGGCTATATAGGCGGCTTTAATATCGGGGACGAATATCTGGGTCTGAACGCTCATTTCGGCGAATGGCGCGACACGCATCTGAAGGTAATGGGCGGAGCGGTCCTGCAGATGCAAGCGCAGTTCATGATGGACTGGAATTTGGCGACATCCGGCAAAGTCGACCTCAGCTCGACGTATTTCCCGTTGCCCAAAGTCAGCGCAGGCAGAATAGGCATGCAGCTGGTCGCAAGCGGACCCGATACGGAATATCAGGAAATTAAAAACGCCTATATCAAAATGATCGCTTCCGCCAAAAAAACGATCTGCATGCAGACGCCGTATTTCGTGCCCGATGAAAGTCTGATGACCGCGCTCCGCATCGCTTCCTTGTCGGGAGTCAGGGTGAGCATTATGCTGCCGAGCAAGCCGGATCACTTCTTCGTCTATTGGGCGACGCACTCTTATCTGGGCGAGCTGCTGGCCAGCGGCGTACGCGTCTACCTGTATGAACGCGGCTTCCTCCACGCCAAGACGCTTGTTGTGGATGGGAAGGTGGCATCTGTCGGGACGGCCAATCTCGACATACGGAGTTTTAAGCTGAATTTCGAGATGAATGCGTTTATCTATGACAAGGAAACGTCTCAGAAGCTGCAGACTCTGTTCCAGGAGGATGTGCGCCTGGCGCGCAGGCTTACTATGGAGGATTATGGAAGGCGTCCGCTCTTCAATCGCTTCAAGGAATCCATCTCCAGGCTGCTGAGCCCCATTCTTTAATCCAACAACAAATAAAGGGATTTCGCTTATCTAAGATAACCGAAATCCCTTTATGTTTCTGCTAAACGACTATTCAATTGATTTGTACGCTCCATTCTACTGCTTCAACAGCTTATTAAAAAACGTGCTTCCATCCTTTCGGAGAAAGTAAGTATCCTGAGATTCTTTGGACGACAACGCCGGGTCCCCGCATGTCCTACGGATAAATGTTTCTCCTTCCCGCGATAATGGGACATGCTTCGCTAACCTACTTCATTGGACTATCCCCTCTCGGTTAAGATAGGTCTAGTATACACCATTATTATAATATTGTAAATATTCAGATTATTTAAAATTGTGAGTTATAGATTCTCGGTTGGAGGAATAGTCATAGGTTGACGCTTCTCTCGATATAGATTTATACTTAGTCTAAAATCATTGAGAGGCGGCCCAATAAACCATGAACAAAATAAACTTAACCATCCAGAGGAAGGCGGTTTACGAAGTCGTTCACGAGGCTCATGACCATCCCACGGCGGCAGATGTCATCGAACGGCTGAGGACGAAGGGACATCACTTTGCTTATGGCACCGTCTATAACTCCCTTCGCTACCTGACCGATGTTGGCTTGATTCGGGAGCTGAAGCTGGGAGAAGCGGTCAGCCGCTATGATGCCCGGACGGATGACCATCAGCATATTGTTTGCTTGCGCTGCGGACGGGTAGATGAGGTGCTCGTCGATGTGCCGCAGGAGTGGATAGCTGCGGTTGCCGAGAATACCCGTTACCGGATCGAGCACGCTCAGGTTGTGCTGGAAGGAGTGTGCGAGGCATGCGCGAAGAAGAACGGGTAATGGAGCGGTCGGAAGGCATGCTGTGCTCTCTCACGAAACGGGTGATGGTAATCAGCCCGCTGCCGGAGCGGGTCCGCAGTCTGCTTGTCAAGCTGTCGGCGGAATGCTTTGATGTGTTTTCGCTGCATGAATTTAATCGCAGTATGCTTCCGGCGCTGTCGCCAGAGCTGCTCATCTATGACGCGCTGCCCATTCCGCTCTCGTCCGCCGGTGCTGTCGCGGGACAGACGCTGAAGGGCGGAGAGGAGCTGCTGCGAGCTGCGGAGGAAGCGGGAGTCCCGGTGCTGGTGCTGCTTGATCATGGCTCTTATGCAGAGCGGGGACGCGTCGAGCTGTCCGGAGCCGAGCTGCTGCTGTGGCCGGCTCAGCCTGAAGAGGCGCTGACGCTTATTAACCGTATGCTGGAGGAGCGGCCGGTTCGTTCGGTCCCTGCGGCTGAAGCTCAGAACGACGAGCTTCTGGTCTTCAAGGATATTCGCATGGATTTGCGCAAGATGAAGGTGGAGAAGCTTGGCCAGCGCGTGGAGCTTACCAAGACAGAATATGACCTGCTGCTGCGCTTCCTGCGCTCTGATGGCTCGGTCCTGACCCGCGAGTCGCTCCTCGACAGCGTCTGGGGCATGCATTTCTATGGCGGGAGCAATGTCGTGGATGTGCACATCAAGAGCTTGCGCAAGAAGCTGAAGGACAGCGCGGTATCCCCCAAATATATCGTCACAGTCAGAGGCTCGGGATATCGTCTGGCTGACGTATAGAAGCATAGCTGCACGCGAAATGGGAGCGGGAGTCCATGTCAGCGGACAACGTTCATCTTCATCCAATATTCATCCTTCTTTCATCATGTATTCATGACAGAAGGGCGCCTGAGGAGTACTATTCATTTATAGGATTTAGATCAAGTCTAAATATATAAATAAATAATGAACGAGGTGTCCAATATGAACAATCGACTGACAACGAATCAAGGCGCGCCGGTAGGCAATAATCAGAGCTCTCGCACAGCGGGCCAGCGTGGGCCAACGCTGCTGGAGGACTATCATCTGCTGGAGAAGCTGGCGCATTTCGACCGTGAACGGATCCCGGAGCGCGTCGTCCACGCGCGCGGCGCTGGCGCACATGGCGTATTCGTGGCCGAGCAGAGCATGGCCGCATATACGAAGGCTCACTTCCTGAGCGAGGCTGGCATGGAGACGCCGGTGTTCGTCCGCTTCTCTACCGTTATTCACGGAACGGGCTCTCCGGAGACCGCCCGAGACCCGCGCGGCTTTGCGGTGAAGTTCTATACGCAGGAGGGCAACTATGATCTTGTCGGCAACCACTTGCCTGTGTTCTTCATTCGCGACGCGATGAAGTTCCCGGATATGGTGCACTCCCTGAAGCCGGCTCCGGATACGAATATACAGGATCCCAAGCGATACTGGGATTTCATGACGCTGTCGCCTGAGTCCACGTATATGCTGACCTGGGTGTTCGCGGACGATGGCACGCCGGCTTCATACCGCGAGATGGATGGCTTTGGCGTCCATGCCTACAAGTGGGTGAATGCTGCGGGGAAGATGACCTATGTGAAGTACACGTGGCGGTCGAAGCAAGGGGTGCGGAACTTCTCCGCCCAGGAAGCATCGGCTATGCAGGGCAGGGATTTCAGCCATGCGACGCGCGACCTGTACGAGGCGATCGAGCTTGGCAAGTGGCCGGAGTGGGAGCTGCACGTGCAGCTGATGCCGATCGAGGAGGTCGACCAGCATGCGTTCGATCCGCTGGATCCCACCAAGGTGTGGCCGGAGAGCCTGTATCCGCTGGTTAAGGTCGGCACGATGACGCTGAACCGCAATCCGCTTAATTATTTCTCGGAGGTCGAGCAGTCGGCTTTTGCCCCCAGTGTGCTGGTTCCGGGCATCGAGCCATCCGAGGATAAGCTGCTTCAAGGCCGGCTGTTCTCTTATCCCGATACGCAGCGTTATCGGTTAGGCGCTAATTACCTGAGCATTCCCGTGAACTGTCCTTATGCGCCGGTGCGTAATTATCAGCGGGACGGGGCCATGACGATGAAGGCGGACCCGTCACCCATTAATTATGAGCCGAACAGCTTCGCGGATTCACCGAAGGAGGATGCTGCGTACACCGACTCGCAAGTCCCTCTGCAGGGCTCGGCTGGACGACAGCGTATCGACAAGACGGACGATTTCACACAAGCGGGAGAGCGGTTCCGTTCCATGACGGAGGGGCAGCAGGCGAATCTGATCGCGAACCTGGTGAATGATTTGAAAGGGACGAACGAGGATATCCAGCTTCGCGCAATCTGCAACTTCTTCCGCGCTGACCGTATGCTCGGTATGAGGCTTTCAGAGGGGCTGGGCGTAGACATACAGGCGTTTGTGCCGCAAGGCAGATAGAGACACCGAGGCTTCACGTGCTGATGCACTTCTTATATGATTCTCTCAGAGCAAGCCCCGCGCGGACATTCGCGCGGGGCTTGTCTTGTCTTGCTGCAGCTTGGGGGCTGCGCCGCGTTCAGCCGGGAAGCATTTGCTTGAGCTCGACGGGAGGAGTACACTAGTAAGGAGGCAACTGGCTTGAACCATTTAGACGTACATAGACACCACGGAGGTTGGCGTTATGTTTTGGACAAATCCACTGGTGCAGGCGGGGGCGATCCTGTTCTCGGCCATCGCGGGTCTTAGTCTGATCATCATAAGAATACGCGCGGCGAAGAGGCCGACGACGCTGAAGAAGATTGTTATACCGCCGCTGGGCATGGCGACTGGCTTCATTATGTTCGCAGCCCCGGTTACGCATATCCCTTGGATGTGGGGCGTATCCGCATTCGGTACGGGCCTGCTCATGTTTGCGTTTCCGTTGATTGTGACGACTCGTATGGAGCGAATTGATTCGGATATTTATGTGCGCCGGTCCAAGGCGTTTGTCGCCATTATGATCGTCTTGTTCCTGCTGCGTCTCCTGCTGCACGAGGTGGTGGAGCAATATATGACAATTCCGCAGACGGGCGCGCTTTTCTACTTGCTGGCATTCGGCATGATTCTGCCATGGAGAATTGCCATGCTTGGCGACTATTTGCGTCTCGCGAGGCTGGAGCCATTAGAGCGAGGCTGACAGGCGTTGTCCTAACAGCGTACTGCAAACCGAAGACTCCTGACGCGGAGCCCATCTGGGCTGCTGCGAGAGGAGTCTTTTTTTAAACCGGCGCAGCCGTTTACGCTTGGAACCGCTACGATTCCGACCGCAGGTGCTGGTACTGGGTCGCGATGGTCCATACACGCAGCAGCGTCTGGATAAGCGGATAGCCTTGATGCACGATCAGGGCAAAGAGGCCGGCCCAGACCATAGACATGCTGCTGACCGCAAGCCCGAGCAGTGCTGTAATGCCCCACATCATGAGGGAGATGGCGGCATAAGAGAAGAAGCGGCGTACGGATTGCCATAAGGCAGGCAGGACGCCTTCGCCGGATACAGCGCCGAACTGCATGGAGAGGAACAGCAGATGGATAATGGTAATCCAGAGCAGCCACAGGCCGGCTCCCGGCACAATCTCCGTAAGCAGTGAGGGGGTAGCGCCCAGGTGGAGCAGAGCATCCATCCAGCTCGGAGCAAGCCACCAGGCTGGCGCAAGCATAAGCGCGCAGCTGATCCAATACAGGAGCATGACCGGCTTCCAGGCTTTGCGAATTCCCTCCAGCACACGAGTGCCGCCTTCGCTTCTGCTGTGCTGATGATGAATGGAATAGAAGAGTCCCGCGTTGAACAGAGGCGTCAGCAGCATGCGAGCCAGGAATAATCCGCCCAGGAGCCAGAGGTAGGGCTGAATTAGATCTGTTTTGAACAGCTGGAATTGAGCCTCCGCCAGGAAGGATTGAACGGCCTGCTCCGTTGGCGCGTCCGCCGGAAATCTCCTCAGCAGCGGAGCGACAATATCGTCGATGGCCCGGTATACAAGAAAGCCCCACAGCAGCTGATACAGGAACAGGATGAGGATCATGTTCATGTGCTTGAAGGTCAGCCGCCAGCCTAATAACATCTGGTGTTTCATAACAATCTCCCCTTGACAGCGAATACTTACATCCCCGAAGGACTGCGCCCGGCTACCAGCCGAGCGCGCCCAAGAAGGCTTGAATCATATGGGCCACACCGAGGTTCCACCGTGTCCGAGTGTCGCTCGGGAGCTCCGCCAGCATGTAGTTGTTGATCAGCTTGTTATCCAGCACGTTCGTATGGTCGGGATCCACCGTCACCCACTCCAGCGGCGAGGCGCTAATCTCCGTGTATTGAATATGAGCTTCGTCGCCGGCCCATATCTTTGTCTGGCGCGTCCCGTCGGCGAATTGGAGCATGATGGGGATCGGTCCGGTCGTGCCGCCGTTTTTCCTCACCAGAATGTTGGATTCATAATAGCTTTCTCCATCCTTCTCGAGCTTGCGAACATCTATGGCGTCAACGGAGAAGTCGGCCATCAGGTTGCTGTACACATATTGGTTAAAATATTCCGTCCAATTCGCCTTCGTCACCTGCTCCACGACTCGCTGGAAGTCGGAGGTCGCAGGGTGCTTGAATTTGTATTTTTGGAAGTATGTGCGCATGATGCGGTTCATCAGCTTCTCGCCAACCTTGTTCTCGATGTCGACAAGCACCAGCTTGGCGCGCATGTACACGTTCTCCGCATATTGTGTGGAGTCATGGAACGCCCATGAAGGCTGCTTGAGAGGCGCGGGGTCCGTCATATAGCTGGCTTCAAGCCGGTGATTCGGCTCAATGCCGTAGGCGGCCTTCATCACTTTATCCTCGGCGTAGGAGGTGAAGCCTTCGTCGAGCCAAGCCTCCTCGAACTCATTGGAGGCGACCATTCCGTACCAGAACTGATGGCCAATCTCGTGCACGACGGTGCGCTCCAGCTCGAAGCCGGGATTGTCCGTGTCGGCGGCGAAGGCGGTAACCAATGTCGGGTATTCCATGCCGCCTGCTCCACCCGCGCCTTTGGGCGGCACAACGACGGACAGCGTGTTGTAGGGATAAGTGCCGTACCACTTGGCATAATTCGAGAGCGCCGACTTCGCAGCGTGCATATAACGATCCTTCAGCTCTGCATGACTGGGGTCCAGATACAGCTTGATTCGTACACCCGGAATGCCTGTGTCGGAATAGGCGCTCTCCTCAAAAACAAAATCCGGCGACGCCGCCCATGCAAAATCATGTACGTCCTCGGCGTAGAACTGGAACAGCTTCATGCCATTCTGCACGGTAATCGGCTTGGTCTGAAAGCCGGTGGCGGCAACCGTATACGCCTCGGGAACCTGAATGCGCACACTGTATATGCCGAAGTCGCTGTAGAACTCCGAATTCCCGTGATACTGGTGCACATTCCAGCCTTCCGAGGTGCGTCCTCTCGTGCCTGCGGTTTCGTATACGGCAAGCTTGGGGAACCATTGCCCGGCCATAATGAAGTCGCCGGAGTAGCCCATGCGGGCAAATACCTCGGGAAGCTTAACCTCGTAGCTCATACGCAATGTAATGGATTTGCCGGGCGGCACCGGCTCCGGAAGCTGCAGCCGGGCGAGCGTCTGGTCGCTGGTGTTGCCGTCATCCGGCTGCGTGTATTGCAGACGGGGCAGCAGGCTGTCGCCCTCCAGCGTCTGAAGCGTCTGCAGCTTCATGTGGCTGACGCTGTTCGCGGTCGCCTTGTCCGTGCGAAGCTTTCCTTGCGATTCGGTCATGAAGGTCGTATGCTGCGATTGGAACGCGTTGGGATACAGGTGAACATACAGCTCGGACACCGGCTTTCTGCCGGGGTTGGTCCAGGTCACGTCCTGCGTGCCGTCCAGGTGCTGGCCGTCCTCGCGCAGCGCAACGCTGATGTGGTATTCCACAACCCGCTTGCTCAGGGGCTGCGGCTTGGGCGGCATTGCCGTGTCCGGCTGCTGGACAACCGGCGGCTTGGCCGTATTCGGAGCAGGCGCGACAGGCGCTGTGACGCTCGCGGCAGGGGCTAGTGCGTAGGTGTACTGGGACAGCCAAGCGTTCCCGAAGCCGTTCTGCAGGGACAGCGCCAGCAGGACGGCCGCAAGCGAACCGAATGAAATTAATTTGATATGGCGTGGAGTCATTCAACGTTTCCCTCCCGTTGACAAGCATCTACAGCATGTATATGTTTGCAATTCCAAGATTATTAGCTAAAATGGAATAAATGCTGTTGCCAGGCCGAAATGCAAGTTGGAATAGCACTTGGACGGCTTGGGACGCTTCGTGATGAATAGGAACGGAAGGTGGGATTAGCTTGACGGAGCAAGGCAATACGCCGGAGGAGCCGGCGGTGAAGGAGAAAAAGTCCTTGTCGCTCAACGTGGTGAGCAACAAGAAACATAGAGGCTTTGGAGCGGGCTCCATCGATCTTAGCGACGTGGCCTGCGTCATGATTGACGAAGGCGTCGCTTATATCGACGTAGGCATCATGCATGCCAAGAGCAAGGTGGAGCGGGGCATCAAGTTTACCCCGAACAAGGAGGACACGCCGAACGGACGCCCGTGCTGGATCGTATGGGTAGCCGTCGACCGCAACGAGGAAGGCGCGTATTACGCAGGCGTAACCTCCTGCGAGATGCTAGTTGATTCTGAGGCGAAGCGCGGCTGGAAGATCCTCGCGGATCACGTGAATCGTCTGGACTACGCCATCAAGCGCCGCTATATGCTGGACAACTTGGGCGAGACCGAGAAGGCGGCCCTCCGCAAGCTGCTTGTTGAGCACAATGCGGAATGGTGGGACCGCTCCCCGGCCGAGCTGAAGGACGCGCTGGGCGGCTAATAAGAAGGCTGCTGTATGGAAGGGCTGTAAGCCCATCGGTACAGCAGCCTTTTTTTGTTCAGCGTGCCCATGCGCCCGCCGCCGCCCAAATAGACGTATGAGGCACGTCTAAATGCGCCGAACTGCCCGTCTCAGCACAAATAGATGTATGAGGCACGTCTAAATGCACCAAACCGCCCGTCCCAGCACAAATAGATGTTCCTGGCACGTCTAAAAGCGCCGAACTGCCCGCCGCCGCCCAAATAGACGTATGAGGCACGTCTAAAAGCACCAAACCGCCCGTCCCCGCGCAAATAGACGTATGAGGCACGTCTAAAAGCACCAAACCACCCGTCCCCGCCCAAATAGACGTATGTGGCACGTCTAAATGCACCAAACCGCCCGTCCCAGCACAAATAGACGTATGTGGCGCGTCTAAAAGCGCCAAAACTGCCCGTCCCCGCGCAAATAGACGTATGAGGCACGTCTATTGCTCCAGGCAGCCGACGCGGGCATCGTGCAAGGACGCTCGGGCAATCGCTTCGCTCCGCAAGCTACGGCGAAGAGAGCGGAAGCGGTCACGATGATCATGAACATGCTGAAAGCGGAGAAATAAGGGGAGTAAGCTGTTCCTAATGAGGTAGCGGTTCCAGGCTGTATGTTGCCTGGAGCCGCTTTTTTCTATGGGGCCCGTCCTGCTGGGATTGATAGAGCATGTCCGTCAAGGTAGAATGAACCGATATGGAATGGTGGAATCAAAAAAATATTTTATGAGGTGCAGGGTTTCATAAGAGGGGCAACGTCTATTGTATCGGGAAGGGAGGAGAGCGACATTCTAGACGAAGAACAATGGCTGGACGCGGTGCGGAAGGGCGGACCCGAGCATTATCGGCCGTTCGTGCAGGCGTATGGCCCGTATATTTACAAGACCGTCTATGCCGTGCTGCATTCCCCGCATGATGCCGAGGACGTAACGCAGGAGACGCTTCTGCAAATATACCGCTCTCTCCCGAGCTTCCGAATGGATGGTCTCAAGACTTGGATTACGCGAATAGCAGTCAACAAAGCGATTGATTACAAGCGGCGCAGAGCGCGAAGGCCGGAGGAGCTAATCCAGCAGGAGCTCGTCGATCAGCAATCCAGTGACAGCCATGCAGAAGGCATGCTGGCTTCCTCGCCGAAGCCGGCGGCGGAAGCGGTGGCGCTCCGGCGGGAGGAGCTTAAGCAGATTCAGAAGATGGTGGGCGAGCTGCCGGAAGGGTATCGAGACGTGGTGACCGCCTTTTATATGGAAGAAAAGTCATATGAGCAAATTGCGGCCGAGACGGGACTGGAGCGCAAAAGCATCGAGTCCAAGCTGTACCGGGCAAGAGGCTGGATGAAGCGCAATTGGCGGAAGGAGGACTTCGAATGAGCAATAGGAATCACGAGCATCTGACATTGGAGCAGCTGCACCGATATATTCGGAATGAGATGCCGCCTTCTGAGCGGGAGCTGGCGGACCAAGAGCTCATCGCATGCGAGGACTGCATGTCGCGGTTCATGACGGCGTTGGAGGAAGCGGAGCTTGGAGGGCGGCCTCTTGTGCTGAAGGATGCCATGCCAGACATGCAGCGTCTGGAGGATCGTGTGATGGGTGAGCTGATGCGGAACGCAGCCGCTCCAGAACAGTCGGCAATCAGGCCCCCGCATGCAGGGAAGCGGCGCGGCTCCTGGCTGCAGCATCCAGCGGCTCATTACGCGATCGCCGCATCCATCACGCTAATGCTCGTTGCGACCGGCGCGCTGGCCGGCTTCTCGGAGAAGCTCCGGTATGCGGAGGCGGAGCAGGGGAGCTCTATCATTCCGCCATTCTCCGCCAGTGTGGAGTGGAGGGATGAGCCTTCCTGGTCCGACCGGCTTGTGCATCAGGCAGGAAGTTTCCTCGATGGCGTGCAGGCGCTGCGCTTCAAACCATAATACTATTTTCGAGAGGATGTTTAACGATATGAGTAGAAAAAGCCCGTTAGTTGCGTTTCTCCTGTCTTTTATCCCAGGCGCGGGGCATGCTTACTTGGGCCGAGTCGCCCGGCTTATGATATACGGAGGCGGCTTCTTCGGAAGTTTGCTGCTGGGAGCGTTCGCGGTGGCTACGGGTGCGGAAGAACCAGGAGTCTTTATGCTTGTTATAGCCTTTCTCTTCGCCTTCATCAATATGGTCGACATGATTGTAACGATTGTTTCCGGTAAAGCATTTGCGCCCGCGCCGATGGTCTACGGACCATCTAGCGATTTCTCTGCTGCCGGCGCCCCGGAGCCATCCGAGCCGTTTGTTGCTTCCGGGGAGCCTAAGGCCTACTCCTATTCCGATAGGCAGAGCTATCCCGGTTATGATGCTCATGCGCATGAGCGCCAGCAAGAGAAGACAAAAACGCTGCTGCTGTCCGTTATTCCCGGTCTCGGGCATATGAGTATGGGTCTTATGCAGCGGGGCATTACGTTTCTTGTCTCCTTCGTGGGCTTGTTCGCGATCATTTTGTTCCTTGGGTTTATTACGGGCTCCCCGTCCATGCTCGTGTTCCTGCTGGCGCTTCCCGTTATCTGGATTTACAGTATGTTCGACGCCGCGTCTTTGGTGCAGAGCAAGCAGAATGGCGAGCCAGTGGAGGACCGCTCGTTGTTCGAGGGCATTGAATCGCATATCGCATCCGGGCAAAAAAACAAAGTGCTTACCATCGCGCTGTCCATATTCCCAGGAGCGGGCCATCTCTATCTTGGTCTCCAGAAGCGCGGCTTGCAGCTAATGGGCGGCTTCCTTCTCGCGATTTATATTATGGATAACCTTCGGCTCTCTCTGTTTCTGTTCCTGCTGCCGCTGTTCTGGTGCTTCGCTTTCTTCGACGCGCTCGCGCAGCTGTCCAGGTACGGACGCCAGAAGCTGGAGGATGAGCCCGTGCTTCCTTACTTTGTGCCCTACCAGCGCTGGCTTGGCGTTGGACTGATCGGCTTTGGCCTGTATTTTCTAGTTGACCGAATATTGATTGCAGAGCTGAGTGCTCGGTTTCCGCTTCTTTATCAAGAGTATTTGACGTACAAATATATGCTGCCTACCGCGATTATCGCATTCGTCATGATTGTCGTTGGCCTGCGCCTTGCCTTCGGGGGACGCAGCATGCTGAGCGCGGCCGTACGGGACCGGGGCAATGAGCCATTGTCCGACGAAGAAGGGAGGGGGTAAGGATGCCAATCGCAGGTTATGAGCAAGCAGCAACAGCAGCAGGAGGCGGCAACAGGAGCGCAGCCCCTCCTGAGCGGCAACTAGACCACGCTTGGCGTGTGGGATCCTTGTCCATGGGCATTACGCTGATGCTTATTGGTACGGCGTTCGCCGTGTCGTTGTGGCAGGACGCGGAAGCGTATGAGCTGCTGATGTGGGTGGCTCCCGTCATATTCATCCTGCTCGGAGTAGAGCTGTTGATCTATGTGTCGATTGCGGGCAAGCGTTCGGCGAGGGTCCGTTATGACTGGCTTAGCGTCCTGTTCGTCGGACTGATTGGCGCGGGCAGTGTGGTTCTTGCGCTGCTTATGTCTTCGGGTCTGTTCGAGGAGATTCAGCGGGACATGCGGACGACGCAGCGAACGGCGTTCGTGGAGGCGCAGAAAGTAGAGGTTCCGGCAGGTGTGGAGAGCCTCATCGTGATAGCCCCATCGGGACTCGCGATTGAGCATGCGACATCCCGTGAGCTCCTGCTGATGGGACAGGTGCGGTATTGGTCGGCGGAGGCCTACACCGGAGCGGCCCAGGAGATGCTCAGGACGCAAGCGGCGGGAAGCAGCATGTATATATGGATTGGAACGCCAGAGTGGGAGGAGGGAGCCAAGGTTACAGGCATGGCGCCCCAGCTCATTCTGACCGTTCCCGAAGGCGTCACCGTAGAAAGAAGGTTTTATTAAAATATAAGAAGAAAGTGTTCTCTATAGTGGGCTTATATTTCAACGCGAAACGCAGGCTGCTCCGCCAAAGGACGGGGCAGCCGTTTACGCTTGCACAGCTTCATTATTAGTCCTCCTCCAGACCCCCCATGGCTTCCTCCAGCTTCTCCATCGTCGCGATGATCCGGTAGTTGCCCCGGAGCGGCACATAGCCCAGCTTACGATTGATGCCCAGCATCGGCTCGTTCAAGGAGTCGTTGTCGGTGCGGATATAATCCGCGCCTCGCGACTTGCCGTTCCGGATCGTCTGCTGCTTCAGCGCCAACGCGATCCCTCTGCCCCGGTACTCGCGGTCGACGCAGGTGTATTCATGGTACATCCCGTTAGTCGCGGCGATGTGGATGACGTTCGCCAAGCCGACGAACCGGTCTCCATCCGCAGCGATGAGGACAAGCTCGGGCGTGAAGCCGTCTACATGGAGATACCATTTCTTCCATTGGGTAAAGTCCGGCACATCGCCAAGGAAGCCCGGAATGTCGCGCATCGTGGCCGTCGACAGCTCGTAGAGCCTGCGCTCCGTTTCTTCGCCTGGCTCGTCAGCGAGAGAGAAGAACCGCAGACCGCCGGCCCTCAGCGCCTCATGGGGATTGCAGGCGTCGTCCACTGTCACGGCATCTCGTAAGGTTAACAGAGATTGAAAGGATTGTCGCTCCACGAGAAAGCCTCTTCGGACCGCAAAACGAAGCGAGTCCTCGTCGTCGTCCCACACCTCAGTCAGCAAGGCGGAGGCCCCAAGACTTCTGCCCCATTCGTATGCATGGCGGAGCAAGGCCGCTCCGACGCCTCGACCTTTGTATGGCCGGCTGACCACCAAATTCAAGCATACATAGCCAGGCTCCGTCCATGGCGCGCGCCATGGCCAGACGAAGCCGATGATGTCATCCTCTTCGGTCACAGCCACACACCGGCTCCGATCGTACCCCATCAACAAGCCCTGCTCGTTCTTCCATGTGTGCCCCACCTCGTACAGCTTCTTATCGTCCGCCTCCAGCCGTTCAGCGGAAGTTGGTTCAGCCAGATGCTCATTCAGCAGCTCAGCGACTGCGGCATAATCATCCGGCAAGCGCAAGCCTCGTAATTGAAAGCTCATGTGTTCCACCGTCCTTCGTTCGATTTGCCTCATTATGGCACGGACACACCTGCCATCGGTAGGTAATTCTTGCTTTAAAAAATTGTTGGCGAATTTTTACAAAACATTATCCCGAGAATGTTCCGACTTTTGCTAGAATGAGGACGAATCTAATAGAGATGGGAGGGTGCGAAGGCAGAGGTTTAACCGAGTAAAAAAGAAAGAAGAAGCTGGCACCATAATTTGGATGGAGGGAAATCGAAGAGATGATTAGAAATCCACGCTTTATTAAGGTATTGCTGTCCGTCGCGTTAGCATTCAGCCTGCTGCCCGTTGGACATGCCTCCGTACTGGCAGAGGGACCGGCCGATCCGGCGCCTGTGCTTCAGCCGGTTGGTACGCCGAATGGAAAGTCTATCTTGTTCGACAACTCTCATGGGCAGACAGCAGGCGCGGCAGACTGGGTCATTGACGGGGCGTTCTCCGCTTTCGGCGGCGCTTTGGCATCCGCAGGGTATTATGTGAAGGAGCATCGCAAGGCGGGACCATTGGTCAGCGGCGATCTGGCTGGCTACGACGTATTTGTAATACCTGAAGCGAATATTCCATTCAAAACAAGCGAGCAGCAGGTGCTGGCCGATTACGTAGAGGACGGCGGCAGCATCTTCTTCATCGCCGATCATTATAATGCAGACCGCAACAAAAACCGCTGGGACTCATCCGAAATATTCAACGGCTACCGCCGCGGCGCGTGGGCTAACCCTGCGGCTGGCATGAGCACGGAGGAGGCTTCCTCCTCGGCTATGCAAGGCGTGGCAAGCTCGGATTGGCTGTCGGAGGAGTTCGGCATGCGAATTCGCTACAATGCGCTTGGCAATGTCAACTCCGGCACGATTGTCGCACCATCGCAAGCCTTCGGCATTACCTCCGGCGTTGGCACGGTGACGATGCATGCCGGCTCGACAATTGCGATTACGGACCCTAACAAAGCCAAGGGCATCGTCTATATGCAGACGACGAACGCGGCCTGGCCATATGCTGTAGACCAAGGCGTCTACAATGGCGGCGGCATAGCGGAAGGTCCGTATGCGGCAGTCGCGAAGAAGGGCCTCGGCAAGGTTGCTGTCATTGGCGATTCCTCGCCGGTTGAGGATATCTCGCCGAAATACAAGCGCGAGGAGACAGGCGGCACCAAAACGACTTATGACGGCTGGTACGAGATGGACAACGATGTGCTGCTGACGAACATCATGAACTGGCTGGCGACACCGGAGTCCTACACAGATTTGACGCAAGTATCAGGCTTGACGCTGGACAGCCCAACAGCGCTGCTGGCTATGGAGAATCCGCAGACCTCGACGGAGCCGCAGGCGGAGCCCTGGTCTGCTCCGGCAGCCGGCTACAAATGGTGGGATCCGTCCACCTTCAAGGAAGGCTCCTACGGCCATACGGGAACGGTAACGCCTCCGCCGCCAGGCGATGCGACAGAGACGTTCGAGACTGGCGTCAAAGGCTCCTACACGATTGGAACAGTTCAGCTGGAGAGCGGCTCCTGGACATTCGACAACGCTTTGCTCGGTGATATGACAACCGATAAGAAGCTGGGGACCAAGGCGGCTCGCGTAAGGGCGGCTGGCTCTATCGCGATGAACTTCGATATTACGGGCGGTGTGCAGAGCGTGAAGGTGCAGCATGCCCACTTTGGCTCCGACACCGGAGCGACGTGGAAGCTTCAGAAGTCCGTGAACGGCGGATCAACGTGGACGGATGTCAGCGGCACGTTCGCAAGCGGCTCGGCTCTTGCCGAGCAGACGATTGCGGTGAACGAAAGCGGCAATGTTCGGTTCAAGCTTGTGGTGGGCGGCACGTCTGGCAAACGTCTGAACTTTGATCAGTTCGACATTATCCAGCAGCCGTCGGAGGTGCTGATTGAGGAGTTCGAGACGGGCAGCAAGGGGGCGTACGCGGTTGGAACGGTTCAGCTTGCAAGCGGCTCTTGGACGTTCGACAACGCTTTGCTTGGCGATTTGACAACAGACAAGAAGACGGGAGCCAAGGCGGCCCGTGTACGGTCAGTTGGCTCCATTGCGATGAACTTCGATATTGCCGGCGGAGTAACCAGCGTGAAGGTACAGCATGCTCACTTTGGCTCCGACAGCGGGGCGACATGGAAGCTGCAGAAATCCGTGAACGGAGGCTCGACTTGGACGGACGTGAGCAGCTCGTACGCTAGCGGCTCTGCCCTGACGGAGCAGACGATTGCGGTGAACGAAAGCGGCAGCGTAAGATTTAAGCTTGTGGTGAGCGGCACCTCGGGCATGCGCCTGAACTTCGAAGGCTTTAAGGTTCTGCGCTAGGGAATGACAAGAGGAGCAAGGCGTCCCGGACGCCTTGCTCCTCTTCGTTGCTGCTGCACTTCATCTGCTTAAGTGGCGACAGCGTTATAGGTCATAATCCAGATCGAGCCCGCGACGATCGTCACCATAATGACGAGACCGAAGATCAAGGAGATCAGGTTGTAGCGCGGCTTCTTCTCTTCCCGGAGATGCATGAAGAAGAGGAGCTGAACCGCGAACTGCAGAATCGCCATGACGAGGATGAGCACCGTCGTTACCTGCTTGCTGAACATGCCGTTCATAACCGCGACAAGCGGAATGATCGTCAGCACGATCGACAGTACGAAGCCGATGACATACGATTTGAGCGAGCCGTGGCTTTCGTGGCCATCATGCCCATGTCCATGACCGGAGGAAGCATTGTGGTTCGCCATTCTACATCACCCCCATCAAGTAAACAATCGTGAAGACGAAGATCCATACGACGTCAAGGAAATGCCAGTACAAGCTGATGATATTGACCTTGCGCTTCGTTACGGGAGTAATGCCCCGGCGGCGCAGCTGAAGGATCAGCGCAGTCATCCATACCAGACCAACCGTCACGTGCAGCCCGTGCGTACCGACCAGGGTGAAGAAGGCGGACCAATATGCGCTTGTGCCGATCGTGGCTCCCTCGTGCACAAGATGAATGAACTCCGTTACCTCCAGATAGATAAAGGACGCGCCGAGCAGAGCTGTAATGATCAGCCACAGAATAAGGCCCTTCTTGTTGCCGCGGTTCATCTCCAGCAGCGCGACGCCGCTCGTGAAGCTGGACGTGAGCAGGATAAACGTCGAGGCGATAATGCCCGGCAGCTCGATCAGCTCTGCGCCGGTAGGACCGCCTGCTGTATTCAGGCGCAGGACCATAAAGGTTGCGAACAGCGTACCGAACAGAATAACGTCGGTGATCAGGAAGAGCCAGAAGCCGAACGTCTTCATCTCTTCCTGGTCATGATGGTCATGGCCATGATGGCCGTCGTGCGAGCCGTGCGCGGAGTGCCCGTGCGCGCCGGCATGCGATTGGTATGCGTGTGCCATTAATGAGCCCCCCTTGCCGCGGCCTCTGTCCGCTTCACTTCGTCGACAGGTATATAATAGTCCGTATCATAGCTGAAGGATCTGGCCAGCATGCTGATGATGACGCCCGCGAGTCCGACGACGATCATCCACTTCCAATCCCAGACGAAGCCGAAGCCGGCTACGAACCAGGAGAAGGACATGATGAACGGAATGCCGGAGTTGCGCGGCATATGAATCGGCTCCAGCGGCGCCTGATCGGCTGCCGCAACCTCTGGAAGCTCCGCTTCGCCTCTGGCGCGGCGCTGCTTCTTCTCCCACCAGTCGTCTTGGCTCGTCACCTGAGGCAGACGGGCGAAGTTGTACAGAGGTGCGGGAGAAGGAATCGACCACTCCAGCGTGCGGCCGTCCCATGCGTCGCCGGAGGTTTCCTTCTTCAGGAACTTGATGCTGTGGGCGATTTGCCACACCTGGAATATAAAAGCCAGACCCATCAAGAAAGCCCCTACCGTCGACACAACGTTGAGCGGCTGCCAGCCCATGTCGAAGTTGTATTCGTTGAAGCGGCGCGTCATGCCCATGAGACCAAGCGCGTATTGCGGCATGAAGCAGACATAGAAGCCGATATTCCACAACCAGAATGCCCATTTGCCAAGACCCTCATGCAGGCGGAAGCCGAACATCTTCGGCCACCAATAATACAGTCCGGCGAAATAGCCGAATACCACGCCGCCGATCAGCACCTGATGGAAGTGGGCAATCAGGAAGTAGCTGTTGTGGAACTGGAAGTCCGCAGGTGCGACGGACAGCATAACGCCCGTCATACCTCCGACGACGAAGCACGGTATGAAAGCAATCGTCCAAAGCATCGGAGTAGGGAACGAAAGCTTGCCTCGATACATCGTGAACAGCCAGTTGAACACCTTGACGCCGGTCGGAATTGCGATCAGCATCGTGGTGACGGCGAAAAACGCGTTGACGTTCGCGCCCGAGCCCATTGTGAAGAAGTGATGCGCCCATGTGAAGAACGAGAAGAAGCTGATGGACATAAGCGCGAACACCATGGATTTGTAGCCGAACAGCCTTTTCTTCGAGAAGGTGGAGACGATCTCGGAGAATATGCCGAAGGCCGGCAGAATGACGATATACACCTCGGGATGTCCCCACATCCAGATGAGGTTAATATACATCATGGGATTGCCGCCGCCGTCAAGCGTGAAGAAATGCGCGCCAAGGTAGCGGTCCAGGAATAGCAGGAACAGGGTTACGGTCAAAATAGGAAAAGCGAACATAATCGTCACGCAGGAAGACAGCACGGACCAGGTGAACATCGGCATCTGCATGAGCTTCATGCCCGGCGCGCGCATCTTCAGAATCGTCACAACAAAGTTGATGCCTGTCGCGAGCGAGCCGATACCGGATATCTGAATGCCCCATATATAGAAGTCCTGCCCGACCCCCGGACTGCCTAACAGCCCCGAAAGAGGCGGATAGGCGAGCCAGCCGGCATCCGGCGAACCGCCGATGATGAACGACACGTTGAACAGCATAGCCCCGAAGAAGAACATCCAGAAGCTGAGGGAGTTCAGGAACGGGAAGGCGACGTCGCGCGCGCCGATCTGCAGCGGCACGACGATATTGAACAAGCCGAACATAAGCGGCATAGCCATGAACAGGATCATAATGACGCCATGCGTCGTGAATATAGCGTTATAGTGGTCGGCGTGCAGGAACTCCAGCTCTGGCGCAGCGAGCTGCACACGCATGAGCAAGGCGTCGACGCCGCCGCGGAACAGCATCAGGATGGAGGCGATAATGTACATGATGCCGATCTTCTTATGATCGACAGACGTCAGCCATTCCGTCCAGAGCCAGCGCCATTTTTTGAAATAGGTCAAGGTAAAGATGATGGCGATAAGCGTTAGTCCGATCGATACTTGCGCGCCGAGAATAAGCGGGTCGCCCGTAACGAAAAACTCGGATGCAAAATCTTTGATTTTATCCCACATGCTGTGTACTCCTTTCGTTAACGGACCGGATTAATGCTCAGCGGCTTGGCCGTGATGCGCATGCGCGCCGCTGCTGCCTTCCTCGACGTACTGGGTCACAATGTGCTCGAACAAGCCTTCAGGGAAGCTGGAGAACAATTGCACGTTGGATGGTCCGGGCTCAGTCAGCTCTTCATAGACGTTCATTGTGAGGGCAGGAGCGCTGCTTTTCACTTCCTGTACCCATGCCTCATATTCCTCTTGCGAGACGGCATCGGCATCGAAGGTCATTTGGGCAAAGTCCATGCCATTGAAGTTAGCGCCGGAGCCGTAATAAGTGCCCTGCTCGTCAGCTTGCAGATACAAGGTCATCGCCATGCCCGACATGGAGTAGAGCTGGCCGCCAAGCTGCGGAATCCAGAAGGAGTTCATCGCCGTGTCCGAGGTGAGCTGGAACCGGATCGGTGTGTCCTCAGGAAATTTGACATAATTGACGGTAGCGATATTTTCGCCGGGGTATTTGAACAGCCATTTCCAATCCATCGAGGTGACCTGAATCGTAATCGGCGCCTTCTCGGAGGCGATGGGCTTGGAAGGCTCCAGCTTGTACGTGTAATAGACGGTAACGCCTGCCAGAATCACAATAATAACAATCGGTATGCTCCACCACGTCACCTCGAGCTTCGTATTGTGCTCCCACTCCGGTGCGTATTTCGCTTTCCTGCCGGGGCGGTCCCGATAGCGCCAGACGATGACAGCGGTCAGGATAAGCACGGGCACGATGATGATCGCGCACAGCAGGGTTGTAATAATGATCAGATCCTTCTGTGATTCGCCAATCGGCCCCTTGGGATCGAGCACGATATATTGCTCGCTGCTGCAGCCTGAAATCACGGCAACCATCGTCAGGAAGAGAGCTGTTGCCAGCATTCGATAATAACGTCTCATTGCGAATCCACTCCTCGCATTCATTAGCTTGTGAATAATGTAACAAATCCTTGAGCGAATAACATCAGGGTCCGGCACGATGTAAACAATTTGACGAAGTTCCGACAAAGTTTAGTCACGAGCCGGTCACGAGTTAGACATATGAATGAATTTGCCATGGTAAAAAATCATAAAAAAACGCCCGAACAGCGCATCCCTTCGGGAAGCAGGCTTTGATCTGATCGGACGGGCCGTTGCTGGCTTGACAGCTGGGCCAACATCATTCTATTACCGCAGCGGGAAGCTTTTGAATCTAAGTAATAGGAAGTTTGGCGATAACGGCCTGGCTTGGGGCTAATGTGCGAGCCCTCAGAGGACAAAAAAAGGCTGTCTGCAATCACCTGCTGAAAGCCAGGTCATTGCGACAGCCTTTCCTGCCTAAGGGCATGGAATCGAGTAATGCTTATTCCAATGTTTGGTCTTTCGATTTGTTCAGCTCGGATTTCCAAGCGTGAACGAGTCCGATTGCGGTGCCGATCACGTAGATGTGAACACTGCCGACCAAAAATCCGATGCCGACCATTAAACCTATATTCTTGTCGCTGAAGTGACTGAGGTTAACGAGGCAAAGGACGAAACCGATCGCAAGCACGCCCCAAGCGATAGCGGTCATCACATTCACCAGGCGCTTGACGTCGGATTTGGAAGGTCCTGCTTGGCTGATTGTTACCGTTTTTGTCGTCATATCGAACACTCCTAAACATTAATGATGAAGGTACAGTGGGATCTGCGAGCAGATCAAACAAGACTTGTAAGTGCTTTCTTGCTCTTACTATACCACATTTTATGAGGTGTGTTCAAAGAATTTTCACTTTTTGAACATAAATTAGACAAAAAAGTTGGTTTGCCAAGCAGGTTGGTCGTATGCACCCGTTCAAAATGTCACCCGTCTTCGCAGTAGCGTGCGCCTTTGAAGGATCGTTCAAAATCGGATCGGTGAGCTGCGTCGCAGGGGATTTGAACGAAAAATCGTTCAAAGTAGCCCCCGCCAGAGCAGTAACGCCAGCCTTTGAACGAAGGATCGTTCAAAGTGCCCGCTCACGCGGCCTCGCCTGCTAGTCGGTCCACCAGCGCTTCAGGTCCTCCCACCACGAGTGGTGCGACTTGCCCCCGTCGTGCGCCTCTGCCCCGCCCCTGCCAGTGCCGCCGCCAGCTTTGCCGCTGTCGCTGGATGGATCCGCCGCGCCAGCTTCCCGGTCTGTGCCGCATACCTCCGTCGGCTCCGTGCCGGCGAGGAACGCTTCCAGCCGGCGATCCGGACAGGTTGCCGCCGCGAGCTTGCCGGATGCGGGGTCGACGAATACATGCACGACACCCTCCGGCATGGGAAAGTACTTCGGTGGAACAGCGGACAGCGCGCCTTCGATGAAGGCGGCGAAGATGGGCGCGGCGCGGCGCGCCTCCGCCACGCTTAGCTTGCGGTCCTTGTCATAGCCGACCCAGACCGCAGCGGCCAGCTCCGGCGTATAGCCCACCAGCCACGCGTCCGTCGCAGTAGTGCCTGTCTTGCCCGCGACGGGACGTTTGATCGCGGCGGATACGCGGTGGGCGGTGCCGCCCTCGTCGAACACGCTCTCCAGCAAGCTCGTCATCACGTAAGCTTCCGCCGGGGTGATGACCTGCTCCTCACGAGGTTTGGCCTCATAGAGGACATTGCCCTTGCGGTCCTCGATCTTCAGAATCGCAACAGGTTCGACGAGAACGCCCTTATTGGCGAAAACTCCATAAGCGGAGGCCATCTCGAACGGGCTCACGGGGTATGTGCCCAGGGCCAGCGACGGTACAGGGTCCATGGGACTCCGAACGCCAAGCTTTCTGGCCGTCTCGATAACCTTATCTGCTCCAACGGTCATAATGGTGTTCACCGCATAGATATTATCGGAGCCGCTAATGGCAGTCCGCATGTCGATATAATCGTCGGCATAGTTGTCTCCATAATTATGCGGCTCATACGTCTTGCGGCCCTCGTCGTAGCTGAACACGGTCGGCTCGCTCTTGAAGCGGGTTACCGGCGACATGAAGCCGCTCTGCAGAGCGGTCAAATACAGGAACGGCTTGAACGACGAGCCTGGCTGCCTTGTCGACGCGAAGACGCGATTGTATTGATTGTTGGGATAGTCGCGTCCCCCCACCATTGCTTTGATATGCCCGTTGCGCGGATCGATGGCGATGAGCGCCGCCTGCTCCTTGGAGCTTGCCGGCACGGCTTGCTTAATGGCTTCCTCAGCCGCCGCCTGCGTTCCTTGGTCGAGCGTTGTATAAATCGTAATGCCGCCTTCGTTCAGCAGCTTCTCATCAATGCCGTATTTGTCCACGGCCAGCCACCGGATATAGTCACGGAAGTAAGGGGCGAAGCCGGCCTCCTCCGCATTCATCGGCTGGAAGGCAAGCACCTCCGCATAGGCGGCCTCCGCTTGCTCGCTCGTAATCGAGCCGCCCTCCTTCATCGCCTCCAGAATCAGATACTGCCGGTCCTTGGCGTTCTTCATATTCAGGTAAGGCGAATAATATTTGGGCCCCTTCGGTATGCCGGCAAGCATTGCGCTTTCGGCCAGCGACAGCTCCGAGGCATGCTTGTCAAAATACATCATAGCCGCAGCCTCAATGCCATAAGAGCCGTGGCCGTAATAAATCTGATTCAGATACATGCCGAGAATGTCGTCTTTGCTGAATTTCATCTCAAGCTGTGCGGTGTACATCGCCTCCTTGAGCTTGCGCTGCCAGGTTCTCTCATGCGACAAATAGAGGTTGCGCGCCAGCTGCTGAGTCAACGTGCTGGCCCCTTGTCTTGCAGACATGCTCTGCACATTCACGACAACGGCTCGCGCCATCCCCTTCAAATCGAAGCCCGTGTGATCGTAGAAGCGGCGGTCCTCGATCGCCAGCGTGGCGTCGATCACATGATGCGAAATGTCGCCAAGAGCAACCGAGCGGCGATTCTCTCCTGCGTGGAAGGTATCAATGATATTGCCTTCTATATCGAGCATTTGGGACGTTTGGCTGATGGTGGAGACGGGCAGCGTGCCGGTACGGACGTAGAAATATAAACCGGCTATCGCAACGAAGGCGACAAGCCCGGCCAAGCCGGCCCAAGCCAGCCATCTGCGAAGCTTCAAGCGCAAGTGGAGGAAGCGCTCATTCAATAAGGGGAACGCCAGGCGGCGCCGCAGCTTGCCTTGCCCGCCGGGAGAGGATTTCGATGACTTGGTCATGCGGCAGACTCCCTTCCGCGTGTTGCTGTCTTTTTCTTAGTATGGAAAAATGCGGCACGACCTATTCATCGGAATGGACGAAACGGGGCAGCGTCTCAAGCTGCTGTAGAAGGCTAACCTTGGATTAGGTAAATATTTGGTGTAGAGAGGGGCGGAATGGTTGCTTTTTCCCCATGAAATACTATAATACAACTTGAAGCACTGACGGAAAGAAGGGATCAATCGACATGGAATTATGGTATACCGAGAAACAGACTGAAAGCTTCGGCATTACGGCGAAGATTACAAAAAGCTACGTACATGAGCAAACCGAATTTCAACAGCTGGATATGATCGAGACCGAGGAGTTCGGCACGATGCTGGTGCTCGACGGCATGGTCATGACGACTGTGAAGGACGAGTTCGTCTACCATGAGATGGTGGCGCATCCCGTGCTGTTCACGCATCCCAATCCGGAGCACGTGCTTGTTGTAGGCGGCGGCGACGGCGGCGTTATCCGCGAGGTCATGAAGCATCCCAAGGTGAAGAAGGCTGTGCTCGTTGATATCGACGGCAAGGTCATCGAATATTCCAAGAAATACCTGCCGACAATCGCGGGCGAGCTGGACAATCCGCGTGTCGAGGTGCTGGTGAATGACGGCTTTATGCACATCCACGATCATAAGAATACATACGACGTCATTATGGTCGACTCCACTGAGCCTGTAGGTCCTGCTGCCAACCTGTTCACTCGCGGCTTCTACCAAGGCATCTACGAGGCGCTTAAGGAAGACGGCATCTTCGTAGCTCAGACGGACAACCCGTGGTTCAAGGCTGACCTGATCCAGAGCGTCAATCGCGACGTGAAGGAAGTATTCCCGATTGTTCGCGTCTACGGCGCGAACATCCCGACGTATCCGTCCGGTCTGTGGACGTTCACGATGGGCAGCAAGAAGCATGATCCGCTGCAAGTGGACGAGTCGTCCATTCCAGAGCTGGATACGAAGTATTACACGCCGCGCCTGCACAAGGCCGCGTTCATTCTTCCGAAGTTTGTTGAGGATTTGGTGAAGTAATCAAGGCGCCATTTCACGACCTGCCCCCACATGAGAGCCTTCCGCTCGGCTAAGCGCCGAGCAGGGCTCTTTTTCTTTTTGCTGGGGAGATGATGAGGGGCTGCAGCTAGTTTGTTCCGCGCGGAGAGGTATATACTAGAGCTACTTAAATGCAGAGCTGCTTCAATTCGGCTTGGAGCAAGCGTGGAGGGAAACGAAGAATGGCGACCGGCGAATATGTCAAAATATTAATCGTAGACGATGAGGTGCTGATCCGCCAAGGCGTCAAGCACTTCATGAACTGGGAGCAGGAGGGCTTCCAGATCGTAGGCGAGGCGTCGAATGGGGAGGAGGCGCTGGAGCTGATCCAGAGACTGCGTCCGCATATTGTGCTGACGGATATTGTAATGCCTGTCATGGATGGCGAGGAGCTGACGAGGCAAATCAAGCAGCAGTATCCAGAAATCGAGATCATCATACTCAGCAGCTTCGGCGAATTCGATTACGTGCGCTCCACCTTCCAGAGCGGCGTAGCGGATTACATCCTGAAGCCGAAGCTGGATATTCAGCATCTGCTGACCGTTCTGAAGCTGACGGCGGAGAGGATACCTGCTCTTGCGGCAGGTCAGAGCGGCGTTGTGCAGAGCGCTGCAAGCGGGCAAGAGGCGAAGGCGACCCGCGGGGGCGTCTATTCGCCATCTGTAGAGCGCCTTCTGGAGCGGCTGATGTCAGGGTACGAAGCGGATGCGGTAACTGAGGAGATAACGGCTTTGTTCCCTTACGCATTATTTCGAATAGCGGGGATAGATACAAGGGGGCTCCCGAATGGCGGCGCGCATGAATGGAGCCAGCTGATGGAGAGCTGCAAGTCGCTGCTGCCGGGCGCTGTCATCCATGAGCTTCCAGAGGACGGGGCTATTCGGGCCTGCTTCATTAATGGTGATGCAGCCTCGATGGAGCGCCTTGAGGCAGCTGTTGCTGATTCGCTGCGCCGGCAGTCTTCCGAGAGATCGCAAACGCCAGTGGCGATTAGCGCAGCCTTCAGGGATGTTCGCGAGCTGCGTACATGCTATCGCGACTCTCTGCTCGCGCTGCTGGATTATTCCTTCTATGTCCCGGATATACCGGTATTGACGAAGAAGGAAGGGCTCGCCGTGACGCCTCACACGCCTGTCTTTCATCTCGATCGGTTCATTGATGAATTCAAGCGGGGGAGATTCCAGCAGGCGTTCGAAGACTTGCGCAAGCATGTCTACGAATTGGCAGAGTCGGCCGCGGCGGAGGTTATCGCGTTCAAGTCGCTCCTCGGCAATATTGTATTTAATGTAACCGTCTTGTTAGGGAACATGAAGTACGACATCAAGGAGCTGGATAAGAACAAATACGCGTATTTCAAAGCGATAGAGGATGCAAGGTTCGCGCGGGAGGCGTTGGAGCGGCTGGAAGCCTTCATTGGGGAGGCGGAAGCCTGCATCGCGGACAAATCGGCGGCTCACGGGAGCACCAATATGAAGAAGCTGCTCGATTATATCCACGAGCATTACGCGGAGCCGCTGACGCTCTCGGACATGGCGAGGCATTTTCACTTCAACCCCTCCTACTTGTCCAGCTATTTCTCCGCCCATAACAGCGAAGGATTCGTGGATTATCTGCACAAGGTGAGGATTGAGAAGGCGGAGGAGCTGCTGCGCCAAGGAGACGCTTCGATCGCTCAGATCGGAGAGATGGTCGGCTACTCTGACCATAGCTACTTCACGAAAGTATTCAAGAAGCTTACGGGAGAGTCGCCTAGTCGCTACCGTCGCCAATTTACGAACGAAGAGAAGGAATGAGTCATGATGGGGGAACTATTCGATCGATTCAAATATAACGGGCTGTTCATCAAAATGTTTATTATTATGGTCGTCAGTGTGATTGCCGTGTCTGTCACGTCAACTTGGACAACGATCAACACGTCGGAGCGGGTGTTTATGCAGACGTTCAGCATTACAAACGCCAAGATTATCACCCAAATCACGAATAACATGGACGCCTTCAGCGTGGCCGTAGTGACGGCGGTGAACAACGTCCAGCAGAGCGGCTCCATACGAGCCTTTCTCTCGGAAGGCGACGGTAATTCGATAGCCAACAGCCGGGCGTATTTCACGATGGGCCAGCAGATCAAGGCGATCCAATCCGTGCTTGACGCTTACGAGACTAGCATAATCGTCACGGGCGTGAACGGCCGCATCTACACGACCGATCCGACGATCTGGCCTATTCCGGAGAACACGCTCCGGAATCATTCCATTACACAGGCCACGCTGGCGGAGCCGAGGCGCGTCCATTATCAGTATGATGACGCGGCCAGGTCGGGGGGCGCCGGCGTCGCTCCGACGATCGTCGCATCCAAGGCGCTAATTGATCGCTCCACCAACGACATATACGGCACGATATACGTGGCCATCCGGGAGAAGGAGTTCAAACGGTTTTACAATAGCTTCACGGCTTTGGGCAACGATGTTGCGATTATGGACGGAGAGGGCGCAATCGTGTCGTCCAACCGTTCCGATTGGCAGGGACAGCCGTCCCTTGATTTATTGGAGCACGCCAAGCGCATAGAGCAGGAAGCATTGCCATCCATTAACGCGCAGATCTTCGGGGTAGACCGGGTCATCCTCTCGCAGCCGCTGGATTCCTTCGGCTTGTACGTGATCAATCTAATCGACAAGGACTTGGCAATTGGGCAGCTGACCGATATGAGGACGATTTTCCTAAGCGTGATTGCCATCGTGGCCGGCGTGCTCTTG
Source organism: Paenibacillus sp. PL2-23 (assembly GCF_040834005.1). NCBI lineage: Bacteria > Bacillati > Bacillota > Bacilli > Caryophanales > Paenibacillaceae > Paenibacillus > Paenibacillus sp. PL2-23. Next base: position 751,716 of record NZ_CP162129.1, read on the forward strand.
ATCGTCTTCCTTATCTCCAGAAGACTGACGAAGTCGCTGACGCGGCTGGTGAAGCAGATTTCGAACATTTCCAAGTACGAATTCGACCATCATGTTGCGGTTGACGGGAGCTACGAGACGCGTCAGATCGGATTGGCCTTCAACTCCATGATGGATGAGCTTCAGGAATACGTGAAGGAGCTCATACAGTCTCAGAAGCAGCAGCGCAACGCTGAGCTTGAGGCGCTTCAGCAGCAGATCAATCCGCATTTCCTCTACAATACGCTTGCTTCGGTCAAGTTCATGGTGCAGCAGGGAAGCAAGGATAAGGCGGCAGAGACCATCAACGCGTTGATCTCCCTGCTCCAGAACGCAATCAGCAACGTAAGCGAGACGATCACCCTGGGTCAGGAGCTCGTCAACCTGCGCAATTATGTGTTCATTAACCATGTTCGGTACGGGGAACGGATCAAAATGAACTATTTTGTCGCTCCGGGCTGCATGGGCTTTCATGTGCCGAAGCTCATCATTCAGCCCTTTATCGAAAATGCCTTCTTCCACGGCTTCAATCGGAAGGGAACGGGCAATATTTACTTCATGGCTTCGGTGGACGGAAGCGCGCTCGTGTGCGAAGTGGTGGACGACGGAGACGGCTTCGACGTAAGCGAGCAAGGCGGGGAGGAGCTCGGGCGCGGGAAGGTCAAGCGTCAGCTGTTTGCCGGTATTGGAATGAAGAACGTGCATGACCGGATTCAGCTGCTTTACGGAGAGGATTACGGTGTAGTCGTGGAAAGTGAGCCGGGGGAAGGGACGAAGGTCAAAATTCGTATTCCTCTATTGGAACAATAGAACTGAACAAAGATTTTGCCAAAAACCAAAAATCGTACCAAAACGAGATGAGCGCTCTCGGCAAGATGCAATAATCGAACAAATGTAAGCGAAGATTTTCATAACGTCATAAATTTGTGGAATGCTAAGATGGTATCAGTAAGCAGCAAACGCTTACAACATAGATAATATGGAGGTCAAAGAGATGAGAAAAATGATGGCTGTAGTACTCGCCGGCATGATTGCGCTCACTGCTGCGTGCGGTACGAATAACAACACAACCGACAGCGGAAACGCGGGCGGCGACAATGGCGGCAAGGAAACGGAAAAAATCACAATTTGGGCATGGGATCCCAATTTCAACATCAAAGTATTGAATTTGGCCAAGGATACTTACGGAGCTGAAAATCCAGACCTGGACATTGAAATTATCGAGAACGCGCAAAACGACATCGTATCGAAGCTGAATACGGGTATGAGCTCGGGAACGACCAAGGGTCTTCCGAACATCGTCTTGATCGAGGACTACCGGGCGCAAGGCTTCCTTCAAGCTTATCCGGACATGTTCTATCCTTTGAATGATACGTTCAAAGCAGAAGATTTCGCGGATTACAAGCTTGGGCCGACAAGCCTGGACGGCAAAAACTATGGTCTTCCGTTCGACTCCGGCGTAACGGGTCTGTATGTAAGAACAGACTATTTGGAGCAAGCCGGCTACACGGTCGACGACGTTCAAAACATTACATGGGACAAATACATCGAGATCGGCAAAGCGGTGAAAGAGAAAACGGGTAAAGACTGGCTGTCGCTCGACCCGAATGACCTTGGCATCATGCGCATCATGATCCAATCCGCTGGCGCGTGGTACACGGATGAAGACGGCAAGACGCCTAATATTCAGAACAACCCCGCTATCAAGGAATCGTTCGAGACGTACAAGAAGCTCATGGACGCTAACATCGTGAAGGTTCATGCCGACTGGAGCCAGTTCGTGGCTAACAACAACAGCGGCGCAGTCGGTTCCGTGCCGACGGGCAACTGGTTCACGCCATCCATCACAGCTGCGGCGGATCAAGCGGGCAAGTGGGCAGTCGCTCCGATTCCGAAGCTGACGAATAACGCTGACTCCATCAACGCCTCCAACCTTGGCGGCAGCTCGTGGTATGTGCTGAACGTGCCGGGCAAAGAAGCAGCGGCTGAATTCCTGGGCAAAACATTGGGCTCCAACGTCGATCTGTACCAGACGCTGATTACAGAAGTAGGCGCGATCGGCACGTATAAGCCGGCTGCGGAAGGCGAAGCGTACAAAGCCGCTAACGAATTCTTCGCCGGTCAGAACATTGTTCAGGATTTCGCTAGATGGACAGCTGAAATTCCGAATGTGAACTATGGCATGCACACGTACGCGATCGACGACATCTTAAAGGTAGAATTGCAAAATTACCTGAACGGTAAATCCATCGATGACGTGCTTGCCGACGCTCAGAAGCAAGCCGATTCGCAAATCAAATAAGATCTTATCGTAAAGGGAAAACCTTGGACAGACGCTCGCTGCCTAGCCTACGGGTAAGCGGCGGGCGGCCTGCTTCAGGTTTTTTCTTTGAAATATAGGTGCATGAGGAGGCAAGGCCATGAACATTAAGGCGAAGACGAACGCGATCAGCTGGTCCTTTATCGCCGTCGCGGTCATTATGATCTGCGTGTTTTATTTTTATCCGATGATCCAAGCGCTCATTATGTCATTCCAGTCCGGGACCGGAACTAACCTTAGCTTCGTCGGACTCGATAACTACAAGCGGCTGCTGTCGGACACATCGTTTTTAACAGCGCTGAAGAACACGTCTATCTACCTTATCGTTCAGGTGCCGATCATGATCCTGTTGGCCATGTTTATCTCGGTGCTGCTGAACGACAAAAATTTGAAGCTGAAGGGCTTTTTCCGAACCGCTATTTTCTTGCCCGCAGTGACGTCTCTTGTTGCTTATTCTGTTATCTTTAAGTATTTGTTCGGACCGGATGGCCTGATCAATACGATGCTGCTCAAGCTGCATATTGTGAATGCTCCCATTGAATGGATTACGGATCCCTTCTGGGCCAAGATTACGATCATTATCGCCATTACGTGGCGGTGGACCGGATACAACATGATTTTTTATCTTTCCGCCCTGCAAAATATCGACAATTCCATCTACGAAGCTGCGCGCATCGATGGCGCATCATCCTTCCGGCAATTCCGGAGCATTACCGTGCCGCTGCTGAAGCCGATTATCTTGTTTACGTCGATTACATCCACGATCGGCACCCTGCAGCTGTTCGATGAGGTTATGAACATTACGAAGGGCGGACCCGGCAACGCGACTATGACGTTGTCCCAATATATCTATGACCTTTCGTTCAAATACACGCCCAACTTCGGCTATGCCGCTACCGTGTCCTATGCGATCGTTATTCTGATCGTGATCTTCTCGATCCTACAGTTCAAATTGGCAGGTGATAAGAATGGGTAAGCTGAAACGCTTCTTCATGTACCTCTTCCTGAGTATCGCGTCGCTCGTATCGATCTTCCCGTTCCTGTGGATGATCGTCAGCTCGACCAATCGCTCCATCGACGTCACCCAGGGCAAGCTGCTTCCGGGTCCATATCTAGGCGAAAACTTGAAAAAGGTATTCGATACGATCGATATCGTTCCGGCTTTGCTGAACTCTGCTCAAATTTCAATCACAACAACGATTCTTGCGATGTTGATTGCTTCCCTTGCGGGCTACGGGTTCGAAATTTTCCGCAGCAAGTCAAAGGATATCGTCTTCAGCATTCTGCTGCTGTCGATGATGCTTCCGTTCGCGGCGCTTATGGTGCCGCTCTACCGGATGTTCGGCAGCATCTCGCAGACGATGCCGTTCATCGGGATCGATACGATTTCTTCGGTCATTTTGCCCACGGTGACCACAGCGTTTTTGATCTTTTTCTTCCGTCAAAGCACGAAGATGTTTCCGAAGGATATGCTCGAGGCTGGGCGAATTGACGGCTTGAGCGAGCTTGGCGTATTCTTCCGGGTCTATGTGCCGACGATGAAGACGACCTACGCCGCTGCGGCGATTATTACGTTCATGTCCAGCTGGAACAACTACCTGTGGCCGCTCGTCGTGCTGCAATCGCCGGAGAAGCGGACGATTCCGCTCCTCATCTCGAACCTTGGCTCCAGCTATTCGCCGGATTACGGGGTAATCATGACGGTTATCCTGATTGCAACCTTGCCAACCGCGATTGTGTTTTTCTTGATGCAGAAGCATTTTGTCGCAGGTATGACGGGCTCGGTGAAGTAATAAAATCAACGTTTAAAAGCGGAGGGGATAGGTGTGGCAAGAGTAACGAAGCCCAGCCTTGATTGGCTGAGCGATCCGGCTGTATTCGCGGTGAACCGCCTGCCGGCGCATTCCGATCATACGTATTACACCAGTCGGGAGGAAGCGCTGGCGCGGGGGACGATGGTTATGCGTCATAGCTTGAACGGCACATGGAAATTTATGTACGCACCGAACCCGGCTTCGCGCGCGGCTGACTTCTATAAGAGCGAGTTCAGTGTCGCCGGCTGGGGAAGCATCGAGGTGCCGGGCCATATTCAGACGCAGGGCTACGGCCAGATGCAATACGTGAATACCATGTACCCATGGGATGGTCATGAGCTGCTGCGGCCGCCGTTGATATCGGATACGGATAATCCCGTTGGCAGCTATGTGAAGGAATTTGAAGTGCCGGCATCGATGGCGGGAGGACCGCTGTTTATCTCGTTCCAAGGCGTAGAGACAGCGTTCTACGTCTGGCTGAACGGCGAGTTCGTCGGCTATGGCGAAGACAGCTTCACACCGTCAGCCTTCGAGCTGACACCATTCCTGCGGGAGGGCGTTAACAAGCTGGCTGTTGAGGTATACCAGCGGAGCACGGGAGCTTGGCTGGAGGACCAGGATTTCTGGCGGTTCTCTGGCATTTTCCGCGATGTCTATCTGTATACCGTGCCTGAGGTTCATGTATATGATCTCCATATGAAAGCGGAGGTAGAGGCGTCCCTGTCACGCGGCTCGCTGTCGGCTGCGCTCTCGTTCCGTGAGGCCCCGCCAGCGGGAGTGAGGGCTCGACTGACGTTAAGCGACGCTGACGGAGAAGAGGTCGCGAGCGCAGCGGTAGAGCTGGATGGCTCGCTGCAGCCATCGTTAACGGCAGAGCTGTCTTCGCCGTCGCTGTGGAGCGCGGAGCGGCCCTATTTGTACGATGCGTTGATCGAAGTGCTGGATGGGGAAGGGCGTCTCATTGAAGCGATTCCTCAGCGTGTAGGCTTCCGTCGGTTCGAGATGAAGGATAAGCTTATGCTGCTGAACGGACAACGCGTTGTATTCAAGGGCGTCAACCGGCACGAATTCAACCCTCGCCGAGGAAGGGCGATTACGAAGGAAGACATGCTGTGGGATATTCAGACGCTCAAGCAGAATAATCTGAATGCGGTGCGAACCTCCCATTACCCCAATCAAAGCTATTGGTACGAGCTCTGTGATCTGTACGGGGTCTATGTCATTGACGAGATGAATCTGGAGACGCATGGCTCGTGGCAGAAGATGGGCGCGGTGGAGCCGTCTTGGAATATTCCGGGCAGTCTGCCGGAGTGGCAGGATATTGTGATGGATCGTGCGGTCTCTATGTACGAGCGGGACAAAAACCATCCCTCGATCCTCATCTGGTCGCTTGGCAACGAATCTTATGTCGGGGACGTGCTCGTAAACGTGGCTCGTTACTTCCGCTCCGTGGACAACGGCAGGCTCGTCCATTACGAGGGTGTCTTCTACGACCGCGCCTTCACGGAAGCAAGCGACATGGAGAGCCGCATGTATGCCAAGCCGCAGGATATTCGGGAGTATCTCGACAATGATCCGGACAAGCCCTATATCAGCTGCGAGTACATGCATGCGATGGGCAACTCGCTTGGCGGGATGAAGAAATATACGGACCTGGAGCGCGAGTATCCTATGTACCAGGGCGGCTTCATCTGGGATTATATCGACCAGTCCGTCTACAAGAAGGATCGTTATGGCCGCGAATATCTGGCATACGGCGGAGACTTCGGCGACCGGCCGACCGACTACGGCTTCTGCACGAACGGCATCGTCTATGCGGACCGGAGGCTGTCGCCGAAGATGCAGGAGGTCAAGTATCTGTATCAGAACGTCAAGCTGACGGTGGATCGGAACGGCGTAACGGTGCGGAACGAGAACTTATTCGTCGATACGTCAGGGTACGAGTTGGTCTGCACGCTGTCTAGGGACGGCCATGTACTGGAGAGTGTCGTCGTCGAAGCGGTTGTAGCGCCGCTTGCGGAGCAGCGGTTCCCGGTGAAGCTGGGCGAGCCGCAGCTTGAGGCGGGCGAATATGTGCTGGAAGCCTCATACCGGCTGAAGGAGGGCACGCTTTGGGCGGAGGCGGGCCATGAGGCAGCCTTTGGACAGCATGTGTTCCGCGCTGCTGGAGCGAGTGCTGCTATAGGAGCGGGAGCTTCTGCCGCCCGAGGTGAGCCGCTTCCAAGCTTGGGACTGAAGGTCGTGCATGGCGATGTGAACATCGGCGTCCATGGCCGCGACTTCAGCGCCATCTTCTCCAAGCAGGCGATGAGTCTGATCTCGCTGCGCTACGGCGGTCGCGAGATGATTGCGGCGCCGCCCGCGCCGTTGTTCTGGCGGGCGACCACCGACAATGACCGCGGCTTCGCGCAGGGCTTCACGTCTGGCGTTTGGTTTGCCGCCAGCCTGGCGCGCAGGGGTGTGCTTGCCGAGGTGAAGGAGGAAGCGGAGGGCGTCACCATCGCATACCGCTATATGTTCTCCATAAGCGCGGAGACAGAGACGGTTATCGCGTACACGGTGCGCGGGGACGGCAGTATTCGCGTACAGTCGAATTACAAGGGTGCGGCAGGCTTGCCGCAGCTGCCGATCTTTGCCGTTTCCTTCAAGGTTCCGGCGGATTACGACCGGCTGGACTGGTATGCGCACGGACCGTCGGAGAACTACGTGGACCGTGCCAATGGCGCAAGGCTGTGCCGTTTCTCCGGCACGGTTGCGGAGGCGGTGTCGGACTACGCGATGCCGCAGGAGTCGGGCAATCGCACTGGCGTGCGCCATGCGAGCGTCACAGACGCTGTGGGCCACGGCATCCGCATCGTCTCCGACGGCGAGCCTGTGGAGTGCAGCTTCTCGCCGTACACGGCATTCGAGCTGGAGAGCGCGCAGCATGTCTACGAGCTGCCGCCGACCCACTACACCGTCGTGACGGTGGCCGGCCGCCAGATGGGTGTCGGCGGCGACGACAGCTGGGGCGCCCCGGTTCATGAGGAGTTCACCATCCCGGGCGACAAGGATCTATCCTTCTCGTTTGTGATCGAGCGGGTGTAGATGGTAGTGCGTAGTGCCGTAATGGCGTAATGCGTAATCGACAGATTGTAAGGATAATAATTGAGGCTATCCCTCGCTGCTTCGGCGGCTGGCGGGATAGCCTCTTGTCGTTTGTCGTTGTTTAGATGATGAAGAAAGCGCAGCTTATCAACCCACACTCTAGATGCAGAACGTACAGTTATTTTTATCAATTGGCCTCTTATGACCGACACTAGCTGCAGAAAGTACATCTAAAAAGATGGGCTTTTGGGGATATGGCCCTTTTCACCTTAGGCCCCCAGCGAGCAACAGCGACACGAGGGATCGTTATGGAAGCTGAGGAGCAGCTAGTTTGTGCCATAGCCACACGAGGTGTGGCTATGGCAGCGACTGGGGCGCCCCAGCGAGCAACAACGACACGAAGTATCGTTATGGAAGCTGAGGAGCAGCTAGTTTGTGCCATAGCCACACGAGGTGTGGCTATGGCAGCAATTGAAGCGTCCCAGCGAGCAACAGCGACATGAGGTATCGTTGTTTAAGCTTAGGAGCAGCTAGTTTGTGTTATAGCCACACGACGTGTGGCTACGGCAGCTGCGTCCACCCTCGTTTTAAGGGTTAAGCTCCAGCACCCAGGGTCCCCTCCAGATGACGTCGGGGTTGGCGAGCTTTAGCTTGACCGCCTTCTCGTCAGGCTCAATCTCAAATTCCGTGTACAACATCGCATCCATCTCATCGTTAAGCTTAATCATGTGGCTCCTCTCCTGCAAATCAAACATCACTAAAGAGCTGGCGGCTGCCTCGTCGCGGTGAACATCTACATAGACGCGCATACTGTTCTCCCCAATCAGCTCAGTCCCGGTAATCGTGATCGGATACCCCGCAAGCTTAATCGTTTTGTCCAAGCTAAGATTTGTTTCTGCTGCGAGCATAATTGAGGTTTCATCCCTGTAAGTGACGGCAATGTGCGGGATAGTCAATGAATAAGAGCGATCTGGAAGCTGCAGAAGCTGAACGGTAAAATCACCCCCAGGAGCGCTTATTCCTTGAATTTTTTCAATCTCATACCGTGTCCCTTGATCATCCTGTACCGTTAGCTGCTTGCCGAATGTCTCGATAACGCCGTAGTTGGATATACGAAAATCATCGGGGTGTCTAGCAGCCAAATAAATTCTGGTGCGATCGCCGAACTGTGACAACACGGCCGTTATGGAAATATCATGTTTGGTCGCTGTAGGTCCCAGTTCCTCGTAGCTGGCATAGGAGTCGGCGTATTCAAGCGACAGAGGAATAAGGAAGTCTTGATTGCTTGCACGCATATTCAGCATGACGTGTCCAGACTCCAGCTCCAGCTTGCCGTCGTACCAATAGGCGGCTGACCAATCCCTTAAGCTGCTGACAGACATGGATCGTTTTAAGATAAATGCCTGGCCATTCTGCTCTAGCGCCAATTGTTCTCCGAACCACGAGCCTCCATCCCCGTTCATCTCGATATAAGCCATATTAGAATCCACGGATACGCTTTTAATGACAATGAACCCGCCTCTCACCTCATGCCGAACGAGCTCCTTCAGCACTAGCCGCTTGTTCTCGTCTTCATTAGCGACTACACCAAAGCCCGGCACAAATTGCAGCGCCTTCTGAATGGAAGCCATCACTCCAGAATTCCAAGACAATGCGCTGATCAGCGTAATTCCGGCAATGACGGCGGCGGTAATCCCGACAAGTCGTCTCCTGCGACGACGCTCCGACAGCTCGGCCGCCGCCTGCAGGATGCCTTGCCTCCCGCGTTCGCCAAGCTCGGACGGGAGCGGAATAGATGAAATCCTATCACGAATCGGTTCACTCATCGTAATCCTCCTCTCGCATGGCGAGTCTCAGCTTGCCAAGCGCCCGATAAAGTATGGTCTTAGCGGTACCCAAAGGCATGTCTAGCAGCTCTGCCGTTTCACGAATGGTATAATCCTGATAATACCGCAGCAGGATCAAGCCTTTTTCTTTGTCGTCCAGCTCATGAAGGATGGATTGCAGGGACAAGGACAAATCAACGCTCTTCTCATTGCTGCTCTCGAACATCGGCTCTGGCAAGTTATCCATATGACTCGGAGCAGAGAGCAGTGCCAGCCGCTTCCGTTTTCTTAGCAAATCCATTGCGCAGCTGATCGCGATACGGATGAGCCATGTTTTGAAGTAGCGTGTCTCCTTCAGTTGATGTGCGCCTTTGAACGCGCGATACGCTGTTTCCTGTACAACATCGAGCGCATCCTGCTCGTGGCGAACATAGACAAAGGCGATGCGGTACAGCTCCGCCTCATATTCGGCGAATAGCCGGGCGAAGCTGTCGACGTTCCCGATTTGGCTCCACTTGCGAATGCCGCTCCTCCTCCTCTCGCAGTTGCTGTCTTATATTAGACGTCTGGCACAAATATTTGGCTTTGAGAAGTAGAGCGGTCTCTACAGATTTTGCGGCATAAGCAAAAAAACGCTCCCCAGCAACCAAGCTGGAGAGCCATTCGGTCTTAGAACTGGCCGCTCGAGAGCATACGATCCCGTGCGGACGCCAGCACCTTCTTGACGAGGCGCTTCGCCTCTTCCTCCTGGCCGTCGGACAGCGCGCGGAAGATGCTGCGATTCAGCTCATTCATGGAATAATGTTTGACGTATGGCGTGTTCTTATAGTTCAGATAGGCCGCCATCGATATTTTGTCGACATAGCCGTCCATCACTGTAATCATGGCTTGATTATGAATGGAGGAGACCACCGCTTTAATGAAGAGCATGGAATGCTTGATATAGGCCAAATAATCATCCGCCTGCTCCGCCTCCACCTGCTTCTCCAATATTTCCTCCAGACGAGGCAGGTTAAGCTGAATTTCTCTCTCCCGAATCACATCCAAGGTGTAGACCAGCATGGCCAAGGTTGCCTCGTACATATCGAGAAACTCCTTGCCGAGAATTTCCTTCACGAGCACGCCCCGGTTTTTGAGCGACACAACAAGCCCCTCCGACTCCAGATGCGTGATCGCGTTGCGTACCGGCGTGCGGCTCATCTTGAGCTCGTCCGCGATCTCATTCTCTGATATAAGCGTTCCTGGAACGAGCCTGCCTTCTATAATTCTCTGCTTCAAAATCGTATAAGCCGTCGCTACCAAAGATTGAGAGGCCATCATCCATATCCTTTCATCGTTCCGCATAAATGCCGCTATTGATTAACTTCATCTTAACAGTCGGGCTTTCCGCCGCGCAAGTCATAAATGCCCTTCACAATCTCTCAAAACAGAGCAAACATTCTATTTACATTCAACTTGTATTCTAGTTGCGTACCAGATAAACTCAAACCCATTTAGGAGGCTGTACTGTGCTTAAAAAGTTGAGAAAAAACAAATGGCAATTCGCTTTGCTTGTAACGGCTGTAATGGTGATGCTGGCAGGCTGCGGCAACAACGCCAACTCCGGCAGCACAACCAATGTCGGTTCCGAGAGTGAGCAAACGACGGCATCAACGGAATGGCCAGAGGTGCTCCGAATTGGCAGCCTGCCGATGGAGGATGGCGAGCTGAGCCGCAGCGCGGACCAATTCGCGAAGGATCTTGGCGAATACCTGGGCATTGAGGTAGAGACGTTCGAAGGCGAAGATTACAATATGATGATTGAAGCGATGCGCTCCAAAAAAATAGATATGACCACCTATGGCCCCTTCGGCTACATTATCGCGGTAGAGAGAAGCAATGCGAAGCTGCTGGCGGCGATGAATAACGGTCCGGGCTCGGAGGGCACCAGCGTCATCATAGTGCCAAAGGATTCCCCGGCACAATCGGTAGAGGACTTGAAGGGCAAAAGCTTCCTCTTCGCGGACCCAGCTTCAACGACTGGACATCTGTATCCGCGCGCTACCTTAATGAAGCTTCTGAGCCTGAAGAATGATGAAATTCCGGAATACTTCAGCAACGTATCCTTCTCCGGCGGCCATGATAAATCCCTTCTGGCCATTGCGAATGGCGACGCTGACGGAGCGGCGACTTGCAGCCAGTGTATAGAGATGATCGCGGGAGCAGGCCTGATCAAAGCGGAGGATGTCCGCGTCATTGCGGAATCTGATCCCATTCCGGGCGGAGGAGCGCTTGCTTACCGCGGCGACTTGCCGCAGGACCTGGTAGACAAGATGCGCGAGTTCGCGCTTAGCTACGCGCAGAAAAATCCGGCTTATTTTGAAGGCGTGGGGGCCAAGGGCTTTTTCCCTGCGGAGGATTCAGATTTCGACGGTGTTCGCGAGGTAGCGGCTATGCTGGAGATGTCTCCGGAAGAGATGCTTAGCCAATAACAAGGACAGACCCAATAAGGATCAGGAGGACGAGGGAACATGGCATTGCTGCAGGTGAAAGGCTTGAAGAAGGTGTATGCGGACGGAACGGTAGGGCTCTCCGGTATTGATTTCGAGGTGAAGGCAGGCGAATTCATCGCGGTGATTGGGCCGAGCGGAGCGGGGAAGAGCACGCTGCTGAGATGCTTGAACCAAATGGTGGAGCCAACGGAAGGCAGTATTGCCTTCCAAGGGGTGCAGACGATTGGATCGGGCAGACGCAAGCTCCGGAATATCCGCCGGGAAATGAGCATGATCTTCCAAGGCTTTAATCTGGTTGAGCGCGTGTCCGTGCTGACCAACGTTCTCCATGGCCGATTGGGTTATATGAGCAGCTGGCGCGGCGCGCTGGGGCTGTTCTTGAAGGATGACGTAGCGGAAGCCAAGCGGCTGCTGGAGCGGGTCGGGCTGAAGGAGCAGACCCATAAGCGGGCGGACGAGCTCAGCGGAGGCCAGCAGCAGCGCGTTGGCATCGCCAGGGCGCTTGCGCAGAAGCCGAAGCTGATTCTGGCCGACGAGCCAATCGCGAGTCTCGATCCCGCTGCCTCCGAGACCGTAATGAGCAGCCTGCACCGTTTCTGCTCGGAGGACGGTATTGCGTGCCTGTGCAACCTGCATCAGGTGGATATGGCCAAGAAATATGCCTCGCGCATTATCGGCATTCACAAGGGCAAGAAGGTGTTCGACGGCACGCCTGATCAGCTGACGGACGAGATGATTGGCATGATCTACAACCAGCAGCCGGCCGAGCCTGCGAGCGAGGGCGACGAGGAGCTGGCGCGGAAGGAGACGGCATAACGATGAGCTCGGAACAGCTTCAGAGCATCAAGCGTACAAAACGGAATCAGCTCATTCTTATTCTGGCTCTCATTATCGGGCTGTCGGTCTGGTCGGCGCTCGGGACGAACTTCAGTCTGCCGGCCCTGTGGGGAGGCTTCGGCGACGGAGCGAGCTTTCTGTTCGTCGATCTGATGCCGCCAGACCTCTCCGGCTTGCCTGATCTCATCGGGCCGGCGCTCGACACGATCTATATGAGCTTCGTAGCCATGTTCATAGGCTCCATTATTGCGGGTGGGCTTTCGATCTTCGCGGCTGCTACGACATCTCCGCATCCCGTTCTGCAGGTAGCGCTTCGTGCGTTTTCGGCCATGTTCCGGAACATTCCGGTCATCATCTGGACGATTCTATTGGTCGCGTCATTCGGTCTTGGCAATCTGGTGGGCACCTTGTCTCTCCTAATTGTGTCCATTGGCATGCTGGTTCGCTGCTTCGCGGAGTCGCTTGAGGAGATCGACATGGGACAGGTCGAAGCGCTGCGCGCAGCGGGCGCCGGCTATTGGCAGGTCATCGGGCAGGCGGTCTTGCCGCAATTCCTGCCAAGCTTCATCGGCTGGTCGCTCTATAATCTCGAGATTAACGTACGGGCGTCGACGATTGTCGGCATGGTCGGAGGCGGGGGTCTGGGCTTCGCCATTCAATCCGGCATTAAGCTGTTCCAATACAAGGATGTCAGTATGGCGGTTATTCTGGTGCTCGTCATCGTGCTGGCGACAGAAATGCTGACCAATTCCATCCGAAGGAGGATCATCTAATGGCCGTCCATCCAACAACTATGCCTGCAAATCGGCAGCCAGAAGAACAGCCGGCTTCGGCACCGGCCACCGGCGGCAGCCGCCGTATGCTGGTGGGGTACGGTCTCATCGCCGTCGCCTTCTTCGTCTTCAGCTTGATTCAGCTGAAGCTGGACTACTCCCGCCTGCTGTCAGGGGCCATAAAATTCACGAAGACCGTCGAACTGATGTTCCCGCCGGACGCTTCGCAATGGCAGCATGTGCTAAGCGCGGCTGTGGAATCCATTCAGGTAGCGATTCTGGGGACGGTGCTGTCCATTGTGATCTCCTTTTTCCTGGCGTTCCTGGCGGCAGACAATACGACGCCGCATCCAATCGTCAGCTGGCTTGTCCGCAGCGCCGCTTCTCTGCTGCGGGCGATCCCGACGCTGATCTGGGCGCTCATCTTCATCGTAGCGGTCGGCATGGGACCGCTTCCCGGCGTGCTGGCCATTACGGTCGGTGCAGCGGGCAGTCTGGTGAAGGTGTTCGCTCAGTCGCTGGAGGAAGTGGATGAAGGCGTGATTGAGGCGCTTCGCTCGACGGGCGCAAGCTGGCTGCAGATCATCCTTCAGGGCGTCCTGCCTTGCGCGTTGTCCGCGCTGCTTGCCTGGTGTGTCATGCGGTTCGAAGGGGACTTGGCGGAGTCGACGATTCTAGGTGCAGTTGGAGCGGGCGGGATTGGCTTCGAGCTGTCTCACGCCATGCGCAGCTATCGGTTCGATCAGGCGTTATTTGTCGGCTTTGTGATATTCGTGATGGTATTCACGGTGGAGATCATATCCAACCGGCTGAAGCTGCGCATGCGCAAACGGGCGTAGGCGGACAATCCGCTGTCATTTACTATACGAGGAGAGACGATGATGAATCTACAAGAGCAGACATCCCCAAGCGAGGCGCTGGGCATTCATACGGTTATATTGGAGAGGCTGGACAAGGATCAGCTGAGGTTGTCTTGGTTTCCGCCGGCTGCGGTGGGCAAGGCGGCTGTATATCGCAGCGACTCCCCGGGCTTCCGGGAACAGGAGGCGCATCTCGTGGCGGTCGTGACGCAGGCTCAGCAGCTTACGTTCGCGGACCCGAAGCCAGGCAGTCGAGGCTATTATTTCGTGACGTTCGAGGATGATAGAACGTTTGCGGTGGCCGAGCGAATTCTGCCGCTTCAGGGCGCGTTCAACTTCCGAGACATGGGCGGATATCCGTCGGCGGACGGGCGTTCCGTGAAGTGGGGCAAGCTGTTCCGCTCCGCAGACTTGTCGCGCTTAACGGAAGCCGATCTCTCCTATCTGACTTCGCTCCAGCTGACATGGATATGCGATTTGCGTTCGGACGGGGAACTGGCGATCAGCCCTAGTCCGCCTATCGGCTCTGCGCTGAATGAGCAGCTGAGCTTCCTGGCTGCGGCTAATCCGGAGGAGCTGATGTCGGGCCAGACGATCAGCATGGATATGCTGGCGCACATGAATCGCGCTATGGTAGCCAATACGGCTCTGACGGCGGACTACTTCCGCAGGCTGCTGCAGCGCAATGGCGCTCCAACCCTGTTCCATTGCGCCGCTGGCAAGGATCGTACCGGCTTTATCGCCTCGGTCCTGCTCCAAGCGCTGGGTGTGAACCGCGATACGATATTGGAGGATTACGCTTTAACGAATCATTTCTCGGAGCGCTTCAAGACGTCTATGGTTGGCAGCGCGCAAGCAGAAGCGCATGCTGCGATGCTTGCCCGTTTGCCTGTTGAAGTGATTGAAGCCCTTGTGGCGGCTCGACCAGAATATTTGGCGGCTTCCTTCGAGGAGATGGATGCGCGCTATGGCAGCTTTGAAGGCTTCTGGCAGCATGGGCTGGGCTTAAGCGAGGAGGAGCTGGAGCGGCTGCGCGACTATTATTTGGAATAAACAGCGCCATAGGCGCTATAGGAATAGAGACATGCGAGCGGCATGTCTCTGTTTGCTTATGCGTGACGCCGCTCGCAAGCGGGATTGCCGATGGGCTATAATGGGGGGACGAAAGGGGGCGACGCGATGTCGCGCATTTATTCCTTCCCGCCTATTGTCGATGAGCGTTCACGTGTACTGATCGCAGGCACGGCGCCCAGCGTGAAGTCGCTCCAGCATGGGCAGTTCTATGGCCATCCACATAATTATTTTTGGCGAGTGATCTACGGTTTGTTCCAGCACCCAGTGCCAGGGCAGGAGGGGTATCCGCCGCCGGATCCGGACTATGAGCAGCGCATTCGATTCGCTCGGGAGCATCGGCTGGCGTTATGGGATGTCATCGCTTCCTGTGAGAGGGAAGGCAGTCTTGACGTGAACATTAAGGGAGAGGTGCCGAACGATATTCCTGGCTTGCTGTCGGAATACCCTGGCATTCGATGCATCGCGTTTAATGGAAGCAAGGCCTGCGACACGTTCCGCAGAGCTTTCGGCAACCACGCCAGCCTGGAGGGCATCGCCTTGCTGCGCATGCCGTCCACAAGTCCAATTCCCACTAGGAATATGCGCAGCCTGGAGGATCGGCTGGCTGTCTGGCGGCAGCTGGTGCCGTACGCCAAAGGGGAATGAGAGCGAGTCGTTGAAATTGCGCGGTTTCCTGTATATAGTAGTAACATATGTATGAAAGATATGCGGGAGCGGAGCAATGAACGACAGCGGCAAGGCAATCATTATCATTGAGAGCAAGGCGAACGGAGAGAAGTCGACCCATAAGCATCAAGGCGAGTGGTTCCGCAAGGAGCGATCGCTGTATATCCGGTATGCGGAGAGCGAGGAGACGAGGGCGCTTGTCCGGTATTCGCCGGGAGAGCTCTATATCAAGCGGAGCGGCGGCGTACAGTCGGAGCAGCATTTCATCCCCGGGCAGGCCCGACAAGGCACCTACCGCTCTGCGCTGACGACCTTCGAGCTGGAGACGCGAACCAGATCGCTGACGCTCCAAGCCAAGGCGCCGGGCGATAGCGGGGCAGTGCTGCCGTCGAGACCGCCCTTCACACTGGAATGGCGGTATGAGCTGTACGTAAGCGAGCAAATGTCGGGGCGGTTCCATATCCGCCTCCATATACAGGAGGATCATCAATTATGAGCGTGAATGGCAATGTATTGGACAAGCTGTATGAGCAAGTGAAAGCGGCGATCGCGGACGCGGCCGTAGCTGCGGGTTTGGCGGCGAGAGAGGAGCTGCCGGCGTTCGCGCTGGAGGTGCCGAAGGACAAGTCCCATGGCGATCTCGCGACGAACGCGGCCATGCAGCTGACGAAGCTGGCGAAGAAGAATCCGCGCCAGATTGCGGAGGCGATCATCGCCAACCTGGATAAGGCGGGAGCTTCTATCCAATCCGCGGACATCGCGGGCCCGGGCTTTATCAATTTCCGGCTGGACAAGAGCTATCTGTATCCCATCGTTACTCAAGCGCTGGAGGCCGGTGACGATTATGGGCGAGTGGGCGCCGGCGAAGGCAAGCGTGTGCAAGTGGAGTTCGTCAGCGCCAACCCGACAGGCAGCCTGCATCTGGGCCATGCGCGGGGAGCGGCTGTAGGCGATTCTCTCTGCAATGTACTGGACTTTGCGGGTTATGAGGTGACTCGCGAATATTATATTAACGACGCCGGCAAGCAGGTCGAGAACCTGGCCTTGTCTCTGGAGGCGCGCTACCGCCAGGCACTTGGCCAGGAAGCCGAGATGCCGGAGGACGGCTACTACGGCGAGGATATTATCAATTTTGCCAAGGGGCTTGCGGAGGAGCAGGGCGACAAGCTGCTCAGCCTGTCCCACGAAGAACGGTTCTCGTATTTCCGCAGCTTCGGACTGGAGAAGGAGCTGGAGAAGATCAAGCGCGACCTGGGCCGGTTCCGCGTGGGCTTCGACGTCTGGTACAGCGAGACGTCTCTCTACGAGAGCGGACAGGTCGAGCAAGGGCTGGAGGCGCTGAAGGCTTCCGGCCATGTGTATGAGGAAGAGGGCGCAACATGGCTGTCGACCGTTCCGTTCGGCGACGACAAGAACCGCGTCCTGGTGAAGAATGACGGCTCGTACACCTATCTGACCCCGGACATTGCGTACCATCGGGACAAATACGCCAGGGGCTTCGACCGGATGATCAACATCTGGGGCGCCGATCACCATGGCTACATTCCGCGCGTGAAGGCGGCAATGGCGGCACTTGGCAACGATCACGAGAAGCTGACAGTGCTGATCGCCCAGATGGTCAGCCTGTACCAGAACGGCGAGAAGATGAAGATGTCCAAGCGTACGGGCAAAGCGGTGACGATGGAGGACCTGATGGACGAGGTCGGCGTCGACGCGATCCGCTATTTCTTCTCCATGAGAAGCATGGATTCGCATCTCGACTTCGACATGGATCTGGCGATCTCGACGTCCAACGAAAATCCGGTGTTCTATGTGCAATATGCCCATGCCCGCATCTGCAGCATCTACAGACAGGCGGAGGAGCAGGGGATCGCAATACCGGACTTCGGCTCTGTGCCGCTGGGCAAGCTGAACACGGAGGCGGAATACGATCTGATCCGCAAGGTTGGCGAGCTGCCGCAGGAGATAGCGGAGGCCGCCGCGCAATACGCGCCGCATCGCCTCATCCGCTATGTATATGAGCTTGCGGCCGAGCTGCACAGCTACTACCGCGCGGAGCGCGTCATTACGGAAGATACGGAGCAGACCACGGCAAGGCTCGCGCTGTTGGGAGCCGTACGCGTCGCCATCGCGAACGTGCTTCGCCTGATCGGCGTATCGGCGCCGGAGCGTATGTAATCAACATCAGCAGGCCAACAAGCCGCGGAGCTATAATCGCTCGGCGGCTTGAAGCATGCGCAGCACATCCAGCTCCCCGACGCGGCGGGTCTTGCTGTTGCGAAGCGGCTGCATGGAACGTTTCATGATCGCTTTGATATCGCCGGGCGACAGACCCGGCTTGAGGGAGAGCAGAAGCGCAATCGCGCCGCTCACGTGCGAGGTGGCCATAGAGGTGCCGCTCATCTCGTTGTAGTTGCCGCGCAGCCAGGCAGACATGATCTTGTCGCCGGGCGCGTAGACGTCGATATAGGCGCCGCGGTTGCTGAACGGGGCAACGCGCCGCAGCCTGTTGGTTGCGCCGACGGAGATTGTCTGCGGATAACGAGCAGGATAATCGACGGAGCGCAGCTTGCCGTCATTGCCGGACGAAGCGACAATGATGACGCCGGAGTTGTAGGCGTTCGTAACGGCGCCGAGCAGCGCCTTGCTTCTTGTTTTCATGCCAAAGCTCATATTAATGACGTCGATGCCGTTCCTTACGCACCATTCGATGCCGAGAATAATATCGGAGACGAACGCGCTGCCGTTGTGGTCGAAGGCCTTGACGGGAGCGATCAGCGCTCTGGGCGCCACGCCGATCATGCCCTGCATCTGATTGGCGGCGGCGATGGTGCCGGCGATATGCGTGCCGTGTCCGTTGTCGTCGTAAGGCATTTTGCTCCGATTGAGCAGGTTGATGCCGCGGACCAGAGAATGGCGGAGATCGGGGTGGCCGAAGTCGACACCAGTGTCGATGACGCCAACCTTGACCCGGTGGCCCGTTGTGATGCTCCATACATGAGGCGCTTTAATCTGCTGTACGCCCCAAGGAATACCGTTGTCGATGGCGGGTGATTTGTGGCTGGAAGGGCTGACGCTGATTCTACAGTCCTTCTCCATCCAGGTGCGCCCTGACAACCCGTCCGGCAGCCTTACGTCGGACCCCAGCATGCAGGCAACGCCTTGAATAATCGGCAGGGGCCTGATGGACTTCAGGACGGAGGCTTTGGAGGAGGCTAGCTTCAGCTTCTGAAGGAAGCGGCGATAGTCGCCGCTGTTCTGGAATCGGATAATTCTTTTGTCCCTGGAAACGTCGTTTCTTGACATCGCTTGCTGTAACCATCGAATTAATGCGGCGGTATCCACTTTTAGGCTTCCCCTCCCGAAGGACGATGCTTCATCATTTTATGAAGGGGAGCAGGAAGCCGCATGAGCAACCTGCCTTTTTTATAAGAAATAGGCTTCGAGCCGTGGCAAATTCCGCGGACACACATAAGATAGAGGAAGAGCTAACCATGCTCTTGCATTTCCGATCGAGCCGCTTGCGGCGGGTCGGATGGATACAGTCAAAGCGGAGGGGCCTCCCCTCCGCTTTTTGCCATCTGCGTCCCATCTGGACGCGAGCTTGATTTTTTGAATGAAATAGGTTTTACTATACTGTGACTAGCTTGCATAATGAACTAAGGAATGCGTACATATTTTTAAGGCAAGAGAGGATGTGTCCATATGAGCGGCAGCAATTACGTACTGAAGCTGGATCCCGAGCGCGTGAAGGAAATGCCTATGGTCGACTTGGCGTTCGAGGTTCTGAAAGCGGCCAATACGCCTTACTACTACCGTGATCTCATGATGGAGATCGCTAAGATACGCGGTCTGTCCGAGGACGGCATTAAGCAATTCATCGCGCAGGTGTACACCGAGATCAATATCGACGGCCGGTTCGCCTGTGTCGGCAGCAACATGTGGGGACTGAAGCGCTGGTATCCGGTTGAGCGCTCCGAGGATCCTGTCGGCAACGCGAAGCGTACGCGCATCATCAATGACGATGACGATCTTGAGGATGACGATCTGTTCTCGGATGAGGAAGATGACAGCTACGCGTCAGACGATGAGGATTTCGACGCATACGATGAAGACCACGAGGACTTCGAGGATGCGGAAGAGGATGCCGAGGTCGACGAAGACGTGGAGATGGAGGACGAAGAGATCGACGAGGAAGTTGACGATGAGGATCTGGATTCCGACTCCGAAGAGGACGAGGAAGAGGATTCATTCGACGACGAAGAGGAAGACGATCGTTAGTCCGCAGAATGAAGCTAGTTTCGCTTGACATGTCCTATGAGCCCGGAGTAAACTATTGCATGGGCTTAAGAATCGGTTAACAAATAAACGCATTTTATATGCAGATGAGAAAAGTGCCCCCGTAGCTACGGGTGTCACTTTTTTTGTTTGATGAGGGTAATTTTAGCAGGCTTAGGTAATGTTAAATACACATAGGAGCATGGAGGGTATCATCACAGTGACCAAATATATCTTTGTAACCGGCGGCGTAGTATCATCCTTGGGCAAAGGGATTACGGCGGCTTCGCTAGGCAGATTGCTGAAGAACAGAGGACTGAAGGTAACGATTCAGAAGTTCGATCCCTACATTAACGTCGACCCAGGCACGATGAGCCCTTATCAGCATGGGGAAGTATTCGTAACGGACGACGGAGCGGAGACGGATCTGGACCTGGGCCACTACGAGCGCTTCATTGACATCAACCTGTCCAAGAACAGCAATGTCACCACGGGCAAAATCTACTCCAACGTCATTACCAAGGAACGCCGCGGCGATTATTTGGGCGGTACGGTGCAGGTCATCCCTCATATCACGAACGAAATCAAGGACCGTGTATTCCGCGCGGGACGCGAGCACGGCTCTGATGTTGTCATTACGGAAATCGGCGGCACGGTAGGCGATATCGAAAGCTTGCCTTTCCTTGAGGCGATCCGTCAGATCAAAAGCGATATTGGCCGCGACAACGTCATGTACATTCATGTTACGCTGATTCCTTATATCAAGGCAGCCGGCGAGGTGAAGACGAAGCCGACTCAGCATAGCGTGAAGGAGCTTCGCAGCATCGGCATTCAGCCCAATGTTATCGTATGCCGGACGGAGTATCCGCTGGCCGAGGACATGAAGCGCAAGATCGGACTGTTCTGCGATATCGACGCGAACGCGGTTATCGAGTGCCGCGACGCTTCTACTCTGTATGAGGTTCCGCTGATGCTGAGAGAGCAGGGGCTCGACGAGATTGTTGTCAGCCATCTGAAGCTGACAACGGATCAGCCGGATATGGCGGAGTGGGAAAGCCTTGTGAAGCGCGTCAAATCGCTGCACAAGACAACGGAAATTGCCATCGTCGGCAAATATGTGGCGCTGCATGATGCTTACCTCAGCATCGTGGAATCGCTTGGACACGCAGGCATCGCGCTTGATTCCGAGATCAAGCTCCGCTGGGTTGACGCCGAGATGCTGACAGATGCCAATGTAGGGGACGAGCTGCAGGGCGTTCACGGCATTCTGGTGCCGGGCGGCTTCGGCGATCGCGGCATCGAAGGCAAGATCAGCGCGATTCGTTACGCTCGCGAGAGCAATGTGCCGTTCTTCGGCATTTGCTTAGGGATGCAGGTAGCTGTTATTGAATTTGCACGCAACGTGGTGGGTCTGGCCGGCGCCAACAGCTCGGAGATCAATTCCTCTACGCCGTATCCTGTTATCGACCTGCTTCCGGATCAGAAGGATATCGAGGATCTGGGCGGTACGATGCGTCTGGGCTTGTACCCTTGCAAGATCGTGCCGGAAACGGTTGCGGCTCGTGAATACGGGGATGAGCTGGTGTATGAGCGCCACCGTCACCGGTACGAGTTCAACAATGAATATAGAGAAGCGATTGAATCTGCAGGCCTGCGCATTTCCGGAACCTCGCCGGATGGCCGTCTTGTAGAGATGGTGGAGCTGGCAAGCCATCCTTGGTTCCTCGCGGTGCAATTCCATCCGGAGTTCACCTCCAGACCGAATCGTCCACAGCCGCTGTTCCAGGGCTTTGTACACGCGGCGCTGGCTTATTCTGAGCGTTAATTCGACTTCGCACCACCGACAAGTGTCACGTATCCTCTCATCCAATAACTTTTTTGTATGGAAGCAGGAGGAAATCGCTGGAGACTAACGAATATATAAAAAAATGATGTTTAGTCTCGGGGAGTGATAAAGGTTGGATAAGAAGAAGGTATTAATCGTAGATGATCAGAATGGAATCCGCGTATTGCTTCTAGAAGTATTCAGCAGCGAAGGCTATAACACATTTCAGGCTGCTAACGGCAAGATTGCCCTGGAAATTGTGAAGAGGGAGTCTCCGGACCTGGTGTTGCTTGATATGAAGATACCGGGCATGGACGGACTCGAAATTTTGAAGCATATCAAAGCGATTGATTCTTCGATTAAGGTGATTATGATGACGGCCTACGGAGAGCTGGACATGATCAAGGAAGCAACGGATCATGGCGCGCTGATGCATTTCACGAAGCCGTTCGACATCGACGAGATGCGCATGGAAGTGAATAAGCAGCTTCAGGGCGGCACCAGTCCCGGCCGCTTCGCGGTGGGCTCGTAATTCATACCGAATGGAAATCCAAGGCATCGCGGCTCTCAGCAGCCGTGATGCCTGTTTTGGTTGTGCGCCGCCGTGCTGAAAACTAGCTTTACTATTTGCGGGCTCATTATGATATAATAGCTCAGAACAATGGCTACTCTTATGCAACGATCCGCTTGTTCGGAAGCAATAATTAAGCATTAGCAACGGAACAATTGAGACAAGCCGCCTGGCGGACTAGCGGGCACCATGTGTACGCGGAGGCTAGTTCGCTTAAGCGGTTTTTACTTTGTTCCCTTCTGGGCTCACGGGAGGATTAAACAATTCATGGAGAAATTAATGATCCGGGGCGGACGACCGCTTCGCGGAACGGTCCAGATCAGCGGCGCCAAGAACAGCGCGGTTGCGCTCGTGCCGGCTTCTATTCTGGCAGAATCCGAGGTTGTGCTAGACAATTTGCCGCTAATTAGCGATGTGGCGGTGTACAGCGAGATTTTGCAGGAGCTTGGAGCCGTAGTCAAGCGAGAAGGCGATACGATGCGCATCGATCCTTCGGAGCTGATCTCGAAGCCTATGCCCAACGGCAAGGTGAAGCTGCTGCGAGCTTCCTATTATATGATGGGCGCGATGCTGGGACGCTTCGGGGAAGCGACAATCGGCATGCCGGGCGGCTGCAACTTCGAGCCGAGGCCAATAGACCAGCATATCAAAGGCTTTGAAGCGTTAGGTGCAACGGTTACGAATGAACATGGTTCTATTCATATTCAAGCTAAGGAATTGCGCGGAGCAAAGATTTATCTGGATGTGGCAAGTGTAGGGGCAACGATTAATATTATGCTGGCGGCCTCCCGGGCCAAAGGCTCCACGATTATCGAAAACGCGGCAAAAGAGCCTGAAATTATAGATGTAGCTACTCTCCTCAACGCCATGGGCGCCACGATCAAGGGCGCTGGAACCGAGACGATTCGAATCGAAGGGGTTCCAAGGCTGCATGGCTGTCGTCATTCCATTATTCCTGATCGAATTCAGGCTGGTACTTATATGATTATGGCCGCCGCTACACGCGGCGATGTGCTGATTGACAATGTCATCCCGAAGCACCTGGAGGCGTTGACCGCGAAGCTGGAGGAGATGGGCGTCATCGTCGAGGAGATGGACGAGGCGATCCGGATTATCGGCGCGCCCGAATATACGGCGGTGGATGTGAAAGCGCTGGTTTATCCAGGCTTTGCGACGGATCTGCAGTCACCGATGACCACCCTGCTTACACAAGCCAAGGGCGTCAGCATCCTGTCTGATTATGTATATGGCACGCGCTTCAAGCATGTGCCGGAGCTTACGCGTATGGGCGCCAATATTCGGGTAGAGGGCCGCTCCGCCATTATCGAAGGCGGCAAGCTGAACGCCGCGAAGGTGAAGGCTGCCGATCTGAGGGCAGGCGCGTCGCTTGTTATTGCGGCTTTAACGGTCCCGGATGAAGTAACAGAGATAACAGGTGTCGAATATATCGATCGTGGGTATGATCATTTAGTGGAGAATTTAACGAGTCTGGGTGCTGAGGTGTGGCGGGAGACGGAGGCGTAGGCCTCCTCCCCGTTTAGATCGATCCCCGAATGGAAAGGCTGATTAATCAGTCCTGTTCATAATTTGAATAAAGTGGTGAGAATATGTCAGATCTACAAATTGCGGATTTGGAAGGCATGAAGCTGACCGAGCTGTACAAGCTTGCGAAGCAGTACCAGGTCCCTTATTATGGAACACTTAAGAAGAAAGAGCTGATCTTCGCTATATTGCGTGCGCAGGCGGAGAAGAGCGGACTTATGTTTATGGAAGGCGTGCTCGACATCTTGCAAGAGGGCTTCGGCTTCCTGCGTCCCATTAATTATTTGCCCAGCAAGGAAGATATTTATATCTCGGCCTCTCAGATCCGAAGATTCGATCTTAGGAACGGCGATCTGGTATCCGGCAAGTGCCGCCCGCCTAAGGAGAACGAACGCTACTTCGGTCTGCTCCAAGTAAACGCCGTTAACGGCGAGAATCCCGATACAGCTTCCGAACGACTCCATTTTCCTGCCCTTACTCCTCTTTATCCCGAGAAGAAGCTAGTGCTTGAAACCTCGCAGTCGAAGCTATCTACCCGCATGATGGACTTGCTTGCGCCCGTTGGCCTCGGTCAGAGGGGACTCATTGTCGCACCGCCCAAGGCGGGCAAAACCCTGCTGCTTAAGGAAATTGCAAATAGCATTTCGGAGAACCATCCCGAAATTGAGCTTTTTGTGCTGCTGATTGACGAGCGTCCGGAGGAAGTGACGGATATGCAGCGCTCCGTGAAGGGCGAGGTCGTAGCTTCGACGTTCGACGAGCTGCCGGAGAATCATATCAAGGTAGCGGAGCTTGTGCTGGAGAGAGCGCTTCGCCTGGTCGAGCATAAGAAGGACGTCGTTATTCTGCTGGATAGCATTACGCGTCTTGCGCGCGCCTACAACTTAGTGATTCCGCCATCCGGCAGAACGTTAAGCGGCGGTATCGATCCCGCAGCATTCCATCGTCCCAAGCGCTTCTTCGGTTCGGCGCGCAACGTGGAGGAGGGCGGCAGCCTGACGATTCTAGCGACTGCGCTTATCGAGACGGGCTCCCGTATGGACGACATTATATACGAGGAGTTCAAGGGTACGGGCAACATGGAGCTGCATCTTGACCGGAAGCTGGCGGAGCGCCGTATTTTCCCTGCTCTGGATATGCGGAGATCGGGCACGCGTCGTGAGGAAATGCTGCTTACCAAAGAAGAGCTGGACAAAATCTGGGCGATTCGCAAGAGCTTGACCGATACCCCGGATTTCGTGGATAACTTCCTGAAGAAGCTGAAAAATACAGAAAATAACGAGCAGTTCCTGATGTCCCTGGATACGTCAGCGGAAGCGCCGTCCAAACCGGAGCGTCCGGCCGTGAAGAGCGGCCAGACATCCACGGCGAACCGCAGGCCAGTCGCCAGAACGACGCATAGCTCGTAGCCGTTCCGTTGGAAAGGAGAACATCATGAATCTCGTATATGCGGATGAGCACGGCAACGTGTTCGATCACCCTGACTATATTGGACTTGGTCGCAGTGGGGATATGATTGTGGAAATTATGGAGGACGAGCTTATTCCGCTGCCAGAGGGCGCGACGCTCGTCAGCCTGCCCTTCACGAGACCGATCGGACTGGACCCCGACTCCGGAGAGATGCTGGCGCTGCCGGGCGGCGCTCAGGCTGTGGGAGCGCTCCTGCCTCAGGGCTATACCCGTCTCTGCCTCCCCGGGTACGCGAAGTCGGACAAGAAGGAGAAGCTGCCGCTGTTCGGCTATACGGCTGTCGTATGGAAGGATGGGGGCTTCTATGTCACCGCCGAGCAAAGCGATGATCCCGAGCGTTGGGATCCGCTGAACTGCGACCGCAAGGAGTTGAACGTGCAGGTTGAGCGGCTGCTGGCGAAATATCCCGAAAACCGGTTGTACAAGCATTTGTCCCATTGCGCGCTGGGCTATGAATGCTTGACGGCATCCAATACGTTCCTGACCCGCTGGGAGGGTGCGGTGCCTGTCTCCTATTCCTGCAACGCGGGCTGCTTCGGCTGCATCTCGGAGCAGCCGGAGGACAGCGGATTCCTCGCGCCGCAGACACGGATGAATTTCAAGCCGACGGTGGACGAAGTGGTGCAGATTATGCTGGAGCAGCTGAAGGAGCCGGATTCCATCATCAGCTTCGGGCAAGGCTGCGAGGGCGAGCCGTCCACGCAGGTGAAGATTATCGTCGAAGCGATCAAGCGGGTGAGGGAACAAACCTCCCTGGGCTACATTAACATTAACACGAACGCGGGCCTGACCGATTTTATGCGCGCCATAGTGGATGCGGGTCTTGATCTTATGCGCGTGAGCACGATCAGCGCCATCGACGAGCATTATAACGCCTACTACAAGCCGCGGGGCTATACGCTGCATAATGTGGAGCGTTCTCTGAAATATGCAGCGGACAAGGGTGTCTATACGTCGATTAACTACTTGATCTTCCCGGGTGTCACCGATCGTGAAGAGGAGATTGAAGCCATGATTGGCTTCGCCAAGCGTACGGGACTTAAGCTGATTCAGATGCGCAATCTGAATATTGATCCCGAGAGCTATCTGGAGCTCATCCCGAAGGCGCAGGGCGAGATTTACGGCATGAAGCAAATGCTGGACATTCTCCGCGAGGAGCTGCCGGACGTCGTCATCGGTTCATACACCCATGTTCCGCCCGCCGAATTTCGCAGAGCCGTCACAAGATGATGATGATGATTGCGTTAGCCTGCCCAGTCGTGCTATAATCCGATAGTGTGATTTTTAACTCTGGGTCCGCATGTGATTCAGGGCAGAAAGAGGTGAACGAGATGAAACAAGGTATTCATCCGACATACCACGTCGTTACAGCAACTTGCGCTTGCGGCAATACATTCGAGACGGGCTCCATTAAACCGAGCCTTCGCGTTGAGATTTGTTCCGCATGTCACCCATTCTTCACGGGTAAGCAGAAGTTCCTGGATGCCGGCGGCCGCGTCGACCGTTTCAAGAAGAAATACGGCATTTAATGCATACAGTCATTCGGCCTTTATTTGGCAGAATACAAGCACCTCCCTTAGCCATCCTATGGTTAAAGGGAGGTTTTTTTATGAATCAGAGGACTGGCTTGCGGAGAAAAAAACGGATCTGGAGGGTGCTCTGGATCGGGCTGCTCGGTTCTGCTGCGCTGCTCTCGGGCTGTGGCCAAGATGCGGGCGGCAAGGTGGAATCATACGGCAATGATGGGTACCTGGGGTACACGAACACGAATCCGAACCTGTTGAATCGAAGCGGGACTTTATATCATAGAGACATGGACATGATCAATCAATTGCTTCGCCCCATGAGCGGAGTGAAGACAGCGGAGGCTGGCTTCAACGGCGATGTGCTGAATGTGAAGCTGCGCGTAAGCGACAACGCGACGGATAAGGAACGAGACAGCATTCGTGCGGAGGCTCAGGCGCTCCTGCAAGCCAACTTCCCGAGATATGATGTGCATGTGAAGGTTGCGGATTAGGGTATGGAACGTAGCTCACTTGTGGGACACTCCTTCGGTAAAAACACCCATCACTTGCGCTTTGTATCTGAATGTAATATACTTGTCCTTGCCGTGCTAGATGGGGAGGTAGCGGTGCCCTGTAACTCGCAATCCGCTGTAGCGAGGTTGAATTCCTGTCTGAGGTTATGCTGATGTGAGGCTTGGCGCTTGCAAGCAGTGTTGACAGTTGGGTCCTCCGCAATGAACGCTTGTGAACCCGGTCAGGTCCGGAAGGAAGCAGCCGTAAGCAAGTTAGTTCATGTGCCGGAGGAGTGCCTGGCTCGAGCTGTGTAGCAAGAGTGCCGCTTGGATTGCATGGATCGAGGGCAGGTGCACGGTTCACCATATCCTCAATAATTAATATGAAGACATTCGCTGAATGTGATCCACGCGCCTGATGGTGCCCGGCTCGCATACAGGCTCGAAGGTCTTTTTTGTTTGTTCGGACGAAAGCATTTTGCTTGATGCCGAGGTGTAGTATAATAGTGCAGTGCAATATAATCCAATTGCTGCTCAGGAGCAAGCTGAAAGGGAAGAGTCGCGTGTCACATATTGCTTTATACCGTGCCTGGCGTCCTCAGACGTTTCAGGATATGGTCGGACAGCAGCATATCATCCAGACGCTGCAGAACGCGATAAGGGAAAATCGCGTATCGCATGCCTATCTGTTCAACGGACCGAGAGGGACGGGCAAGACCACGACGGCCAAGGTACTCGCCAAAGCCGTCAATTGCGAGCGGGGGCCGGCGGTAGAGCCCTGCAACGAGTGCTCTGCTTGCATAGGCATCACCGCAGGGCACATGATGGACGTCATTGAGATAGATGCCGCTTCGAACCGGGGCATCGACGAAATTAGGGATATTCGGGAGAAAGTCAGATACGCCCCTTCCGAGGTCCGGTTCAAGGTGTACATCATCGATGAGGTGCATATGCTCACGACGGAAGCCTTCAACGCCTTGCTGAAGACGCTTGAGGAGCCGCCTGGACATGTCATCTTCGTTCTAGCGACGACGGAGCCGCATAAGCTGCCGGCTACGATTATATCCCGATGCCAGCGCTTTGACTTCCGTCAGGTTTCCTTGGAGGAGCAGACGGGGCGTCTCCTTCAAATTTGCCAGGAAGAGGGCATTGCCGCCGACGAGGACGCCCTGGCTTATATCGCTCGTTTGTCCGAGGGCGGCATGCGGGACGCAATTAGTCTTCTGGAGCAGGTAGCCGCATTTGGCGATGGCCGTATTACGCTGGATGCAGCAGTCGACGTGACAGGCGGGATGGCGGCGGATCAGTTCTATCAGCTTGCAGAGGCTGTGCGCGACCGCAATGTAGCGGCGATGATGCCTCTCGTTGAAAGCTTGATGCTGGCAGGCAAAGCAGCGGACAAGTGTATGGAGAATCTTATGTACTACTTCCGCGATCTGCTTGTGCTGAAGCTGGCCCCTGGCGGAGGGGCTGTAACGGAGCGAGTTGTGGATCGCGAACGGTTCCAGGCGATGGCTGAAGCCTATTCTCCAACCAGACTGTTCGCGATGATTGATATTTTGAACAAATACCAAGTAGAATTAAAGCATGCCTCGCAGCCTCAGACGCTGTTCGAGGTCGCATTAATGAAGCTCTGCTCCATCGGCGAGGATGGCGCGCAGACGCCCGCACACTCCGGCTCTGGCACATCAGGGACGGACAGCGCGGAAGTGTCTAAGCTTCGTATGCAAGTAGAAGCGTTGGAGCGCAAGCTTGAGCAGGTGCTCCAGAACGGAGTGTCCGCTTCATTGCCGGCAGAGGCTGGCTCCGCCGACAGCCGCAGCGCAGGACCTCAATCACGCGGTGCGCTTCGGAGCGGATTTGGCGGCAGTTCCGGCAAGGTTAGAGCCAAGGTGAAGCTGGATGCTTATGTCGCTTCAGTCACAAGTCCGGAATCCGGCATAGCGCGCTCCAAGTGGGGGGACGTGCTTAATCGGGTGAAGGATGCCAAGGTCACCCTGCATGCATGGCTCAAGAATGGGGAGCTTGTTGCGGTTGACAGCGGCAATCTGCTGCTCGCGTTCAAGAACGAGATTCATAGGGAGACCACCGAAAAGCCGGATCATCGGGATATTATTGAGCGAGTCGCCTCTGAAGTGCTTGGCTCAAGGTTCCGTCTAGTGACGGTCATGCAGAAGGAATGGCAGGCTGCTCTGGATGGTGCTGGCGATGAGCCTGGAGAGGTGTTCGAGCTGCAGCATGAAGGCGAGGACAGCGGACCAGTCGCCCCTCAAAGACCGGAGTGGGTGGAGGAAGCCGTGAAGATGTTCGGCGAGGATTTAGTTGTTGTCAGGGATAAAGCGTAACAACCCAAAATAATAGCTGAGGTGAACAATAATGAACAACATGAACCAAATGATGAAGCAAGTGAAGAAGATGCAGGAGCAGATGCTGAAGGCGCAGGAGCAGCTGGAGACCAAATCCGTAGAGGGCACTGCTGGCGGCGGCGTTGTAACTGCTACGGTAAACGGCCATAAGAAGCTGCTGAATATCGTAATCAAGCCGGAAGCGGTAGATCCGGATGACGTCGAAATGCTGCAAGACCTCGTGATGACGGCTGTAAACGACGCATTAACCAAGGCAGATGAGCTTGCGAACCAAGATATGGGCAAATTTACGGGCGGTATGAAAATTCCAGGCTTGTTCTAACAGGCCAGCCCGTGCCCGCTTTCTGTTAGCTTGAAAGGAGCGTTCCTCTTTTGTTTTACCCGGAACCGATAGCCAAACTGATCGACGCTTTTACGCGCCTGCCTGGTATCGGTCCCAAAACCGCGGCCAGGCTCGCATTTCATGTGCTGCGCATGAAAGAAGACGATGTCATTGATTTTGCCAAGGCGCTGGTTAGCGTCAAACGAAATTTGTTTTATTGCTCGGTTTGCTGCAACATTACGGATACCGATCCCTGCAAAATATGCCAGGACAAATCGCGCGACGCTTCGGTCATTTGCGTCGTTCAGGAGTCCAAGGACCTTGTGGCGATGGAGCGGACCAAGGAGTTTGAAGGTTATTATCATGTGCTGCAGGGTGCAATCTCTCCAATGGAAGGCATCGGTCCTGACGAAATTCGCATCGCGGAGCTTCTTCGCAGACTGAGCGACGAGAGTGTACAGGAGCTGATTCTTGCTACGAACCCCAATATCGAGGGCGAGGCGACGGCTATGTATTTGTCCCGTCTGGTGAAGCCCTTCGGCATCAAAGTCACTCGAATTGCTCATGGTCTGCCCGTCGGGGGAGACTTGGAATACGCGGACGAGGTTACGCTATCCAAGGCTCTGG